>JABSRN010000078.1 GCA_013214025.1 Polyangiaceae bacterium
CCGCGACAGCCGCTCATCTCCCAACTTAGCTCCAACGAATTCCTGCGATACTGGTGTCACCATTTCTAAGCTCATCAGTCTGATTGATCACACATGGCTGGGACTTGCGAGGACTATCGATGGATGTGATAGATCTTCAGGGATCGGCGAGTGTGTACGATAGAGAAATCTTTCCAGAACTACACATTTGTCCGTAGTTACCACGACGCCGAATCGGGAGATGTCCGGTAGCTTGAGCGTGCAGTGCTCGCTACGGCGCAGCATACCATGCGTATCAACCAATGGCACTGCCACCGATCCCACTCGATGACGAGCCATTGCTGGACAAGATCTGCCAGCTAGAACCGCTGCCTGCAGTGCTGATGGAACTGATCGCTGCCGTTCAGACGCCCGATGCGAAGATAGATCGCATTGCTGACTTGGTAGAGAATGAGGTGTGCATGTCAGCTCGAGTGCTGTCGACCATCAACTCGACCTATTACGCGCTGCCCGGAAAGATCACGAGTATCCGATACGCGGTGTCGTATCTGGGCATGGGGGAGGTCTATCGAATCGCGCTCAGTCAATCGGTCGTGCAGTCCTTGGCGCCGACAGATCCGGAGAGCCTGCGCGAGTTCAGCTTTCACTCTTACCTCACCGCGTTGATCTCCAAGCGTGTGGTCCGCGTGATCGCCAAGCCGCCCAAGGCCGAAGAGGTCTACGTCGCGGCCTTGTTGCACGACATGGGTAAGCTCGTTTACTCGCGGTGGTTTCCTGAGCACGCTCGGGAGATACAGCGATTCAGCGAAGAAAACCGGTTGAGCCATAGTGCCAGCGAGAACGCCCTGGGCTTGCCGTCCCACGGAGAATTGGGCGTCAAGGTGTGCGAGCACTGGAGACTGCCGGCGAGCATCGCCAGAGCGTGCGAATTCCACGAACTGGAGCACCTGCAGGGACTGGTCGATTTGGATCAGGCGGATCCGTCAGATGTCGTGGTGTGCGCATCGAATGCCTTGGCCAATTTGATGGAACCGGATGTGCTCGCCGGTAAAAGTGAGCTCAGCGCCGAGCTGCAGCGCGTGTTGGCTCTGGACCACGATAGTTTCAGCAACTTTCTCGATGGCGTTCAGGCGTCGCGACTGATCGCCGAACAGAGCGTCAGCCAGTTCGGCGGTATCGCGTAGCCGAGCCGCCGCAACGCAACCGCTCGGGGCCGCTACGTTCTCGAACCCGACTTGAACACCGCTTTGACGGTGTCGTAGTGGTGCGCACTGATGCCACCAGCACGGACGCAGCGTATGCGGTCTTCCGGGTCGATAATGAGGTGCACCGGCAAACCCGCACCTTCGTCCAGTCCGAGCTCGGTGAGCCACTCAGTGAGTGCAGAAGGGTCCGCCAAATGGGCGGAACTCTTGGATTCCGGGTGAGCACTTCGGAATTTGGCGAGGGCCTCAAGATCTTCGTCGACGGATACGAACTGGAGCGTCATCGGGACGCCGTCTTTCTTCAAACGGGGTGCCCAGCTGCGCAGGAGCGGCATTTCCTCGATACAGGGTTTGCACCAGGTGGCCCACAGGTTGACCCAGCGCCAACCACCGACGTCCTTGAGCGGCTCATCGAACTTCCGCTTGGCGAAGGGCGCCGAGGTAGCGGCATCACAGAAGCCCTCGATTTGGTTCTTGTCCGGCCCCTTCGCCGCCACCGCTTGAAATCGTCCCGTCGAGACTTTCTTGGGAGCGGGCTTGGTGTCATCACATCCAGAGACACCGAGGTGCAAGATAAGGAGGAGGGGGGCCGTCCAAGGGACGGGGAGGCTAATCTTCATCAGAGTGTGCAGTCGATCCAGGTTATGAACGCGCTCCGGTTTAGGTCTTCGGTGGCGCAGGCTGAGTCTTCGCCGCTGCGTTTCCAGTCGCAGAAGCTGGGATCTAGCTGAGCGAACTCTTCGCCCAGCCAGAGTAGGCCAACACGGCTCGCTAGATCCGGATCGTTAAACTTCGCCTGCAGATGCGTTAGGACAGATTCCGCACGCTCACGGGATAGTTCTCGATTCGACTCAGGGTTCCCTTCTGGGGACGCTCGAGACACGACGAAGAAATAACTAGCGCCACGTCGATCGGCAAAGAGGTCGTTGATCATCGTTCCATCGGGTGCGTCCAATTCTCCCGAGCCCTTCTCGTACTGGACGATGCCCCCGCGTTTCTGCATCGGCAAGAACAACTCGTTGAAGTCAGAACCGCTCATCGTAGCGACGCTCTTCACATCGGCGGGCTGACAGCCGCGACCGGCAGCGGCCCCCACGAGACCGCAGCTCTGGAGCACACGGCGCAGCACTTTACGGAGCCGGGGAGTGCAGTATTGGGCGTTCGCAGCAGAGGCGATGCCTACCTGAGGCTCATCGGATTCCTCGGCGGAGGCCGTCTCTAGACGTTCGGCAGCTTGGCTAGCCCAACGGGCGACAAGGAACGGCGGCAGCAAGAGAAATGCGATGGCGATGATAGCAACGACGGAGTGTTTCATTCTGTGACCTCGGCAGGAGCGGCAGGAGCGGCAGGAGCGGCGAGATCCGGGGGTGGCGCGACCGGCGTGGGTTCTTCAATCGCTTGGGGAGCGGGCTCAGGGTCTGGGCTGATCGGCTCCGGCGTTATAGGTGTCGAAGGCGCTAGGGGAGCGGGTCGTTTGTCGGCAGCCTCGGCGACCGTGGTCGGCGAGGGCAAGAGACTGGTGACGGCTGTGGATTCGGTAGTGCCAGGCTTCAGCGGGGAGGTGCGCGCTCGCTCCACCAGCTTGGGCAGCGCGTAGTCGAGCCCGAGATCCGTGTCTTCGTCACACAGACGCATGCCGCCCACGAAGATCTGGGGCGTAAGTATTTGAAGGCGATTCTTTACGGCCCACCGCAAGGCAATGTTCAGCTTCGCTTTGGCAGCAGGCGAGCCAACACATGCCGCCAAGGACGGGAATTTGGCCGAGACCATGCGACCCGCGGCCTCCGGATCGGCCTTGGATGCCGCTATGATGGCTTCTTGCTCAGCGAAGGCCCAGCGCAGAACGGATTCGGCGCTGTCCCCGGCGCACAGCATAGCCTCGCTCACGGCGCAGGCTCCCGGGTGGATAGCGCTGTCGATCATCCAGTTGCAGCTGTTATCGAGCGGGAAGACGAGAACCTTGCGCGCAACCTGCGGGGCTTCGGGCAAGTCCAAGTAGCGTTCTTCAAACGCTGAACACGAGGGACACAGCGGGTCGAGAATCTCGATCATCTCGACCGGATTCGCGGAGACGGGCTTGCCGACGGGCAGCAGTATGCCCTCGGGGGCGGTCTGTTCTGTCAGGCTACCGCAGGAGCCGATGTAACTTGAGAAGTCAGGCGCAGACGATGCGTAGGTCGCCGCCGGGGCCCCCACGAAGACCAAACCCAACACGAAGGAGAGTCCGAGCACGGCCCAGGGGGTGCGTTGGGCCGCTAGGGTTTCCGCGTCGGTCAATTTCGCAGCGCCCCGGGCTTTGGCCCACAAGATCCCGCTGAAAAGCAATGACGTGCCGCTGGCAATGTACATACCGATGCAGAGTTTGCAGGCCGCATCCAATGTTGCGAGAGCGAGGTACGCCATAAAGGCAGAGGTAACGCTCGGCAATGCCGTGGCTAGGAACAGAAAGCCGGTTGCACGGCTGTCGTTCCGCTTTCCGCTCACGAGGATCCAGGCCGCGAAGAATCCAATAAACGCGAAGACCGCCATGCCCCCGAGTGAAACGGGAATTCCGCCCCAGATCTTTTCCCGGAGGATCGACGAGTACGGACTCATCATAGTGGCCTGACACCCGGACGAGCCGCTGACGTCCGCGTCCGCTAATCCCGGCAAGAACGAGCAGTGGACACCGTGCACCTCACGATCGAGATGAGCCATGAAATCAGATGTCGAGACACCCGCAAACGACAAACCGGCAAGGGCTGCCAATAAGACCAATATCGCCAAAGGATCGATCCGCGCCACGCTGTAACCTCCCTGCCCGTGAGGGCATGCCGAGATGTCACCCGTTCACCTACACCGCGTCAAGTCACCGGCCCAACGGCCTTTTGGTGACGTGGGAAAGCTAAACCACCGCGAATCGTGAAGCGGGGATATTCCTGCTGGGCCCCCGAGCCCGAGACGCAGAAGATTTATTGTCGATTTTGGTGATCCCAAGGGGACTTGAACCCCTGTTCCCGGCGTGAGAGGCCGGTGTCCTAACCACTAGACGATGGGACCTGCTGAATACTTAGTGTTCACTCGTTGACTGAACGCTCCTTCTGATGGGCGTCCTAGAGCAGACAATTTGTTGGGAGACTAGGATTCGAACCTAGATAACAAGAATCAGAATCTTGTGTCCTGCCATTAGACGATCCCCCAGAGGGGCGGGGCAACCTAGTGCCCAGAGCTTTCTCTTTCAAGTAAGTTTGAATCTTGTTCGTGAGTCCGTCCAGGGGTCCTAAGTCACTGTTTTCGTGGGGACGAAAAACTGTGGCGCCGGCGCCTCAACAGACGCGGCCGAGGTATCCCCGAACCTGCTGAAACGCAAGAACTTTGCGTCGGACCGGGCGCCGGACCAAGTCGTAAAATTGAGGGCTTGACCTCTGCTCTGCACGACTTACGTTCCGCCCGTGGATCGAAGCGGTTCGCTGATTTCGTGCCAATTTGGCATGGAGCAGAGCTCCCGCGGAATTCTCACCCGATTTCACATTTGGTTGTCGCGCATCAACTGAGAGTGCGCTTAAACAGCCCCAGTTTTCTACACGGACCCTAGTGTCCAAGGAGCCCCCGAATGTCCAAGGCGATCGCCTACAGCCGTCACGCCCGAACCTCCGTCAAGGCCGGTCTCGATGCTCTTGCGAATACAGTAAAGGTAACTCTCGGCCCCCGTGGCCGTAACGTCGCTATAGAGAAGAGCTGGGGCGCTCCGATCATCACCAAAGACGGCGTTACCGTCGCCAAGGAGATCGAGCTCAAGGGCAAACTGGCCAACCTCGGCGCCCAGATGGTGAAAGAGGTCGCGTCTAAGACCAACGATGAGGCCGGCGACGGTACGACGACTGCCACCGTGTTGGCGCAGGCATTGTATTCCCGCGGATTGCGCCAGGTAGAAGCCGGCACTCCCGTTATGCCCATCAAGCGAGGTATCGAAAAAGCTACAGCTGCGGCGATGGCAGCGGTCACCAAGCAATCCAAGAAGGTCTCTGGAGACGATCTGCTCAAGGTCGCCACCATCAGCGCCAATGGCGACACTGAAGTCGGCGAAATGATCTCGGAGGCCATGGACAAGGTCACGCCCGAGGGCGTCATCACTGTGGAAGAGGCTCAAGGCATCGTAACCGAGGTGGAAATCGTCGAAGGCATGCAGTTCGACCGCGGATACTTGTCGCCGTACTTCGTGACGAACCAGCAGAAACAGGAGGTTGTCTTGAAAGACGCCTATGTGTTCATCGCTGAGAAAAAGCTCTCGAACATGTCGGATCTCATCCCGGTGCTTGAGCTGATCAACGAAAAAAAGGGATCTCTCGTTATCATCTCGGAAGACATCGACGGGGAAGCGCTGGCTACCTTGGTCGTTAATAAGCTCCGCGGTGTGCTCAAAGTAGCCGCCGTCAAGGCGCCTGGCTTTGGCGACCGTCGCAAAGAGATGTTGAAAGACATCGCGACGTTGACTGGTGCGACGCCGTTCATGGAAGATCTGGGCCGTCCGCTAGATACCGTCACGTTGGCAGATCTCGGTCAGTCCGGGAACATCACCATCACGAAAGACCACACGGTCATCGTGCGCGGTGGCGGCAAGAAGAAAGAAATCAAGGCTCGGGAGACAACCATTCGCGCCCAGATCGAGGACTGCTCCAGCGATTACGACCGAGAGAAGCTTCAGGAGCGACTCGCCAAATTGGTCGGCGGCGTAGCTGTCATCAAGGTCGGAGCCGTTAGCGAAGTCGAAATGAAAGAGCGCAAAGACAGGGTTGACGACGCACTTGCGGCAACCCGTGCAGCTGTGGCCGAAGGCGTAGTCGCTGGCGGGGGCGTCGCGCTCATCCGCACCGCGAAAGCCGTCAAAGCCGTTGTGGACGAACTGTCCGGCGACGAAGCCGTCGGCGGTAACCTGGTGATCGAGATCCTATCGGCTCCGCTGTTTCACATCGCATCCAACGCCGGCAAAGAAGCTCCGGTCGTCATCGATCGCGTGCAGTCCGGTAAGGGAGCGTTCGGCTACAACGCCGCTGACGACAGTTTCGGTGATCTCGTGAAGGCCGGTGTGATTGACCCAGCCAAGGTCGTCCGCATCGCTCTCGAAAACGCTTGCAGCATCGTCGGATTGTTGCTGACCACTGAGTGCGCCATTACCGAAATCCCTAAGCCCGAACCCGAGATGCCCGCCGGTGGCGCAGATCCGATGGGCGGCATGGGCGGAATGCCTGACATGAAGTCGATCAAACGTTCTTCATTCAAGTCAGCCGGGTCGGTAACGATGCGCCGCTGATTCTCTCCACGCCGGAGCCAGTGGTGCGGCTCGGGGAGAGTTATAGTTATACGTTGGAAGCGGTCGATCCAGATGCGGATTCCCTCACGGTTATTGGCACAACGATTCCGTCGTGGCTGAGCTTCAGTGATCGCGTCTTAAGCGGAACTCCGACCGCGCTTGATGAAGGCGTTCACTCGGTACACCTATCGGTCACAGACGGATCCGTCACAGTGGATCAGGAATTTAATATTGCGGTGTTTCCCGCTCTCGTTGTGCCGGTTAATCTCATCGTGAACCCTTCCTTCGAGAGCGGAACAACGGGATGGAATGTTCCGGGAGGCGGGTGGGTCTCCGTATCGACCGACACCTCAACGAATGGCATTTCGTCCTTAAGGTTGAGCAGTGAATCCAATGTCTTGATTTCGGCGACTACACAGGAGGTTCCGGTCACATCCAACACAAATTATGAACTCAGCTTCTGGGTGCTCAATGCCGCCCAGACATCCGGAACCGCTGTGTTCGATCTGAGTGATAAGCCGACCGCGCAAACGGAAACTCAGCAAACCTTTTCCCCCGGTACCGCATCGGTCTGGACACGATATTCAGGGATTTGGAACAGCGGTTCCGAGACCGTCATGAAAATACGGATTTTTACGACGCCGTCCGCTGATTTTTCGGGGACCATTTATTTCGACGAGTTCTCTTTGAGCGAGATTTCTGCCGAAAACGCCGCTCCGGTGATCACCTCGGTGGCGGGATCAACCGCGTATCTGGATCAGTGGTACCGAACGACGGTAGTGGCTGTGGATGAAGAAGAGAGTCCGCTGGTGTTCAGCGGGGTGTCGATTCCGGATTGGTTGGACC
>JABSRN010000079.1 GCA_013214025.1 Polyangiaceae bacterium
CGATACACAATCAAGTCGAGTCTGGGAGTGCGTGCAAGCAAACCCAGACTCTGCCAACGCCAGCGACGGTACACATCCGTCGATCTTGGCGTGGGTGAGAGGTCACACGGCTAGCTGAAGCGAGCAAGTTTTCCACAACCCCGCGATCCGAAGCGTATCTGTACCGCAACTGACACCAGAGCTAGACAGTACGCCTGCCGCCGGTGCGGGGCGCTTGTGGTGATTTGCCGATGGTGTGATCGGGGCAACATTTATTGCGGCAAGGCATGCTCGAAGCCAGCTCGCGAGGAGTCAAAACGGCGTGCCCGAGAGTCGTAGCAACAGAGCCGCCAAGGGGCCCAGATGCATGCGGCAGCGCTGGCTCGCTACGAGGCACGCCAAGAAAAACTGATGGATCACGGTTCCAAGAAAGGTGGCGGAGAGCCGATGCTCGCGGGGCCCTGGAAGGAGGGGCATCACGATGTGCCATCGAAATCTGCGGCGGAGTCCCGAAATGGAGAGCCACCACCACCGGCCGAGTCAGCGGCGCCAGAGACGAGCCTGGCGCCAGCTACCGGAGGGCTGCCGAATTTACGGCGGTGCACCGTGTGCGGGCGCTCTTGCGGCCCTCGCATCCGTCTCGATGTGTTGGCGATATCAGGCAAGCGAAGGCGCGGTCTCCCGCGCCCATGGGTACACGCGTAACGTGGAAGGAGCATTGACATGAAACGCGTTGAGCCAAGTGTCGAAGCCGTCATTCTGCGTCACCGCCTCGTGGACCAGTGGCCAGTTGGCACCATCGCGACAACCCTTGCTCTGCACCATGACGTTGTCCGGCGAGTGCTCGCGCAGCATGGCTTACCAGCGCGTGCCAGTCATTCTCCGCCGAACTCGCATTGAAGATCCGTATGTGGATTTTCTGACGGACACGCTGGAAAAGTATCCTCGGCCACACAGCTCTCGACTATTCCAGATGGCGCAAGAGCGAGGCTATCCAGGCAGCGCATCTCATCTGCGGCGAGTCGTGGCGCGGCTGCGCCCCCGCAAGGCCCCGGAGCCGTTCTTACGGCTGTCGAAACTCCCAGCAGAGGAAGCTCAAGTGGACTGGGGTTGCTTTGGGGCAGTGAGTGTCGGACGCGCGCAGCGAAAGCTGTACGCATTTGTGATGACGCTGTCGTGGTCGCGAATGATCTGGTTACAATTTTTCTTCGACATGCAGATGTCGAGCTTTCTGCAGGGCCATGT
The DNA here is from genome assembly GCA_013214025.1 of Polyangiaceae bacterium. Taxonomy (GTDB): domain Bacteria; phylum Myxococcota_A; class Polyangia; order Polyangiales; family Polyangiaceae; genus JABSRN01. The sequence continues at coordinate 1,225 of JABSRN010000079.1, forward strand.
GGATGCCTTTTCGTTCTTTGGCGGCACGGCGAGGAGCCTTCTGTACGACAACCTGAAGTCCGCGGTGATCGAGCGGGATGGCAGCGCGATCCGGTTCAACGAGTGTCTTTTGGAATTGGCGACTCATTTTGGCTTTGAGCCACGGGCTGCCGCGCCGAGACGGGGCAACGAAAAAGGTCGTGTGGAGCGAAGCATCCGTTACATACGTGACAACTTTTTTGCCGCGCGAGAATTTCGCAGCATCGCCCGACTCAATGAGGAAGCACGGCTCTGGAGCGTTGAGGTGTCAGCAAAACGTCGCTGGCCCCAGGACGACACGAAACAGGTGAGCGAGGTCTTTGCCGAAGAACAGGCGAAACTACGCGACTTGCCTAACGACGAGTTTCTTACCCACGAGATCAAGGCCGTGTCGATTGGGCGTACTCCCTGGCTCCGTTTTGATACCAACGATTACTCAGTGCCCGCCAAGTACGTGCGCCGGGTGGTGGATGTTTTGGCTACCCATGACCGCATCCGGGTAGTGGCAGATGGAGACGTGAGCGCGGCCCACCCGCGATGCTTTGATCGCCGAGCGAGCATCGAGGATCCAGTACACACCGAAGAATTGAAACATTTTAAACGAAAGGCGCGGCAGGCCAGCGCGGGGGATCGCCTGCGTGCGGCGGCGCCTGCCGTTGAAGAATTCTTACACCGAGGGGCGGAGCGAGGTCACAACATCGGAGGGCTCGTCTCTCGACTGCTCAACCTGTTGGATTCCCATGGCGGTGAAGAGCTTGAGGCGGCAGTGATTGAGGTTAATGCCCGCGGTATCGTGTCAGCGAACGCCGTCAGCCTCCTGCTGGAACAAAGAGCGCGAGCGCTCGGCAAGAACCCTGTACTTCCAGCGCGATTACCACGTCAGGAGCTGCAGGAGCTGACCGTGCGGCAAGCCGATCTCGCTAAATACGACGACGTCAGCGAGGACCAATCAACGGACGAGGACACCGACTCCAAGGAGGAGCCCAATGCCTAGAAAGAGACCACCGACGCCGGAGGAGTTGCGTGAGCGTGCCATGCAGCTGCGACTCCACGGACTGCTCTCAGATTGGGCCAACGTGGGGGGAGAGCCCTGGGTGAAGCAGCTCATCGAATTAGAAGAAGTGGAGCGGGCGCGCCGCAGCCAGGAGTACCGGATGCGCAATGCAAAAATCGGGAACTTCAAGAGCCGTGGGGAATTCGACTGGAAGCACCCCAGCAAGATCGACCGCCTTCAGATCGACGAGCTGTTTACACTCGACTTTGTCGACGAAGGGCAGAATGTAATATTTCTCGGGCCCAACGGTGTTGGCAAAACCCTTTTTGCTCGCAATCTAGCGTACGCGTCGGTGACTCGCGGTTGGGCAACGCGGTACGTGAGCGCGAGCGACATGCTCAACGATCTCAGCTCGTACAACGGGTCGATGCTGCACAATCGATTGAAGCGCTACGTCTCGCCGCGCCTGCTTGTCATCGATGAACTCGGCTATCTGAGCTACGACAACCACCACGCCGACTTGCTCTACGAAGTGGTTTCCCGTCGTTACGAACAGAACGCCTCCATCGTGCTGACGACGAACCGTCCATTTGCTCAGTGGAATCAAGTCTTCGAGGGTTCAGCGTGCCTGACCACGTTGATCGACCGCCTGTGCCATCGAGTCGAGATAGTGAAAATTGACGGCGACTCCTACCGGCAAAGCGAAGGTCAGGCTAGCGCCCGCACCAAGCGCGCGTCACGCAAGAAGAAGAAGCCCCCTGCCAAGAGGAAATAGGGGCGATCCATGGTTCAACCCGCTCGCGCACAGAATCACGCGGATGTTGTTGAGCGACAACA
>JABSRN010000008.1 GCA_013214025.1 Polyangiaceae bacterium
GGTGGCGGCGGTGGTCGCGGCGGCGGCGGCGGCGGCGGACGTTACTAGTCCCCTACGCTAACCCAAACGGATTTGAAGCCGGCCCAGTTTCGACTCGGGGCCGGCTTCGTCCGTTTGGGTGCCGAGGCCCGATGGTAGTGTGCGGGCCCCGAGCGCCGGGCTATGCATTCGCCCGAAGTAGCGCATGAAAAAAATTCGATGGAAGCGACTTACCCTGCTGCTGGCCGCAGTCGTGACGGCGGGTGGTAGCGCTTTCCTAGTGACGGGCCGCACTGCCGGTATGGTTCGTGCGGTCTTACCCAATTTTCCCCAGCTGCCAGGAGCCCAACGGCGCTTGACGATGGGTCAACAGAGCGGGCCTCTGTATTTCGAGACGACGACACCGCACGCCCTGGACGTGATTTACGGTGACCTATCGGGAGCGATTCCGACCACCGGTATTGGAGAACTGTTTCTCCCCGCCGGGGCGTCATCCGAGGCGAAGGTCCCGGCACTTATTCTGATCCCGGGTAGCGGTGGCATCACACCCGGTCGAGAACGCCGCTACGGAGCGGAATTCTCCGCTGAGGGCTACGCCGTGATGGTGATCGACTACTACCGGCCGAGAGGGCTGGGCACAGGTTCGCCCTACCTGCTGAATGTCTTGGGAGTATCCGAGTTTGACGCCGTCGCAGACGCCTACGCCGCACTGAAGCTACTCAGTAGTCATCCGGGAATTGACGGCGACCGAGTAGCAGTTATCGGCTTCTCCTATGGCGGCATGGCTGTGCGCGTGAGCATGGATCGCCGGGTGCGGGATGCCTTGGTTCCAGGGCACAAGGGATTCGCGGCATACGTCGACTTCTACGGGCCGTGTTTTCAGCGCCGAATCAGCGACCAGCTCACAGGGGCCCCCTACTTGAGCTTCCGGGGGACCCGCGACCTGTCCAACGATCTGCCCGTGTGCAAGGAACGCGAGCGGAGCTTGCGGAAATTGGGCATTGATGTGGAGGCTCACGTGTTTGAGGGCGCGGGTCACGGTTGGGATACCGACCGCCCGGCGCGTTTGGAGCCAGACATGCCGTACGTCGTTGGCTGTGAAGTGTCCTACGATGCGGACGGCCACTCCCTCTTGGACGGCGAGTACATGGTCAAGGTGGCACGGGGCAGTTCGCGGGAGGAACACATCGCCGAGCGACTTTGGCGGGGCGGAAAGATGAGCGCGTGCGTGCACCGAGGCTATTGGATGGGGCAACACCAACCGGCGCGTGTACTCAGCGATCAGCTTTTGCGACGATTCTTGAGCCGCACTCTGCTGCAAAAATAGGCGCAATCGCCGTGGACCGCGACTTGTGGCTCACCAGCAGACCCCGCTCCGCAGGCTCCTGGTGCTAGGGTGAATGCATGCTTTCTTCTACTCTGTCGGTCCGTTGCGCGCGTCGCTTCCTGGTCGGCGTAGTGGGTGCCAGCCTGTGGGCTTGCACGACAGAGGAGTTGCCGACGTCTCGCTTGTTGGACGCAGGTGAGGATAGCTCTGCGGTGGACGCAGATGACTCCGGAGCGCCGGGTGTAAACGTCGAAGGGTCTGCCTCTGATACTGGAATCGTGAGCTTGGACGCCTCGGACGTGGTGCGGCTGGACTCAAGATCGGACGTCAGGGCGCCCCTGGCGCAGTGTGAGATCGGTGTGCCCGATTTTACCGGACTGGCCTTCGCGGACATCGGTGCGGACCGGCTTTTCCCGATCAGCGGTGGCGGACAGAGCTTCATGAGCATGATGCTTGGCTTGCGCGTGACGGGGCTCGGGGATGACTTGATGGTCTATGTAAAGAGTTTTGTTACTGGTCAGGAGCCTGAGGACGCGGGCATGTCTGAACCGTCGGCTCGGGACGCGGCGGCGGATTCAAGTCTGACTGACGCGGCCGACCCGGAGGCGGGGACTGATAGCGGTGGCGATGCAATCGTCGACGCGAGCTTGGACGCTGTAGGCCCCGTGTTTGGCGCAGCAGACACGGACTGGCACGCTCGGCCCGTAGACGCTGATTGTGGAGACGACGGGGTTTGCCGTTGGGTACCACTGATTGTCCCGTTGCTGGGCGTGGCCCCGGAAAGTGAACTGGAGTGTCTACCGGTGACCTTGCGAGTCAATGTGGACAACGGTGCGATGTACTGCACGACGACAGTTAGCGGCGTGCTGACTCGGGAACTCACGGCGAATTCATGTACGGATTGAGTATCGCGCAGCCTGACCCGTGCGAGCGGCCTGCTGCGGACGCTTGCTATCACCGCGGTTCTCCATTCCGGGGACCGTCATGAAACGTTCGGCCCTCTGGGGAGGGCTTATCGTCGCGGTGGCGGTGAACTGCAGCGGCGATAGCACGCCGAGGTCGAGCGTTCCGACCGTTGACGCATCGGTCGATGCGCCAGCGTTGCCTCCTCCAGCACCCATCGAAGGGTGTCAAACGCCGAGTTGTCATGGGGGAGGAGACGGCAGTGTGGGTATCGAAAATGCTCACGCCGGCTATCCGCTCAGCTGCACTCAATGTCACGGCGGCGACCCCGAATCCCAACTCAAAGAAGGCGCGCACGTTGCTATCACTCAGCCGTTCTTGTTGGAGCGAGCTGGCTACATCAAGAATTTGTCTGTCAACGAGCTCGATGACGTGGACCCCGGAGTTTTACGCTTCAAAAATCCCGGGGATTATCGGGTCGCCCATATCAGCTGTGGCAGTAGCTCTTCTGCGAACACGGGGAGCGGTTGCCACCAAAAGAAGGTCGACACCGCTAAGCGCAGCATCATGACCACATTTGCCGGTCACTTCGGCCCTGCACGGTTCCAGGCGGGCATGCAAGATCAGGTGGCTCAGTACGCGAGCCGCGCCATTGAGACACTGTATCCGAACCAGCCGATTCCGGCGGGAGCGGTGCCCTCCCTCAAACAAGCCCACCCGCCAGCTGATGACGCCCCCAGGGATGAGATCGCGACTGCGATGGATCATTATCTCACTAAGAACTGCACCCGATGCCATCAGGCGAGCTTCGGGGCAAATGACGCTCCGGGGAATTTTCGTTCCTCTGGCTGTACGTCTTGTCATATGGTTTATGCCAACGATGGCAAGAGCGACTCCGCTGATCCGGTGGCCATTCGTAATCGCGCGCCTCATCCTGTGCGGCACGAATTGACTCTCGACATCCCGAGCTCGCAATGTGAGCACTGCCACTATCAGGGAGCTCGCATTGGTCTGCGATATCGCGGCGTGATGGAGTGGGGGTTTTCGGACCAAACGCCACCCTTCGACAATATCGGCGAGTCTTTGCATGGCCACCAGCCTGAGTTTTATCTCCAGGACGCTGAGGCCTACCCTCCGGATCTCCACCACACGGCTGGCCTAGCCTGTGCCGACTGTCACGTCGGCAGAGACGTGCACGGGGATGGTAACTTGTACTCCAACGCCAAGCTGCAGGTGTCGATTCGCTGCGAGAACTGTCACGGTAACATTGATGCGAGCATCACACCCGGCAAGGCGACGGCGCCGTTGCTACCGGGTGGGCTGGCGTCACCGGAGTGCCAGCCAGAGACCACCGCTGAAAATTCGGCGGAGTTTCTCAACTGCAACGGGGATCCGATCCGAAACCTTCAGCGAAGCGAGGACGGTGAAATAACTCTGCGGCTGCACTCAGGGGGCACCCGACCCGTTTCTCAGGTTCACGACATATTGGAATCTGACCAAGCCAGTGCTGCGATGCGGCGTGCCATGGGTCGGAACAGCACCACGGGTGCCAGCCATACAGAACAGATGGAGTGTCACACCTGCCACACTCACTCACGACAATACTGCTTCGGCTGTCACGTCACGATGGACTACTCCGTGCAGCGGAAGGATCATTTGACGGGCGTGACGACCTTCGGCGCGGAGTACGTGGAGCGCTCGAACACGTCGATCGATCTATATTTTCTGGGTAAAAATTCCCGAGGCAAGATCAGCTCGTTGTGCCCGTCGATGCAGGTCTTCATGAGCGCGACTGAGCGCGACGAAGTCGGCGAGCGCATCTCGCTGTTCGAAAACCGTGCGCGGACGACCCAGTCTGGCAAGGTCGGGTTCAACTGGGCGGCGGATGCTCCCCACGGTACTTCATCGCGGCCGAAGGCCTGCAACGTCTGCCACGCGGACGCGGCCGACGGCTGTTCGACGACTCAGGCTAAAGAAACCTACGGTTTTGGTACGGGCAGGTTTAGCCACACCGACTCCGAGGGCCGCACCCATGATCTGACCCAGCTGATCGATACCGACGGAGTCCCTCTGTACGATTTCGCTCACATGGGGCAGGGCGCAATCCCGATGGCACAAATCCAGCGAGCACTCTCGGTGTGTGCAGACGACGAAGCGGTTGTTCCCTAACGGCGTGCTGACGTAATTCTTCCCGGGACAGTGCGAAAATCTTCCTTCGCACGACGGCGTACCCATTGTCACCCGGCCGAATGAGCTAGGATTGATATGGCGCCAAGGTCCGAAGGGACGATGGATGGAATGGTACACCAGGGCTAGCGCTCTAGGATTTATCAGTGTTTTCGCGAACAGCGCATGCGGTGCGGACGCGAAAGATCCCCGGCATGTGGTTGTTCTTTACCACGTCTGTTCCGCGAGCAGCGAATGTGAGGATGCGGCGGCCGACACACCTGATCAAATCCGTCGCCCGGATGCGACGTTCCCGGATGTCACCATAGTCGTCCCGCCGGGTTGCGGTGAAGAGACGGTGCCGGGCTGGCAAGACTATCCGCCCTGCTCGCACGGTGTCTGCATGCCCACGGAGGAGTTCCCGCCGGCGCTGCATAATTACCTTCCGGTGGATAGCTGCGATACCGATCAGCGCTGTGCACCGGAGTACATCGCCAAGACGGGGGGGGATTTCGAGCTGGAGCGCTGTAAGTCAATCGGCGATGCGGAAGGACGTTGCGTCCCTGAACGGAGCCCCGTCGTCGGAAACTACCTGCCACATATCCCACAAGACAACTGTTCCCGCGAGGGGGACGTCTGCATGCCATGTTTCCATCCGACGACCAGCGAAGATCTCGGCATTTGCTCGAGCGAGATTTCCTGCAGCGATCCGGGTGCGACGGTTGAGCCGACGCCGCTGCCGGAGTGTTGCGGAGGTGTAGGATTTTGTACCCCGACGAATGCTCTCGGCAGTTCAACCACCGAAATGAAACCGCGCGACTGCCAGTACGCTGGGACGGTCTGCGCGCCGCGCGAAAAGCTCGATGGCCTGGGGGGGGAGGACAAACCCGAACTACGATATTGCGAGACCGGCAAGGGTGAGGACGGGAGGTGTCTCAACGAAGACTGTTTTCTCAAGGAACTGGGAGCATTCCAACGGGGGGCCCTCAACCAGGATGGCTGTCGATCCGGGGAGCTTTGTGTCCCTTGCGAAACCGGCATAAGCGACTCGACCGGCGTTTGTGACTGACAAGCGCTCCGGCCGGTTCGGCCGGTCTCCTGAGTCTGCCAATATAGGCAAATTGATTAGATTCTTCAGGCCTTGACACGTCGCGTTGCCCGTTGGGAATGACGCGGACGACATGGTACCCTTGGGGGATTCATGAGTGGTCGAGAGTCACGAGGGTTGCGAGTCATCGACGACTCCGACGACGGCCCTAGGCGAATTGATCGCTACGATCTCGTTGCCGAAATCGCTTCAGGTGGAATGGCCACGGTGTACCTCGCGCGCCGGACCGGCTTGGGGGGCTTTCAGCGGTACGTCGCCCTCAAGAATCTACATCCGCACTTGGCGGGTAACCCAGAGTTTACGGCCATGTTTCTGGATGAGGCCCGCTTAGTGGCGAACATCCACCACCCGAATGTGATCGGCATTCAGGAAATTGGCAGAGCCGGTGGCGGTTTCTATCTGGTGATGGATTACGTGAAGGGCGGCACTCTTGCCCAGGTCATGGCTTGGGCGGTCGGGCGGAACGAAGTCCCTCCCGTAGGCATCACCATCCGAATCATGTTGGATCTGTTGGCGGGCCTGCATGCGGCACATGAACTGACGACTGAGAACGGAGAATATGTTGCGCTGATTCACCGCGATGTATCGCCCCAGAATATTCTGGTTGGTGCCGATGGCGTGACTCGTATCGCCGACTTCGGTGTCGCTCGAGCCACCAATCGGCTCGGCGAGACAAGCGGTGGTCAACTCAAGGGTAAGCTCGCCTACATGGCGCCAGAGCAGGCTCGCGGCGAGTCCGGAATCACCCGGCAAGTGGATATTTTTGCGGCGGGGATTTGCCTCTGGGAAGCACTGAGTGGAGAGCGATTGTTCAAGGGCGAAAACGAGGCGGCCTCGCTAGTGAAGGTACTCAATAACTCCGCGCCCAATCTGCACCAAAGCTATCGGTCCGTTCCGGAGGCCATATCCTTGGTCTGCAATCAAGCGCTGGAACGGAACGTCGCGGATCGATATCGCGATTGCGCGGAATTTCATCGGGAGCTACTCGCCGCAGCACGCGCTTCCGGGAGTCTCGGGACTACTCAGGATGTCGCCGAATTCATTGGCATGGCGATGGCCGATGAATTGCGCAGTCACGAGGATGCCATACGCACATGGAAGGGCAGTAGTACCTTGAACCGGCGGGTGGAATTGTTGCGGGCGGCGTCCCCCAGTGTTGCGCCGCTCAGCTCCATCGTACCGCCCGCGTGCGGTCCGCCTGTGAGCGGTGTTCCGCCGCCGTCGGCGAGCGATGCTCCGGAAGAGGCGAACACGGCACCTCCGGAGTCGGTTCCTCCGAATTTTTCCCCACTATCGGGAGGACTTGCATCGCTGTCTCCGGATGACCGGGAGACGACGATGCCGCCCCCGGACGCGCTGGGCAGTGTGTCCGTACCGGAGCTCCCGGAAGGCAGCTCCTCGCTTCCGCCATCGGGGTCTCAGAGCCTGTCGAGCCGTCCGCCCTTGGCTCTGGACCCTGGCGAATATCAAGGCACGCAGATCGATTTTGATCAGAGCACTTGGCCCATCGTAGTTATTCGATTTCCGAAAGGGGATTACTCAGCGGAAATGGGGGCTTTCTTTACTCGAATCCTGGCACTCGCGAACGGCCCCGAGCCATTCGTGTTGATTATCGATCTTCGCTCCGCATCCATTTCTTCGGCAGGGGGTCGAAGAGAGTCCGCAGAATTTGTGAAGAATGCGATCGACCTTTCGCGCATTCGAGGCGCAGCGCTCATCTCCAATGCCCGGATGATTCGCGGCGCCATCAAAGCCATTTTCTGGTTGGCTCCGGTCCCGGTTCCGGTTTGCGTATTCCGGGATACCGCAGAGGCCCAGGCCTGGGCGGAGGAACGGGCGACCGAACTGACCGCGGAGCGAGAGGCCGAGCTGCTCTACAAGTCTACGCGTCCGGGGCCGTGAGCGTTTTGTCCTCACTCGCCGCGCGGGCGACGGTGGACCGGCTTTTCGGATCAGAAGGGCACGAACGCTTGGATCTGCGGCATGCTGAGCGGCGAAGAGCGCGGAATTAGTCAACTTGGGTCATTAACCGAGCACGATTGTCTGTTCCGCCGGTTTGCCAGAACCCCAAGCGTGAATATTTCCAGCACTGATGTCAGTCGGCGTCACGAGCGAGGCAGTGCCGGTCTCGACCCGGTGCGTTATTTCGACAACCCTTCGATGGTCTACGGCGTATTCAGCTACGCTGGCGCGATCCTGCTATGAGCTCTACGCGAAGCGACTCTCCCGCCGAGGAGGTGCCTAAGGTTGGCGACTTGATCGCGGACAAGTATCGAGTCGATGGCCTGCTGGGCGAGGGTGGCATGGGCGCGATTCTGGCGGCGACCAACGAGCTGACGGGCAAAGCCGTGGCCATCAAGTGGTTGTTGCCTATCTTGTCGGCAAGCAAAGAGCACTCGGAGCGATTTGCCCGGGAAGCGAAGGCGGCCGCACGCATCGACCATCCAAACGTCGTCACCGTCTTCGATGTGGGCAGGCACAATGGTTCGATGTTCCTCGTCATGGAGCGGCTCTACGGTCGTGACCTGTCTGTTGTGATGCGTGGGGGACCGGCGAGTCCCGCAGAGTTCTTCGGCATGATGCTGCCAGTCATGCGTGGCGTGGCCGCCGCCCATCGTGAGGGGATAGTCCACCGAGATATTAAGCCGGCAAATATCTTCCTCTGCACAGATCGCGACGGCAATCCGCGGCAGCCCAAGGTGGTTGACTTCGGCATCTCTCGATTCATCGATCAGACTCCAGGAACGACGCTCACTCAGGATGGATCCATCGTCGGGACTCCCAACTACATGGCCCCGGAGCAGATCCGCAGCGCGAGATCTGCGGACGCCCGCTGCGACATCTACGCCTTGGGCGTGATTTGTTACCGGGGACTGTCGGGCAAATTGCCCTACGAAGCGCGCAGCTTGACGGAGCTGATATTCAAGATTGTCGATGAAGAGGGCATCCCGCTCGGACAGGTTTGTCCGGATCTCGACCCGGGCATCCTGTTGGTGATTGGCCGAGCCACGGCACACAATCCGAAGAATCGTTATTCGACGGTGGAAGAGTTTGGCGAGGCCTTGGAGCCGTTCGCGGGTGGGGGGGGCATGCGTACATCCTCCGTGTGGATGGGCTCGGAAGTCCCAGCGGAGAAGGCGAGATTTCGTCCCAGTCCGGCGGTGCCGGCGGCGCGAGAGCGCCCGTGCATTTCTCCGTCCCCCGAGACTGTACGCGAAGGCATCCGTCGCGGCGAAACGACGTCACGTCCTGTCTCCGTGCCCGCCGATAGTGCATCGTCCGGCGGGAAGTCCCAAACCGTACCGACGGGGGAGAATCCGACCCAATTGAGTCGGGGACCTGTCTACGCTGTGCTGGCGGTCGCTCTCGCCGTCCTCATCGGCGGCGCTGGAGCGCTACTGACTGGCGAATCAGACGGAGCGGCGGGACGTTCTGTGCATGCGCCTCCTACGGGCGCTGGTGTCGATATCCCTCCTGCCCCTCTCGGATCTGGATCACCGGCAACGGAGTCGACTCTACACATCTCTCCAGACGATGCGGCGGCTCCCTCAGTTCCCCAGCCTGGAGCGACCCCGAAGGCTGCCGCTGTCGCGCCGGCTCCCAGCGTGACCTTCGCACCCACGCCTAAGCCCGGGCCGAAGCCCCACGTGAACCCCACAACGCAGCCACACAAGGCGAAGAGACGGGTGGAGCGCAACCCTTACCTCCGACCGTAGCTCAGCCGGCGCGCTCCCGCGCAGAATTCTACTCTCGCTCCGCGTCGATCAGAGCGTGTCTAGTTGCAGTTCGTATGCGACGTAATTCGTCTCGTCGGAACTGATGCGAATGAAGTAATCACCTGCCGGTAGGTCGGAAAGATAAAATGCTGGGCAGGCTCCTGATTCACTCCGCCCTGCACTCTGGAGCAGTCCCGCTGTGCGTAGCGCGTCGGCATCTGCGTTCCAGAGCTCGAGCTGGAGGGATGGGCTCGCACAGTTCGTTTCATCCATATTCATCACGAACGAAGCGTAACTGTCTGCCATCACGCTGAGCTTGAAGAAGTCCGCCCGGCAGCCGCCAATTTGCCCCCGTAGGGTTCGGGAGTCTCCCGGAGTGACTGCCAGCAGCACGTTGGCTCCGTAGCTGTCGTCGTTTGGCTCCACTTCGTCTGCGCTCGCCTCCAACAGTTCCGTGCGGCACCAGGCGTCACAACCGTCACCGTTGAGCGTGTTGTTGTCGTCACAGCCCTCACCGTGCTCTTCGATGCCGTCCCCGCAGACAGGATGGACCGCCAATAAAAGGACGCGGTTGGATGCCACGGGATCGATACCCTCGATCCCGATCACGTAGTCGTCCTCCGACTCCGCGATGAATGTAAAATGTTCGGCTTCCCCCGCAGCGCAATCGTCGGCGGCACTGAGACAGCTACGTGGGTCGCAACCCGAGGATACGAAGATCGCCATGTCAGCTATGGGTTCCGAGTTCAGATGAAAGTGCCATCGGTCGCCGGCTGCTGCGTGTACCTTGAAGTAAGCGTCCGATCCATAGAGCACGCCCTCAGAAATATCACAGGCGCCGGTCTCTCGCTCGGCTGAGGTCAGAGTGCTGACGTCGATGCTGGCGCTCCGACTGGAGCCCTCGAACAGCGGGAGGAGGTCCGCTGCGCTGCAGGTGTCGACAACTTCGAGCCCTGGCAGGGGGGCCGTGTCGGGTGCTGTTTCCGAGCCCCCCGCCCCCGAGGCATCGGCGTCGGGCTGGCTTCCGGCGTCATCAATTTCGGCGAACGAGCCGTCGACGTTGAGCAGGGCCTCCATCTCGGCGTCGAATTCATCGCAGCCTGGTGCCATCGAGCTGACGATGGCGAGCCCAGCAGCCACGCGGTAAATACTGAGCATCAGAAACGCCCGCTCACGCTGAAACTTGCGAACTGTCGGGTGACGATCACGCTGACCGTGGGCTCGGCGTGATCGGCGTCATGCCAATCGGTGAGGAATGCGAGCACGCCGGTAGTGGCTAGCAATGCGCCGGTCAGCGCGCCGAGTACGGTCGTTCGGGTGTCCTTGCCCTCTCCGTCGTCGAATCCGGCGCGGGTAGGAGTGGCGCGGTAGTCGTCACGTGCGCTCACTAGATCCCAGTATGACCAGAGGGTGATGCCTCCCACAGCTGCCGTGGTAGCGGCTGAAACATAGAATACGACGGGTGAGATACTGGGTTTTTTGGCTGGCGGTTCGACTCGGACAGAAGGAGGAGCCGGGGGGGCATCGCTTGGTACGGGCTCGTCGGGGAGCGTTGGAGGGGGCTCCGAACTCAGTGTGATGGTCATCGTCGCGCCCGCCACCAGAGTCAGTATTCGCTCTACCTTATTGCCATCCGCCAGCGCCGCCAGCAGCTGGTGGTCTCCCGCGCTCAAGTAGACGACGTGGTTGACTGCAGCGTGGGTGGTGGCGGCGAGTCCGTCGACGACCAGGGAACAGGCTTCCGAACAATGGACGCTGAGCCGGCCTAGCTCAGGTCGTGCTTGGTCGAGCACCTCGTTGGCCAAGCTGGCTGAATCGGCGTCACCTGGGTAGACTCGTAAGAGTTCTTCGGCGCCTTCGGCGGCTTGGGCCAGCTGTCCTGCTGAGAGCCTGGCGCGCACCGCGCTTCGGAGTGCAGGGGCGGCAGGGGCTATTCGGTTGGCGAGCTCAAACAATTCGGCGGCTCGCCCGAACTGTTCCGCCAATTCGGCTTCTTGTGCTTGGGAATATGCTTGAGAAGCCGCCATGACGTCGTCGGCGCGGGCCGGGAGCGGGCCGAGACACAAAACTAAGGTGACGCTGAGGAGCCCGGCTCGCCAGGGGGGCCGCGTTAGCCAGAGTGAACAGTCCGCGCCAGTCATGAGCGCCCGATCTCTAGTCCAGGCCGACAGGGGGGGCAATGGTGCCCGCCCTGTCCCGGCTGGGGGCTGAAGGCCGTCGGAATCAGTGAATCATGGCCGAATAGCTACCTCCTTGGATTGACGCTCCCACTGCGTCCCGCCACGGAGGAGCTCGGAGAAAACGATGATCCGGATCTACGGCCTCGACGAACACTTGAAACCTCGGCGGCAGCTAATGTCGGATGCGATTCACGCCTCCATGGTGGCGGTCTTGGGATTGCCGGAAAACAAACGTGCGCATCGATTCATCCGGCTGGATCCTGGGTTTTTTTGTCCCGGAAGGGCGGTCGGGGCGTTACACGGTCATTGAGATATCGCTCATCGCTGGCCGCGAGGTGAAGACCCGGAAGGCGCTAATTCACGACTTGTTCGCTCGATTCGACGCGGACCTGCAGATTACCTCCATCGATTTGGAAATCACCATCAACGAGCAACCGGCAAGCGACTGGGGTTTTCGTGGCATGACGGGTGATGAAGCCATCCTAAACTATCCCGTCAAGGTGTGAACCAGAGCGGGTAGCCGTGTCCCGATCCCGTCGTGACGCGAAAAACCTCGTAAGAAAGCGGCTGTTGGGGCCCAAATTGTGCCGAATGCGTTCGTCTTTGTATTGTCGGCCGGGTTGTGCGATGTCCGGGGCCGAGCCGCGGAACGAACTTTGTTTGTCCGCGACCGGTCGAGCTAGAAATGTTACCGCGACGAACCGAAGATTACAGAACGCTGTTCTGGACCTGCGTGTTGGCGCCGGCCTTAGTCGTTCTGCACTATTCCCGTCCCGAACTCGGTCCCTACCTTTGTGCGCTTAGCTGTTACTTCGGTCTCGCCTGCGGAGTGATTGCTCACAATCACATGCACCGACCCACCTTCGGTGAGAAACTCCCCAATACGTTGTTCTCGTCGTGGATTTCGGTGTTCTACGGATACCCTGTGTTCGCCTGGTTGCCGACACACAACATGAATCATCACAAGTTCGTCAACAAGAACGGCGACGCGACGATCACCTGGCGTTTCACCAACAAACACAATGCGGTGGTCGCCGGCACTTATTTTTTCGTGAGCGCCTATTACCAGGGGGCTTGGATTCAGTCCTTCATCAAGAAGGCGCGAACCCAGAAACCAGCTCTGTTCAGGCGAATCGTTCTTCAGTACTCCACCGTGTACGGTGTGCAAGCGCTGATGCTGGGCGTGGCCATTGCACGGCACGGCCTGTCCGTTGGTTTCTTCGTCTGGTTGTTCGCCATGGGCATCCCAGCAATTTTTGCGCTCTGGGCGATCATGCTCTTTAACTACACTCAGCATGTGCACACGGATCCGTGGAGTGACTGGAACCATTCAAGAAATTTCGGGAGCTGGTCTCTCAATTTTTTCTTGTTCGGTAACGGCTTCCACACGATTCATCACGAAAAGCCCAGCTTGCATTGGTCAGATGCAAGGGCAGAACACGCGAAGGTCGCCCACAAGATGAGTCCGGAGCTCATCCAGCGAAGCTTCTGGTGGTTCATGTTCAAGCAGCATTTCTTAGCTATTCTGTTCCCGAAGTTGGGAACTGTGCAGATGGGCCGCGCTCCTTTTGATCCACCGGAGGGGGCTCCGGAGCCCGACGAAGCCGCCCAAGTTGTCTTGTGCGAAGCGGGCTCCAACGCCGTGAAGGTTTAGCGAGCCCAAGGCTCGAGGGCTCAGCGCTCCCCGATCGCGAACTTGATGGCCGTGCTCTCGCTCTGGGTCGCGAGGGAATAGTGAAAGTCGTCGCGATTGAGACGGTTGACCTGCAAGACACCGATGGCGCTCTCGAGTAACACGGCGGTTCTCGCAAAATGTCCGACCAGCTCACGCCGCAGGCGGGCCATGGTGCGTTCGAAGTCTGGATCGTTGCGAACGGGGGCGTTGCGCAGATCGACGACCAGCCCAAATTGCGAATGCGCGCGGCTGCGGCATTGCAGAATTTGTTCGTTCTGCGTGGATAGCTCGCCGAGGCTTCGGAGAGCGACTGGCATCCGCCTCAATACGACCAGTTTGCGCTCTGTGAACTCTTCGAGGATCCAAAGATGGCTGGTGACGAGCCGTAGCGGCGGAGCGTGCGCGGCGCGAATGGGCGGGGGCGGCATGGTCCGGCGCAGTTCAAACTGCTTCTTCGATCTGAGCTCGTCGCAGACCCGAGAAAAGTATCCCGCCACCACGTCAATAGTGCTCCGCCCGGCATGCATCAACGAACGGGCACCGCGTTCAGTGGTGCGCTCTCCATGCTGTTCAAATACGGAAAGACCAGCGATCAATATAATTTTCAGATCCGATAACAAGCGTAAATCTTGCGATTCGAGGTGCTCCAACATGTCTACCAGAGTCTTCGGCTCGGGAAGATCGTTGGCGGGGGTGACCATGAGCTCGCGGGCGAGGGCCTCGCACCACACTCCGTCGTCGGATTTGCGAAGGTCGGATATTCGATTAGTCGCCCACATCGCATCGGCAGCGGGAGCGAACAGTCCCTGAGTCAGAGTCCACAGTCCCGGGAGTGTTTCGTCCAGCAATAGATCGAGATGACTCCGGTAGAATCGTTGGTGAGATTCGATACTCCGGGAAGTCTTGTAGGGTGTGCGCTCGGATTCCGGATCCCCCCGTACACTGGTTGCCGTCTGGAGTGCCTGGTCCGCACGTAAAGCATTCTGCATTTCCACCACCAAGTGAAGCGCGTGTTCCCAAGCACGGTGCACATTGACGGGAGAGATGGTGCGCACGCCGCTCGGTCCGCTGACGACGGCCTCTTCCCGGCCTAGTTGCAATCGTTTGACGGCACCGATGCGATACATCTGTTGCATCGCGATAATTTCAGCCCGTGATTGATGTGCTCGTTCGAAGCCTTCTGAGGCGTCCATGCCCGCGTAGGCTCTGAGAATTCGCGCCCCGCCCGGATGCAGATTAATGAACTCGGTGACGTCGTACACAGCACCGTCGATGATCAGCCAGTATCCGTGTGTCTCATCGTTATGGCGGGCGACGTCTGACACATGATAAAAAATGGGTCCGTTCTCGGCCTGCGCGGAGTCGCTGTAGATCTCCATCAGAAGACGCCCCTCCGCTACCAGGCCGTAGAGAACGTTTTTTGCGGCGAGCTCTCGCTCTTCTGCATCGCCTGCATGGAAGCGCTCTAGCATTCGTTGCAAGGAATTCAGTACGGTCTTGGCGAATCCGCTCCGTCCGCAAATGTAAACATTCGCTCCCTGCCCGCCGTGGCTCTGGCTGAGGAGCAAGTCCCAGAGGCGCTCTGCATTGTCGGGATCCAACATTCGCTCCTCGATCCGACACGGGGTGCCGGCGGTCGTGACGAGGCCGTGCTCTGGGTCATGCCGAATGGAGACGTCGTCGCGGGAGAAGGTGACGTCGAGTCGGAAGCCCCCGGCCTCGAGAGCCGCGGTGAATTCGTCGGCGTATTGAAAATCTTCACGGGACTTGAGCCCGAGAAATAGCCATGTCAGCGAAGCTTCCGAGCGGGTCCGATCGGCGATGAAACTTCGGAAAGGTGATACGCCGGTGCCGCCAGCAAGCAGGACCACCGGTCGCCGAGGATCGGAAGGCAGCTGAAACCGAGGTGGGCGCTGCACAAAAAACGCGACTCTCTGCTGATCGGAATCCGCTAAGAAGGCTGACGCAGTTCCCTCGCAAGCGGTGTCAGTTTGCTTGGACTGATAGCGCAGTCTCCCGACCGTCAGCTGCAGTCTCTTCGCCGCTTCGATTCGCGCACCCCCTGTGATGGAGGAGATGGAGTACATGCGAAAGCGCTCTGGCGGAATCAGCCGGGAGAGCTTGTCGTTGGCCCCGCGGGCATGGTGCCACAGCCCTCGAGGATCGAATCCGTCTGCTCTGAGTGCGTCTAGAATTTCCCAGAGCTCCCAGTCTTCTGTTGTCAGCTGGGAAATGGTGCCCCGCAGGATGGGGCTCTGGGAGCGGGCATGCAGGGCTTCTGCCACTCGTAGCGTAACGGGACGGATGCGCCCGTAGCGAAGGATATCGCGGGCGGGCAGGGTGTTCGAGCCTCGGCTGTCGAGGTGGGAACGACGGGCTTCCAGCCATTCTGGAGTCAGCGAGATGGCCTCGTCGCCGCTTGCCCCGAGTGCTAGAAGGGTACGTTCGACCAAGCGGTCCGTGTTCTGGGGCAGGATGCCGCAGCGATCGCCGGGCTCATATCGCACGCCCGTGCCTTCCACGTCCAACTCCAGATGGTACACTCCATGTGTCATCTGGGTCGGATCTACAATGGGCTTGATGGTCGCTTCTTGCACAGGTTGAGGTAGACGGACGACTCGCTCCTTACGCGAAGCTTCGAGGGCGTTGTCGATTTCGTCCCAGGTTCGATCCTTGAACATGCCATCGAATCCGCCGATCGTTACGCTCCGCCCGACTTTGAACGCGATTTCGATGTAGCTGTAGACCTTCATCTTGTGTCGGCCGAGAAAGCCATTCTCGCCGGCGTAGACTTGGAAGGTTTCTCGGAATGCGCCTGCGAGTAGGTCGGAGTCGGTTCGCTTGATGTACTCCCCAATGGACACCTCAGTGAGCGAGACTAGGTACTCGCGCCACGCCAGAGGGTAGGTATTTCGGAGCTCTTTGATTTCGCGACCTAGGAATGTCGCGTGGTCCTTCCGCCCGAAGAAGATATCCATTGCGTTGAAAATCGGCGATGAGGTCCCGCTCGGTCCCTGCACATCGGGGTGAAAGGGCACCGCGAAGGGGGCGACAGTTTTGGCCCACACAACCGGGTCAACGTGACTGCCGCTACGAGGGTTTGGATTGATTTTTAGCAGAGATCCGTAGACGATGCGGGACAGTACGGCGTGCATCGAGAGCAGTTGGGCTTCCAGTGATTCCGGATCGTCTTGAAGTACGGCTTCCTGAGCGTTGGCCATGGCTAGAACAATGGGGCCGCTACGAGCTAGGATTTCAGTCTGAGTAAGATAAAATGTGCGTTCCTCCTTGTTGTCCACGGTCGGCACGAGCAGGCGCATGTTCTCGATACAGACTGGATCGGGAAGCGATGGGTTCAACAGCCGCCAGTTGTAGACGATAAGGTCGATGTAGTTGATGACCTCAGGACCCCGGTCCAGACGCTGCCGAACCACCTTCCAAGGTTTGGAGAGCGCGTGAGGGAGAACGTCCGGTGGCTGAGGCTCGACATACCAATACGCGTGGGACAGAATCGCCAGTATTGAACTCGCGCGAAGCAGGTCGCCAGCGCTCAGATTTTCTTCGCCGGCGTCGAGCACGGGCAGCTCTTCGATTCGCCGTCGGAGGTGCAGGCTTCGGTACAGGTCGGGTAACTCCCCGGCGATCTGGTCCCAAGCGGCGTAGGCCGACGACAGGGACAGCCGCGGTTGTTGCTGCGGCATGAGTCCGTGGGACGCGGACAAGAACCCGGCATTTTCGTTGCCGGCAACTTGGTTTCGTTGTTCGGCACGCGCAATCGCGATGGACGCCGGCGCGATGGGCACGTCCTCGGGGGAACCGGGGTCAAGGCTGATGGATTCGCGTCGCCCCGCCAGGATGACCGGGGGCGGGCGAGAACTGATTCGAGTTGGCCCGACTAAGGGAGTTTGACGAGCCCCGCTTTCCATACGGCCTGCGTATTTGTACTCGCGGTCGAACTCGTGAAGAAAATTGTTGAGATAGCTTCGCTGGCTGTCAGTGAGTTCTCCGGTGTCGACGAACTTCTGTTCGTTGCCGCTACTGGTGTCCATACGGCGCAGGAAAAGTAGCGTGCAGTCTTTCCCTGCCAGCAGGCTTCTTAGGTAGTGGTGCGATTCCCTTGCCGCGGACATGTCGAAGACGTGACCGTGCAATGCCGCGTAATGAGTGGATGCGGCTAGCTCCTTCTCTGAGATTAGGCTCGAGTTAGCTGGGGGAATAAATGTGGCATTGTCGGGGGAGGGGCAGACTTTGGTCTCTTCGAGAGCGCTGATGTAGCTTGGCTCGATGCGCATTTCCTTGGCGCCCCGTACGAGGATATTCAAGTAGCGCTGGGAGGGGCGACAGCTGTCGTCCAATCGTTCTTGTCGTCCGACGTAGAGAAATGCGCGGACTCTGCGCCCGCTGTATGTAACTACGGATTGCTCGACTCGCTCGTAGCTGATCCCCACAGCTTCCAGTCTGTCGAGTTGCGCCAGATCTGCATCCCGGCAGGCATGCAGCACGCCGTGCACATCGCTACCTGCCTTCCGCTGTACATTTCCAGTTCCCCCCTCGATTGGGAAGAAGTCTGGCAAGTTGAATCGAAGTTGCCAGTTGTGGAGGACAGCGGGCTCCGACGCGAGCGGAGTGCCGCCTTTGGCTCGCAAGGAAGCGACGCTGAGGTTCGAGCCGTAGCCGAAGTAGTAAAACACGTAGGGGAGGGGGAGAAAGAGAGCCCATAAACTACGGCGCGCGCAGCGGCGGGTCAATCTTGAGGTGACGGCTGTGCGTACGGTGCAAAGCGCGGGAGCGATTGGTTGGGATGGCCTTCCCGGTTTAGTCATTTTCGATTCGTTCGAATTAGGGAGAGGACGCAACCCCGAGGGGAAGCGACGAGTATATCGCTGCCGGTTCAGCGCTCCTGGGCGGCCTTGTAGCTTTCCGATAAGGGGGTGCCGGTCGGGAGGCCGACAGTCGAGCGTCCCTTCGTCCAGTGCTGTCCCTGGGGCGGACGACGATACTTGTGGTGATGTGAGGACGGGATAGTTCTGTCCGAGAAGTCGGGGTCAGCCGCCGGATTCCGGAGTCAGTCTGATCAGAAAATGAGCTAATTCGTCGTGCCCACGCTCACCAACAAGCTCTCGCGCAGTTGCAGGGACTGGTGAATTGCATTATTGAGCGTGCCCTTGTCTATGGGTTTCTCTAATAACCGGATCCCTCGATCGGATATGAACTGGAGAGCTCGCACAGTGGTCGCGCCGCCGGTGCAGAATACGAAGCGGCGCCGTAGCTGTGGCGCCAGCAGCGCGGCCTTTTCGTAAAACTCGATGCCGTTAACTATTGGCATCATCAGGTCGCACAGAATCATGTCGAAGTTTTGATCGTCTTTGAGAAGATCGAGCGCGTCCTGTCCATCGTAGGCGACGAGTACATCGTGATACCGCCCCAGTGAGCGTCGGTAGGCGCGGACCAGCGCGACCTCGTCGTCCACTATCAAGATGCGAGCACGAACGGGGTCGGGATTCGGTACCCCGGTGGGTCGAACGGTTGCGGGGGCGAGCCCGGTTTCGGCGGGAAGCATGATTTCGAACCGAGCGCCTTGAGTGTAGGCGGGGTCCACCACGAGGCTGCCCTGATGTTGTCGGAGAATGTCGGAGCACAAGGACAGACCCAGTCCGGTCCCTCGATCGACGGACTTCGTGGTGAAAAACGGGTCGAATATTCGCTCTCGCATGAGCGGATCCACTCCCGGGCCGTCGTCTGTGACGCTGAGTCGAATTCCCTCCGGAGTATCCGCCGACTCGACCACGATACTACCACTACCCCCGCCGCCGTCTTCGATTGCGTGGGCGGCATTCATCAGCAGGTTGACGAGGACTTGGACCAACTTGCCGCGGTCGGCTGCGAGAGTTTTCGTCGAGTTCAAACGGCGTTGGAGGGTGGCCGAATGGCGAACCTGCGCCCGCACGAGATTGAGCGCGGTGATGACGGACTCGTTGGGATCGAAACGCTCAACGTCTTCACGATCGATTCGCGCGAAGGCGCGAAGCCCTTTCACAATCGTGGCTATGCGCCCCAGGCCTTCCAAGCAGTCCTCGACGCATTCGCCGGTTTCCGACAGGAATGTTCCTAGGATATCTTTCTTGTCGACATAGTCGTCGGAGTCCCTGAGCTTCTGGAGACTCTGAATCCCGTTGGCGAGCAACTCGAGATTTGTCAGCACGTAGGCGGCCGGGTTATTCACCTCATGGGCAATGCCAGCGGCCAACTGTCCGACGGCTGCGAGTCGAGCGGAGTGGCTCAGCTGAGACTTGGCGTCGTGAAGATGGTCGTAGGTGTCACGGAGCTCACGTTTCCTATCTTCACGAGCTGAGACGTCGCGGACAAAGGTGATGTAGAGCCTTTTGCCGTCTATTTCGTAGCGGTGGCTCCGCAGATCGGCCCGAAAGATGCTGCCGTCCTTGCGCTGCAGTTCAATTGCATTTCGGGTCACGCTGTGCGCTTGCGTAATAGCGGAACTGATTTCGTCCACAATCTCGGATGAGCCTGGCGGATGAAGTTCTCGCCCCACTTTTCCGTGGAGTTCTGACGCTTCGTAGCCGAAGAGCTTGCACGCGCGTTGATTGACTTCAACGAACTCCGCCGAGTCGAAATCTGTGACGAAGATGGCGTCGGAAGAGCACTCCACCAACGCGCGAAAGCGACATGCATCCGCGGACAGTTCCATTTTATCCGTCGGGGCACCGTCAGACATGATGACCTGACAACTTAGTCGTTGATGCAAAGGACTTCAATGTGGGTCGGTCCGGTGGTGCGTTTTCCGCAGACCGAGCTTCAGACGCGGTGCGGCACTGACTAACTTTTGACTGGCTAGCCCAAAGTTGGTCAGTGCAAGCCACTGGATCTCCGGCAGGATAGCTAGGGACGGGTGCAGCAGAGGTGCCCGCTTGCCGTTTGCCTACACCGTGCCGGCCCCCATCGCTACCGTTGCGGCGGATGGCCAGACCAGGAGCTTGGGCGGAGTCGGCGTGAGCCCAGCGAGCCCCGCCCCAGCCCCGCTCGGAATCACGCACCAAGCCACTGGAGGTGAATCCTCTATCAAGTCCATCTCCGGCTGTTCGAATTGCCGCGACGCCGTGCCTTCGCCCGACTAAAGTCCGGGATCGGAAAGGAACAGTTCTTGTTGTTAACAACATCCTCAGGTCCAGTCGAGTGTCGCTCTTCCACGGATCGCCATAGCTATGGGAGGGGAGTTACGCGCCCGCGGCGGACCGCTGCGTTCGGATTGCTGCTTGTCTGCTGCGCCGTGATCTTGGCGTCCGCCCCGCGACTGGCGGCAGCGAAGTTGCCTTATGGGGTGACGGTATTATCTGGCACTTTGGTGGAGGGCAGGCGATGGACAACGACGGGGCCGGATGCGGTCATTCTCCGAATCGGAGCGGACTCAACGATCAAGATCAGCCCGGATTCGCGCCTCAGGCTGGAACATTTTATCAAGCTGTCCCTGGGCGACCGCCGCAAGACGCACACCCTCTTGCTCCGCCTTGAGCACGGAAAGGTGGAGACGAATTTGCCAGACAAGAAGCAGATCGTCGTGGCGGTACTGGTGCGGGGGCCGAACGCGCTGAGCACAGTTGCGATGCGCGGGCGCTCGGTGACCGCAGCGCGTGACGGCAAGCTCGCGGCCGCAGCGCATACGCACTCGATGATGACTGCACACAAGGGGCATTGGGACGATTTGGGGGCTGGACTGACGGCGCTGGGGGTCAGGCGAGAGGGATATTCGTCCGCCGTGGCGCTTTTGAGCAGGCCGAAGGACCCTCGCCTGGGACAAGCTATTGTTGGCGCGTTTGAGACTGGGCAGGCATTCACGAACGCGATAGTGGAAGCGGTACCCAATGCACGTAGTTATCATTTTCAGGTTCGCGAGGACGGAAAGTTGGTCGCTAGCGCGCGTAGCGACACGCTTGAAGCGAAGCTGACGGGGATACCGCCTGGGGTATTTTCGGTGAGCGTCAGCGCCCTTGATGAGATGGGGCTGGAGAGCCCGGCATCTCGCGGTACTACCTTCCGAGTGGTGGGCGTCAAGCTGCCTGAGGACGCAGTTCAATCCGAGGACGGAACCATCTTCCTCGCTCATCATCAGGGATTGCAACTGGTGGGCATCTTGGGATTGGAGGCTGGCTTCGGCCAGTACCCCTATTTCGTCCCAGCGCCGGAGCGGGTGGGGCTTACTCGTCAAAGACCCACCACGATGATCCTGAGAGATCCGCGTACGCACGATTCTGTTCAGATGCGGCTGCGTCCGCGACAGCTGACCGCCACCACGACTTTCCACGCGGTCGGACAGGAGTGGCCAAAGGACGGCTTGGGTGTCGAGGTCAAGCTTGCAGACTCGTCTGGCCGCGCCATCGACGAGAGCTCTGAACCCAACATCGAGCTGTCGTTCAACGCTCGGGCCGTAGCCGCGACTTGGGAACAAGACGGCGACGTCAGAACCACGACATTAAAGATGCCTCAAGGGGTGGGGCCGTGGGCTGTTCGGTTGGATATCACCGACGCCTGGGGCCAGAATATCGGGCACGAGATTCTGGAGCTGGATCGACCTAAGCCCGCGGTCAGGGGCGCGAACCCGGCTATTCGCTGAGCGCGGCGTCCCGCGCCGCGTCAACGTACGGATGAAATGCGGTCATTGCTGTCGAGTAGAGAGCTGAGTTCTCCACTTTGCGTCAGTCGCTCCAGATCGCTGGCACCGCCGATCAGTACTCCTTTTACGAACACCATCGGGAAGGTTGGCCACCCCGTCCACATCTTGAGGGCGTTGCGGCGACGCCATTTCCCCAAGTAGCTGCCGTAAATTAACATTTGGGGTGTCAGGCCCTTCGCTTCCACTAGTCGTCGAGCTTTCGCCACGTGTGGGTTTTGTTTTAGCCCCACGATGACAATGTCATACTCGCTCAGGGCGGACTCCACTTCTTCGACGATGTCTCGTTGGTTGTTTGCAATCCTTTCGCGTATGGCGGCGTGGATTCGCCTTGGTTCCAGGATGAATCTACTGTCGTCGGCTTGGCTTGTCTGGTTCACGGCGCGCACGTTAGTCCCGGCGAACGAGACCATCAAGTGTCGGTGGCGGCACCCAGGAAATCACAGGGTCAGCCGCTTCTTGGGGGGCGGCGTCACAGAAAGCTTGACGAGCACCTCGCCCATGACGCAGGACGGACCGGTGAAGTGCTCGCGCTGCGAATCTGTCTTGGATGAGGCGGCTCTGGTCTGCCCCCAATGTCATACGCTATGCCACGGCGCAGAGCTAGATCGCCTGGCTGAGCGAGCTCGTGCTTTTGCCATGAGCGAGGATGTTTCGGAGGAGCGGCAGGTACTGGAGCGCATGCTGCGCTTTCTGCCGGCGGCCGCAGCCCAACACGAGGCGATTACGCGTCGCCAGAAACAGCTCGACCACCAGTCACGCCGGCCTGGGATGGGGAAGCTGGCGGGACTGGGTGCCGTTGCCATGCTCCTCTGGAAGTTCAAGTTCGCTTTGGTGTTTCTGCTCAGCAAGGGGAAACTGCTACTGCTAGGCCTGACCAAGGCCAAGACCTTGTTCTCGATGCTCTTCGCGATGGGGGCCTACTGGACGATTTGGGGGTGGCCCTTCGCCATCGGGTTTGTTCTGAGCATTTACGTGCACGAAATGGGTCACGTGGCGGCGCTTCGACGGCTCGGCATCGCCGCCAGCGCGCCTATGTTCATCCCCTTCGTCGGGGCATTTGTTCGCTTGCATCAGGCTCCGCGGAGCGCTCGCGAAGATGCCGTGATTGGGTTGGCGGGACCGGTTTACGGCACGGCGGCGGCTCTGCTTTGCCTCGGAGTCCATACGATGACGGGTCTATCGGTGGTTGGGGCCATCGCGCGTACCGGTGCTTGGATCAACCTGTTCAACCTGATTCCCGTCTGGCAATTGGATGGAGGGCGAGGTTTCAACGCGATGACCGCCAAGCAGCGGAACATTCTTACCGCGGTGGTCGCGGGGGCATGGTTCTTTAGTGGCGAGAACATGTTGCTGCTCGTCTTGATTGGGTGTGCCTACCGATTGTTCATGACTTCATCAGCCGAGAAGCCCGACGACCGAGCGACTTGGACCTATGGGGCGCTGGTCGTCGTGCTGACGATGCTCTCACAAATCCAACTGGAAGAACTGGCGCCCTAGAGTTGTTCCAAGAATATTCGGCGGGCCATAGCGTGTGGAAGCAGTTGGCACTCAGTTGCGAGTGCCAGCTGGGGGAGGCCGAAAAGCGGGGAATGGGTGGTACCCGACGGCGGAGCTTTCGATTCGAATATGCATGAGCCGCTTCAGCGAGCCATCCGACCCACAATGGGGGCGGTGGCGCAGTTGGAGTTTGGCAGCGCGCCGCGGTTCGCGGTGATTCGATGAGCCTCTAGTTCTTTGTATTGTTGTTATCGTTCAATTCGGAGTCGATATCTTTGACCCCTCGCTTGAAATTTCGAATGCCCTCGCCGAGGCCTCGCCCGAGCCCGGACAGCCTGCCGGCGCCAAAGAGCATGAGCACGAGGGCCGCAACTATCAGGATCTGCATGGGGCTAGCTAACATCTCGTTACTTTCTACGTAGAATGGCTCGATCTGGGTCGTTGAATTTAGTCTAGCTTAGCATCGCGCTAGGGGAGAGTTAGGCAATGCTGTCCTCTGGCAGATTCTGGGGTTGGGGGAGTGTCATTGACAGAATTGTGGAGTAGGGTCCCCCCATGATTCGCAGACTTTTCGGTATTTCTGTCGCTATTGGCTGTCTGATGAGCGTCGGTCGCGCCTCCGCAGATCAACCTCCGCCGCCTACCCGCAGCCAAGCGGCACAACGACTGCCGCAGACACTCGGCCCCAAGGGGAAGCCCGCGCTCAGCAAGAAGCCATTATTGAGAGGGGGCCCCGGCGGACGGCCTGAGCGTGCCCGTGAAAGAGTCAGCGTCGAAGAGCGCCGGAAGCGATCGATGGAGCGCTGGGAAAAGAGTCGATCGAAACGGAGGTACAGGCGTCAAATTCGCATGTATCAACGCTATGGTGCAGAGCTATTGAAGCAGGACGATGTTGCCAAAGAGCAACAGGTCAATGCTCAGCGTGTGGCTGAACTTCAGCACATCCTGCGGCTAGCTACTCAGGCAAACGATCGGGCATCCCGAGAAACGGCCCGGGCTGTGATGCGCCAAGAGAAGCGTCGACACAACCTGCGGATGCGAGACTTACAGAAGCTCTACGGCAAGTCGAAATTGCCCACGTCAGGAGGAGCGAAATGAATCATTTTCGCGCACTCGCGACCGTCAGTCTAGTCGCGGCCATGGTCGGTACTTTTGCATGTAGTAAGAAGTCGGAGCCGAAGCCGGAACCCGCTTCTGCCTCGAGCACGTCAGTCGCTGCGGCTACGCCGCCCGCCCCGTCCGTAGGTAGGCGCGGAAATCGCGCGCCAGATCCTAGCCAAGAAGAAGTCGAATTTATCCCCGTCCAGGAAGATTTCGAGATCAAGGCTCAGGCGCGTATCACCAAGGCGACCTACAAGAGTGTCCTGACTAAGCTGAAGGGCGCCGTCACTGATGCGGAAAATTCGGATCGGGTTGGCCGGGGAGCGCCAGCGATTCGGGCGAAAACCGACAAGGCACCAGGGGCGTTGAAGCCTACGCTTTCTCCCAAGACCCGACTCCCGGCGGCAGCGAAGCTCCCCACAACGGCTGCTGTTCCTGCACCGACAAAGTAACGCCGCCGATCAGTGGCTGCGGGCTGTTTAAATCGCTGCAAAGTCGCAAGTTGTTGGCATACATGTTGGGCGTGTCTCGCTAGGAAACCAGTAGCGCTACATTCCTGTATTGTTGGAAGAACGGGCTCTGGCTGTAACCGCTGAACTCATCCAATAAAACGTGGACTAAGCACTTTCCGGACGAGGGTGCCGTGCGATACTGCGTTTCCTCTACGGGGGCGCGACTTTTAGGGCAAATGGCAAAAGAAGAGAACATCCCCTTAGATTCTCAGACAGGCGAGCCGCGGTACAACGCAATCGCTCGGTTTATTGGCTTCAATCCTTGGCTGATCCTCAGCGTGTCCATTGTCATGACGTGGGCAGCGATGACGACGCTGTACGATTTTGAGAAGAGCGAGCCCCGACTGCAGATCGATCCGTCGGTCAACGCACTACTGAGTCGCGATAGCGACGACGTGGCGTTCTACCAGGCGGTAAAGGACGAATTCGGCAACGAAAACACCGTCGTAGCGGCTCTCATCGCGGAGGACCCCTTTTCCGCCGCGCATGTCGCCGAAGCGAAGAAAATAGTCGCGGAACTTGAGCTGTTCAAGGACGTCGAAGAGGTTCGCAGCTTGGCGAACTCCATCGATCCTCAGCTGATCGGTGAGGACGTGATTACCGAAGACTTCTTTGACCAGCGAGAAGGCTTTGACACCAGCCCTGCTGCGCTCCGAAAACGAGCGTTGGCGCATCCGCTGTACTCCCACAGCCTCGTGGCGGACGATGCGAGCGGTCTTGCGCTGATGGTGCAAATTGGGAACCTAAGCGACAAGAAGTTTATGCGCAGTAACCTCGATCACCGCATACGAGCGGTGATGGAGAAGCATTGGACGGGCTCGGGCGTGTTGGTGGGCGGAATGCCACCGGTCAAAGCAGAAACAAGCCGATTGCTGGTCAAGACCATCACCCGGAATCTGCCAGCCGTCTTCCTCATGGGCTACGTGATCTTCGCGATCGCTTTTCGGAGCCTCCGGAAGGCCATCGTTCCCCTTGTCACCATCGGCATCTCCTTGACGTGGACCTTGGCGATCATGGCTTGGGACGGGCATCAGATGAATGTGGTGACCACGATTGTCCCCATTTTACTGCTGACATTGGGTTTCGCGTACGTGATGTACATGTTGTCGGAACACCAGAATCTTGCCCGCGAAAAGGCGGGCCGGGTCAGTCATCGCATGCTGGTGTCTCAGGCGTTGCAAGAGGTGTCGTTGCCCATTGCCATGACGGCGTTGACCACCATGGCCGGGTTCTTGGCGTTGACCGTCAGTCCGCTCAAGGCGATTAGGGATTTCGGCTACTATTCAGCTGTGGGCGTTGTTGCCTCGGCGCTCGCCTCTGTCATCGTCGCACCTCCCCTCGTGTCGATTCTCGGTGCTACCAAGCCTCCCGACGTCAGCAGGTTTAGTAAGTTCGCTGGCTTTCTGGCGGACATCGTGTCGAACCGCACACGGTTGGTATTCATCGGTAGTGGCATCGCTGGTGCGCTGGCCCTGGGGGGTGCCCTTCAAATTGCCGTAGACGTCGATATCGTGGGCAACTTGAGCCCGACCACCCAGGTGCGAGCCGATTCCGACGAAATCAATCGAAACTACGGCGGAGTCGTCCCGTTTTACGTCGTCATCGACGCCGAAGAAGTCGAGGCCTTCGACGAGTACAAGAATCTCATCGCGGTCAGAGAGTTCCAGGATTGGCTGGAGAAGCAGCCTGAAACTGGAGACACGAGCTCCTTGGCGGATTTTGTCCGCATGCTCTACGTTGCCTTCGCGGGCGACGAATCGAAACTCAATCGTCTGCCCAATGACGCAAGCCTCACAGCGCAGCTCCTCATGTTCGTTGAACCCGAGGAGCGGCGTCCGTTCATCGATGAGGAGCGCAAACGCGCTACCGTGCTCGTCCGTTCGAAGAAGTCACACTCCGCCGAGCTGAGGAGCCTGATTAAGCGGGTGGAGACTCGTCTCAAGCAATTGCCCAAGAATCTGAAGGCTCGGGTGACGGGCGATACCATCATGCTGGCGGAGGCCGCGGACGACATCGCGCGTGGTCAGATCGAAGGCCTTGCCATCGCCTTTGGGGCGATATTCTTAATCCTACTAGCGTATCTGCGGTCCCCGGCCCTCGCGGGCATCGTGCTGGTGCCGAATGTATTTCCGGTACTGTTTTACTTTGGGCTCTTGGGGTGGAGCGGAACGCCGCTGAACAACAGCACCGCGCTTCTCGCGTGCGTAGTGCTCGGCATCGCAGTCGATGACACCATCCATTTCGTTATTCGGTATCGCCGCGAAGGGGCGGAGAATAGCGACTCCCATGCAGTCGCGCGGATCTGTCTTGAGGCCATTGGGCGCCCGGTGACTTACACATCAGTGCTTCTGGTAGCTGGATTGTTGATTCTAGGATTGAGCGATCTGAAAAATCTGCGGGAGTTCGGTGTGCTTGGCGCCACGACCTTGGCCTTTGCTTGGGTGGTGGATCTCACGCTCACGCCCGCTTTATGTGTTCGGTTCCGCATCGGGCAGCCGGAAGAGGCTCCGGAAGCGCCCGAACTGTCTCAGAGCACCCAGTCGGTGGCGTGAGCTCCGGTCAGTGCTTGAGTACAGAATAGCGCAGGCGGCGCAGCGCGATCGTGGGGGGCGGTTTGGCTGAGCCGTTCACCCCTTATCAAAGGCGGCTGCTTGCATTCTTGAGCGTCGCGACCTTTTTTGAGGGCTACGATCTGATGGCGCTCGGGCAAATTTTGCCCACGATTCGGGTGGAAATGTCCCTGACCCGGTCGGACGCAGGACTGTTGTTCACTGGGATCAACATCGGCGCGGTGCTGGCGTATTTTCTGGTGCGTAAGGCTGACCAATGGGGTCGTAAGACGGTGCTGGCTGTCACCATCGCGGGCTACACTCTAGCCACTCTGTTCACCGGACTCTCGACGAACATTGTCATGTTCGCGGTGTGCCAGCTCTTCGCGCGCTTCTTCCTGATTGCAGAATACGCGACGAGCATGATCATTGCGTCAGAAGAGTTTCCTGCCGAGCGCCGGGGCATGGCGATGGGTACGGTGAGTGGATTTGCAGTGTTGGGCGCCGTTACATGTGCCGGAGTCGTGCCGATGCTGCTCCAATCCGAATGGGGGTGGCGAACCGTTTACTTCGTCGGCGTGTTGCCGTTATTGGGCATGGCCTACCTTCGCCGAGGGCTCAAAGAGACGGCCCACTTTGAGGCGGTTGAACAACGCGAAGCGCCGTTCGACTGGCTGCATATCTGGCGCACCCCGTATCGGGCGCGAGTCATTCAAATGGGAGCCATTTGGTTTCTTGCTTATGTCACAGCGCAAAATCTCATCGCTTTCTGGAAGGATTTTGCGATGACCGAACGTGGGCTGACGAGCGCAGAGAGCGCCAAGGTCATCGTACTCGCAGCTACAGTCTCCATCGTGCCAGTGTTTCTGACGGGCAAGCTGGTCGACGTCATCGGTCGCCGCCGTGGGGCCGTGTTGGTGTTCGTGACTGCAGCAGTGGGTAGCTACGCAAGCTACTCAGCGCATGGATTCTGGCCTCTCACGGTAGCCATGGTGCTCGGGGTGTATGCAGCGAGTGCCTTCTTGCCCGTGCTGACAGCGTTCACGACCGAGCTTTTTCCTACGGAACTTCGCGGCGACGCATTCGCCTGGTCGAATAACCTAATTGGGCGCTCAAGCTGGATCATTTCGCCGGTAATTCTCGGGAACCTCGCGGAAGTTTACGGCTGGGGCCCAACGATGAGCGCGACTGCGTTTTTTCCGCTGCTGTCACTGGCGTTGATTTTGCTCCTGTTGCCTGAGACCCGCGCATTAGATATCAAGGCGGGAGCGCCGATCTAGAACAGTTCGCCTCCCACGACCGGACGCGGGACAACGAATTAGGTCTGAACCGTCAGCCCCGCTTCTCGGTCGACGCCTTCGGTCGAGTGCCAATCAGGCGTAAAATTTCGCGAAGGTGGCGACAAATTCGGGGACCATTGATGCCGGCAAACTGTTGATGCCGGCAGCGGCTTTGCGACCCCCGCCGGTCGGGAATTGACGACAAACCTCGTCCGCTCCTGCCTTGTTGTTGAGCGGTGCCCGGACGCTCACCAAAAAATTACCGTCGTCCGCTTCTGTGATGACGGCATGGGCGCGACCGGGGGTCTTGTTTGCTAGGTCGTTTCCCAACACGCCACTGACCCGACGGGCCCAGGCCTCGTTGGGTAGTTGAAATACCGCGATTCGAGGCGTCTCTGTGTGTGGGCTAAGGTCGCGCGTTTGAAGCATGTCATCGCGATAGCCGGTCTCCAGGCGTTGAAATATATCCGGGCATTCAGCGAGAAAATCCAGAGGGCTCTCATATCGGACTGTGCCCTGGAATAACTCTCTGGGATCGAAGTGCAGATCCTCAAGAGAAGAGCCGTAGCTGTTGTAGTTGAGATATATCCCGAGAGCTTCCAGCCGCGACGCATCTGAAGCCGAGAGCTCGAGTGATTGCGCGAGCGTAACCGCCTCCGATTTTAGGTTGTCACCGAAGGCACCGACTACGGCCCAGATCGCTCTCTGTCCGCTCAGGTGCTGATTGACCAACAAACTTGTGCACACGTCCGGCGACGTGTTGATACAGGAGCGAAAATTCGGCGAAATGGGGATCGCTCCGGCGAAGTGATGGTCCACGTAGAAGATTTCTGCCCCCAATGTGAGGGCCTCGTCCACGGCGCCTCGATTCTTGTCGAGGGATACGTCGAGCACCGTCAGCTTGTCGCCGGCCGACACCTTGGCGCGCCTGACCAGAGCGGTGTCCCGCTTGACTCCGGTGATGAGTTCGCTCTTAAGCGGGTGCACGCTTCGCAGCTGGATTAGAGCGCAGATGCCGTCGGCATCGCCGTTGAAAATATCGATGTTGTTCATGGATGACGACTAGTCAGGCAGCTGATGCTGCGGCGGGGGTAGGAAAGATGGAGAGCGTTGAAGAACTGACTGCCCAGAAGTCAGAGCCCGGATTTTCGTTTGCGTAGGAGGGCCATGACTTCGTCAGCTGCGGCTCCAATACTCATGTTCGTCGTATCCACTCGTAGTTCGGGATTTACTGGCTCTTCGTATGGGTCGTCGATGCCGGTAAAATACTTGATCTCACCTTGCCGGGCCTTCTGGTAGAGCCCCTTCACGTCTCGTCGCTCACATTCTTCCAGGGGAGTCGCTACGTGAATTTCGATGAAGTCAGAGCAGAGCGAGCGGACGAATTGCCGCGATTCTTCGTAGGGCGCGATGAACGACGCCAACACAAACACGCCATTCTTTTCTAGAAGGGATGCGAGAAATCCGACTCGCCGCACATGAGCATCCCGTTCGGGACGGGAAAATCCGGTTTTCGGGAATACCCGCCGAACGATATCGCCATCCAGTGTTTCGACTCGCAGCCCTTCTTTTGCCATTCGGCGGTGCACCTCTTCGGCCAGTGTGCTTTTGCCGGCTCCAGAAAGACCTGTGAACCAGAGTACCGCCGGTTTTACCTCGCGAATACCGAATGTTATTTTTGTCCAGGCTCGTTCGTGGATGAAACTGATTACGAACTTGATGACGATCTCGATGCCGCCTATCGCAGCGGCGAGCGCCAGCTCTTTCGTGAAATAGTAGACGATGGCCGCTGTTGTGAGAGTGGCCCAAAAGCGCCAGGACACACTTTTTGCTACGGAGCGAAGTTGGCTTTCCTTGTACATTGATTCCTAGGGGCGTCGGGGCGCCGGAGAACTGCTGTCGGAGCGTTTGGCTGTGCTGGGGAGGCGTGCCAGGACTGGCTTCGGTCGGGAGGACTCCCATGACTCGTGGTGTTCTGCCAGCGGTGAGATCGCGGACGGTGCGGCCGGAAATATACCAGGGCGGGGGCAGCCGGCTCGGTGATATTTACTCAAAACTTCGCATGGCGCTGTGCGTAAAGCCGTTATTCGGTGCGCGGGGAGGAAAACCTTCCCGGCACAGCGTCTACGAATAGCGCAGCGCAGCGCGAGAGGCTCCGGTTGGCACAGGGGGCTCTCCCTGGGAGCACGTCGTTAGGTGACGTCTGCGGCGCGGATCAAGCGACGATAGATTGCGGGAGCGAAGCGGCGAATATACCCGCCGATGATTTCCCCTCCGCCGATCCAGAGTTCGGGCTGTTGACGGGCGATTCCACGCAGTACGCGCGCGGCGCATTCCTGTTGGCTCATGCCCTTTGCCTGCCCCTTGTCCATCTTGCCGTGGGGCTGCCCGTCTGGGCCGAGAGCATTCAAACTGATGTTGGTCTTGATGAAGCCGGGGCAGACCATCATGATGGATATTCCGTCGTCGTGGACTTCTGCGCGCAGGCATTCGAAGAAACCGTGCAACGCGTGTTTGGAGGCGGCGTATGCCGAACGCAAGGGCGTGCCGCAGTAGCCTGCCAGGCTGCTGACAACCACGAACTGTCCGCTCTTTCTCTTCAACATGCTGGGGAGCAAGGCTTTCGTCAACGCCACGGTGCCCAAGTAATTGGTGTTCATGATCCGCTGATCGACATCGATCCCTGTATCGGCGACCAGTCCTCGCTGACTGATGCCGCCGTTGTGGATCATGATGTCGATGGGGCCGAAGTGATTCTCAGCGACAGTGACTTTCTCTGACATGACCTCAAACTCGCAGAGATCGAGGGGCAGAACGGCGATGCGATCTGGCGCGGAGCAGCTCTCCTTGACGCGATTCAATTCGCTCTCTCGTCGGGCGGATAGGATCAGCTTGGCCCCGGCATCGCACAGAGCCCGGGCCAATCCTTCCCCGATGCCTGACGATGCGCCGGTGATCCAGATGACTTTGTCAGAGTACTGCTTGCTGGTCATGATTCCGCCGTAGAACGGCACAGCCTGGCTGTAAACAATCCGAAGCCTAGCTTTCGTCCAGGAAGGCGCCGTTGCCCCCCGCGCGTCTCACCCAGGCTTTCGTGAAGAATTGCCATTTTAATACAGATTCCCTCGGTAGAACCGGCTCGATAATCTTGTCACCCACCAACAGCTGTAGTCTTCGCTTGATATCGATGGAAACGGCCTGGATCGATTCGAGAGGGAGTGAGTAGTCCGTCCCGGCGACACGAAGTTCGGTTGGCGTAAGCTGAAGCTTGCCCGCCGCCAGAGGCAACATTTCACTGCCCCCGGCATCGTAGACCGTCAGTACTTCGCTCTCTAGGAGCACGCCGTGGTTTCGAAACAGGGACGCCGAGGGTACGTAGTCTACTGAGAAATGTTGATGCAATCGCTCGCGCGCCGCGATGATAGATAGGCTCTCGGATCGCGACACAGCGATCAAGTGATTCGTGGTGTCCACGCGCCAGCGAGCAGTGCAGCTAGTGCACTGGAGAAAATTTCCGCGGGCGCTAAGACCTTCTAGATAGTAACATTTGGGGCAAGCGAATAGGACATTGGTGAGCCCCTCGGCGAGTCGTTTGCCGGTTACAGGCCAACGTTTGCAGCTCAGCGGATCCACGCGAATTCGAGTGTCGACGTAGGAAAATATTTCGTCGAGTGGGGTCCTTCTGTCGAAGGATTTGGGCGTGTCGTACTCGACGTGAACATGACCATAGCGGCTACCATTGCCCCAGCGCGGCATGCCTCGGTCGGCGTTGATGATGCGTGCCGTGACCACTGGAAGGCCAATCAGTCGGATCAATTTGTCGATTCCAGGTACCAAAGGAAGGGGAGTCCCATCCCAGGTGCGCGCGCCTTCGGGAAAGAGCGCGACGGAGCCCCCCAGCTTTGCCCAGCGTCTCAGCTTTTTTACGGCAGTTGCGTCGCTGGAAAATTTTCGCTTCGGTACGGTCCCTCCGGATTGCAACAGGCGCCCGAGGAAGGGCTCACGCATCGCCGATTGGGTGGCCATGAAATGAATCGGGCGCATCACCCCGCCGCTCAGCCACAGTGGATCCCAGAGCGCAGAGTGATTCGCAAGAAAGAGGAAGGGTTCGTCCTTTGGGATCTTGTCTCCCCCGTCAAAACTGAAAGTGCCAACTCGGCGAACGATGGGCCGCATGAGGTGTCGGGAAAACTGGAAGTTGCGGATGACCTGGCGTCTTCCGGCCTCGGAGGGTTCGATGGTCGGGATCGCGGGGGGATATTTGATGACGTGACTCACGGATGGCTCCTGGCCCGAAGACTGGGCCTAGGCTTTCTACCATGGAACCTCAGATCTGGAGGAACTGCTATGGAGGAACGTTCAGACTCATGAGGGCGGATCTGGGAAATCGATTGGGATGGCGAGCCGCGGAATCGACGCCGAGATGAATGCTGCCAATTGAGCGTTGGCGAGCTGGCGGCTCTTTCTTCGGCAGCGATACGACCGCTGCGAGCAACCGGGAGAGTGGCGGTGAAGGTGGAACCTTTTCCCACCTCCCCCTGGGCCGAAAGTTTTCCGGAGTGCGCGTCCACGATTCGACGAGCCGTGGCCATGCAGCGACACCGCTGCCTTTGACTTGGGAGTTCGTGACCAAGCGCCTGTAAGGGGCGAATATCGCGTCGGCGAATTCGTGGTCGATGCCGATACCATTGTCGGTTACCGTGAGCTGGCACGTTTCGCCGTCTTCGCATAACCCTCCCTCGACGGCGATGACTGGAGGTGCTTGGGCGCGGCGGTACTTGAGTGCGTTGCCCACCAAATTCTGGAGAAGTTGCCTGAGTAACACTTCAATTCCTTCCATTGTCGGCAGCTCGCCGACTGTGATACTCGCGTCGCATTCATCGACGAATATAGAGAGAGCGGCCGACACGTCGTCCACTACGTTGTTGAGGTCGACCGGGTGGAATGTGGAGCCCTTTTTGCCTGCCATCGCGTAGTCGAGTAGGCCATTCATGAGCCGTTGGATTCTTGTCGCGGAGTTTTAGAGTTTCTTCAACTTCATCCGGGCGTCGTCGCTGAGTTCGGCGCCGTCTTCTTCGATGAGCAGCTCCGTCCATAGGCGAATATGACGCACTGGGGCTTGCAAACCGTGAGAGACCGCGCGAGCAAACTCGAACAGCGCGGCATTGCTTCGCTTCAGTTCAGCCTTCTGTCGGTGCAACTGGAGGAACACGGACACTTTCGAAGATACGTTGGAGAGATCTAGAATGTCGTTAATGAGCGAGAGACAACTCTTGTCTGCTGCTGTGTACCGCTTCAGCCGTTTCCACTTAATTCGGTCTGAGGTTCCCTGTTCGGTTCTCGGCGAGGGCGCTGGACAGAATCAACATGCTGTTGAGCGGCGTGCGCAGCTCGTGTGACATATTGGACAGAAACTTGCTCTTGAAACGGTCGGCGCGCACGAGTTCTTGGGTTTGTGCAGTCAAGGTGGATTGGATATTCTTCAGCGCCAGCTTTTGTTGAGCGATATCGGCATTCCGCCGTTCCAAGTCGTCCGTCTGTTGCTGCAGTTCTAGATTGTAGCCCTGAAGTTCACGGCTACGGTTTTGGAGCTGTTCTTCGGAGCTTCGCAAGGCCTCGGCCCGTTGATTCGACGCGTGGTTGATGCTCTCGAGTTCCATTTGCTGTTGTTGAAATGCGCGAGCTTGTGCTCGGGATTCATTCAACAGCTCGCTCATATTCGCCAGACTGGCGACGTGGGCAGCATCGTCGGCGGATGGAGCGCCCGGTAGAACCAGGCGAATACTTTTAGGAAGAAGGGCTGTGCGCGAATGGCCGAGCAATCGCTTCACGGATTCACTCGCCGATTGGACGATTCGTAGTGCGTGTATTGTGAGGGTCGGAGCCGGGCTGGCATGGGTGGCGGCTTGGCTGAACGCGGCCTGCTCTTCGCCGGTAACGCGAACACTCGTGGTGTAGCTCTCGACCACTAGCGCCGAATCCAGCTGAAGCAGGCGGTGCAACGCATCGATGGCGTCTGGAGAGGTCGGACTGGATGAGCCGGATCGACCCTGAGCTATGAGCCACTCTTGCATGTGGTTCAATCCCGGCAAATGAAACGTGACCGGCGCATGTTGTTGAGCCAGGGCGGCGCTGATTTGGTGGCGCGTGGCGAAAAAGCTGTCGGCGAGCCGCCCCGTTCTCAGCATGCTCCAGTATTCGGCCCCGAGCAGTTTCCGGACCACCGAGCTGCTGGCGTCGCGGCTGAACGGGCCCCAGCTCGTGCTAGCGGGCCATGGGAGCCATTCTTTGCCTTCGCGGGGTCCAGCTCTTCGCCAATCTTCTGCAGCGCGGCCAGCCTGGCGTCATTCCAGCCGAACTTCGCGCGGAGACTTGCGTCAGAATCGGGAGAGAAGAGACCGTCAGCCATTTGGAATCGAGTGAAGGAGGCTCGAGGCGGACCCGGAGCCGTGTACTCAGGAGCAGCCGGACTGGAGCTTTGTTTAGCGGTCTTGACCGGAGTGGCGCTAGAATCCCTTAGGTCGGGGGGGCTCAGCACCTTCAGCTCAGAGGACCGCATCCGTGTCTCCAAATAACGCTAACCCCTCCGCTGACTTGGCGGTGGGCACTAAGAACTCTGGTCCTCTCGACGAGCAGCAGCTGCAGCTCATCGAGCGTGCCAGGATGGAGCAGCGTGGATTCCGGCGCGCGACTGGCTTGGCGCAGTTCAATGTGTGGATGTTGGTGGTAGGGGCTTTCCTGATCTTGATATCCAGTTTGAATTTGTCTGGCGCGGTCGCAGCGTTTGCGGTGGCGGGCGCGGCGTGGAACGAGGAACGAGGTAGACTCGCCCTCGCCCGGCTTGAGGTACGGGGTGCGCGCATTCTCTGTCAGAATCAGTTGATCGTTCTCGGCGCCGTGGTGCTGTATTGTTTGGTCAGTCTAGTCAGTCTCGCCACGGGGCCGGACCCGTACCAGGAGCTCATGGCGAAGGCGCCGGCGCTCGCATTCGAGTTGGAGCAAAGCCCTGGGGCTACAGCCATGGCGAGTCCCATCGGCGAGCTCGCTCGTACTCTTGGAATAGTGATGTACGGTAGCGTCCTCGTCGTCAGCGTGCTGGTCCAAGGTTTATCGGCTCGGTATTATCGGGACACCGCGCGCCGTGTGAAGCGCTTCCACGAAACCACTCCCGTGTGGGTTGTTGAGGTATTGCTCCGGGGCGCTTAGTATTCTGACCGCGCCTGATGGAGCGACGCCAGCGCTGGCGGTCTGGTCCTTAGCAATACGGTAACCAGGCCTCTGCGCTCGAGCTGCGGGCTGACGGGCTACGTGCTGACGGGCTACGCGCTGACGAACAGCGGCAGCGAGAGGCTGCGGCGCTCGGCGCTCGCCGACTCATCTACGATAACCTCGCTCACTGTGCGAGCACAGCCACCGCAGTCGGTGCCAGCTCCGCAGGCACTGGCGATGCTTCGACGAGAATCGCATCCGGCCCGAACGTGGGCGCGGATTGTCTTGTCGGAGATGGCTCGGCAGTGGCAGACGATCATGATGCTGTTCCTATCTCCCATACCATATATTATTGAAAGTGACTTTCAATGTCATTTTCAATAAGACTGACGGGTATGACTATTGTCGTTTGATTACAGACTGTTACGAATGTCTCTCCCGTGACATAGTGCATCGGCCGCTTGGGCGGAGCGAGAGCCGTTGCTTTCGGGCGATTTCGGGGGGGACTGGGTCGCCGGGCGGCTGTCCAGAGGACGCTCAGAACAAGAATTGTTGAAAACGACAATCATTTTCGGAAGTTTCGGTTGAGCTAATGGTGGGCGAAGCTAGCATCAGACTAGATAGGGAGAGGCGATCATGAAGGGCGATGCAGATCTGATTCGGACACTTAACGAAGTCCTCACTGCGGAACTGACGGCGATTAACCAGTATTTCATTCACCACAAGATGTGTGAGGACTGGGGCTACGCGCGGTTGAGCAGCAAGAAGCGGGAAGAGTCCATCGAGGAGATGAAGCATGCGGATGCCATCATCGAACGGATTCTGTTCCTCG
Organism: Polyangiaceae bacterium; assembly: GCA_013214025.1. Lineage (GTDB taxonomy): Bacteria > Myxococcota_A > Polyangia > Polyangiales > Polyangiaceae > JABSRN01. The sequence goes on from JABSRN010000008.1 coordinate 36,721, forward strand.
ATGGCGTGCCGAACATGCAGCGAATGTCGCCTGTGAAGGTAGGCGAGACGCCCATCGAGCAGCACCGCTTGGACCTCGCAGTTGAGCTGGACGCGGTGAAGCGCCTCAACGACGCGGTCGCGTTGGCCGCGGCCAAATCCGACAACGGCACAAGAGATCTCTTCGAGAAGATTTTGAAGGATGAAGAAGAGAGTGTTGATTGGCACGAGGCCCAGTTGTTCCTGGTTGAACAACTTGGCGAGTCCGCGTATCTGGCCGAGCAAATCCACGGTTAACTGGGGCGGGCGCGAAGCCCTATCCGACCGATAGTTTAGGGCTAGTAGGATCAGCCGTGGGGCAGATCTGGGAAGGCTGCCGCCACGTCGCGGTTTATGAGCTGGTGATGACGTGTGTTCAGCGCGGCAGCGTGGCCTGGGCTGATCTTGATAAACGCATCGAGCCCACTGGCTGCCAGTCGTCGCACGTACGGCAGGGTTGCATTGCATAGGGCGTGGGTGCTCGTTCGACCGACCGCTCCTGGCATGTTGGCGACGCAATAATGCAGGACGTCGTCCTGAACGAACACCGGATCGCTGTGAGTGGTAGGCCGCGAGTGCTCTGAGCAGCCCCCTTGGTCGATGCAGACATCCACCAATACGCTACCGGGCTTCATCTTCATGATCTGTTGAGCTCCGAGTAGTTTGGGGGCCTCTCTGCCAGGCAATAACACAGCTCCAATGACCAAATCAGCTTGGCTGATGTGTAGATCGAGAGCATGGGGGTCGGAGAACACGGTCGTAACATTGGGGGGAAGCTGCTGGGAGAGCGTGCGAAGCGTGACGAGATCGATGTCCATGATGACCACTTCCGCGCCTATGCCTGCAGCGATCATCGCGGCGTTGCTTCCCACAACGCCTCCGCCGAGCACCACCACTCGGCCTCTCTCCACACCGGCCACACCGGCCAGTAGGATGCCTCGGCCTCCTCGGGGCTGCTCGAGATACGTGGCTCCCGCCTGGATGGACATGCGCCCGGCGATTTCGCTCATGGGCGTGAGCAGCGGCAGGGTTCCGGCTGCGTCACGCAATGTTTCGTAGGCGATGGCAGTGAACCCAGAATTCAAGCAGCTTTCGGTCAGGGCCAACGAACCGGCGAAGTGAAAGTAGCCAAATACGATTTGTTCGGGGCTCAAGAGCTGAATCTCGTCTTCTTGAGGCTCTTTGACTTTTACGATTAGCTCGGCGCGTTCAAATAGGGCGTTCCGATTGACGATAGTGGCGCCCACGGATTCGTAAGCCTCGTCCGAAAAGCCACTGCCGATCCCCGCGCCGCGTTCGACTAGCACGTAGTGGCCATCTCGCCCCAACATGTCGGCTCCTACGGGGCGCAGGGCTATCCGGTACTCGTCGGGTTTCGTTTCTTTGGGGACGCCCACGATCATGGTGACCGTTAAGCGTAGGCTGTTTCCAGGATTCGTCCAGCGCGGGAGGGCGCGCTCCGTGTTCGTTATGGGGCGTTGGGGTCGAATCTTGCGGGGAAGCCCGCTCTGCGTTTGAGCCACCCGGAGTCTCGGTTCTCCGCCCGCCGGGCCCAGTCGGATTGGGCAAATGGCAAGCTCGACTCAAACTGGTAGAAACACTGCGATTGGGACGAAATGTTCTTGGTGGCGTCGGATTTTTCGTCGGTCGCGCCAATGGCTTGAGCGTAACTTTCGGGACTCGGTCCGTGCGCGGTCATGGCCGGGGAGAGCCAGGGTGCGGCGGCTGTGTCTTGCCCCGCTCTCAGGATGATCCCGTTGTATTCAGTCGCCGCGTTCCGGTGGAAGTATGGCAATCGAAGAGTGTGCTCGGTGTTCTCCCTACGGGTTGGGAACACCACCAAGGCTCCGATCGCCGTGCCATCGAGGCGACGACAGGTTAACAGAGTGTAAATGGAAGGGTCTGGGTGATCGAAACTGACGTTACTGACCGGGCAAAAATTATCCAGCGCGTATTTGTAGGGGCAAAGGTTGCCGTGCCACGCGACGACGTCGAAGGGGGAATGCGCCTGTGTCGATTCAAATAGTTGACCGCCATACTTGGTGACGATTTGGTAGCGGGGGCATACGCGATCTTCGAACTGGGCCACCGGCGCTTCGAAGTGACGTTCGTCCGCCAGCCCGTTGCTACCCATAGGGCCTCTGTCCGGGAGCCGGAAGGAAGTCTGGAAGATTTCAAAAATTGAGCCGAAAGCGGCCGCCGCGATCAGTTCGACGCGGATTCGGATGCCTCGCGGGATCAGGCAAATTTCCCCTGGGGACAGGGAGAAGCTGCCCATCTCCGTATGAATGGTCATGGCTCCCAGTTCGGGGACAATGAGTAACTCGCCATCGGCACTGGTGAAGGCGCGGTCCGTCATGCTGGTGTTCGCAGCAAAGCGATGAATCGCGTAGCCTGGGCTGCTACCATTGGTGCCGTGCCCGCCCATGGTGACGAGGCCATCCACAAAGTCGGCTGACGTTGATAGCGGTAGGTTCTTCCACCGGACAAGACTCGGATCGACCTTCCGTCCTCCCGACGCCATACCCGCGTGTTGCAGGCGTATGAATTCCGCGGCGTTTACGCTCGGGCGAATGCGATAGAGCCAGCTTCTTTTGCTGGACTGCCGGGGAGCGCTGAATGCGGTTGTGTTGATTTGCTCGGTGTATAAGCCGAAAGGCACATGCCGAGGATTATTTTGATCGCGTGGCAATGCGCCCACGATGGCTTCGGATTCGTGATGGGCGCCAAAGCCTCTTAGGGTCTTCTCCGGCAGAACCATGTTGGGCGTGGCGGGAGGGCGGGGGAAACTGGAAATCGCAGAGCTGTCGTTGGGGGGCAACACGCTATGGGAGCGGCTGGACGCGTCGGCGGGTCGTCGCCCGTGAAACGCGGCAATCAATAATTCGCTCAGGTTGTCAGGGTCGACGACTCGCGGGCTAGGGATTTTCGTCTGAAGTGCCAGCTGGACCACTCGTTCCAAATCATCGGGTCGCAGACCCAGCGATCTCAGATCCGTGGGGGCATGCACCGATTCCGCGAGATCGAATAGACAGGCGGCAGGATCGTCAACACCGAGGGCGCGTCCAATCGCCTCGGTTGCATCCGGCGCGGCGTCTCGGAAAAAGTCCACCACATAGGGGAGGACGACTGTATGAGTCTGCGAATGTGGGGTGCCAAAACTTCCGCCTAGTACGTGGCAGAGTCGGTGGTGGAGGCCCAACACGGTCGTACTCAGACATGAGCCCGCCAAACAGGCCCCGAACAGCGCCAGTTCCCGAACATGCAATTCAGATGTACGCTCCGGTAGCTGGGAAATACTGGAGCTGAGGACGGCGATGGCCTCCTCCGCGATCAGCGGAGTGATGGGATCGCGTTGACTCCCATAGAGGGCGCTCACCGCGTGGGCAGTCGCGTTGAAGAGGCTTGAGATGCTGGCCGCCAGCGGCAGTTCCAGCGTGAGTTCGGGATCGTATATCACCAGCGAGGGTCGGACTCGTTCGTCTCGCCCGGTCTGTTTGCGCCCGTCGTCAGAAATCCCGTACACCGCCGTCATTTCTGAGCCGGCGTAGGTGGTGGGGATAGCTACGAACTGCAGGTCTCGAGTGAGAGCTATCGCTTTGCCGAGACCGGTGGCTGAGCCGCCGCCAATGGTGACGATACAGTCGGCGTCCACACGCTGGACTTCCTTACGCCCCGCTTCAACGGCGCTTCTGGGCACATGTTCCCGGGCGATGTCCAGCAAGCCCACGCAGACCGTCCCCAGCTGGGCGACGACCTTAGACGCCATTTCTTGCCGACCCGGTGTAGTGACTACGACCACACGGGTTGCCTTGAGCCTCGCCAGATGGTTATTCAAGTGTGCCAGCGCTCCGCTTCCGAATACGACACGGCTCGGAAGTGAAGACGTCTCAAACTGCTGGCTAGCCATTGGCTCCACCAGCTTTCCACGATTGCTGCCCGAGCAAAAGAGCTTGTGGGGCGGGCCCGCTTCGGCGTGTTCTCTCACCTATGTGAGCGGCAACGGACAGTTCCGTATGGAAGGTGTCGGTTCTTCCCGGTTCTGCCGCTGTTTGCGCTAGAATTTGTGCGGTCCATTGACTAAAGATGCCGAGCCCATCGAGACTGACCCTGCCCAATTGGTGCTTGGGCAATGCAGTGCGTATGTCCAGGCCCTGTTCGAGCTGGGAGCCGAGGGCGCAACGGGCATCTTGGACGTCAGTTCCGCCGGCCAAGCCACCACGATCTATTTGCGACGCGGAGTGGCGTGTTTTGCGGAGACCGCCGTCTTGGGTGACTCGCTGGGTCGACTGATGGTCGAGCAGGAAATGATCGATCAGGATCAATACCGGCAAGTGGTCGAACGGATGACCGATGTCGTGTTTGAAAGCGAACAACTTCGCTTTGGCGAAGTGGCCGTTCAGCTTGGCTTTGCCTCGCACAAGGTGGTGGACCGAGCGCTGGGAAGTCAGGCCCGCCGGCGCGTGGTGCGATGTGTGGAGGCGTCCGAGGTGTCCGTTTCCTTCTGTGAGGATCGCGAAGCGGCGTTCGCCGTTCCCAACTATCCCTGTCCTGCCGACATTATCGTGTTGGCAGGGGTGCGCGAGTACTTCGACGTGGCTCGTTGCCTGTCGATTTTGGACGCGATCGGTGGGGTTTTTCCCGGCTTGACGATGCCCCAGGAAGAGTTCGTGAAAAAGCTCCGACTGACGGCATCGGAAAGTGAGTTTACATCTGAGATCGACGGCTTTCGTACGGTGTCGGAGTTGGTGGGCACCGATCGAGAGACTCAGACGAACCTGCTGTGTGCCCTCGCGATTGGCGGAAATCTGCGACTTTCCCGAACACCGATTACCGAAGCAGCTCCGCAATCGACCGATGGCGAGGGCGAAGAGGAGTCTCCTTCGTCCACCACAACTCAGCTCTCCGGTACAGAAGAGCTGAAATCGAAACTTGCGGTGCCGAGGCGGAAGGCGATGGCGTCTCGCCCTGATGCTCGACGCTTAGCTGCTTCTCTAGCTCGGGCGCGAGGGGTGCGATTGCCGTCGAAGACCCGACCGAAAAAGGTGATGCGTCGTCCTTCTCTGCATCCAGCTCCAAGTAAACCGCGGGATGAAAACCGCGCAAAAATCCAGGCGGAGAATGCGTTCCAGCGTGGCTTGCGATATTACACGCGAGATAACTTCAGCAAGGCGCTGCCGCTATTTGAGCTGGCGAGTCAATTGTTCCCAAATGCCAACGAGTATCGAGTCTATGAGGGCTGGGTCGCGCTTGAGCTTGCCCAAGGAGATGAGGCCGCCGCTGAAGAGAAGCGCGAGCTGCTCCTCCCCAAGGTGAAAGCATGGATCAAAGAAGACCGGGCGAACGGCTTCGCTCAGTACCTGATGGGGCGAGTGCTCTTGATGAAAGGCGATAACGCGGCCGCGAAGAAAGCGTTTAAGGTCGCCATGAACTTGAACCCAAAAGATCGTGACGCCGAACGCTACTTTCGGGTCCTGTCACGGCGCTGAGCGCACGCGGGAAACGCAGCGAACTAACCGGGAGATGTTTCGGTTCGGCACGATGTTTCTCCTAAGGTGTTTTGCGTAGTCGTTGTTGTGAACTCGGCGCGCGGCGGCTCTTTGGCGTGACTTTTTAGGCAGTTTGCGTGAGGGCGCATGCTTGCGCCGCGGGCCGCTCGATAATGCGCTGCGCTGCGTGGAGTAGCGTCCATGCGTGTGCCGGGCTGCGTCAGCGACTTCTTGCTATTCTAGAGAATGGGAATTCGTCCGGTAGCAGCGGCATGGAGGAGAGGGATTGTCTGCACTGTAACGCTCGCGATATCGCTGGGCTGTTCGCCGCGAAAAATTGGGGACGCGGAAACCCCCGACGCGTTGAACGAGAACGTGGAGGTAACGATCACATGGCAGCGATTGCGCATACTGACGTACAATGTTGCAGGGCTTCCGGCGAAGCTCTCGTCCAGCGAGCCTGACAAGAACACGCATCTGATGAGTCCCTTGCTGAATCGCTATCAGCTGGCGCTGGTACAGGAAGACTTTTCGTACCATCCCGAGCTGGCATCGGCCGCCGACCACCCCCATCAAAGTGAGCCGTCACGCCGGAGTACGTTATTTGGATTGGGCGACGGGCTGAACCGGTTCTCGAGTTTGGTGTTTCAGGGATTCGAACGACATCCTTGGACGCACTGTCATGGCCGCTTCTCCGACGGCTCAGACTGCTTCACGAAAAAAGGCTTCACTGTTGCGCAGCACCGATTGGGACCGGGCGCGTGGGTCGACGTATACAATGTGCATCTCGACGCTGGACATTCTTCCGGCGACCGTGTCGCGAGGGCTCATCAAGTCGAGCAGTTGTTGAGCGTCATTATCAGCCGATCAGCTGGGGCGGCGGTGATTGTTGCCGGCGATACGAACCTTGGCAGCGACGATGGAGCGTTGTTGCTCCGGCTGCAGGAAACAGCGGGGCTGACGGATTCTTGTCGAGTCCTTCAATGCGCCGAGTCTCGAATCGATCGGGTGCTGTTCCGCAGCTCTTCCGAGCTTCAGCTCCGCGCGCTTTCCTATCGGGTGGACGAAAAGTTTCGAACCTCCGACGGACGAGATCTGTCGGATCACCAGGCGATTGGCGTGCAATTTGGCTGGGCCGCTGCGCCCAGCCTGCGGGCTGAGCTCAGCCGGGGATCCCGCGGAGAACCCCCAGAAGGGGCTGTTCCGGCTGCGGCGGATTGACACCCGCCGCCCGGGTGCCGGCCGCTACTTTCGTTGACTGTCGAGAGCCTGCACGACGGTGTAGGTCGTGATGTTGACGATCTCGGCGACTGTCGCGGCTACGGGAACGACGCTGACGGGTCCGCCCATGCCAATGACCAGCGGACCCAGAGCTTCGGCATCCGTGAGCTTTTCGAGCAACTTGTAGGCGATGTTTCCGCTCGTCAGATCAGGGAACACCAATACGTTCGCCGCACCGTTCAAGACGGAGTGCGGGAAGTCTTCGCTCACCTTCTTGGGGTCGACGGCGGTATCCGCTTGCATCTCCCCGTCAATTTCTAAGTCCGGGCGTTTTTTGCGAACGATCTCGATCGCTTGTTGCACAATCTTGACCTTGGGGTCCCCGTAGTGCTCGCCAAAGTCGGAGTACGAAAGCATGGCGACTCGAGGAACAACGCCGAAGGTCTCCGCGGCGCGCGCGGTGTTCAAGGCGATCTCCGCGAGAGTCTCCGCGTCGGGCTCGATGTTGACCGTGCAATCTCCGAAAAAGATCTTCCGGTCCTTGAACAGCATGGCGTAAGCGCCGGACACGACACCGCTCTTGTCGTCGCGACCGAGGACACGCAGTGCGGGGCTGAGCGTTTGTTTGTAGGGCCGACTGATACCGCCGACCATTCCTGCTGCCAGGCCCTGCTTGACCATCATGGCGCCGTAGTAGGTATGGGTCTTCAGGGCGGTACGCGCTGACTGGAACGTCATGCCGCGACGTGCGCGCTGTTTCCAAAGCGCTTTGGCGAGGTCTTCGAAGTTGTCGGCAGCCTCTACGTCAATGGTCTCCATGTCCTCAATGTTGACGTTTGCTTCCTTGCCCCGTGCCTCGAGGCGGTCGGCTCGACCCAGCAGCACTGGCGTGCAGATTCCTTCGTCCAGGAGGATTCGGGCAGCCCGCAGTATTTGCTTGCTGGAGCCGTCCGGGAACACGATCTTCGGGCGCGTTTTTGCCGTTTTGGCCCGCGTGATGAGCGGCTGCATAATGCCCCGCGCGCGTTCGACGAGTGCTTGAAGTTTGTTACGGTAGGCGTCGTAGTCCTTGATGGGATGGCGGGCGACGCCGGACTCTTCGGCTGCTTTGGCGATAGCCGGCGCGACCCAAGTCAGCACTCGCGGGTCGAAGGGTTTCGGGATGATGTAATCAGGGCCGAACACCATGTGCTCGACGCCGTAAGCGCTCAGCACGTCGTCGGGCACGTCCTCGCGGGTCAGTGCCGCTAATGCCCGTGTGGCCGCCGCCTTCATCGGTTCTGTAATCTTGGATGCGCCGCAATCGAGGGCACCGCGAAACACGAACGGGAAGCCGAGAACGTTGTTTACCTGGTTGGGGTAGTCGGAGCGACCGGTCGCGAGGATAGCGTCGGGGCGGGCCGCCTTGGCTTCCTCGTAGGGCACCTCGGGATCGGGGTTCGCCATGGCAAAGATGATTGGTCTGTCGGCCATCGGCTTGATCTGCTCGCCGGTGAGGATATTACCGACACTGAGTCCGACGAATGCATCGGCGCCGACGAGGGCCTCGGCGAGGTCCTTCGGGTTCCGGTCGGAGGCGAAGTACTGCTTTCCCTCGTTCAAATCGGTGCGGCTTTTCGTCACGGCTCCCTTGCTGTCGAAGAGGATGATGTTTTCCCGTTTGGCGCCCAACGCCTCGTAGAGCTTACCGCACGCGATGGCCGCGGCTCCCGCGCCCGAGAAGACCACCGTGGTCTTCGCGATGTCACGCCCCGTAATTTCGACGGCGTTCAAAAAGGCAGCGGCAGAAATGATGGCGGTGCCGTGTTGGTCGTCGTGGAAGACCGGGATGTCGAGCTTCTCTTGAAGCAAACGCTCGACCTCAAAACATTCCGGGGCCTTGATGTCTTCTAGGTTGATGCCACCGAAGGTGGGGGCCATTGCCACACAAGCCGAGACGATCTCGTCGACAGTTGTTGCATTGAGCTCAATGTCGAAAACATCGATGTCCGCGAACTTCTTGAACAGGTTCGCTTTGCCCTCCATGACAGGTTTGCCTGCCATCGGACCAATGTTACCGAGTCCGAGCACTGCGGTGCCGTTCGTGATGACGGCGACCAGATTGCCTTTGGCCGTGTACTTGTACACGTTGGCGGGATCATCGACGATCGCCATGCATGCCTCGGCGACACCCGGGGTGTACGCGAGCGACAGATGCCGCTGAGTCGTCAGTGGCTTGGTCGCTGCGACCTCGATTTTTCCTGGGCGACCTTGGGAGTGGTACTCGAGGGCGTCGGACATCTAGTTTTCCTTCAAAGGCGGATGGAGGACGCGTTCAGGCGTCATCGGTAGTTGTGGTTGCCCGCGGCGGGGCGATGAGGGACCGTTTATACTTCCCCAGTAGCTGCGAAAGCTACGATTCTAGTGGCTTCTCGGTTCGACATTTCGCATGTCGGGGACGTTTCGGAAACCTGCCGTTCTCGGCCCGCGTGGAGTTGCCGTGTGCTCCGACTCACATCCACGCGCGCGAACGGCTCGGTTCTGGCCGCCGCGGACTCAAATTGGGAGCTAGCCCGCAGGTCTTTCTCGGTCGATATCATAACACAAACCTTCTGAAAGTGACCCGCGGATCATGTTTTGATGGTGCTTCTCCGACATGCATAAGCGGCTGCGGGCGGAGGGGGCACGTCACCCCGAATCGGAGTAGATTGCTTGTTTAGGTCTGCGTCCGCGCGGCCGGATTCGACATCATGAAATCCAAACGTGCTCCGACTGTGTTGATCGCTCCCCAGGCGTTCAAGGGCAGTTTGGGGCCGCTGGTGGTCGCCGAAGCGATGAAGCGCGGAGTGCGGCGTGCGATTCCTAATGCCGAAGTCGTTCTGCTACCGGTCGCCGACGGCGGAGATGGGCTGATCGACGTTCTTCGCCGGGCGGATTCCCAATGCGATTCCCATGAGGTTCGGGGACCGCTGGGAGAACCTGCGGTCGCGACGATCCTGTGGTTGGATTCACGAACTGCGGTGATCGAATCGGCAGCCGCCTGTGGGCTCCGGCTACTGGATCCGAGTCGATTGGACCCGCTGCGCGCGTCCACCTTTGGCGTCGGTGAATTGATGAACTGCGCGCTCAGCGAGGGCGCGCTGACGATCATCGTGGGGCTCGGCGGGAGCGCTACGGTCGATGTGGGCTTGGGCATGGCGTCGGCGTTGGGTTGGCGTTTTCTCGACCGGGCAGGCGAGCCAGTTCGGCTCGGCGGCGGTCATCTCGGTGATGTGGAATCGGTGGTCCCAGGTACTCCGTTTTTGCCTCGGGTTATCGCTCTCGCTGATGTCAATAATCCGTTAACCGGGCCTAACGGTACGGTCGACATGTTTGCCGCGCAGAAAGGTGCAGGGCGCAAAGAACTTAGCTTGCTCAGCGGCGCTGTCGTGCACCTGGCGTCGTTGCTCCGCGCCGAATACCCGGAATTCGGCAACTGCGCTGGTGCCGGGGCTGCTGGTGGATTGGCCGCTGGTCTCGCGACGTTCTTGTCAGCGGAGGTCGAGCCGGGGGCGACTTGGGTGATGCGACGTTTGGGTTTTGAAGCGCGACTTCGCGAAGCGGATCTGGTGCTGACCGGAGAAGGCAGTTTCGATGAGACGTCGTTACTTGGCAAGGGGACGGGGCGCGTGGTGGAGCTCGCGCGTGCGCGAGGGGTAGCGGTCGCGGTGGTTGCCGGTCGCGGAACGACTCAGCGCGGCGTGCGCGTGTATGCCGGAAGCGGAGAGCCAGTGAGAGAGCCCGACATAGTGAGACTCTCGGAGCGGGCGGTCATGGACGCGTTCCCGGCGAGATAGTTGGTGTGCCCTTTGTGCGGCAGTATTCAATCGTGCGGCAGTATTCAATACTGATAGAAGATCTCGAAGTCCGGCGGGGCGCCGATGACGCGAATGAACCCGGCGCGATCTCCTGGCGTGTTGGCGCGTTCCACGCGGCAACCTGGCCGGCAGCGCAAATTCTCAAGCCAGTGGAAGCGTAGAACGACGGGTTTGGTGGGCGTACTCATCTGTCGAAACTTTAACAAATTGAGTCCCTGGGACGCCAGAAGGCCGCTCCCAGAGGCAAAGTAATCCGGCGTTTGGAGAGCCCGGTATACGCGATGGTCGCCGTGCTCAAACACTAGCTCTATCAACTTGCTGCGCAGCTGGAGTGGTTGAGGCCCGTGATGGACCACGTATTGGACAGCGTAGCTTTCTAAGTATCGATCAAAGCGACTACCGCCCGTCGTGGTGGCACCGAGATTCTGACGCAGGGGATGCGCGTCGACGTGGGGCACGAAGCGTTGGGGGATCCCGCCCAAGGTCGCTAGATGAGTGGTCGCAGCGAGATATTCAGAGAGCACCCAATCCGTGATAGCGACTCGGCCGTAGGGCGATTGCTTTAGCAAGAAGCTACGGATTGCCCGGTAGCTCTCCGGCGGGCTGGAGTGACCGCGATAAAGTAGCGTGGGTTCAAACGAGATTGTCGAAGTGGGGGTGTGCCCCGGGGGCAGCAAATTCGGGACGAAGAGTAGGCTGCTTCGAAGCAAGCGGGGAGCGACCACTACGCCGACTAAGCAGATCGCAATCACTGAAGTCTGCTGCCCGCTTCGCCAGGTCGTTGTTTTCGACAGCTGTTCGAGAAACACCGCCGCCGGCAAGCTCAGTGCGAGGAGTAGGGGGCCGAGCTGGCGGTAGGGTTGCGTGGATTGCATCGCAGGGATTAGAGCACCACAGTAGGCGATCGCTACGCCGACGAGCGCCCAGACCGAGAAGATGGCTGCGAGCGGATTTCGGTCCTGTCTCCAGCGCACGATTTGATATCCCGCGAATACATAGGTAAGCCAGCGCCAGGCAGTGCGCACCGGTTCCCCGGTCATGAGCACATCCGGCATGATGTCGAATGCGTCGAGAATCAGTTGCTGCGGGCCCGGCTTCAGGAACGCCACGATCTCGGACATGTAATGTCGAAACTCAAGAGCGGGAGACAACCAAACGAGGCAAGTGCTGGCGGATAGGCAGCCGGCCAACGCCAGATGAACGCGCGACGCCAAACCGAGTCGCTTCCGGTAGGTCCAGACGGTGACAAGCGCCGGCCCCAGGATAGCAAAGACCGAGAAGGGATGAACGAGGGCGAGCAGCCCGCCTGTGACGCCCGTGAGCGCGAAGCGCCGGGCCGACGGACGACGACAGGCATCGAAGAGGAGAGCGATGAACAAGACACAGAGGTAGCTGGCGGCTGCCCAGGAGATCATCCCGACGTACCAGAACCAGTGGAGTAGAGAGTCGAAGAACCAAAGCACGGCCGAGACGACCACGACAATGCAGCGGCGCGGCTGGCTGAGACCGAACCGGTACGCCGCCCAGTACATGCTGACGGGCATCAAGAGGTGCACCAGTGCGACGTACACATTGTAGGCGGTGGTCGCGGGGACCTGAAACCTAGCCAACGCAATGACGAATAGCTCTGCGCTCTTGCTGGTCAGATCCTCCAGCGTACCCGCTGGCTGCCCAGCGAGAACGAAAGGGTCGTAGCTATGTAAAGTGCCCCAGCCGTTGAACGCTTCGAGAGCGCGCGCCATTTGGTAGGCATGGAGCGAGTAGTCGAAGGTAATGATCGGCTCGTCAGAAAAGACCACCGCCGGTGGGACGAAATAGGCCATGATGGCGAGATAGAGGAATCCGAAACCGAGCAAGAATAGCCGGTGCGGGGCGCCGGACATCGGGCGCCCCTCGGGGACTCTTTCCGGCGCGCTGGGGTCAGGTCGTGCCACCGATTCCACGCCCTAAGAATCGGTCTTCAGCCGATAGATGTCGAGCTTTTGGGCCGAGTGATTAAAAACGGTGTCGAAGCTGCCGATGCGGCGATAGCGGGTGGGAAGTAGTTTGCCGATCACGTGCTGGATCACCGTTTCAGCTGCGCTGTTCGCTGACCAAATTCGGAAAAATCGCTGCCACTGCGCTGAGTTTCGTGGGTGGACGACCACCACAGTGGGCGGATTTTGGTCGAGGCTCGCGATGTCGTCGACAGTGAGCCGGCCGGGGTACTGGTCGACAAATACGATAGCGCCGCGCAAATGGGGGCGGCGCCGTCCGATCAAGCTACTCAGCTGTATGTCCTCCGGGAGTACCAGCACCGTCCCTTCTGATCCTGCAGATTTACGGGCGAGGGCTGCTGCCTCCTCGATAATCACGCCGCGATCATTGAGCCACAGCCCTTGCCAATGGGTACCATCGGCGGCCTTCGTTCGCGCTATCGTGGCGCGGTCAAACTTGTTCCCAAAGATGCTCAAAAGCAAAAGCAGAAAAACGAAATGCTGCAGCCACGTGAGCCGCGCAGCCTGGAGGCCACAAAACATCGCGACGAGGGCGATGACGATGATGGGGTTGTTGTCGTAAAAGGGTCGCAGTTCTGGCGCACTGGTGTTGTGTAGCAGCGAGCAGCACAGGCTGACGATGACCAGACACTGAAAAGTCTCCTGGCGACCGAGCGGAAGCGCCCCGGAGGCGCGCGGAGACCTAGAGTCGCCTTCACGGCCGAAGTCCTGCGCCAAGCGCAGCACGAAAAATGCCGTGACGAACACCAAGCCAAAGGACGGCAGGGATTTGAGCCTGTCCCATTGATGTACCCAGTTTGGCGGCATGGGTCCGAATCCGCTTTGTGATAAGTAGACGGCGCCACCGAAGCTAAGGAGCACGCCCGCGACGATCACGATAGTGGAGCCAGCGCTGAATCCGTCGTCTCGCGGTGATGTGGGGAATCGGAGCGTTCCGTGATGGCGAATGAGTCGCGCCCCGACCCACAACAATGCCAAGGAGGCCATGAATGAGGCGGGGTAGGCGCTTTCGATAACCAGATATCCGAATAGGTTAGTTAGAAGCTGTAAGCTTCCCCCTTTGAGTTGGGAGGCGTCTGGAAAGGTCGCCTGAAGAAACTGAGCTGGGCTGCTTCCGATACTAAGTAGCGTCAAGAGTACGCAGGCGCTGCCGGCGATGAGCCCCCGCGCGAAACCCAGAGCCGAGCGGAGTAGATCGCGCTGCCCCTCAGTGTCGTTTCGCTTGCGGTAGAGGAGGCAGCGATACAAGAACACCGCGAACCAGCCAGCGACGACACCCACCGCCGTGCTTTGTTTGAAGACCAGGGTGGCGGTAGCGAAGGCCCCGGCGAGCGTCCAGAAACGTAGACGCCGGGGTGCTTCGGTGCTTAGCGCCCAGGCTCCGGCGGCGATGCTGAGCCACGCGGTGCACTGGGCTGTGGCGTCGTAGGCGCATTCCTTGTTGAGTTGGATCAGTGTCGCAAAGCTGGCTATCGCCACCAAGGTAGCGATGCGCCGCGAGCAGAGGCGAACCGCGATGGTGTAGCCCACGCCGCTCGTGACCAGTTGGAGGATGGCGATGAGCCACAGTTCTTGGAGTAGGCGATATTCACCGAACCACTTTTGGATGAAGCCGAGCACCAAAAAGCTGCCTGGGGGAATGGGGAGAACGTAGTCGTCATAGGCGATCTCTCCGTTTGCCCAGCGCGCGCCCAGCGGACCGCTCCAGCCCGTGAATTCGGCGTCGCCGAAATGATTGTTCGTTAGTCGCGGAACAAACTGATAATTGAAGCCGAGGAACACTACGGCGCAAAAGGCGAGCAAGGCAAACGCGATCATTCGGTCGCGCGCGCTGATTTCGCGGGCTCGCCCGCTGCCCGAGCCGGAGCTGGACGGCGCGATCACGGAGACTCCTTGGAGGGACCAGAACTCTTACGAACCCAAATGTCCATCGTTCCCTGACGCCAGAAATATACCGAGCGAAAGCTAGCCTTGCGTTCGTAGTGCTGGGGGAGCAGCTTGAACAGGAATTCGTACATCACGCGGTGGGTCGCGCTATCAACGCTCCAGGTGCTGAACACGCGCTCCCAAAGGACCCGTTCGTTGGGGTGGACGACCACTACCTTGGGTAAATCACGCCGCAGGGCCAGCAGATCATCACTGAGCAGACGCGCTGCGTATTGATCAACGAACAGCACGGCGCCTCTTATGGTCGGGCGGGGGCGGTTGAATAGACCGACGAGCTGCACGTCTTCAGGGAGAACGAGAACCGTCTCGTCCGCCGCGGCGAGTGACTGAACCGTCCGCGCTGCTCGGAGCATCTCGGCTCCGCGTTCGTTGACCTGAAGACCCATCCAATGCCCCCCGAGTACGGGAGTTTGGGCGCCCAGGGCACGGTTCATCTTGATGCTGAACAATGGCAATAGAGACAGCGCGAATATTCCGAATGCCGCCCCCGGCAAGCGCGTACGACTGATGATGAGGTGCAGTGCGAGGAAGGCGAAGGGGATATTCGGGTTGTTGTAATAGAAGGGATAGAATCTGACGAAGGAGGTGTTGTAGATCAGTGAGCAGACCATGGCGGTCAAACCCACGGCGACGAACACATGTCCTCGATCGCCGAGCCCGCCTGCTCGATGCCGTTCGCTGGGGCCACTTGGCGGAAGCTGTCGGGCGTAGAACAGGTGAA
Organism: Polyangiaceae bacterium; assembly: GCA_013214025.1. GTDB lineage: Bacteria > Myxococcota_A > Polyangia > Polyangiales > Polyangiaceae > JABSRN01. The sequence goes on from JABSRN010000008.1 coordinate 51,949, forward strand.
CGACCAAGAATAAACATCCGAAGCCCAATCCGAATGCGGGTAGTAGACGGAGCCCTTCTGTGCCCGCGAGAATTATCGGTGGTATCGACGAGATGTTCGCGGCGAGTAGTAGAATCGCTGCGCCGAAGGTACAGAACAGGACTGTTGCGATGAGCCACGCGGCGGCGACGGTTAGATCGCCTGGGTCTTCGCACTCCTTGTTCAGACTGAGCGGCTGAGCTCTGCTGGATCGAAATCCAGCGTATATCATCAGGCCTAGAAATAGCAGTGAGCCCCGGTAGGCATCGAAATTGAACAGATAGCTCAATACGTTGAGCAGCAGAGGCAGCTTGCCACCCTTGAGTCCCGACGCGTCGCTGAATACCGCTTGAATAAAGGGCCCCATGCCGCTGTCCAGCGACCACAACAGCGCCCATAGCAGAGCGACGCCAAGGCCGAGCCCGTAGCTAAAATGCTTCACATCCGTCCGGCGCCAGCCGAAGGCTTGCCCCACCGCAGCGCCCAGGGGCGCGCCGATGTCCTGGCGCAGCCTGTAGGTATCGACGAAGATTAGGTAGGCAAGGCCGAAGAGCCATCCGGCACCGATGCCGACTGCTGTGCTTTGCTTGAAAATCAGCGTTGCCGATGTCAGGAATCCGGCAGACAACCACCATCGCGCGCTTTTCGCCGGCTCCGACCGAAAGGCGTACAACCCCGTGGTGACACTGGCCCAGGCGCAGAGTTGCGAGGTGTGGTCATACAGGCATTCTTTGGGCAGCTGCATCGCTGTAATCAGGCTTCCCGCGGCGACAAAAATGGCTGTGCGGGGGGAACTCAGCTGAGCTGCGATGGCGTAGGCGAGCCATGCCATCAACAAGTGGCAGATAGAGGCCGCCCAAAGTTCCTGAATCAAGATCGCCTGTCCCGTGAGCTGCTGCACGAGCGCCAGCAGCACGAAGCTGCCCGGCGGGATTGGAAATACAAAGTCGACGTAGGGGATTTCCCCGGCGACGAAGCGTTCCGCGATGGGCCCTACCCAGCCGGTGAATTCCCGGTCTCCAATGACGTTATTGTTGAGTCTCGGGACGTACCACCAGCAGAGCGCTAGAAATAGGGCGCTCTGCCACGCGAGCAGGCGATGAGCCCTTGCCCACTCGGCGGCTGAAGCTGTGTCATTGCTGGGGGACGACGAATCGTTCATGGTCGCTCCCCACGAAGAGTGATGCGCTCGCCCCGGGGCGGCAGTTGGATGCGTTCATACCCCGCGTCCCGCCAGGCGGCCCACACGAGGTTCGGATGATTCAGGGGATAGGCGAATCGAAACGACGCAGCCAGCGGAGAGCCGTCGGCTGTGGCCTCCAGAACGGTGATGTCAACACCGCGCAGGGAGATCACAGTCCCCGATGGCAGCGGGTGGGCTTCACCCCGATAGATGCGGTTGAAGGCACGGGAGAAAAAACCGCCTGTTGGTCGAACGATTATCGTGTGTCTATCCACGGTTTCGATGGAGGTAGCCGCAAGAGTTCCGCAGAAAAACAGCAACCGCTTGGCGATAGGGAGATCACGAGTCAGTCGCATCACCGCGGTCATCGAGCCGTAGTAATAGTCCGGGCTGTTCAACACCATCAGGGATTGCCGCGACGGCTCGTCCACCAATCCGTACAATCGGTCGCCGCTGGCCCGCAATTCCGAATCGTAGCGATCCATCTTGAGCGTGCGGAAGGGAAGCAGGACCGGGGCGATCCCCAAGTGCAGAACTGCAAAGGCCGCGGCCAGCGATTGAAAGGGGAGGCGGCGGTATCCGGGCTGGGGGGCTCCCTGGCTCGCACGTTCTAACACCTGAGCGACCAGCGCCATGGCTCCGATTCCAACGAAGAACAGCAGTCGATCTTCGGGGAATGTCGCGCAGATGGGAGGCAGACAGCCGACCATGCCGAGTGCGAAGAAGCGACTCTCCCGCTGTTCACGGAGCATAGGCCACAGGATAACGGTGATCGCGAGCATGCCTGCGGCGGTCAGCTGGGTGAAACGCTGTGCCGCCAGACCCTCAAGTTCTAGCCACCAGCCGGAGAAGGGGGCTGCGAATTGCGAGAACAAGAATAGCTGCGGACGCTCAAGCCACACCTTGGCGTAGGCGAAGGGCTCGCGAAGGGGGTGTACGTACAGTCCTGAGCCGAAGGTGTAGTGCCCTAGCTCGCGGTAAATCAGGGCCCAGCCCAGGACCACCCCGAGCCACGGAAGTGCCGCCCCGCAGCGGGTACGAAGCCCGCGCTCCATGGTCAGATTGTGCGCCACAAGGTAACCGACCGCACCCAGCGCGAACTCCGCGCAACCGAGGGCGATGCTGAGCGCTGCGATGGAACCGAATAGCGCTTTCCGGCTGCCGTGTTTCCGCCAACGGATGTGTGACCAAATTGCGAGTACACCAAATAGGGCCGCTAGCACAGTGTTGCGATTCGCTAACCAACCGACGGCGTGCCCGTGGGCGTCATCGATGGCGTACAGGAGTGCAGCGAGTCCCGCCACCCAGGTGTGCCCCAGAACCTCCCGGAACAGGAGCGCGGCCGCGGCGGCGAGGGAGCCGTACCAAAGCACGCTTTGCAGGTGCATGAGCCATTCGTGATCGGGCCACGCGTGGTAGTCGAGGTGGTGAGTCCACGAACTCAGTGGCCTCCAGAAGGAAACGCCGAACTCGTGGTGGGTGATCCACGGGTAGAACCCGGACACCTTATTGTCCATATTCGCGCGCAGGATTTCGTCTCGCGCGGGGAGCTTGTCGTGGCCGTAGAGGTTGACCTGTCGGGGCAGATCCATCCCGAGGGAGTGTTGCTTGAAAACGCGGTCTTCGGTCGCCAGGCCTGTGGTGACGGAAACCAGCGTCAACAACATCGCGATGACAGCCACCCATCGGCCGATCTTTGGCGAGGCTAGAAACAGGGCGACGCGCTCGTACATTTTTCAGGGGAGGGCGCTCGGGCCGGGGACACCAAGAACGACCCTCGGATAACAAAGCTTTCCCGGTGCATCTAGGAAATGCTCCCCCGCGGCCGGTGTCGACGGGTGGGGGATCGGTGCCGGGTGCTCGAGGAGTGCCGGTTTTAGGCATTCATTGCTCTTGCGGTGCCCCCTCCGGACAGATTGTGTCCTAGCAGGGGAGTCGGAGCTTCTGCCGGGCCGCCCACCGGTGGTATGTCTGTGTCTGTGAGATTCGTTCACGCCAGTGATTTGCACCTGGACAGCCCTCTGCGAGGGTTGGCGCGCTACGAGGGCGCGCCCGTGGAGGCCATCCGGGGCGCGACGCGATTGGCCCTTGAGCAGATCGTCGAGCTTTGCATCGGGGAGGACGCGCAACTACTGCTCATCGCGGGCGACGTTTATGACGGCGATTGGAAGGACTATTCCACGGGGCTGTTCTTTGCCGGGCAGATGTCGCGATTGCGTCACGCGGGCATCCGGGTGGTGATGCTGCGCGGCAACCACGACGCGAGCAGCCAGATAACGCGACATCTCCGGCTCCCGGACAACGTGGTGGAGCTATCAACCAAGAAGCCGGTTACGCACGTTTTCGAAGATATCGGGGTGGCCGTGCACGGTCAGGGTTTTGCCACTCGCGTGGTGGACCAGGATCTCGCGGCGAACTACCCGGCTGCGGTCGCGGGCTTGTTCAACATCGGACTGCTCCACACGTCTGTCAGCGGTCGTCCGGGCCATGAGCCCTATGCCCCGTGCAGCATCGAGACCCTGAAGAACCTCGCGTACGATTATTTCGCGCTCGGTCATGTGCACCAGAGGGAGGTGCTCTCCGAAAAGCCGTGGGTCGTTTTCTCGGGAAATCCCCAGGGGCGTCACATGGCGGAGACAGGCGCGAAGGGCGTCACCCTAGTTCAGACAGAAGAGCAGCGCGTGATCTCGGTGGAGCATCGCGACACGGATGTGGTCCGCTTCGAGCAGCTCAAGGTTGAGGTGAGCTCGGTGCGGGCTGCCGAAGAGGTACCGGAACGTGTACTTCTGGCCTTAGAAGAGGTGTCGGCGGCAGCCCAGGGCCGGACAGTGGCGGTGCGTCTGATCTTGAGCGGTCGAACGGTGGCCCATGGCGCGCTGACCAGCGATCCACAGCGCTGGGAGCAAGAGCTGCGATCCGTCGCGAACGATGTGGGAGGAGACGGGCTGTGGATCGAGAAGATCTCTTTCCGTACCCAAGGGCAGTATGACAGGGAACGTCTCGCCCAACGCGATGACGCCATTGGTCAGCTGGTTCGTTCTTTGACCAGTCTCCACAGCGACGAGCAACGATTGGATTCGCTCTTGCAGGAGTTCACGTCCCTCCGTCTTCCGGCGGAAGTTCGAGAAATGGCGAGTATCAGCACGCCGGACGACTTGCGCGCAGTTCTCGGTGATGTGCAAGAGATGCTGTTAGCGCGCCTGCTCGATCACGCGGAGGACGCGTGAAAATACTAGAGCTGTGCCTTCAGGCCTTCGGTTCTTTTTCTGAACGTCGTCTGGACTTTGGAGACGGTCGCGGCCTCTTCGTCGTCTATGGGCGAAACGAGGCCGGCAAGAGCACGGCCCTGCGGGCGGTTACGGATCTGCTCTACGGGATTCCGCCGAAGACTCGGGACGCACACATGCATGCGATGAAGGACCTCCGAATAGGGGCCAAATTGCAGAACGGGTCGACAGAGTCGGTGGAGCTGATTCGCCGCAAGGGACTAAAAGGCACACTGTTGTCGCCCAGCGGTGCCGTGCTGGACGATGCGGTGATGGACGCCGTGCTGGGCGGTGTGAATCGAGCGATGTTTGAGTCTGTGTTCGGGCTCACGAACGACAGCCTGCGAGCTGGCGCCCAGGCCTTGCTGGAGGGCAGCGGCAGCGTTGGCGAAAGCCTTTTTGAAGCTGGTGTAGGTACTGCGGGTGTCCACCAAATCGTCGGCAGCCTGAAGGAAGACGCCGACGCCCTGTTCACGCCCCGAGGCCGCGGGCGCAAACACATCAACAGTGCGCTCACCGAGCTCAAGGAGCTGCGCGCCCAATTGACCGGGAGCATGTTGGGGGCCAAGGCTTTTCTCGAACAAGAAGCGAGCCTGACCGAGGCGCGAGAAAAACAACTGTCTCTGAGCGAAGGACGCTCGCGCCTCGATGTCGAACGACACCGTTTGATGCGACTGCGGCGTGTATTGCCGCTGCTCGGGCGACTGCGGCAATGGGAACTGGAGCGTGATGCCCTGGGCGAGATTCGCCCGGCGATCGTAGAGGGCTCCCGCGTTCGCCAGGCAGCGTTGACGGAAACGCGGGAGTGCGAGGCGCAGATCGTCCGCTTGAGTTCCGAGCTCAGCGACCAGCGGGAGCGTGCCGACGCGATCGGGCCCGAGAAGGAGCTGCTCCGCGTTGACGAAAGCGCCATCGATGAATTGTCCACTGAGCTGGGGAAGTATCAGTCTTGGCAGCGAGATATCCCGCTGCGCCGGGGCGAACTACGGGCTCTAGAAGAGGACATCGACACGCTGCGGAGCCAGGTCGGCGCCAATGGTCGCGAGGACGGCACCAGCAATCGCGAGGACGGCACCAGCAATCTGGTAGACTTGATTCTAGCCGGGCGGGTCAGGACACTGGCGGCGAAGCAGAGCGGCCTGGAGCGCGATCGAGCTCACGCGAGTTCTCAACTGCGCGCGAATGAACGCCGGCTGGCCAATTTACCCAAGGGGACTAAGGGGGCTGAGATCCGAACGACCGCGGGACTTCGCGGCGCTGTGAACGCAGCGCGGGGCGCACGGGAGTTGGTTCGACGCAGAGAAGAGCAGCGAGCGGTACTGGAGCAGGGCCGGCTTCATTTTCAGTCGAGGATTGAGGCCTTGGGCATCAGTGCCGGATTTGTCGATGGAGCGCGCGCGCCCGCGGTGCCGTCCGCGGAAGCTCTGGAACGAGCCATTGCGGCAACCCAGCGGCTCGATCAAGAGCGCTCGCGGCTGTCGGACGAACAGCGCGCTGCCGAAACGCGACTGAGGGAGGTCGAGCGAGACATCGACAAGCTCACTCGGGCCGGCGATGTCCCCACCGAGGAAGTACTGGATCGCGCTCGGCAGAATCGGGACGAGAGTTTCGCGCCGGTTCGAGAAGCCGCTGCCGGGCGAGCGGAGCCCGTGGATTCGGCGGACTACGAGCAATCCGTGCGCGAAGTGGATCACGTAGCGGACCGCTTGCGCCGGGAAGCGGAGCGGGTGGCTCGCCTCGTCGCCGATGAAGCCGAATTGACGCATCTGAATAAGCTGGGGAAAGATTTTACCGAGCGGCGAGAGGCGGCTGATGAGGCGGAGCGCGATGCTCATTCAGCATGGCGGTCACTCTGGGCCGCTGATTTTTCAGAGCTAGCCAATTTCGACGTCCCGCCTCCCGTAGATGCCCGCCCTTGGCTTAGGCGATACGATGAGCTCTGCCGGATGCTGCCGGAAATGGAGCGCCACCGCGTCGACGTAGCCAAACACGCTCAAGAATGTTCCAACTTACGAACAGCATTATCCGCTGAACTGGCTCAGCTTGAGACAAACGATGTTGGCGGGTCGGGAGGCGATGAGCTGATCAGCCTGCTAGTCCGCGGGGAAGAGCTTTGTCGGCGTGAGGCCGACAGCGAACTGGAGCGTTCGCGCCTCTTGGCAGAACGAACATCCTTGGAAGAGGCTCGGCAGCTGGCACGAGCTGAGGCAGACGAAGCCGCCGCGTCCTACGGGAGTTGGTCGACGGAGTGGGGCGAGGCGATGCAGCAGCTGAACTTGCCCAGCACGGCGACTCCCGACGAAGCGACTGCGGTGCTGGAGCACTACAGCCGCTTGGACAACAAGAACGAGCAGATACGAAAAATGCGCCGCCGTATCGACGGCATGTTGCAACTCGCTGGCGAGTTCGAATCGCTCCTGGCCCGGGTTTCGGGGCTGTCGTCCAGCCCCGACGGCGGGATGCCGCAGGAACAAGCCCGCGCGGTGATCGCCGAATATCGTCAGGCGCGTCAGATGGCGACTGACGGCCGACGGTTGGCCGGCGAAATTCGAGAGAAACGCCTACAGCTCGAAGAATACGAGCGCCGAAAATCTCAGGCCGCCCAGCAGCTCGAAGACTTGATGTTGGCGGCGAGCTCCGAAACAAGAGAGGTCAAGTCTCTGGACGATCTCGTTGCCGCTGAGGAGCGGGCTGCGCGGGCTATTGCCCTCGACGGTCAGATCGTTGAGCAGCAACGGGAACTGGACGTGGAGGGCGAAGGCGCCAAGCTCGAAGATTTGGTGGCTGAGAGCTCGGCGGTCAACCGGGACGAACTAGCTGCGCGGCTCGATCAAATCGAAGAAGAAATGCGCTCGCTAGATGAAGCCATCGAACAAAATGCCACCTTCATCGGTCGGGTCGAGACCGGGCTGCAGCATATGGGGGGGGATCCGGCGGCCGACATCGCGTCCGCCTTCGCCCAGCAAGCAGCGAAGACCGCTGATTTTGTTCAGCGCTATGTGCGATTGCGGTTGGGTGCGCTGATCTTGGATCAGGAAATCGAGCGCTACAAAGAGTTGAATCAGGGTCCGATTTTGAAACGCGCCAACGAGCTATTTCCGGTGCTCACCGTGGGTCACTATACGGGGCTCCGAATCGGCCGCGACGACAAGGATGAGCAGCGTCTGGTCTGTGTCCGGGCGGACTGCAAGGAGGTTGAGATTTCCGGTCTGAGCTCCGGCACGGCTGATCAGCTGTATCTCGCACTTCGCTTGGCGAGTCTTGAGCGCTTTGGCGCCGTCAACGACCCGATGCCGGTCGTGCTGGACGATATCCTGCTCCATTTCGACGATGAGCGAGCGGCGGCGGCGCTGAGCGTTCTGGGTCAGTTTTCCCGACATTGTCAGGTGCTGTTTTTTACTCATCATGAACGGTTATTGGACCTCGCCCGGCAGGTCGTAAAACCGGAGATATTTCACGAAATTCGTCTCGAAACCCAGTGACAATCCTTGGCTCGGTGCTGAATCTTGCGAGCGGGCCAGCGTGGAGTGATGGGCAGCCGCCTTGCTTTCGGGGGGTAGAGTTTCCAAATGTTTCGGCATTTCGGGACCTTGCGTCCCGGCTGACTTGAGTGAAAGTGGTCTGGGGACTAAGCTCCGCGCCCGGTCGATCCATAGCGCAGTGCCTCATGCCGGGGCGACACCGCTCGGCCACAGGAGAGCCCCAGAGTGCACACGTTTAAGCCCGAATCCCAGGACACAGACGCCGTCGAGACCCGAGAGTGGATCGAATCCCTGGAGGCCGTCGTCGAGACGTCGGGCACGAGCAGGGCGCGCTACGTGCTCAAGCGTCTCCTGGAGTCGGCGCGCCGGGAAGGAATCATCCCCGAGGGCCAGCTGACGACGGATTATATCAATACGATTCCAGCGGATGAAGAGCGCAAATATCCTGGGGACTCGGGGATCGAGAAGCGCATCCGTCGCATCATTCGATGGAACGCGGTCGCGATGGTTCACCGCGCGAACAAGAATTCCGACGGCATCGGGGGGCATTTGTCGTCCTACGCCTCAAGCGCGAGCCTCTACGAGGTCGGTTTTAATCATTTCTTCCGCGGCAAGGAGGGTGAGGGCACCGGCGACCAAATTTACTACCAGGGCCATGCCGCTCCGGGCATCTACGCGCGCGCCTTCCTAGAAGGCCGACTGAGCGTCGATCAAATGGAGCGATTCCGTCGCGAATCCGATCGCGGTGTGGGCGGGCTCTCGTCGTATCCGCACCCTCGCCTGATGCCCGCGTTTTGGGAGTTCCCCACCGTCAGCATGGGTCTCGGTCCTCTGCACGCCATCTACCAAGCGCGCTTCAATCGTTATCTGCACAATCGTGGCATCGTGGACACCAGCAAATCGCGAGTCTGGGCATTCTTGGGCGACGGCGAAACGGACGAGCCAGAATCCTTGGGTAGCCTCAGCATCGCGGCTCGTGAGGGGCTCGACAATCTGAACTTCGTCATCAACTGCAACCTGCAGCGGCTCGACGGCCCGGTGCGTGGCAACGGCAAGATCATTCAAGAGTTGGAGGCGGTGTTCAGCGGTGCCGGCTGGCGCGTCATCAAGGTCATCTGGGGTCCCGAGTGGGACGCCCTGCTCGAACGAGATGAGCACGGCTTGCTGCGACGTCGCATGAACGAAGTCGTGGACGGCTCCTGGCAGAAGTACACCACCTCGCCCGGCTCCTACACGCGCTCGCATTTTTTCGGGACCGATCCCCGACTGCTCGAATTGGTCGAACACATGGACGATGACCAAATCCGTCGTTTGCGCCGCGGTGGCCACAGCTACCGAAAGTTGTTCGCGGCCTACGAGGCTGCGGTGCAGTCGGATGGTCGTCCCACGGTTATTCTCGCCCACACGGTCAAGGGTTGGACGCTGGGACAAGGTTTCGAGGGCAGTAACGTTACTCACGGCAAGAAGAAGATGGAGGATAAGGAGCTTCGCAAGTTCCGCGACGAACTCCACTTGCCGATCTCCGACGAGAAGCTATCCGAGGCCCCGTTCTTCCACCCGGGTCGCGATAGCGAAGAAGTCGAATACATGTTGGAGCGCCGAGCAGAGCTGGGCGGCTGCATTCCCAAGCGTCGCAACCGCGAAGTGGTCGAGCTGGATCTGCCGGGCCCCGATCTTTACGGTGAGTTCTACAAAGGCATGGCCAAGGGCGCGGCGTCCACCACGATGGTGTTCGCTCGTCTGCTGTCCAAGTTCCTACGGGATAAGGCCATCGGCCCCCGCGTGGTGCCTATCATCCCCGACGAAGCTCGTACCTTCGGTATGGACGCATTGTTCAGTCAGGTCGGCATTTATGCAGCCCATGGCCAGCTCTACGAGCCCGTCGATGCAGGGCGTTTGCTCTATTACCGAGAGGCCAAGGACGGCCAGGTACTAGAGGAGGGCATCACCGAAGCCGGTAGCATGGCGTCCTTCGTCGCTGCGGCGACTGCCTACTCGGTTCACGGCGAGCCGATGATTCCGTTTTACATCTTCTATTCGATGTTCGGTTTCCAACGTACCGGCGATCAGATGTGGGCCTGTGGCGACGCCATGGGGCGCGGCTTCTTGCTCGGTGCCACCGCCGGCCGAACGACTCTCAACGGAGAGGGCCTTCAGCACGAAGACGGCCACAGTCAGCTGCTGGCGAGCACCGTCCCCAATATCGTGACCTACGATCCCGCTTTTGCCTTCGAGCTGGCGACCATCGTGGAAGACGGCATGCGACGCATGTACAAAGAGCACGAGAAAATTTACTACTATATCACTCTGCAGAACGAGGCGTACCCGATGCCGGCCATGCCGGGTCCGGTGAAGCAGAACATCCTGCGGGGCCTGTATCGCTTCCAAGAAGGCGCCGAGGGCAAGAAGCACAGGATCCAACTCTTCGGCTCCGGATCCATCTTGCGTTGCGTGCTCAAGGCAGCCGAAATTCTCGCTGAGAAGTACGACGTGTCGGCGGACGTGTGGAGCGTCACCAGCTACAAGGAGCTGCGACGGGACGCACTCAACTGCGAACGCCACAACCGTTTGCACCCCGCCGACGAGCCCAAGATCCCCTACATCACCCGTGCTCTTGAGAAGGCCGAAGGTCCCGTGGTCGCGGCCTCAGATTACATGACCCTGGTGCAAGATCAGATCTCCCGGTGGATCCCGAACCGTTTCGTCTGTCTCGGAACCGACGGTTTTGGTATGAGCGACACGCGCGAGGCGCTGCGTCGTCATTTCGAGGTGGACGCCGAGTGCATCGTGTTGGCGGCCCTAGACGGGCTGCGCATGGACGGAAAAATCGAAGCGTCCGTCGTCGTGCAGGCCTTCGAAGATCTCGGTGTCGATCCGGAGAAGATCGCCCCGATCTCGATCTAGCCCGACGCTATCTCGGCGCGACGTCCCACCCCCCCTCTACGGTGGGCGGCCCCTTGGAGTTAAGGGGTCGCCTCCATTTTGTTCTGTGCCCAGGCAATTACGTGGGGCCAAAGTTCCGAATTTGCCGCAGGAAACGTGTGCTTAGCGGAGTCGAGCGGCTCTATCCAGCGGAGCTCAGTCACCTCCCGACACGCGGCGTTCTCTCGACCCGACTGAAGGGAGCAGCCCACTGCTACCAGTTCGAGCGTCCGATCGGGATAGCGGTGCGTGATACGGGCGATGACAGCGTCGGGTGTGCCGACCAGTCCGACTTCTTCCTGCAGCTCGCGGATGGCGCAGACCTCGATAGTCTCGTCCGCTTCGCGCTTGCCTCCGGGAAATTCCCAGAGACCCCCCAGGTGAACGTTCTCGGGCCGACGCGTCACCAATATTCGTCCCGCGTCCCAGACGACGGCCAAACCAATCTCGACGATTTTCATAGGTCAGATTTCTCGAGCGCGCGTGCGATACGTCGCTGAGCGGCGGGCATGGGCAGCTCTTCGAGATCGTCGGGATGCACCCAGCGGGCCGCAGATCGGGGCCGAAGCTTACCGCTGATTTTAGTAGCAGCGAACGCTTCGACCTCGATGCGGTATCGGGTCACGGCGTGGTGAAAGCTCATCAGCGCTTTCCGATCTTGTATTTCGAGCCCCAGGGGAGCTAGCAGTTTATTGATGGTGCTGGGGATTTGGGTCTTAGTCAGCACGTCCATGTTCGGAAACTCCCACATGCTCGGCCAACGGCGGGCATCCTGCGGTCGTTGAACGACCAACACTCGTGATCTGCGGGTGGCGACGACGGCGATATTACGAACCCGAGTGACAGCAGCGGCTTTGGGCAAGGCTGGAAGCGAGGCGGTGCGGTTGAGCCTGTGCGCTTCGCAGACCCGGCTCAAGGGGCAATCGGAGCAGCGCGGCTTCTGGGGGGTGCAGACCAGCGCGCCTAGTTCCATCAACGCCTGGTTGAAGGCGCCCGCCTGGCCCTTCACGATCAGGGATTCAGCTATCTCCCACAGAGTGTTCTTGAGCGGCGCGCGCGTTGGATCCGTGTCGAGCGCAAAGAGGCGACACAACACCCGCACCACGTTGCCGTCGACGATGGGCACGTCTTGGCGGAAGGCGATGCTAGCAATCGCGCCGGCGGAATACGGGCCAATGCCCGGTAAGCGCTGCAGTTCCTTAGGCAGCTTTGGAAGCTTGCCGCCCCATTCGGCCACGACCATTTGTGCGGCACGATGCAGGTTGCGCGCGCGAGAATAGTAACCGAGCCCTTGCCAGCGGCGCAACACGTCCTGCTCAGAGGCTGCCGCGAGGAGGTCTAGGGAAGGGAAGGCCAGCATCCAGCGGCGGTAGTATTCGCGGACGCTCTCCACGCGAGTTTGCTGAAGCATGATCTCACTGACCCACACGGCATAGGGATCGCCACTTTTTCGCCAGGGCAGGTCTCGTTGGTGCTCCTTGTACCAACGGAGCAGGGCGCGACCGATCTGTCGACGAGTAGCCAGCGGCACGACGGGGGAGTTGGTCACGGGATAATTGGCGGTCACGGGGCGGGCTGGCGGTGGCTGTTTTGACGCAGTCGTCCCTATCGGGCCAATGAGCCGTACGGCGTCCCGGCCCTGTCCGCAACCGGGTCCCGAGCCTGGCGCTCGCATGCCCTACTGAGGGAGGACAAACCACAGTCAGAGCCCTGCTGGGTAGCAACAGCCCCCCAAAGTGCGTGGCAGCAGTCAGTGCCCCCGGAGCGCCGCCGGCACTCCGGGGCCGCCCCGTAAACTCGGAAAATATTTCGGGCAAGACCGTGGAAGCTTGCTGTTCGGCATGACTCCACTCAATATGAGGCGGTTTTCGCGTTTGGGCGCGTACAGAGAGGGTATTCGATGCATCACGGACCGGAGTTTGCGGTCGTCTTTATCTCCATCGTGGCACTGCTGATTGGGGCTGTCATGAGGATCGTCTCCAGCAAGACGGGGTTTCCCTACACCATCGGCATGATGGTCGTGGGCATCGTCGTGGGCATGTTATTCGGGGATTCGGGCGTCGTTCACGGTCACGAGCATGAAGGCGGCTTGGCGTCTGTCCTGATGTTGGGCGCGGCGATCGACCCGCACCTCATCATATTCGTGTTCCTCCCCGCGCTGGTGTTCGAGAGCGCTTACGCGATCGATGTGTCCGAGTTTCGCAAGTCGCTTGGCGCCATCGTCGTGTTTGCCGTTCCCGCACTCGTGCTCAGTACATTGATGGTCGCCGGCGTGATGGTATCGGTAACTTCCAGCTCTTGGGCTTGGAGCTGGCCGGCGGCGTTAGTGTTCGGCGCGCTGATTAGCGCAACGGACCCTGTCGCGGTCGTTGCGATCCTTCGAGAGCTAGGGGTGTCCAAACGTCTGGGGACGTTGATTGAAGGCGAGAGTCTGCTCAATGACGGCACCGCCATCGTGGTCTTCACTCTACTGATGGCGCTGCTCTCCGGCGAGGTGAGCGAGTTCTCGATCAGTCACGCATTGTTCGAGTTTATCAAAGTGGTGAGTGGCGGGATCGCCGTCGGTGCGGTGCTTGCCTTCGTGTTTTCAAAATGGATCGGCAAGCTTTTCAACGACCCCATGGCGGAGATCAGCATCACCTTGATCCTCGCCTATTCAGCGATGATCATCGCCGAAGGTCTCTTGCACGTGTCCGGCGTCATGGCCGTGGTGGTCGCAGGGCTGTGGATGAGTGGGCAAGGCAAGACGAAGATCAGCCCTGAGGTGCAGCACTTCCTCCACCGTTTCTGGGAGATGCTGGGATACATCGCGAACACCCTGATCTTCTTCTTGGTGGGCCTTGTCATTGCGGTGCAAGCCGCTCACGCAGCTCCCATGGACTTCGTCATGATCGGCGTGACCTATGTCGGCGCCATGCTGGTTCGCGCGGTGTTGACCTATGGTTTTCAGCCCATCGCGAATCGTGTCAGCGAGGGCGTGTCGTCGGGCGATTCTGCTGTCATTACGTGGGGAGGCTTGCGCGGGGCCGTCTCTTTGGCGTTGGCTCTGATTGTCGCTCAAAACGAGAACATTGATCCGGAGTTGCGTCGTCAGATCTTGTTGGTGACCGCGGGGGTCGTGATGCTAACGATCCTAGTGAACGGATCGACCATTGGCCGATTGCTGTCGAAATTGGGATACGACGAGCCGCCAATGGGCGAGCGCTTGCGCCTATTGGCGGCGCGCTCCCGCGCATTGGCTGGGGTACGCCACGAGGTGGAAGAGGTGAGCCGCGATTTACGCACGGTCAGTTGGGGCGAGGTGTTTGGCAGGTTGGACGAACGCCAGAACGCGCTGAACTCTGAATTGAACGAAGCCAAACAAGCACTGGAAAAAGCCCCGGAGGCTACGCGCGTGGCTGCGTACTGGTCACGCGCGTTGGATGTCGAGCGGCAGGCCTATTGGTCCGCCTACGATCACGGGACTTTGGCGGCGGGAGCCGTCAAGCGATTGAGTCGCGAGATCGAGCGCCAGGCGGACAACTTCGCACGAGGGCATCTCGACGCGCCGCCATCTCGACTGCCGGAGAATATTTCCGTTGGCCTGTTCGGAGGGCTTTTCGGAGGCACTGGTGATGCATTTGAACAGAGCGCGTTGACTTACGATCTGTCGCGCGCCGAAGCTCAGGCGGCGGACCAGGTACTGCACGCACTGGATGCGATGACCGACGTCCCCGAAGAAATATTGGCGCCCATCAAGGAGACCTATCTCGGATACCGACGCGCCGGCAAAGAGCGTATCGAAGACATGCGTGTGAATTTGCCGGAGATGGCATCCGCCATCGAGGAACGTCTCGCCCGGCGCATAGAACTCAACTTTGAGCGAGAGCAATACGAGTCCCTGGGGCACCACGGGGCCATTGACCACGACACGATGGAAGAGCAGCTTCGCGATGTAGATGTTCAAATGCATCAGCTCGCCCAGCTCACCACCTCCGTTCCCATTCCGGAAACGGCCGTTCTTGTGGCGACTACACCGATGTTCGCGAGCCTCGACGCCGGGGCTCGCGAGCTGCTCGCTGATATCACCGAAGAGATGGTGCTGCGCCCCGGGGACTACCTGTTCCACCAAGACGATCCCGGTTCGAGTTTGTTCGTGATTGCCCGAGGCGCAGTGAACGTGCTGCTGGGCAAAGGCGAGATGGTTGTCGACACACTCGGCGGTGGTGACATCATCGGGGAGATTTCGCTCCTGACGGGGGCCCCCCGCACGGCGTCGGTTCGAGCGGCGACGAGCGTGACCCTAGGCAAGATCGAGCGGGAAAGCTTTTCGGCGCTGCTGGCCAAAAGCGAACATTTTGAAGGCGAGGTCTGGATGGCCTTCGCTCGGCGGAGTTTTGATAATTACTTACGTCGTGCCGGCCGCTTCGGTCACTTGAGCGGCGCCCAGCGCTCCCAATGGGTCGACTCCGGAACGATGAACTGCCTTGAGGCGGGAGAGCTGACCGGCCCCGAAAGTTCCAGGTATGTATTGGTGGTTACCGGCGAGATGGTCGTTGACGGAGTCGTGCACGGGGCCGTGGCCCTGGCGGAACTAGGCTCGGACCGAAGAATTAGCTGTACTGGGGAGGGCCGCGCCGTCTTCCTGGGGGAGCCGCCGGAGCGTAGTGATTCCCCCTGAGCCTGCGGCTTTGCCCCAGATCCGACGGTAGATCCGCGTCGGCCGCTGGGACTAAGTTGTGCCAACCGCCCTCCCCGACGGGACCGGCTGGCGGTCGACAGCCCCGAGGCATGCGCCATTTCGGGGCCATTGGCCTGCTCTCCTGGTGTTGGCACTTGCTGCGATCCGTGAAATAATCGAATCCTTCCGGAAACGATGGATACCCCCGCTTTGTTCCCCATGGACGCCATCCGCACGGATGGATGGTTCGAGCGCATTGGCGAGAGCGTAGGTAGCTTTCAAGCCCTTTGCGATATCGTCGGCGAGCGTTTCTTCGCGTTCTCAATGATCACCGGAGCGCGCATCACTGCTCTCACTGTTGACCGTAGAAACCCCGACAGCACGCTGGTGGATTTCGTTGTTGGCGTCAGCGAAGAAGAAGCCACGTCGGCAGATACCCAGCGACTCACTCTGGCGGACTTCCGCAGACGATTAGTCAGCGCCCTGATGGCCGAAGAGCCCATCGGTCCCATCCCCCAGCGCGCCACGGACACCGAAGCTATCCAGCTACACATTGGTGTTCGATACCTTTTGCTCGCTCCGCTCTACGGCTACAGCATGGAAGAGCTGCGCATCAGTGATGAGGGCTCGGAGCTCCGCCTGCTGCACGACGGAATCGAGGAGGTGTACGCCCTAGCGACGTTCCGCATGCGGGTTCTCGCCCACGTACGGGAAGATCTCGACCGAGCGAGTCGTGGAGCGAGTCGTGGCGCGATCGATCTCAGTCGAATGCCGGAGGCTGAGGCCGCTGCGGAAAGGGACGACCACAATACTGTCATCGAACTTTTGGCAGCCTGGCCTGCGCCGCTGACAATTTTTCTGCGAACGCCCGAAGGGCAAACAGCCACGCCAGACACGCGGAACAGCATCGCCCGAGGCCTAGGCCTACTGGGCACAGCTTGCGCCGCTGTCGGTGATGTCGGTCAGGCCGAAGAGGTGTTGCGCTTGGCGATCCAGTACGCCGGCGACGGTCCCAATGCCGGAGACATTTACTCCCGGCTCGGCGACGCCCTGCTCGGCGACGACCGTGCCGGAGAGGCGATCGGCGCCCTCCGACGGGCTGCCAATCTCCGATCGGACGGAACCCTGGTTTGGCCCAAGTTGGCCGAGGCGTTCATTTCCCGCGGACGCTATGCCGCCGCTTGGGGCGCGTTGATTGAGGCGAGGGAAGCTGGCTGTGAGGCCGCAGTGCTTTTCAAGTCGGAAGAAGCCGTAAAAAAACACCTCGGTGCCAGCCTGGACGCGCTCACTCCGCTCTTGGGCTAGCTCATCGGCCGGTCAGGCCAGCTCCGGCGCCTTGATAGCGGCTCCCAACCTCCTCGCAGCTACTGAGGTTGTGGGCACCGGGCTCCGCGCAATCTCAATGAATCGTTGTAACTCGGCGGCTTATGAAACATTTTTGGGCTGACGAGGTGACACCACGTGGTCTAGTCGTCCGGAACACAGGTGGCCGAGAGCGACCTCGTCGTGTTGCTGCCGGCCCGATCCAGAAAATGCAAAGCATGGCGGCTCACTGGCCGGTCCCGGGCAGCGTCGGACCGGCGGTAGAGCCGACCACAATCGGTGTCCGCCTCGAATTGACAGGCCAAAATCAGGGCGCTAGACAGGGCAGTAATCCCGTAATTTCCGCAATTTAAGCGAGGCTCTGAGCCAATCCGAACGACCACAAAACGTTTGGAGAAAGCTCGGAAATCCGACGGCGGACAGAAGCGCATATGGTCGACAGCTATCTCCCGATGTTTCTCACGTTCGCGATCTCACTGATCGCGTGCACGGTCATGTTCACCTTCGGACATTTCCTGGGTCCCAAAAATCCGAGTCCGGCGAAGAACATGCCGTTCGAATGCGGTAACGACACCGAGGGCGCGAAGTTCACGCGCATGAACGTGAAGTTCTACCTGACCGCCATTCTGTTCGTTGTGTTCGATATCGAAGTTGTCTTCATCTACCCCTGGGCCGTGTTGTTCAAGGGGTTGGGTTGGGTCGGCTTCGCAACGATGTTGATGTTCATCGTCTCCTTGCTGGTTGCACTAGTTTACACCTGGAAAAAAGGCGGCCTCGAATGGGAGAGCTGAAAACGAAAACAGAGGTTATTGGCGAGGGAGATGGTGCGTCCATCATCACGACCAAGGCTGAAGACCTGCTGCACTGGGCACAGAAGTACTCTCTCTTCATGTGCCCATTCATCACCGCCTGTTGCGGGATGGAGTTCATGGGGGTCACCAGCCCTCGTTATGATCTGGCGCGTTTCGGCGCAGAAGCTCCACGCTTCTCCCCCCGTCAGTCCGATTTGCTCTGGGTAGTGGGAACTATCACCCAGCGACAGGCGCCCATTCTCAAGCGCATCTACGACCAGATGGCAGAGCCCAAATGGGTCATGGCCTTCGGTACCTGTGCTAGCTGCGGCGGTTTCTACGACAACTACGCGACGGTGGCAGGGCTCGACAAGATCATCCCCTGTGATATCTACATTCCTGGTTGTCCGCCACGTCCCGAGTCCGTCTTCGATGGCCTCATGTTGCTGCAAGACAAGATCGCCGACGGCGACCGCTCTCCCTCGATCATCAAACCACGCAGCGACAACGCGGAGGGGCCCGACCACGGTCTCGTCCAGCTCAGTCGCCGTGACTCACGACCCTCGGTCAGCTGAGCCATCGCCTCTTTTTTTAACGATTCGTAAAAGCAAATATCGATATGTCGAAAGCTTTGGTGGAGCTCATCCGGAACAAATTTCCGGACGCTTTTGTTGAAACGCACTCCCAGGTCGGCGACGACACGGTGGTCGTAAAATCTGAGGCGTGGCACGACGTGTGCGCCTTCCTGAAATCTTCGCCGGACTCGGATATCGATATGTTGATCGATCTCACGGCAGTCGACTTCCCGGAGCGGGAGCCTCGCTTCGAGGTAGTCGCTCATATGTACAGTTTGGACCTGGGTCACCGCCTGCGTTTGAAGACGCGAGTAGGGGACGCCAAGGGCGAGAACACCGACGTCGCGACGCTTTCGGACTTGTGGGGCAGCGCGAACTGGATGGAGCGCGAAGCTTGGGACATGTTCGGCATCGTCTTCGACGGCCACCCGGACCTTCGACGCATCTTGATGTACCCGGAGTTTAAGGGACACCCGCTGCGCCGTGACTACCCGGCAGACAAAATCCAGCCGCTAGTCGAGTACCGCAAGGTCGACAATATCGACAAGCTACCCCCCTTTGACGCCAACGAAGGCATGAGCTTCGGCCGTCAAACTCACGACAAAACCGAAGAAGAGTCGGCAGACGCCGAGCTCTTCGGTGACAACTAAGCCAAGGCTGAGGACGAACGATGGAGCCCCTAGACGCAAGCCTGGACGAATCTGAAATCGAGATGCCCGCTGAGCCGATGTTGCTCAACGTGGGCCCCGCTCACCCCTGCATGCACGGCACCGTCCGATGCGTAATGGAACTGAGCGGAGAGACCATCGAGAAGGTCGACGTGCAGGTCGGATACTTGCACCGCGGTTTCGAAAAAATGTGCGAGCGCGGCACCTGGTCCCAGGTGTTCCCCTACGTGGACCGCGCCAACTATGTCTCTCCGATGTTGAACAACGTCGGTTTCGCCCTCGCTTGCGAGAAGCTGTTGGGCATCGAGGTGCCGGCCCGCTGTGCTTACTACCGTGTGGCCTTGGGCGAGCTGGCCCGCATCGCGGACATTCTGACCTGCGATGGCGCCATGGCGATGGAGCTCGGAGCCTTCACCCCCTTTCTGTGGATGATCAAAGGCCGTGAGATGATCTGGGACCTCTTCGAAGAGGAAACCGGCGCTCGCATGACCCATAGTTTTGGTCGCATTGGCGGGATGGCCCACGCGCCGACAGAGGGTTTCAAAGAGACTGCGACCGCCACCGTCGATCAGGTGTGCAGCATCGTAGAAGAAGTCGAACGGCTGCTTCTTGGTAACCGCATCTTCTTGGACCGGCTTCAGGACGTGGGTCGCGTCAGCAAAGAGGACGCGATTTCTCTCGGCTGGACGGGTCCTTGCCTGCGGGCGAGCGGCGTTCCCTACGACGTGCGCAAAGCTCACCCCTACTCCCGCTACGAGGAGTTCGAGTTTGAGATCCCCGTCGGCACCAATGGCGATTGTTACGATCGTTTCATGGTGCGGCTCGAAGAGCTCCGTCAAAGCGCGAGCATCGTTCGCCAAGCTCTAGAGAAAATGCCCGACGACGGCCCGGTGAACGTGAACGACCCCCGAGTCGTGCTGCCGCCCAAAGAAGAGGTGTACAACACCATCGAAGGCACCATCCGGCACTTTAAGATCATCATGGAGGGCCTCAAGCTCCCCGCTGGTGAAGTCTACGGATACACCGAGGCCGGCAACGGCGAGCTGGGTTTTTACCTGGTGAGCGACGGCAGCGGAACACCCTACCGGGTGCGGATCCGTCCCCCTTGCTTCTTGGTAACCGCTGGTCTCGAACGAGTGATTACCGGTGAGATGATATCTGATGTGGTGCCGTGTTTCGGCTCCCTGAACATGATCGGTGGCGAGTGCGACCGCTAGGGTCGGCACTTCATTTAGGAACTTAATTCAGATGCCTAGCTTCAAACTGGACGGTCGAGACGTCGAATTTTCACCCGGTGAAACTGTCATTGAGGCAGCTCGCAAAGCGGGCGTGGATATCCCTCATTACTGTTGGCACCCGGGGCTCAGCGTCGCGGCCAACTGTCGCATGTGTTTGGTCGAGGTGGGCCCGCCCCCCGGTCGCCCGGCACTGATGCTCAACGTGCTTGAGTACGACGCCGAAAAGGGCGAGTACATCGATGCCAAAAAGCCGAAGCTTCAGCCGTCCTGCCAACTCGGCGCCGTCGAGGGCATGGAGGTCAAGAGCGAGAGCAGCGAACACGTCAAGCGCGCCAGGGCCGCCGTGCAAGAGATGTTGCTGCTCAACCACCCCGTGGATTGTCCGATCTGCGACCAAGCTGGCGAGTGCCGTTTGCAGGACTACTGGTTGGAGCACCAGAGCACCGACAAGCGCATGAAGGACGAGACAATCCGTAAGCCCAAGGCGCAGGATTTTGGTCCCACCATTGTTTACGACGCAGAGCGCTGCATTGTTTGCACCCGCTGTATTCGATTCTCCGAAGAGATCGCGAAGGATCCCGTTCTCGACCTACGAGACCGGGGCAACCTGGCCGAAGTGGTGGTCGCACCGGGACGCGAGCTCGATCACGACTACACACTGATGACCGAGCACGTGTGCCCGGTCGGCGCGCTCACAGCCAAGGACTTCCGCTTCAAGGCGCGGGTCTGGTTCTTGAGAAGCTCTCAGAGCATTTGCCAAGGTTGTTCAACGGGCTGCAACGCCTTCCTCGACTACGATCCCCGGGATCAGACGGTTTATCGCCATCGCCCCCGAGAGAACGCCGAGGTCAACAAGTTCTGGATGTGTGACAAGGGCATGCTCGACTACCGCCGTATCCACGAGAATCGTCTGCTCGAGCCAACCATCAGTGGCAAGAGCGCCGACGTGGGCGCGGCTCTAGAAAAAGCCGTCGAGCTGCTTAAGGACGTGGACTCCGACAAGTTGGCAGTGGTGCTGAGCGCCCAGCATTCCAACGAGGACAACTTCGCATTGCTCACTTTGGCCCAAGAGCACCTCGGCTCGAAAGCGTTGTTTCTCGCGGCGCGCCCCTCGGGACCTGCTGACGACATCTTGATAAACGCCGACAAGAACCCGAATACGGCGGGTGCCACGGCAGTGTGTGGTTCGACCCCACCGAAGTCTTTCAGCGAGCTGCTGACGGCGATTGGTTCCGGTAAAATCAGTCACGTATTGGCGCTCTCCGCCGACGTAGAAGAGGACCTCTCGCCGCTATCGGATCTCAAGGCACTGGTTGTGCTTTCGACCCACGATGTTGGTCTGGCTAAAGCCGCCACAGTGGCCCTCCCAGCAAGTAGCTGGGCCGAATGCGACGGTACCTTCGTTAACGAAAAGGGCGCATCCCAAGCCAGCGAGTCGGCGATCAAACCTCAGGGCGCCTCACGCCCGGCTTGGAAGCTAGCTGGCGCCATCGGAATGCGCCTCGGCAAATCCACTCCTTGGAAGAGTCTCGATGACTTCCGCGGAGCGGTGAACTCGGACGCGGCAGCAGCTGGCGTCGATGTCGGCGTCCAGCCGGGAGCCTCAGCATGAACGAGATTGAATTGCGCGAGTGGCTCGAGACCTGGGCCTGGACCCTCTTGCCCTACCTACTCATGTTGGGCAAATCTATATTCGCCGGCGCCGGCTTCTCCATGAACCTGGCGGTGTTGCTCACTTGGACAGACCGTCGTTACGGATCCATGCTTCAAGATCGCATCGGTCCGGACCGCGCGGTTGTGTACATGCCCAAGATGGTGGCTAGAGGCGGCGCCTTCGTTCCGGCTCTGCTGACCGGCGGAGCCGTGGTCGCCTACGCCAAGTTCGGCGTCGACAATATCAGCGCAGCCCAAGCGTTTTTCATGAGCCAACTCGCCATCTTCATGGCTTGGTTCACCCTGATGATCATCACGGACGCCGTACACAATCGCGGCGTGCGTAATCCCTTCGACCAGTTCCTGGCCGCCGTCCGAAACCCCCGAGACATGGTCTACGGTGGTTTTGCCGCGCATGTCTTTGCTCTCCTAGTGCTCGTCGGTGCCGGAACCGGCCCAGGTCACGTTCGCGAGTTTCTGTTCTTCGGCGGTACGGGAGTTCTGTTCGTGAGCATCATCGGTGGTGCCGGCTACGCAGCTGCGCAGATGGTCGAGGACCAAATCGGTCTGCGTCTGCTGGGCCTGCTGCACCCCGCGGCGGACGGTCTCAAGAGCATCTTCAAAGAAGACTTCGTCCCCGAGGACGCGGACAAGCTACTTCACGGCCTGGCCCCGTTCATTGCCTTCTTCCCGACCCTGGTGGTTCTGGCCATCGTCCCCTTCGGTGACACGCTGTGTTTCGAAGCCCGGGAAAATGGCGCGGTCGACATCTTTAAGCTGTTGCCCATCGTGCCTCGCGACGGTGTTTGCACCGATGCAGCCATCCAACTCCAGGTGGTCGATCTCAACATCGGCGTTCTCTACTTCTTCGCGCTGGCTGGCACCGGCATCGTGGGAGCCGCGCTCGCCGGTTGGGCGAGTAACAACAAGTACAGTCTGATGGGCGGCCTGCGCGCTGCCGGTCAGATGGTCTCCTACGAGGTGACCCTAGGTCTGACTCTCGTCGGCGCCATCATGATTTACGGCACTGTTCAGGTCGACGACATGGTTCGCTGGCAGGTCGAGAACACCTGGGGCGTCTTCGTTCAGCCCTTGGCGTTCGTCCTCTTTTTCGCCGCTGCCGTCGCCGAATCCAAGCGTATCCCCTTCGACATTCCCGAAGGCGAGAGCGAGCTCGTGGCGGGTTATTTCCTCGAGTACTCCGGGATGAAGTTCTCGATGTTTTTCCTCGGGGAGTACATCGCGGTCGTTACCTCGAGCGCTCTGATGGTCGCCATCTTCTTCGGCGGCTGGCACATCCCCTTCCTGTACCGGGACGGCATCACGATGTCTTTCGGCGACAGCATGATCTTCCACTACGGCATGAGCCACGGGCTGGTGGTTCTCATCGGCTTCCTCGCCTTTATCGTCAAGAGCATCGGTCTTTGCATGCTGCAGCTGACCATCCGTTGGACGCTGCCGCGTTTCCGTTACGACCAGCTCATGAAGCTCGGTTGGCGCATGCTCTTGCCGCTGTCCCTCGCCAACATTCTCGCCACCGGCGTGGTGGTCCTCGCTCTCGATAGCGCGGGTACCTCGGTCAACAGCGCGTTGACACTACTCTGCGACTTCACCGAGCTCTTCCTCGTTGGCGGAGCGGCGGTCATCTTCGTGCTGGTTGTGCGATTCCTTCTCCAGCCCGCTGAGCATCGCCGGGTCGTGGCCAGCACCTCTGCCAAGTACGCCGAGGCCGCAGGCGGAACCCTCACCGCCAAGATGGGAGCCTAGAATTATGCAAACCGAACCGCTCGGACCGAACAAAGTCGTCGGCAAAGTCATCGCTCGCGGCGAACGCAAGGCGTCCGTCCAGACCTACGTACCTGAAATTGCGAAGGGTCTGGCCATCACCGTCGGTCACTTCTTCAAGAACACCAAAGAGATGGTGTTGGGTCAGCGCAACGACCCGACTTTGGAAGCGATCAGCGATGGCATCAACACCATCAGCTATCCCGAGCAGCGCCGGCCCTACCCGGACCGATTCCGTGGGCAGCACCGCTTGATGCACCGCGAAGACGGTTCTTCCCGTTGTGTGGCGTGTCTCTGCTGTTCCACGGCTTGTCCAGCGCAGTGCATCCATATCGAAGCGGGGGAGTACCCCGAAGGTGACGAACGACGCGGGTACGAGCGTTTCCCCACGCGCTTCGTCATCGACGAGTTGCGCTGTGTTTTCTGCGGATTCTGCGTCGAAGCCTGTCCCTGCGATGCGATTCGTATGGATACCGGATTGCATCCCACCCCTTACGATTCCCGTGAGCAGTTCATCTACGAGAAGGACTTGCTCATGAGCTTCAAGGGCCGTGACGGATCGCAAGTGACCGACAACCTTCGGGCTGAGCCCGGCGAAGACGCGCATCCCGGCATCGCTCGGGACAAGGTCGGTCGTCACTGAACGCGTTTAGGCAGTTCTCATGACTCAATACGAGCCCGTCATTGGCCTCGAGGTGCACGCCCAGCTTCTCACCAAGACGAAGTTGTTTTGCGGCTGCAGCACTGCGTTTGGTTCCAAGCCGAACTCCAATGTGTGCCCCGTGTGTTTGGGCCTTCCCGGCGCGTTGCCCGTCGCCAATGATGAAGCGCTTCGTCTCGCAGTTCGTGCGGGCATCGCCCTCGATCTGACGATCAACCAGACAAGCATCTTCGCGCGCAAGCAGTACTTCTATCCCGATCTACCCAAGGGTTATCAGATCAGTCAGTACGAGGAGCCCTACTCCAGTGATGGTCATCTTGATGTTGAGGTAGAGGGCGTCAAGACTCGCATCGGTATCACCCGCATTCATATGGAAGAGGACGCTGGCAAGAGCACCCATGGGGTAGGTGGCGATTCAGTCGTCGATTTGAACCGCGCGTGCACACCGTTGATCGAGATCGTTAGCGAGCCCGACATTCGATCCAGTGCGGAAGCCGCGGCTTATCTGCGGGTTCTGCGCGACATTCTTGTTTCTATCGGCGTCAACGACGGCAACTTGGAGGAAGGCAGCTTTCGTTGTGATGCCAACGTCTCCATACGTCCGGTAGGTCAAGAAAAGTTCGGAACCCGAGCGGAGCTGAAGAATCTAAACTCCTTCCGTTTTGTCCAGCGAGCCATCGACGTAGAGATTGCACGACAAACTGCGATTCTGGATGCCGGAGGCGAGGTGGTCCAAGAGACCCGATCCTTCGATCCCGATACCTCGAAGACCCGCAGCTTGCGCGCCAAGGCAGACGCTCATGACTATCGCTATTTTCCGGAACCGGATTTGCCGCCGGTGGTCATTTCTGACGAAATGATCGAAGAACAACGGGCCATGATCGGCGAATTGCCCCGAACGCGAAAGGCCCGCTACATGTCGGAGTTCGGATTGTCAGACCAGGCGGCATCGACGTTGACTGGTCACCCCGATCAGGTCGCTTTTTTCGAAGGGGTGATCTCCACCGAGGGCACCACCAAGATCGATCCGAAGAAGGTGGCCAACTGGATGCTGACGGAGCTTCAGCGGGACATCGTCACTGAACGCCAGCAGATCCACTTCCCCGTGAGCCCTGCGCAATTGGCCGAGCTCATCGTTTTGGTGGACAGCGACAAGATCAGCGGCAAACAGGCCAAAGAGGTGTACGCGGGCATCGTCAAAACCGACACCAGCCCGTCCACCTTCGTAAAAGAACACGGCATGGAAGTCGTCTCCGACGAGGGCGAGCTTTTGGCGATCTGCGAGGAAGTGGTCGCCAAGAGCGAGAAGCAGGTTGCCCAATACCGAGCTGGTAAGAAGGGGGTGGTCGGCTTCTTCGTCGGTCAGGTCATGAAGGCCACTCGCGGTCAGGCGAACCCGAAGATGGTCAACCAGATCCTGACTCGCTTACTTGAGGGCTAAGGGTGGCGGGTGTTCCTCATCCAGAACCGCTCAGCTGTGCAAGCTATTCTGCGGTCGAGCTATCGCTGGATAATGATCGCGTCATCCTGTTGGAGCAGCGCGAGCTGCCCACGGTGGAGCGCTACCTCAGCTTGGCTGACTGTGCCGAGGTAGTGGCGGCCATCACCGACATGGTGGTTCGCGGCGCTCCGGCCATTGGCATCACCGCGGCCTACGGGATGGTCGTCGCCGCAGCGAAGGCCCCCCGAGAACCCTCTGATTTTTCCTCACACATGACGGCCGCGGCAGCTGGTCTCAAGGCCTCCCGCCCCACCGCTGTCAATCTGGCGTGGGCCGTCGATGCCATGCTGCAGCTGGCGCTCAGTGACGTTTGCGAGAGCGCTGAAGATCGCGTCGAGTTGCTCGCAGATCGGGCGCGCCGCATCCATCGAGATGACGTTGAGGCTTGTCGTCGAATGGGCGCCTACGGGGCCGAGCGGGTTCCGGATGGTGCGCGAATATTGACTCATTGCAACGCGGGTGCCCTCGCCACCGGCGGCTACGGCACGGCCTTAGGCGTGATCCGAGCCGCCCACGAGCTCGGCAAAGCCATCACCGTCTTGGCGGATGAAACACGCCCCTATCTCCAGGGGGCCCGCCTCACGGCATGGGAGCTACATCGCGACGGCATTCCCGTTGAGGTGATTGCGGATTCAGCGTCCGGTGCACTCATGCGAAATGGGCAGATCGATCTCGCCGTGGTCGGATCGGACCGAGTCGCTAGCAACGGTGATGTGGCGAACAAGATCGGTACTTACAACGTTGCGGTGCTCTGTCGAGCCCACGAACTTCCGTTCTACGTCGCCGCGCCTTGGTCTACGGTGGACATGGCTTGCGTCGATGGTAACCATATCCCCATTGAGGAGCGGGCTGCCGAAGAGATCAGCATGAGCGGGGAGCGGCGCATGGTGGCGTCCGGTATCGGCGTGCGTAACCCCGCCTTTGATGTCACCCCGGCATCCTTGGTGTCCGCCCTTTTCACTGAACGGGGGGTGGCATCCCCTCTGGGACCGGCGTCCTTAAACCAGATCGCGCCGCAAGTAGCTGCAAAATCCCGCGATTCTGCTATGGAAGCGAAGCGACATGTCTGAAGCCAGCGATCCGAATCCGTCGTCCCGCGCCTCATCCGGTGCTGGGGATGCCTCGTCATCGAGTCGCTCGTCATCGGGAAAAAAACCGCGACGCGAGCGCAAGCCCGACTGGCTCAAGGTTCGAGCGCCGGGCGGCGAAGCCTACAAGCGTATCAAAGAGACCCTCCGCAAACTCGATCTCTACACCGTGTGCGAAGAGGCTCGATGTCCCAACGTGGCCGAGTGTTGGAGCCAAGGCACGGCTACGATCATGGTGCTGGGACACACCTGTACGCGCGGGTGTCGTTTTTGCGCTGTGACAACGGGCAACCCTCGGGGCGCGGTAGATCCCCGGGAGCCGGAACACGTCGGCAAGGCGTTGGCATCCCTCGGGTTGAAGTACGTCGTGATGACCATGGTGGATCGGGACGACATGCTGGACGGCGGCGCCTCTCATTTGGCGGCCACGGTTCGAGCTCTGCGGCGGCGACAACCGGACATCTTGATCGAGACGTTGGCGGGGGATTTCAATGGTCGTCACCCTGACATCGACGTTGTCCTGGCGGCAGCACCGGACGTCTTCGCTCACAACGTAGAGGTTCCACGACGCATGACGCCCCTCATTCGTGATGCGCGTTGTGACTACGACTTGTCCCTGGACGTGCTTCGTTATGCCAAGTCGGCGGCACCGGAACGTTTTACGAAGAGCTCGATCATGGTCGGCATCGGCGAGACGGATGATGAGGTCTTTGAGACGATGGGGGATCTCAAAGATACGGGGGTCGACATCGTCACCCTGGGCCAATACTTGCGCCCGACGCCAAAACACGCGCCGGTGGATCGCTACGTTCACCCGGACGTCTTCGCCGCCTATGAGGCGCACGGATACTCTTTGGGGTTTCGCTTCGTCGCCTCAGGGCCATTGGTGAGATCGAGCTATCACGCCGCAGAGGCCTTCGTGGAATCGGATCACCGGACTCCATCACGCCAGGCGACGGCGGCGGAAGAGTCATCGGACTTCGGTCCTGGAGTATCGGCAGCGGAGGTAATCGCGGCTGCCGGCGCGAGCGTGGACGGTTCCGCGTGTGCGCCGGAATCTACGGAACAGCTGATTCCGCTTAGTCGGCTCACGCGATCCTGACGCCTACATGTCGTATATTGGCTACTGTGCACCAAAATAGGCCGATCTGCCCGCCTTTGAGCCTCGGGCGGCGAAATGCCCGGAGGGTGGTACAATGCGGCCAGCCCACCAATATGGCCGACGGCAGCCTGCCACTGACGCGCGACCGAGATTGCGATAAGCTGGAGATCTAGGCGATGATCGATAAAGGCCTCCTCGACAAAGTTGCGTTGAACTTGAGTCAGCCGCCGGCCTACGGCGATGCCGGCTCCAAGGGTTCGATACTCGCAGTAGCCGCATCCTCCTACGGCGCGCGTCCTACCCGCACCGACCAGACCCACCCCACGGGCTTTGATCCCACCGTGGCGGCTCTGTTCGAAGCTGTAGTGGAGAGCGCCTTTCTGGTCGCGAACGCTGACGGCGTCTTCGACGAAACCGAGAAACGCGTATTTCAGCATGTGGTGCTCGGCGCATGCCACGGCGCCGTTGAGTCGCCTCAAATTGAAGCACTCCTGGCCGACCTTGCTGAGTTGTTGGAAGAGGACGGAATGGACGAGCGCGCGAAAATGGTCGCTCGTACGATTACCCGCCTTGACCACGCCGAGGAAGTGATCCGAGTCGCTACTCTGATCGCCTACGCGTCTGAAGGCGTGAGTGCTCAAGAGCACGGTGTTCTGGAAAAACTCACCGCGGGTTTCGGCCTGGAGCCGGCGTCCCTTGAGAAGGCACTTACCGACGTAGAGTCAGCACTGAGCTGACCGGCGCTGGGTCGCTGCTGTGGGGCTACAGCAGCGCTGTGTGGCTAGAGCACTGAGCTGGCCGGCCCGGTGACGCTGGGTGGCTACAGCGCGGTGTCACCCCTGATTCCCGGGGTCGTTACGGGCTGCTTGGGAATCGAATGTAGTGGTTTGAGCGCAGGTCGGCGCTGGGGCAGTCGCGACGGCATGGGCCGCGAGCGGTGCGCGCAACGCTTAACGGGGGATCCGCTAGCACAGGAACCTGAGGTCAGCCACGCTACCCGCGTGCCCTCGT
The DNA here is from genome assembly GCA_013214025.1 of Polyangiaceae bacterium. Lineage (GTDB taxonomy): Bacteria > Myxococcota_A > Polyangia > Polyangiales > Polyangiaceae > JABSRN01. Next base: position 80,876 of record JABSRN010000008.1, read on the forward strand.
GCCGAAAGGGGCGGGGGAGGCGAAAGTGCGCAGTTTTCGCGAATCGACGACACGGGTTCGACTTGTGTTCCGTGATTTTCGACTCAAGCTAAATGTTGATGCCGGAAATGAGCGAAGAGACGGAAGGCGAGCGCGTTGCCATATCGGCCCGCGGCAGTCTGCTTCAGGTTCTTCGGGAAGATGGCACGCTGGATCCTGACAAGAATCCGGACATCGAAGATCTAGATCTGTTGCGTGCGTTCCGACAGATGGTGGAGACCCGCTTCCTCGATGAGCGTCTCACCCGTCTCCAGCGACAGGGGCGAATCGGTTTTCATGTGGGCTGCCTCGGCGAAGAAGCCGCGATCATCGGTTCAGCGCTGGCTCTACAAACCGAGGACTGGATCTTCCCTTGCTACCGAGAGTTTGGCGCCGCCTTGTTGCGCGGCATGCCTTACCAGAGCTTCATCGACAACTTGTATGGCAACGCCAACGACACAGCCAAGGGTCGGCAGATGCCCGACCACTATACCTGTCGGGATGCTCATTGGGTGAGTATCAGTTCCCCGGTGGGCACCCAAATCAACCAGGCGACAGGTTTCGCTTGGGCATCAAAATTGAAGGGCGAGACGGCGGTCACTCTTGTGTACTTTGGAGATGGTGCGACCAGCTCGAACGATTTTCATAGCGGGCTGAATTTCGCTGGGGTCTTTAAGGCGCCGGTGGTGTTCCTGTGCCGCAACAACGGCTGGGCCATCAGCGTGCCCTACGAGAGCCAGACCGCGTCGCCCACCATCGCTCACAAAGGTCAGGCCTATGGTGTGCACGCTGTGCGTGTCGACGGGAACGACCTGTTCGCCGTGTATCGAGCCGTGCGTGATGCCGCGGATCGAGCCAGAGCGGGTCACGGTCCGACCCTAGTCGAAGCGCTCACCTATCGTATGGGGGGGCACTCTACTAGCGACGACCCTGGAGCGTATCGGGATGCCCACGAGCTGGAGCCCTGGCAGCAGCGAGATCCTGTGGAGCGGGTGCGTCACTACCTGATGGATCACGATATGTGGACAGCCGCCGATGACGCGGCTCTCGATGCCGAGTTGGAAAAACGCTTCTTGGCTGCCGTTGAGGCTGCCGAGAATACCCCGCAACCTGAAGTCGATACGATGTTCGATGATGTTTACGAGAAGTTGCCTTGGCATCTTCGGGAACAACGCGAGCAGGTTCGTCGCGGACGCCGCCCATTCAAAGGGGGAGGCTAGCAGTGACGGAAATGAACATGGTCCAAGCGCTGAACGATGCGCTCCGCGACGAGATGAAACGAGATCAGAGGATCGTCCTGCTGGGGGAAGACATCGGAACCGTCGGTGGCGTATTCCGAGTCACCAAGGGGCTTCACGAGGAGTTCGGAGAGAACCGGGTGATGGACACCCCTCTCAGCGAAGGGGGCATCATCGGCTGTGCCATTGGCATGGCGCTCAACGGGCTGGTGCCGGTCGCGGAGATCCAATTTTCCGACTTTATCTTCCCGGCGTACGATCAGATCGTAAACGAGCTCGCGAAGTTCCGTTATCGATCGGGTGGGGATTTTGTGACCAATATGGTTGTGCGCACCCCAGTAGGAGGAGGCATCCGGGGCGGGCACTATCACTCGCAACATCCGGAGGCGCCGTTCATTCATATGGCCGGGCTCAAAGTGGTGTGCCCTTCGAATCCCTACGATGCGAAAGGCATGCTGAAGGCGGCCATTCGAGATCCGGATCCGGTGGTCTTTCTGGAGCCGAAACGTGTCTATCGAGCCGCCAAAGGCGATGTACCAGACGGGGATTATATCGTGCCTTTGGAGAAGGCGAGCATCGTCCGGGCAGGCAAGTCCGTCACCGTCGTCGCTTATGGGGCCATGTTGTACGAGGCCCTCGATGCGGCTACGCGGGCGGAAGAGCACGGAGTCGATTGTGAAGTGATCGATCTTCGGACCCTGTGGCCGCTCGATCTTGAAACAATCGTGGCTTCCGTGAAACACACGGGCCGGCTGGTGGTCGTGCACGAGGCGCCGCGAACCTGCGGGCTGGCAGCCGAAATCGTGACGTTGATTACGGAAAAGGCGTTCTATTACCTGCAAGCGGCTCCGGTGCGCGTCACTGGCTTTGACACGCCCTTTCCCTATGCGCTTGAGATGGAATACCTCCCCTTGTCGCACCGGATTTTACCGGCTGTCCTTGATACAGTTCGGGCCTCTCCGTAGTAGGGTGGGGTCGCCTCCGGGCTGACCGCCCGAGACCCGAGAGAAATCATCCGCTAAGCAGTCCGAAACCACTTGGTCGGTCGGGCGGTCGCTTAGTCAGTCGATCAGCCGCGTGTCCGGAACTGGCATGAGACAGCCGTGCTCGCGGCAAATAATAGGCTCGCCGAGCATCCGCATCAGATAAAATAGGGTAATCCACAAGCATGGCCGTTTTTGAATTCAAACTTCCGGATATTGGCGAGGGCGTCAGCGAGGGCGAGATCGTCAGCTGGCTCGTTAAGGTGGGCGACCAGATCGCGGCGGATGACGATCTGGTGGAGGTCATGACGGATAAGGCGACGGTGACCATTCCGGCGCCGGAGGCAGGGACCGTGACCGCGCTCATGGGAGAGGAAGGCGACACCATTCCGGTGGGGGGCGTAATGGCCGTCTTCGAAACCGAAGGCGCAGCGGAAGCCTCGCCCAACACGATTCCCAGCGACACGATAATAGCGAAGGCGCCATCCGAGGCTCTTGGGGGCGCTGCCGCGAGCGCTGTCGGTGATATCAAGGACGTATTGCCGGGAGTGGTCACTACCGTCGCGGTGAGCCGCACCATCCAAAGCGAGAAGCCATTGGCAGCACCTGCCACTCGAAAGCTGGCACGTGAGCTAGATGTTGATCTTCGAATGGTCCTGCCGTCCGGTCCCGGTGGCCGAGTGACCGCCGACGATGTCAAACTGTATTCAGCCGGCGGTGGCACCAGGGTTCCCGATGGGCCGTCGCCCATCGATGTCGTCACGCTGCGCCCGTCGCCGGCACCGCGTGCGATCCCCGCACCCCACCAGAAGCCCGCCGCGCCTGTGCCTTCAGGCCCAGCAGACAAGAGATTGCCCATCCGTGGGCTCCGAAAGCGAATATTCGAGAACATGGCGCGCTCCACGCGCACAGCCGCTCACTTCACCTACGTAGAAGAGTGCGAGTGCACCAAGCTGATCGCCGCTCGGACTGCCGCCAAACCCATCGCGCAAGCCGAGGGCGTCAAGCTCACATACCTCCCGTACATTGTGAAGGCAGTCGTCGCCGCTCTTCGGCAGAATCCCGCCCTCAACTGCTTGGTCGACGATCACGCTCAAGAGATGATCATGAAGGGCTCCTTTGATCTCGGTATCGCCGCATCCACGGACGCGGGGCTCACGGTTCCGGTGCTGCGCGGGGCTGACGCACTGTCGATTATTGAAATAGCTTCCGAGTTGGAGCGTCTGGCGACCGAAGCCAAAGCGGGCAAGACGAAACGCGAAGACATCGGCGGTTCCTCTTTCACGATCACTTCCCTAGGCAAGTTGGGTGGCCTCTTCGCCACGCCGGTGGTGAACTATCCGGAGGTAGCCATTCTCGGAATTCACGAGATGAAAAAGACACCTATCGTACGAGACGATGAGATCGTTATCGGGCACGTCATGTGCCTTAGCCTCTCCTTCGACCATCGAATCATCGACGGTCACGTGGGCGCAGCCTTCGCTCAGGACGTGGTCGGCTTCCTTCAGGAGCCCGATCGGCTCATGCTTCACATGCGCTAGGTGGCCCCCCGCGGGGGAGCCATACCGACTTCCGTTGTCCCGGCCGCCCCCGGCCCACGGAAATGAGCCCACGAGAATCGGACCAAGGTTCGGGAATCACTCAGGTTTAGGGAATACGCTCTGCCAGTGGGTTTGACACTATCCGGTCTGACTGGTAGTTGTCCGCCCTCCCGAGGCTCCCGCCAGTCGGAATTCTCTTTCGCTTTCGGGTACTTAGCTTTCTTACCGAGCTTTCCCTCACCGAGCTGACTAAAGAAGAATCGTGTCGATCAAGAGTATCTGTCTGTTCTCTGGAAGTTCGAATCCGGAACTCGCTGAAGAAATCGCGAGCGTGTTGGGTACCCGTCTGGCGCAGGCGAAGGTCTCGCGCTTCAGCGACGGGGAAACTTTCTTTCAGATCAAAGAGAACGTTCGCGGACTTCCCGCCTACGTCATTCAGTCGACCTCATCTCCGGTCAACGATCACCTGATGGAGTTGTTGATCATGGTGGACACGCTTCGACGCGCGTCGGCCGGTGCCATCACGGCGGTCATTCCTTACTACGGCTACGCCCGTCAAGATCGCAAGGTCGCGCCGCGAACCCCCATCACCTCTAAACTGGTCGCGGACCTGCTCACCGAGGCAGGCGTGCACCGAGTTATTTGTCTCGATCTGCACGCGGGTCAGATCCAAGGTTACTTCAACATCCCCCTCGACCACCTCTACGCGATGCCGGTGTTCCTGGACGATTACATTAAGCAAAATTTCGATTCGTCGGCTGTGTTTATCGCGCCAGACGCTGGCGGTGTGGAGCGCACGCGGGCCTATTCCAAGCGCCTCGGCGCTAGCCTCGCCATCATCGACAAACGTCGAGAAGAGGCGAACGTCAGCGAAGTCATGCACTTGATCGGTGACGTCAAGGGCAAGCGCTGCATCATCATCGACGACATGATCGATACCGCGGGCACGCTCTGCAATGCCGCTCGCGCAGTGATGGCTAACGGTGCCGAGAGCGTCGTCGCTTGCGCGACCCATGGGGTGCTCAGTGGCCCCGCCGTACAGCGTATCGAAGAATCGCCGTTGAAGGAGGTCGTAGTTACGAACTCCATCACTCCGAACCCCGAGGCGGCGAAGAGCAGCAAAATCACCTACCTATCGATTGGCAAATTCCTCGGCGAAGCGATTCGTCGAATCGATAGCAACGACTCTGTGAGCTCGTTGTTTGCCTAATACTTTTGGTATTGCCTGAGGGCAGTCCCGGAAATCTGAGAGAGAGACCACAATGGAAGCCATGAAACTCGAAGCTGTCACCCGAACCGAGACCGGCAAAGGCCCGAACCGTCGCTTGCGCGCAGCAGGCAGCGTTCCGGCAATCACCTACGGCGGCGGCAAGGATCCTGTTTCCTTGGCAGTGGCTCCGGAGCCGGTCATCGAAATGTTGAATTCGGAGCGCGGGCGAAACACCGTGGTCGACCTCGTCATTGACGGTAAAGCGGCAGGCTCGGCCCTCATCGGCGAGTACCAGTACCACCCGGTCTCCCGTCAGCTTCTCCACGCTGACTTCATCCGTATCTCGGCCAACAAAGCCGTCGAGGTCAAAGTGCAGCTTATCCTCGAGGGCAAGCCCGAAGGTGTCGTCGCCGGCGGTGAGCTTCGCCAGGCCATGCGTGAGCTGCCCATCAGTTGTCTGCCCGGCATCATCCCGCTGAAGATCGTGGTCGACGTGACTGGGCTCGCCATTGAAGAGACTCTCAGCGTTGGCAAGCTGAGCCTGCCGGACGGTGTCATCTCGACCCTGCCTGCCGGGCGCACTGTCTGTGGCGTCTACGCCGCACGCGCCTCCAAGGAGGCTGACGAGGAAGAGGCTGCAGCCGCCAAGACTGGCGACGGCGACGGCGACGGCGACGGCGCGGCCGCTGACGCTCCCGCCGACAAGTGATTCTAGTAGCGGGGCTTGGAAATCCCGGGCCCTCCTACGACGCGACTCGGCACAATATTGGCTTCCGGGTGGTCGACGCCCTGGCACGTCGCCTAGAGCTCAGCTTCCGCGAGAAGTTTATGGGGCAGTTCGCCCTCGGTCGTCACGGCGGCGAACAGATCGGGCTGATCAAGCCCCAGACGTTTATGAACCGCTCGGGCCAGAGTGTGGGGCCTGTTCGTACCTTTTATAAGGTCGACATCGGTGCCGTGCTCGTCGTGCACGACGAGCTGGATGTCCCCTTCGGGCAGATGCGTCTCAAGGCAGGGGGCGGCGAGGCCGGACACAATGGACTACGCAGTATAAGTTCCTGTCTGGGCGGAAAGGACTACCTACGCCTGAGACTTGGGGTGGGGCGCCCGAATTCGGACTTCCGCGGTAGCCGTGCAGATTATGTGTTACAAGCCTTCGCCCCAGCCGAGGAAAGCGCGCTTGACGATATTGTCAATCGTGCTGCCGACGCTGTGGAACTTGTCATAGACCGTGGCATCGATGATGCAATGAACGCGATCAACCGACGAATAGAAACATCCGATTGAAACCCTCCTTGCTCCCATCCCGGGGGCTTTAGACCGAAAGGAGTCTAATATGAGCACTGAATCAGCTCAGCCGTTTCGCCATTACGAGACTATCTACGTATTGGCACCCAACTCTCCCACCGCCGCCTCCAAGAAGGTATCCGGCCGTGTGGAAGAGATCGTCGCCAAAGAGGGCGGCAAACTGACCCGAGTCGAGAACTGGGGCCACCGCAAGCTGGCATACCCAGTTCGCAAGTTCACTCGAGGCGTCTACGTATACGTCCAGTACCAAGGCCGCGGCATGATCGTGACCGAGTTGGAGCGCAACCTTCGCATCCTCGAAGGCGTACTGAAATTCCAGACCATCAAGCTGGATACACCGAAAGAGGCCGAGGCTGCGACCGACGAGGATGTCGCGTTTGAGCATTTCGATCCGGTCGAGGAAGAAGAGACCATCGCCGCCAAGGCTCGCGCACTGGGTCTGGAGCCCCGTAAACCTCGCAATGAAGACGGCGAGGCCAAAGCGGCTGACGGCGCCAAAGACGGCGAAGCCGAAGCAGCTGACAGCGCCAAAGACGGCGAAGCCGGAGCAGCTGATGGCGCCAAAGACGGCGAAGCCAAAGCAGCGGACAAAGCTCCCGCCAAGACTGAGGAAGCAAAACCCGCGGCAGACGCCGCTGAGAAGACCGAGGACAAATCATGAAGCCTGCCGCCAGGGAAGAAGAAGACGAGGGAACAGGATTTCGTCGCACTCGTCGCCGCGGTTGCGCGTTCTGTCGCGACGACGCCCCGACCATCGAGTACAAGGATCCGCAGATGCTCCGCTACTACATCACGGAGCGCGGCAAGATTGTGCCCCGTCGGGTTTCTGGCGCATGTGCCAAGCACCAGCGAGCCATCACCACCGCTATTAAGCGGGCGCGCAACATTGCCTTGTTGCCGTTCACGATGAACGACTAGGAGGACTCATGGCGACTTCAATCACTGTAGTCCTCCAGCAGGACGTTGAAAACTTGGGCATTGGCGGCGATGTCGTGAAGGTCAAGCCGGGCTACGCTCGGAACTACTTGCTTCCTCGTCAGCTGGCGCTTCCGGCGACGGCGGGCAACCTCACGCGAATCAATCAGCTTCGTAAGGCATCGGAAGACCGAGCCAACCAAGCGAAGCTGGATGCGGAGGCTCTCAAGAAGAAGTTGGAAAGCACTTCCGTCAAGATCTCCCGTAGTGTCGGAGCGGAGAACAAGATGTACGGCTCGGTCACGGGCAAGGACATCGAAGAGGCGTACGAGCTAGTGGGGATTAAGATTGACCGCCGCAAGTTGACTCTTCCGGAGCCGATCCGTTCGTTGGGTCTCTCTGAAGTTCAGCTCAAAGTGTGCACTGAGGTGACCGCCACGTTGGCTATCGAGGTAATCAAGCAAACTTCTTGATCTGGCTCGGGGCCGACTGGCTCGGTTTTGGCTGACTCGGTTGACACTGAGGAGGCGTTTCGAGCATAGTGTGAACGAAACCTCGCGGGTCCTCCGTGGGGTTTCGTGCATTTGGCGTCCTGTGGATAACCCTGTGGACGCCCTCGGGAGAACAGTTGGCTAAGTTGTTGGGCGATTGGGGAGCGGCGCGATGAGCGGGGATTGGAAAGATCGAAAAGACGGAAGTCGGAAGCCGATGGAGCTGACTCCGTCGGAAGGCCGGATCCCGCCGAGCGATTTGGAGGCGGAGGGAGCGGTGTTGAGCGCCGTCCTACTGAGCGAGGATGCCTTCGCCGACGCCTCCGAGGTGCTTCGAGCGGAGCACTTCTACGCCGACGCCAACCGGCGTGTGTACGAAGCTGTCGTGGACCTTCAAGAGTCTGGCCGACCCGTCGATGTTGTTACCGTAGCCGGCTGGCTCCGAGATCGGGAACGACTGGGGCAGGTTGGCGGTACGCCCTATTTGGCATTGTTGACGGACGCGACGCCTGCGGTCGCACACGTTGGGGACCACGCGCGCACGGTGCGGGAAAAGTGGCGACTGCGGCAGCTTATCGGCATGTGCCAGACCTTCGCCGCTGAGGGCTATGCTCTAGCGGACGACGTACAGGGTTTCATCGACGAAGCTGAGCAAGCGGTCTTCGATATCGCCCGAGTGCCCGAGGGCAGCAGCACAGTGCCCGTCAAGGAAGCCATCAAGATGGCTTTCAAGAAGCTCACTGAGGCCGCCAAGCGAGGCGAGGGAATTACTGGGGTCCCCACTGGTTTCGATGACCTCGACGCGAAATGTGCCGGTTTGCATGAGGGCGATCTGTACATCATCGCGGGACGCCCCGGCATGGGTAAAACGGCGTTTGTCCTCAACTTGGCAGCGAATGTCGCGATGCCTGTCACCCGGAACGGCGAGGATGGGCCCACCGAAGAGGCCGGGGCGGGGGTGGCTTTTTTCTCGCTGGAAATGCCGAAGGAGCAGTTGGCTTCTCGTATGCTCGCCTGCGAGGCCCGGGTGGACGTCTCTAAGATCCGCTCCGGACAAATCGGGCAGGACGAGTGGCACAAGTTAACTGATGCAGCAGGACGCCTGGGTAGGCTTCCGCTGTGGATCGACGACACTCCCGCGATTTCCTTATTGGATCTCCGCGCCAAAGTTCGACGCCTCAAGGCCGAGGCCGACCGCAAGACTGGAGATGGTCCCGAGAGCGGTGGCTTGGCGCTGGTGGTGATCGATTACCTCCAGCTAATGCAAGGTCGCAAAGGCGCGCAAAGCCGAGAGCAAGAGATCAGTGAAATGTCTCGAGGGCTCAAGCAACTAGCCAAGGAGATGGGCGTCGCTGTCATCGCCTTGAGTCAGCTGAACCGTTCGGTGGAGACAAGAAACGCTAAAGACAAACGCCCCCAACTCAGCGATCTCCGAGAGTCCGGGGCCATCGAGCAGGACGCGGATACGATCATGTTTGTGTACCGCGATGAGTACTATTTCGAGGAAAGCCCAGACCGCGGTATCGCTGAGATCATTATCGCCAAACAACGGAATGGCCCCACGGGCAAAATACGCACCCGCTACACCGCGGAATTCACACGCTTCGACAACTTGGCTCGGGACGAGTACCCCTTCGACGACGAGCTCGACGACTTCGAGATGCCCTAGAGTTCTCGAGACGTGCTAGCGCAACTGAGAGGGTTTTCGAAGCCGCAGGGTTCGCGTCGAGCTATTCGCTGCTGCGGGCCTTCGCCGCGAGCACCTGTTTCGACAGAGCATTCACTATTTCGGTTAAGCCTTGGTGCGTGGCAGAACTGAAGAGCAGTAGCTCAATGCCAAGCTCGGCGAATTCGGCGCGAAATTCTTCGTACAGTTCGCGATTGTCGGGCAGATCGGCTTTGCTCAGTGCGACGATTTCGGGTCGATCGCTTAGGCTAGTCTGGAATTTTCTTAGTTCCTCTCGCAGCGCCCGATAGTCTTCCATCGGGTGCCGCGCGGGGTCGTCGTCCACCGTGATGAGGTGCAGCAGAACCCGGGTGCGCTCGACGTGTTTCAAGAACTGAATGCCCAGACCCGCGCCGTCGCTGGCACCGGCGATCAGTCCTGGGATGTCGGCGATCACAAACTCGTGACCCAGTCCGTTGTGCGTCTCCCCCACATTGACGACGCCGAGATGAGGCTTGAGCGTGGTGAAGGGATAGTTGGCAACCTTGGGTTTGGCCTGGCTCACGGCGCGAATGAACGTGCTTTTGCCGACGTTGGGGAAGCCCAGCAGCCCAACATCGGCCATCACCTTGAGCTCGAGCCGTAAATCTAGGCAATCCCCAGGGCCGCCTTTTTCGGCTTTGCGCGGGCCGCGATCTTCGGGCGTAGCGAAGTGCTTATTGCCCCTGCCGCCTTCACCGCCTTCGGCCACAACGAAGCGTTGCCCGGCCTCGGTGATCTCGATGATCATGGCATTACTGTTTGGATCGAAGACTTGAGTTCCGAGGGGCACAAGTAAAAGAACGTCGGGGCCGCCGGCGCCGTAGCAATCCTTGCCGCCTCCGTTCTCCCCCCGTTTCGCTCGGATTATGCGTTTGTGCTTGAGGTCGGACAGAGTGCCGAGGCCGCTGTCCGCCACCAGCACGATGCTGCCTCCTCGGCCGCCATCTCCGCCGGCCGGGCCGCCGAGGGGAACGTACTTTTCCCGTCGGAACGCGATGGCGCCGTCGCCGCCGTTTCCGGCCTCGACGCGAAGAGTGCATTCATCGACGAAGTGCATTGCGCCGCTCCTATAGCGCAGATCGGTGGCCAGCGTGTCCGATTCGTTGGTCGACTAGTCCTACCGTGATAAACCGGGGCGATGACCGTTTCTGAGTCGAAACTCGCGGAATCGCGCAGACCTGTGGGCAGTCGCATCGCAGTGGTGGTGAACGGAAATGCCAAGAGCGTGACCGAGGAGATCATCTCGTCCCTCGATCAGATCATGCTGGGAGGCGACCTGTTCGTTTCGAAACGCATCGAAGAGACCGATGAAATCGCCGAAACCCTGGTTTCTCGGGGCTACGGGACCGTGTTGACCGGAGGCGGCGACGGCACCTTTATGGTGATGGTCAGCGCTGTAGTGCGTGCCGCTCGGCGCCTCGACGCCCCATTGCCACGTTTTGGATTCCTCAAGCTGGGCACAGGAAACGCCTTGGCCCACGTGGTGGGTGCTACCGGCGGTGAGAAGGCGGAAGCTCTGGCGGTGGATATCGGCCGCCTTCGGGAGGACGCCGGCAGCCGGCTTATCCGACTGATCGAGGTGGACGATTTACTCTCCCCGTTTTGCGGTTTTGGCACCGACGCCGGGGTTCTGAAGGATTACAACGCTACCCGACAGATGCTCGCGCGGACCCCGCTGCGTCGTTATCAGGCGGGGGGCTTTGCCTACGCACTGTCCGTGGTGAGCCGGACGATGCCGAAGATGCTCGTCACTAGTGCGGTCCGCTGCAAAGTGATCAATCGTGGTTCGGAGGCCTATCGCATCGCCGGAGATGGCTCCGTCATGGGTCGCCCCTACGCCAAGGGGGAGGTGGTCTACGACGGTCCAGCGAGAGTCGCTGGCGTCGCTACCATCCCGTTTTTTGGCTTTGGATTTCGCGCCTTTCCTTTCGCGGAGGAGCGGAGTGATCGCATGCACGTTCGGGTGTCAACCATGAGCCCTGTTGGTTTTGCGCGAAACATCCGCTCCGTGTGGTCGGGGCAATACGACGACCCCAACGTCATGTTCGATTTTCTGATGGACGACGTGGAGTTCGAAATGTCGAAACCAACTCCGTTTCAGATCGCCGGAGACGTCGCGGGAGATCGTCGTCACGTACGAGCGAAAATGATGGAGGAGCCGATCCGTTTGGTGGACTTTTACGCGCCTCCTAGCGCGGACTGAAACAGCCTTGCCCCGGCTATGCCACAATTCTTTGACGTCCCGCATGGCGATTCGGTGTGAGTCGCTTGGGTGGATTCTTTTGGGTGGCAGCGTGGCGGTCGCGATGGGTCTGTATTCCACCGCCAGCCGTGCCAACACAGCATCTCCCAGCCTGATTGCGGCCGTGAGTTGTCACCACCGGGCCTCCAAAGGCCGCGTCTCCTGCGAGCTCGAGATGTCGTCGCCGGACGGCTGGCTTCAGTGGACGGATCTCGTTGTCGTGTTTGCCCCCCACTTCGCCGCAGCCCTGCGGGAGCGAGTCGCCGGGCCGCCAGGTGTGCGTGAAAAATCCCAAGCTCGAATCGAATTTTCGCTTCTGGCGACGGACCTGGGCCGGGGCAAGCTGGTCGTGCGAGGCCGAGCCGTCGTTTGCCGACGCGTGGGGGCGGACGGGGCCGATCAGTGCGAGCCGGTCTCATCGCGAGTATCCGCCGAGGTTCTGGTGGGCCCGGCAGAATTTCGCGGCGAAAAATAGCCGGCCGGCGGCGTTTTCCTCATGGGTCTCGGGCTAGGGGCTGGGGATGCGGCGAGTCGAGACGACGGATTCTTGCCCTTGTTTCTCTACGGCTGATAGGCCAAGGCATGGATTTGCCGGGAACTTTGCACGCCACGACTCTGGGAGACGTCCTGGGCGCGCTGTGCCGCTCTGAGGTTACCGGAATTCTCGAGCTGAGTACGGCTGGCGACAGTCACCGCGTACATCTTGTCTCCGGCGTGGTTAGCCGCGTGGAAAGCTCTGCCCCCGTCGAGCGGCTAGGCGAGATCCTGCACCGTGAAGGCTGGCTCGACGGCGAGGGTCTAGCGCTGCTGCTTCGGCGAATCACTGCCGATGGCAGTCGGAGGGCGGGAAAAGTTCTGATTGAGGATTGTCACGTCAAAGCGACCGCCGTTGCGTTGGCATTGCAAAGCCAACACCGGGATCGCCTTGAGGATCTGTTTTCCCTTACAGACGCCAGGGTGAGTTTTCACATCGCCGACCGAGTCGCGAATGTGGACGCACCCCGGGCGATGGCCCCCGGTGATTTTCTCGCAGGCAAGATGCGAGCTCGTGACCGCCTGCAGGCGGTTCCCGATGCTTGCCAGGATCCGTCGGCGGAATCCGCCGCGTCCGCGCAGCCCGAGCACACCGGGCAGCGGCGTGACCCGGCGCGCACTCGGGCCCTGGAAGTCTTGGGCCTGGATGCCAATGCCTCCCAGCGGGATGCCAAGATGGCGTTCCGAGCTTTGGCTCAGGTAACCCACCCCGATCGCTCAGGGCCGGGAGATGTGAGCGGTCGGCAGGCCCGGATGCGTCGTTTCGCCGAACTGAGCGAGGCCTATCACCGAATTGTGTCGTGAATGAGCGGAGCCAGTGCCTCGGGGACCGCTCTGAGGGAGGCTAAGAGCATATGGGGTCCACTCTCGGTGACTCGCATCGGGCCCAGTAAGGGACCGATGACCCCAACAGCGAACGCCCCGGCAGCTTTCGCTGAGCCCACGTCTTGGGGGCCATCGCCAACCATGGCCAGTTCACTCGGGAGGATGCCGAACTGTTCGGCAAGGTGGAGCATGGGGGCGGGGTGAGGCTTTTTTTCGCTCAGGTCATCGCCGCACAACACGATAGAAAACGACTCGGCGATGCCCAGCGCGCTGAGAATCGGAAGGGTGGCGATCCGAGCCTTGTTCGTACACAGCGCGACGGGGACTCGGGACGCCAACGCGAGGCAGGCGTCAGTGCCGTCGATCAGGCGAGTGTTGTCGGACCCGTGCAACACATAGTGACCCATGAAGGTCTGGGTGGCGAGATCGAGTAGGGGATTGTCAGCGTCCAGCTTCGTCGCTCGCTCAAGTAATTTTCGGGCGCCGTCGCCGACAAAGCTACTCAGCTCCTCGACGGAGCGATCTCCGAGCTGGTGCGTGACCAAGGCGTGGTTCGCGCTGAGCGCGATGTCCATCCGGGAGTCGATCAAAGTCCCATCAAGGTCGAACGCGATCGCCTTGATCTTGCGAGCCGACAGCTTCACTAGCCGTTTCTGAAGGCGACGTGCCCGACGAAAAACGGGCCCATCTGGTTGATGTACTCAGATGTCTGGGTGGTCTTGCGCATCGTCTGGACGATATGGGAGATGGGGTGCAGCGAATGGCTGCTAAGCCCAATAACGAACTCGTTGTCGTTGGCGTCCAAGCCGTGACAGGCGAGGCGAATATCGTGGGCCAAATCCTGCTTGCCGTAGGCTTTACCAATCTCCGCGTGTTCCCGAAGGATCTTGCCACGGTCTGCCGGAGCAACCTTCTCGAAAGCACCGGAGCGTCGGAGTGGGTACCACACCGCCCAGGGCCAAGCGGTGTTGAGGGCCGTATCGATGGGACGCTGAATCAGCCAATGATTGAGATCCGGTTCGTAGCCCGTCGCGTAGGTGCGGCCCAACATGGTAAAATCGTGGCGGAGCCGCATGTGCTCCAGCGCGGGCACTGTCAGCGCCGGGCGGACTCGGGTGACGAAGTGTTTTGGATCGTCGGACCACGTGAGTACCCCTAGGCCCTGGGGATTGTTGACGTCTTCGTAGATGACGATGGGCAGGTCGCTCTCGCTGGCGTGTTTTGAGAGCTTCGCAATAGCCCCGCTGGCCGACAGCCCTTGCTCGCAATCGTAGACGAGCAGCTGCATGAACAGACGCCGGTCCATTTCCTGGACGGGGCCAGGGCCATGGGCGCCCGAGCGCTCCGTCACGTCGATTACCAGACCGTCGTCGGTTTTTTCACTACCCATATCGGGACAGAAGCAGTGTTTACTAGACGCGTCGAGAGCTCCCTCGGTGTTTTCCCGCCCTCCGGCCCGCGAGGGGCCGATTGCGCGGTTCTGGCGTCGAACGGCTGGAACTCGCAGGATTTTGGCCGGTTTCTGGCCCGAAAAAAACTTCGCAGAGCAGCGTCGAGATGCCAGGTTTTTTGGTACAGTCCGCCGCCTTGCCCCCGCTCAGTCGTACACCCCCGCCGGCATCGTCGGCGCTTTGGTCCCGACCCCAAGGGGGGGTTCAGCACCCGTTACCGTCGGGCATGCGCGATCTATTGCCTGAGGAATCCCTCCGCCAAGCGCGCCTCGCTCGGGCCGTGATGGAGAGCTTCGAGCTGGTTGGATACGAGCGGGTAACGCTGCCGGTTTTCGAGTACGCCGACGTATTCGCGGACGGGATGGGGGAGCTCAACGGCGTGGTTCGCTTTGTCGAGCCCGAGAGCGGGGATATCGTTGCGCTCCGTCCGGACATGACTCCCCAGATCGCGCGTTTGGTCTCAGCTCGATACAGCGATGCGCCGATGCCCGTACGGCTTTGTTACCAGGGCAACGTGGTTCGTCGCCGTCATCAACGAGCTCGCCAGGCCAAACAGATTCTTCAGGCGGGTCTCGAGTTAGTCGGGCCCAGCGGTGCCGAGGGTGATTTTGAGGTGATTGCTGCGGCTGTCGCTGCTGTTCAGACGACGGGATTGACCCAGTTTGCGGTGGACATTGGCAACGCCCAAATCAGTGCGTCATTGTTGGACGGGGTGGAGGCATCAGTCCGGGCCGCCATTGTTGACGCTCTCTCGCTGAAAGATGCTGCCGAGTTGAGATGGGCCGCTGAGCGCGCTGGCCTGAGCAAGAAAGTATTGGGTGCGGTTTTGGCGCTGCCCGAACTTCACGGCGACGGCGAAGTGTGGGCCAGGGCAGATCGTGCATTTGCCGGCACCCCCGCAGAAAATCCCGCCAACGAGTTGCGCGCCGTCTGGGAACTGTTGGACAAGGCTGGCTTGCCCGGCAAACGGTTGCTCGATCTCGGAGAGACCTGGCGTTTCCCCTACTACAGCGGCATGGTCTTTCAGATCCTAGCTGATGGCCCCGGCGAAGCGGTGGGTGGCGGCGGTCGCTACGATGGCTTGTTCGGTCGTTACGGACTCCCCGCGGCCGCTGCTGGCTTCGCATTGGATTTGACCAACCTGGGCTTGGCCCTCGCAGCGGACCAACTGTCGGCCGCTCGCCATCGCGTGCTCGTGGTGGCGGGAGCAACAGAAACCGCCCGTGTCGAGCCCTTGCTTGGACAGATTCGAGCCGCCGGCCTCGCGTCGGCAGCAGGAGCTGTCCAGGGCGCGACAGAGTACGCGGCCATCTGGCGTTATTCCCACATTGTGGAGTTGACGGCTGCCGGCGCTACGATAAATACGCTCGGGGCTGAGCTGGCCTCGAACGCAGTCGTCAAGTTGACGCAAACGGATGATTCACTCGGTGCGGGGCTGATTAAGGCCCTGACCGACGCAACGGAAAAGGACGGCTGAGATGTCGTGCGTGGTCGTAATTGGCGCCCAATGGGGCGATGAGGGCAAAGGCAAAATCATCGATATCTACACCGAGTTCGCCGAGATGGTCGTGCGCTACGCGGGTGGAAGCAATGCCGGGCATACCCTGGTGGTGGGCGACGAGAAGATCGTCGTGCGGCTGCTACCGAGTGGGATCCTCCGCGAGGGCACCCGTTGTCTGCTCGGTCAGGGCATGGTTGTTGACCCTGCCGTGTTGCTTGGCGAAGTCGACGAGTTGATCGGACGGGGTCGCAAGCACGTGGCGAGCCAGGTCAAGGTCAGCACACGCGCGCATTTGATCATGCCGTACCATCTCTTGGTGGATGCTTTGCGAGAGAGCCGTGCCTCCGAGGGGAAAGCCATCGGTACAACTAAGAAGGGCATCGGTCCCGCCTACGAAGACAAGATTCGACGCAATGGCGTTCGGCTCGGAGAGCTGCGGAATTTTGCCAAGCTGACCGAGCGCGTGGAGAACGCTTTGGAAGCCTGGGCTCCGGTCATTCGCGACTTGGGCGGTGAGGTTCCCTCGGTCGAGTCCGTCGTGGAGCCCTTGAGGGCCCTGGCGGACCGGGTGATCCCCATGCTGGCGGACACGTCCGAACTCTTGGACGACGCGGTCAAGAAGGGCGCGAAAATATTGCTAGAGGGAGCTCAAGGCACGTTGCTCGATGTGGATCACGGGACCTATCCTTTTGTGACGTCGAGCTCGCCCATCGCCGGCGGCGCGACCACGGGCGCCGGAATCGGCCCGAACCGCATCTCGACGGTAGTTGGCATCACCAAGGCTTACACCACACGGGTAGGCGGAGGTCCGTTCCCGACTGAGCAAGAAAACGACGAGGGGCGCCATCTGCAGAAAGTAGGGGCAGAGTTCGGGTCCGTCACGGGTCGCGCGCGGCGTGCCGGATGGCTGGATTTGCCGGCGCTGCGCTATGCAGTTCGAGTAAACGGAATCGACGGAATTGCCTTGACGAAATTGGATGTTCTGACGGGGATTGCGCGACCGAAAATATGCGTGGCCTATGAGACTCCTGAGGGCAGGACGGATAGCTTTCCCATCGACGAGCTGGATGATCCGCGCGTTCAGCCCATCTACGAAGAGCTAGAAGGTTGGACGGAATCCATATCTGATGTCCGCCAGATGTCGGATCTCCCGGCGGCGGCCCTCGCCTATGTGAAATTCATCGAAGACAAGGCAGGAGTTCCTGCCTACTTGGTGAGCGTAGGTCCTCGGCGCGACGAAACCATTGTGATCCGTAACCCGCTGGGCTGAGTCGGCGGGATCGCCTAGAATTCAGGCGAAGCTCGCCTGAGTGGTCTACACTCATTCGGTGCCTGGTCGCTTGCTCCTCAGCCTGATGCTCCCTCTGAGCTCGGTGCAAGGGGTGGACTTGGCCGCGGTGGCGGCCACCAGTCCGCGTCCGGCGCTCTGTCGAGCGGGGTCGGCTCCGTCCCAGGTTTGGGATGCCGCCCGGCTACCGGCCTTGCCACATTACTGTTTGGCCGTGGCCCGGGGTTACGCCGCACTCTCCCGAGAGCCCCGCCGTGCCTTGGCGTGGGGGGAGCGGGCAGCAGCACTAGGAAAAAAGGAATGGGGAGCGAACGAGTTGCGCGGTCGTGCGCTGGCTCGCCTGGGTCGCTTTCAGCCAGCCTATGAGCTGTTGCGACCTCTCCGAGGGTCCTTGTTGTCGGCCACCGGCTCGGTGCATGGTCTGTGGGCCTTCGCGCGGACAGCGGCGGTGCTCGGTCATCACACTGAGGCCAGCGAGGCGTTTCGGTCTCTCATTTCACGCGCCGCCTTCGTTCACTCTCTCTCCAATCGGCAGGAACTGTTCACGGAAGCCGGTCTCGCGCTGATGCACGATGCAGCCATATCACCCGCCGAGGCGGTGGCCTATCTGAAGCGGGCGGAGGCCTTGCCAATACCAGCGGTGAACGCTCACGTATTGATGGGGGCCCTCGGCTTGGCCCTGTACCGGGACGGGCGTGTCTTCGAAGCCAACGAGATCCGGCGCCGCGCGCCTAGCGTATGGGAGTTCGATTCAGTGCCTGATCCGGCTTATCTTACGCCTGCCGATCGTGCCGCAGTCGTGGCATTCCTCGCCATGTCTAACGACGCCGCGATAGAGAAAGATGCATGGCAGAAGTTCGTGCGCCTGGCGCCGCAGTCAAGGTGGCGAGAACACGCGGAGCGCCGACTGTCTCAGCTACCCTAGAGCACTCCGTTCACCGGCCTTGCGCTGAGGGCGCGCCGCTGTTGGCCATGATATTGTCAGGAGTCGCCTGGAGCAAGGCTGCGATTTCATCGATATTTTCGATGGATTCAAATACGGGTCGGAGCTCAGAGCCCCGCTGGGTCTCTCCGAAGGCACCGCTGAGAGCGAGGGCGCGGGCACTGGGACCATCGAGCACTAAGAATAGATCGCGCCCGCCGCCGGGTTTCGGCACATCGATCGTGTCTACGATTTGGTCGCGGTCGAGCTGGAGTTCCTCTCGGCCGCGCTGGATCAGTACCCGCTGATTGGTAATCCAGTAGCGAGTGTTTTGGAGGAGGCTGACAGGCCGTACCAGGGCCTCGTAGCCGAACCACAGTCCCAGCATGAGCACCAACCCCAGTGCCAAGCCCTGACCGAAGACCAATGCCCACCAGGCTGTGTCCCCGAGGCCGGCCTCAAGCAAGCCTCGGGCGTTGGGGATCGCTCGCTCTAGCATGGTGGCGAAGGCGAAGAGCAGGATGCCGGCGAGAATGAGCATTTGCCACTCGCGTCTGCCGCGCGGCAGGTGACGATGCAGCACCGGAGAGGGCTGCGCGGACCACAGCACTCGCTCGCCGTCATCGAGTCGCTGGGCGACTGAGCGCCCCACTCGGTCGGGCTCGGCGGATGATTCGGCACCGCGTATGATCATCCACACTTTTTCCGGTGCGGTGACGTTATAGAGTCTGACTAGTAAGCGTCGGCGAAGGGCTCCCGCCGGAACAGCGCGAACGAGCTCGATGTCCCCGGTGCCACTGACGCCACTCCAGTAGATGCGTGCGAAGTTGATACCCCTGCGCTCAATCGTGCGCCGGAGGGGGCCCCGCTCCCAGATCACGTGGTGCTCCGTAATGGTGTAGCGTACCTTGTCGAGCCAAATCCTGGGGCCGTGGGAGGTGAGGAGGCCTAGGGTAGCGGTCCAGAATGCGAACAGCAGGAGATGGGTCGGGGACTCGCCAAGGCCCAGGGTAGTGACCACTGCGAAGCAGGTGGCGGTGCCGCTCAGAGTGAACCAGCTGAATGCGAGCACGCGGGCGAAGGGCGGGGCGCACACCCCGTTGGGGTGACCGCTCCAGACGATCTTTTCATCAAGTAAGAGATCTCGCTCCTGCAATTGTCCTCCGAGCTACGCCGTTCTTTAGCCTTCGACCAAAATGCACTCTGGTAAAGCGGATCCGGGCTTTCCACCCAGCCCACAATTCCCAGTCGGCTCGGATCGCCCGTGCGCGATGTTTCCGCATCATGGGGCCCCCTCAGGGGCATCGCTCAGAGTGCGGGGGAGATGAAGACGACTTCTACGCGCGTGTTTCTTCGGGCGGCTCGGCGGGAGCCCGATACAGCTACGGGCTGGCTGTTATGGGCATTCTGAGCCTCCACACGCACCGCTCCCGCCTTCTTGAGTGCGTCGGTGACCGCAGCGAGTTGAGTGCGATCCATTCCGACCCGTTTCCGGTTTGCCGTGTGCAGGACGACTAAAATGGGAAAGTTGGGGTGCGCTTTTGATACGGCGCCGAGGCGGGCGATGATTTCGGCCGCGTCCGCGTTGAGACTTCGCCCACGGAAAGTGTCTCGTAGGGTGATGACTACGCCTCGATCGTCTCGCCGAAGATCGAGCCCGGGGGATTGGGATAGTTCTGTCAGCAGGTCGGACGAGACACTTTGTTCTGGAACCTCGCTGATGGCTGGCCGCCGAGCGGCGGTGAGCGAAGAGAGACAATGAGCCCGCGCACTGATGGCGTCGTCGATGGGAGTCGCCCTTGGTGCCTGGCGCAGCTTGGCGCTCAGCTGGTCGAGGGCCAGAAATTGTTTGGTCAGTGACTTTGTGTTGCCGCTGAGCAAGCGAGCTGCAACACACAACAGCCGCGCCTGACTCGCCAGTCCGCGTGCGGCATCTAGCCGCGCTCGCTCACGTTTGGGATCGGTGGGCGGGTTCGGGACGCGAGGAATAGCGTCGCGCTCGACTTTGCTTCTGAGCTCGTAGGCATCCGCCTCTGCCGCGTACTTTTGTTGTTGCCCGTCTAGCCGTGCCAGCTGTTCCTGGTGGTCCGCGACGGTTGCTTCGGCTTTGACCCGACGACGTTCGGCTTCGGCTAGGCGCGCCAGTACGAAACTGTGTTCGTGTGCTGCGATGGCCGTTTCCCCGAAAATTTGGGCGGCCGCCGAATCGCCTGATTCGTGAGCTTGTCCGGCCTTTTCCCGGAGGGCTTGGGCATGGGCGTAGGCCTGGGGTGCGGAGCGACGACTTTCGGTGGCCTTTTTCGATTTGGCGATCCGATCCACTTCGGCCAACACCGTGGGCCGTGGAATCGACGCGCAGCCCGTCAGGGCAACCACGCAGAGCATGCTAGCGCCTATCGATTTCATTGGCCGCCTGCCTTCGTAGAGGCTGGTTTGGCTGGAGCCGGTTTGGCTGGTAACGCCTTGGCATCGACGCGCTGTTTGGCAGCTGAAGCGGCCGTTCCGGCGCGGTCGGTTTGCGGGAGCTGGGCCTTGGCTCGATCGCGGCGAGCGATGGTTTGCTCCAGCAGCGCCTGGGCGCGAACCAGCTTGGTACGCAGAGTGGCCAGCTCCTCTTCGGCGCTTCGGGCGCGATCTTCGGCGGCGGCGGCTCGAATCAGATCAGCTGCGACCTTTGTCCATTGCCAGGCGAGACCTTCCAGCATTGGCTGATGCTGCTTGTCCTTGGCGTCGCCCACACTCTGAACCCGCTCGAGGGCTTTTCGAGCTTGGGCTACGGGTTGTTTGACCAGGTTCGCCGGGGCGGATTTTGCGATTTGCGCCAGCTTTGTTTTGGCCTTTTCGCCGTCCCCGGGGGCGGGCCCCGCGAAACCGATGCCAGCGCCGGCCAGCAGAAAAATCCCCGAAAGGGTGAGCGTGCGGGGCGAACTCAAGATCCTCACCCGAAGGAAAAAGCCACGAGCGACAGCGGAGGTCAAGCCCCGCGGAGCCGGGTGACCTTCCGACTGTGTTCGGCTGGCGCTTCGGGGTATAGATGGGGGGTAGAGCCGGGGGGTAGAGGTGCGGCCCGCCCCTCACGAAATCCGGCCGGAGGCATGGTGACAGACAATAATGAGGGGGAAGCGCCCACGCGCGTGAGTTGGAACAGCTATTTCATGGCCATCGCCAAGCAGGTGGCGACTCGCTCCACATGCAGTCGAAAACACGTCGGAGCCGTGCTCGTCCGCGACAAGATGATTCTGACGACGGGATATAACGGGTCCATTCGGGGCACTGCACACTGTGACGACGAGGGTCATCTGATGGAGGACGGTCATTGTGTGCGAACCGTTCACGCCGAAGCCAACGCCATCGTGCAGGCGGCTCGTAACGGTGTGCGAATCGACCAATCAGATTGTTATGTGACGGCCTCCCCGTGCTTCAAATGCTTTCAGCTGCTCGCCAATGGCGGCATTCAGCGGATCTTGTTCGAGGAATTCTATCGCGATGAACGAATTTTCGACTTTGCCAAGCAGTTAGGCATCGAGTTGGTTCACTTGGGCGCTGACGGCGCCACTGACTAACGGGCCCTGGATGTCCAAACAATTGCGCGTCGCGGTGGTGGCTGGAGGGCCGTCGCCGGAAGCGGAAGTGAGCCGGAGCTCGGCTACTGGTATCCGTGCGGCGCTTGAGCGCGCAGGGCATACGACAAGACGGATTGAGCTCGACGCTACTTTGCCCTCCGAGTTAGTCGCTTATGGGCCCGACGTGGTGTTCCCTATCGCTCATGGCCCGGTGGGGGAGGACGGTGGACTGCAGGGAGCTCTGGAGGTGCTTAACTTGCCCTACGTGGGAGCGGGGGTGTTGGCGAGCTCGGTCGCCGCGTACAAGCCCACTGCGAAGGTGCTGTTTCGAGCAGCCTGTCTCCCGGTCGCCGACGAGCGTCTGGTAAGACGCGGAGAGTCGACGGCTGAGGCGGCGATCGCTGTTCGGGAGCAACTGGGCCCCGCCGTTGTTGTGAAGCCAGCATCTGGGGGCTCGGGACTCGGGGTCACGTTGGTCGACGCTGACTGGACAGCAGTACAAGTGGCGACTGCCTTAGACGAAGCGCTGGAGTCCGACGCAGTGGCGTTGTGTGAGCGCCGCCACTTGGGCAAGGAGCTCACGTGTGGCGTGCTCGAGCGAAATGGCAAAGTGATAGCTCTCCCGGCGACGTTGATCCTGCCGCGGGCGGCAGGGTGGTACGATTTTGAATCTCGCTACGCCCCCGGGGGCAGCGAGCACCAATGCCCCGCGCCCCTAGCCGATGACGTGACTGCCGAGGTCCAGGCGATGGCCCTGGCCGCCCATCGAGCATTGGGAGTGCGGGATATGTCGCGGGCGGACTTTGTGCTCGGCGACGACAATAGTCTGACTTTGTTGGAGATAAATACGCTGCCCGGCATGACCGAAACCAGTCTCTTTCCGGAGGCGGCGGCGGTTGCGGGCTACGATTTCCCCGACCTATGTGATGGCCTGGTTCGTCAGGCTGCGGAGCGCGCGTGTCGATCGGTTCCCCTGGCGCCAAAGCTGCCCAAGTGAGGGCTCGCTGAGACACAACTGAAGCACGAGAGCCGCTGAACAACACGCAACGCGCGCCTGAGGGACGGCTGCCTCCCGCGAACGCCTCAGGAGCCATTTCCGTGATAAACTGGTGTTTCGGAGCTCTCGAGAACGGTTCAATGGTGAAGCGGTGGCAGGCGTGTTGAGGCAGACCGTGAGTAGGCAGACTGTGAGGACTCAGCTTGGCTATTGGATCTGCGTCAGCCTCTTTGTGCTGGGCTGCGGACAAGATCCGACGACACCCAGCGTGGTTTCCGAGCGTGTGGCTCGTGCTGACGGGGTCAAGGCAAAAGGTAAGACGATGGTTTCGCCATCAAAAGCTCGAGTTAGAGCCACGCATGTCTCGGCGAATCGACTGCCGACACTGACTCTGGACGTTCGCGACGACTCGGAACGCACCGTTGTCACCCTACCCAACAGCACACGGCATCAGGTCGTCGCGCGGCGGGGTGAGGATGGGCGCTTGCGCTACGACTGCGCTCAGGGGTCCGGAGTCAGTCATCGTGGCGCTGGTCATCGTGGCGCTGGTCATCGTGGGGACGAGTACTGATGCGCCAGCGGGCGATGGCTTGCTTGATGGCTATGGGACTGTCGCTGTGCTGCCACAGTTCCAGCTTCGCCTCTTCGGTCATCACCATTGTCGATCAAGATCCGGCGGGAACAGGCTTGTCGGATCCGACTCCGGTCGCGACCGTGGGCGGCAACCTCGGGACGACTCGCGGAGCGCAACGGCTGATCGTGCTCCAGGCCGCGGCCGATATTTGGGCGGACGCGTTGGACAGCGACGTAGAGATCGTCGTTCACGCACGATTCAGATCTCTGGCTTGCGATGCTCTGACGGCAACCTTGGGCAGCGCAGGCCCGGACAATTCGACAGTATTGAGCATGCCGGGGCGACCGTCACCGCTCTGGTATGTAGCCGCTCTCGCTGATCGCTTGACGGAGTCAGACACGGCTCCGGGCGCTCCCGACATCACGGCGGAATTCAACGGCGATCTGGATGACAACAGCCTCTGTCTCGATGGCAGCGATTGGTACTATGGATTGGACGGTCAAGGATCTGTGGACGACATCAATCTGTTAAACACGGTGTTGCACGAGTTTGGGCATGGTCTAGGTTTTTTGAACCTTCTGGACGAAGCGACCGGCGCACCACTGGACGGTGTTCATGACGTTTATGAATCACTCACTTTCGATCTGACCGCTCAACAGCACTGGCATGAAATGAGCGATGAACAGCGCGTGGCCTCCGCCATCAACCCTCGACAAGTGGTCTTGGATGGGGTGGCGGTGCGGGCGGCTGTGCCGGCAACGTTGAACAGCGGAGTGCGTCAGATGGCGATTGAGCCCCCGGTGGTTGGGTTTTCAGAGGTGTTCGGGGAGGCGGATTTTGCACCTATCAAGGAGCCCGTGAGCGGGATCCTCGAGGAGGCGTTCCCGGTGGATGCCTGTGCCCCGTTGTCGGATTTGACGGGTCGTGTGGCACTCATCGACCGGGGGACGTGCTCCTTTTACGAAAAAACGGAAGCCGCGATCAGCGCCGGCGCTGTCGCTGTGATCATGGTGGATAGCAGTGATGCCTCACCACCGAACTGGATGACATCGACCTTTGCGCCGCTGGACGTCCCGGTGGTCAGAGTCACGTCTAGCGATGGTGCTCAAATACGTTTGGCGTTGGCTGCGACTCTAACGGTGCGTTTCTCGATTGATGCAACACGATGGATTGGCGCGGACGCGGAGGGACGACCTTACCTGAATGCGACTCGACCCCTTGAGCCGGGAACATCCATCTCCCATTGGGACCCGCTGGCTGAGCCGAGTCTGTTGATGATGCCCTACCAGAGCCCTGAGCAACAAGCGGTTCTCGATATGAGTGTAGCGCTCATGGTGGACATCGGATGGATCCCCTTCGTCTGTGGCGATAGTTTCGTTGAAGGCATCGAAGCCTGTGATGACGGCAATGACGTTTCAGGAGACGGCTGCTTTGATTGTCAGCGGGAGTATTGCGGAGACGCGAGGATCAACAACAACGGTACGGAAAGCTGCGACGACGGGGCCGATAACAGCGACACACGGGCCAATGCTTGTCGGTTGAGTTGTCAGATGGCTCGATGCGGAGATAGCGTGGTGGACGCTGGGGAGCTCTGCGATGATGGCAATGACACTGCCGGCGATGGCTGCTCCGCTTGCGTGCTGGAGTATTGCGGTGACGGAGTCACTAACAACAGTAACGAGCAGTGCGACGACGGCGTAGCCAACAGCGACAGTCGTCCCGGGGCGTGCCGACGGGATTGTCGCTCTTTCCGCTGTGGTGACGGCGTGGTCGACGACAACGAGCAGTGTGATGACGGACCCCTGGGTCGCGACTGCCCGGCCGATTGTGTTTTACCGCCTGTTCCCGATACCGGCTCGCCGACGGCAGACTCTGGAGCAGAGGGCGCCCCGGCGGTTGTCGGAGATCCGGCAGCAGCTGGCGGCTGTGCGTGTCAGCTGCCGTTGCCGCGGCCTACAGGCCCTGGCTTGGGGTGGCTCGTGCTCGCTGTCGTCCCAGTCTGGGGCCGCCGGCGACAGCACGCATGAGCCCCCTGCTCCGTCGCCATCCGACTAGATATGGGGCGCAGCTGGCGACGGTGCCGCGGGATCCGCACGAGCCGGCGCTAGTGAACTGAGGAGGGGGCGCCTAGGGCGTCCGCAGAACCATCAGCCGGGGCTCGGTCATGTCTTGGATGGCCCAACGGATGCCTTCGCGCCCGATGCCGCTGTCTTTGACGCCGCCGTAGGGCATGTTGTCGACGCGCCAGGAGGGCACGTCCCCGATGATGACGCCGCCAACATCGAGGGTTTCCCATGCCAGGTTCGCCTTGTAGATATCCCGCGTGAATACGCCTGCTTGCAGGCCGAAGGCGCTGTCGTTCAGTGATTTCAGGGCGTCTTCGAACCTCGAGTACTTTTCTAGGATCGCCACTGGACCGAAAGCTTCATCGGCGCAGAGGTTTTGATCCATCGGCACGCCTTCGAGCAGGGTCGGTTGCATCATGACGCCGTCCCGCGTTCCGCCGCAGAGCACCTTGGCGCCGACCTTGACAGCGTCGTCCACCCAACCCTGCAAGCGGCTGGCTTCCTTCTCGGAAATCATAGGACCAATGAAGGTATCGGGATCCTTGGGATCGCCGCATTTGAGCGCCTTGGTTCGCGACACGAGCAGATCGCTCACAGTGTCGTAAAGCGATTCATGAATGAGGATTCGTTGCACGCTGATGCAACTCTGACCGGACTGGTAGAAGGCGCCGATGATGATGCGATCGACGGCGTCTTTTACATCGGTTCCTTCATCGACAATCACGCCGGCGTTGCCGCCCAGCTCGAGCACTACAGGCTTCTTGCCTGCCTTGGCCTTGAGATCCCAGCCGACCTCATGAGAGCCAGTGAAACTGAGGAGCTTCAAGCGGTCGTCTTCCGTGAAGAGCTGGGCGCCATCGCGACGGCAGGGAAGGATCGAGAAAGTACCTTTCGGTAAATCGGTTTCCGCCAGTACTTCGCCGATAATGAGTGCACCGACGGGAGTGAGGCTGGCGGGTTTTAGAATGAAGGGACAACCCACGGCCAGTGCTGGGGCGACCTTGTGCGCCACCAAGTTCAACGGGAAGTTGAAGGGAGCGATGAACGAGCAGGGGCCGATGGGAAAACGCTTCCACTGACCTTGGTAGTTGGCGGATCGGGCGCTGATATCGAGAGGCATCACTTCACCGTAAATACGCGTAGATTCTTCGGCCGCGACGCGGAAAGTCTCGATCAGGCGAGTGACTTCGCCTCGGGCGTCCTTGATCGGCTTGCCCGCTTCGATGCGAAGAGCGTCAGCCAACTCGTCGAATCGTTCCGTGAAGCGCTTCACGCAATGGTTGAGCACATCCTGCCTCTTGTATGCGGGCCACTTGCCGAACTCCTCCGCGGCCTCGACAGTCTTGGCGATGGCTTCGTCGATCACTGCCGCGTCTGCCATGGCGACCTTCGTGGCGGGTTCACCCGTATACTTATCCGTGACGATCAGATCTTGGTTGGCGGCTACGGCCTCGTTGGCCAGGTAGTAGGGATAACTTTCACGGAGCATCGGAGTTCCTTCGGGTAGGGTGCGAGGGCGGGGGATAGTACCCCCCGGGCGCCGCCAGCGGTTTCGGAAAATCGCGTCACCGGACGATATTTCGTGGGATTTTGGCACTTTATGCCAGATCTCCGGGGTCATAGCGGTGACTGAGGCGTTCCGATGCGGTATGGCAGGGTCACGAGCCGCAGGGCCGTGAAAGCCGAAAAATACCGGAGATGCTCAAGCGCGGGATTGGAATCGCTCTGGTGGCCACCATGGGGGGCGCGGTGGTGTTGAACCTCCTGACCATTCAGCGTTGGCTGTTGGAGGAGTTCACTCCGATCTATACGGCGCCGGTAATCAAACCAGCGAAGGGCCGAGAAAAAAAAACGCAATTGGTCAGCCTGGTTCCGCTTGGCACGGGATTTGTGCGTCCCACGGATATTCAGTTTCCCCCCGGCAGCACGAATCTGGCGGTCGTGCTGGAACAGGGAGGTACGGCGAAGTTACTCGACCTGTCGGATGCATCGGCAAACGCGCCGGCAGCGAGCGGCGCGGTCGTATTCGAAGTGCCGGTACGGTCCATCGCCGAGTTGGGTTTGTTGGGCCTAGCCTTCCACCCTGACTACCCACAAAACGGTCTCTTTTACGTCAACTACAACCCAGCAGAAGGCGAAATCCGAACGGTGGTCTCCGAGTGGCGGCTGCCCTTAGACAAGTTGGGAAAAACACCAGCCGTCGAAGTGCGTACGATACTCAGCGTCGTCCAGCCTTATCAAAACCACAACGCTGGCCAGCTCGCCTTCGGCCCGGATGGGATGCTCTACATAGCTTTGGGCGATGGCGGCTGGCGCTATGACCCACGGGGCCACGGTCAGAATCTTGGTACCTTGTTGGGCAGCATGTTGCGGGTCGATGTGAACGCAGCGAAAGGCTACGCGGTTCCTCCGGACAATCCGTTCGTCGATCGCGAGGGGGCTCGCCCGGAAATTTGGGCCTACGGCCTTCGAAACCCCTGGCGATTTTCCTTCGCCAGCGACGGCCGTCTGCTCGTTGCAGATGTGGGCCAGAATAACTTCGAAGAGGTCAATGTCGTACAAAAGGGCGACAATCTCGGATGGAAAACTCGAGAGGCTAGGCATTGTTTCGATCCGAACGAGGATTGCGCCACCGAAGGGTTGGTGGACCCCATTTTCGAGTATCCGCGAGAGCTGGGACTGAGCGTGACCGGGGGTTACGAGTACACCGGTTCGCGGGTTGAAATTCTGAAGGGCGCCTACGTGTTCGCCGACTTTACGAGCGGGCATATGTGGGCTCTCAAGCTGCCAGAGAAGCGCGAAGGGCCAATGGCCGACAGTCAGCTGCTCGGCCGTTGGCCCTTATTGATTTCAGCCTTTGGACGGGACGCCCAGGGTGAGCTGTACGTGGCTGATTGGGGGCGTGGCTTGGTTCTCGGGGTCTTCTAGGCAATAAAGACCGCTACCGGGGCGGCGGCCATGCCGGGGAGGAAGATCGCTGATGACCCAACTCAAGCCTGAAGATTGGAAAAAGTACCCGTACCGGCCGGACTGGGGAAGTTCTCGCTGGTTCCAGTTTCCACGGATCGATGGCTTCGATCCTGAGTTGGGAATGGCAACGTACTATCTCGACGGCTTCCTTCGAGGCCGAGACAGCGGGCGTCTGTATGCAGTGATGACCATTTTCAACGACATGAAGGTGGTCAAGCGCAAGCTTAGCTTCAGTTTCAACACTTTCGCTCTCTACGATTGCGAATCCGGGCACTACGGGACCTTCACGGACTTCGACTACCCTTTGCGCCTTCGGCGCGGCAAGAAAATGAGCGTGGGCCCTGGCCATATGGACCTGCGGTACGCTTCGGCACAGGGCGAAAACAGCTGGCGCTGCCAACCGGACGAGAACGATGAGCTGCGTCCCTTTGCGTGGGATCTCTCGCTCAACGGCGAAGATCACCATGGAGACGCCATGTTTTTGGAGCTCAGCGTGGAGGCAACCCGACCCCCTGCACCCATTGGCGGTCGGGAACTGGGCGGAGAACTCATGTTCCTAGGTGGGGAAGAGACCTATTCGTATTTTCAGAGCGGTCTCAACATGAAGGGCCGAGTGCGTTGGCTAGGGCAAGAGGAAGAGGTGGAGGGCACGGTGGGCTGGATCGATCGCCAGTGGGCGGTCGACGACTTCACCGTGTATCAGAACCTGACGAACTCGCGATACCGTCACGAGTGGCGAGTGATGCAGTTCGACAATGGCTGGGATATGAGCTGTTTCTTTCAATATCATCGGGGCCAGAACTGCCAAAAGGTCCCCTGGAGTGGGATCAGCGCGCAAGGACCCGGGCCGCACTTCGAACTGAAGTCGACCACGGAAGTCAGCATCGAAGCACTCAGCTTCATTCGCAGCCCAGGCATCGTTCGTTCTCCGTTCATGATTACGGACGGACCGCGATGGTTTCCTCACGGCTACCGAGTCAAAGTGCCCGAATGGGATCTGGACGTTACCGCCACTCCGCTGGTGGACGCCCCCGCTCATCAGCTGCCCATTGAGTATTGGACGGGGCCCGTCTCCCTTGAGGGACGAGCGTTTGGCGACGTCGTTAAAGGTTACGGCTTCGATGAGCGTTGCCGTCCGTTTGTCCGGAACCATGAGCTGGTCGAGGTGCTGAGCGTTCTCGTGGGTCACCGGACGGACGTCGCGGCTGAGGACCGACGCCAACTGCGTTATCGCTTGAGCGAAGTCGGGGCTCTTTGTCTGCGCGGGGATCCCTCGGCGGCCCTGGTGTACTTGCAGCGAAAATGGCTCCCGCTTCTTGCGGCCCAGACGCCGTCGATGCAACGAGCACTGCAGCCCGTTCTCGACGATCTCACTGAGTTGCTACGGACCAAGGCGGACCCCGGTTGAGTGTCGCAGTGTCGCAGTGTCGCAGATCGTAGCTTAGGCTGCCGCAGCCACGACTCGGTTCCGCCCGCCCTCTTTGGCATGATACAGTGCTGCGTCCGCGTGTTGGAGTCGCTGCAGGGCATTGCCGGTGGGCGAGGGCTGACACATGGCGACGCCGACGCTGATGGTGCAGGCAGGAGTTTGACTGTTGCCTTCGAGGCTCTGTGCGGCCGCTCGCAGGCGTTCGGCAACGGAGCGACGAATTCTTCGCCCCCGTATCGAGCGGTCAGATCTGTGCGGCAAATGATCACTCCTTTGAGAGCAGCTGCGACCCGCCGGAGGCATTCGTCGCCCACCTGATGACCGTACTTGTCGTTCAACAGCTTGAAATGGTCGATATTGGTCATGATGGTACTGAGCGGTTGTGGACGCTTCGGTGCCACTGCTCGGTGAAGTGGCACCGAAGCAGCGCCGGTTAGCGATTCCCGTGAGGCCGTCCCGTGTGGCGAGTTCGAGCAGAGCTGCGTTGGCTTTTTCGAGTGCGCGATCGGCGGCTCTCGCATCCTCCGCCTTCTGCCGTAGCATGCGTTCACGGGAGACGACGATGCTCATGTCGACGACTTGAATCAGGCAGTACTGCCGGCCATCGTTTTGCAGAGAGGAGATCGTGACCTGCTGATCGAGCACGGCGTGACAGTGATGGGGCGGGTGCAAAGACAACACGGGCCTTTCTATGGCGGGAGACAACACCGACGGCAGTCCCCATTCGCGAGCGTCCTGTGCATACACATAAACACACCGGGCCAGTCGTTCGCCGTTCTGATGAACCAACCTGGTAAAATCGGTCGGGATGACCTGATGCAAAGGTTTGCGACGCTCGGCCTGGAGCCAAGTGTTGCCAGCCACTACCCGTTTCTGCTTGTCCAAGATGAGCGCGCCGGTGTTCAACCCGTTCATTGGGGCCGGGCTACCGAGGGAATTTGCGCGGATGCTGTCGGGGAACGGGTCGCTCTCGTCAATCGTTGTTGGCTCCTTCTGCTCGAGCATCAGCAGCCCGAGCAGAAGGTTCAGCGACCGCTCATACAGTAGAAAAAGCAATCGACTACCGAGTGTTCGTCCGCTGACTTCAAATCCAATGTCGCAAGACAGGGCGAAGTGATAACCCTGCCATGGGGGCGGAACGGAGAGGGGGCGGCTTCACCGTCGCTGTCATCGTTTGCTTCTTGCGTCTTGCTTTTTTAGCGAGGCGTCGATTTGCTGTTGTCGTGAAGCGGAGACCCCGAGGTCGCTGGTGGGCAAAGCCACGGTCGAGCGCACCTAGAGGACTTCACTGAGGGCCCGCAAACAGGAATTGATGATAACGTTGCCGAGCTCGAGTAATCCGTCTTGCTCGACGTCTGTCATTTCATCGAGAGCGGTATCTTTTCGAGTCGCGGCGCGGCTCAGTTGCATCCCGGTGTCTCCGGGGAACACCAGGCTGGCCTCTGCGCTACCGATAGCACCGGGGAAAGACTGACTCACCGCACAGTGTTGGTCGCGAAGTTGGCTCTGAAGAAGCTTACCGGCGGGGAGCAGTTCGATTGTCGGGACCAGAAGCCCCCCGGGGTTGTCGGTCAACTCGCTGAGTGTTGCGGCCGCGGCGCCGACGCCTGTCGGAACCGCTTCGGTCAGAGCGTCGTGTCCCAGTTCGCTCAACTCGTCGAGAGGACTGTCGGCGGGGCTCAGAGGACCCGGCATTGTACGTATTGCACAACGGTCGGAAGCCCCGTCCTCAGTAGCCCGAAGTGCTGTCCGAGGCGGCCCGTTTCGGACCGAACCGCTCCAGGCGTTAGTACCCGTGCGCGATGTCGACGACCCCTTCGAGCGTTTCGTTAGCCATGTATCGTTTCAGATTGGCGATGAACGTGTCCACGATGGCATCGAAGGAGTCCGGCATGCCCCAGGAGATGTGCGGGCTGAGACGAATCTCATCGTGTTGGTACATCCAGTGACCTTCCGGCAGCGGTTCCGGAGTGACCGTGTCCAAGCTGGCTAGTCGTAGTCTGCCGCCATCGAGCGCCTCCCGGAGGGCATTCTGATCGATTAGGCTGCCCCTCGATATGTTGATGAGGTGGGCATCGGGTTTCATGGCCGCGAGAATATCGTTTCCGATCAGACCGGCAGTGGCGGGTGTGGCGGGGGCGGCGATGACGAGGTGGTCGGCCGCTGCAGCGAGCGCCGGGAGGGATGACACGGGAGTCACGCCCGGTACCTCACCGCTTTGGGCTGAGCGGCGATAGGCTTGCACATGCATGCCGAAGGGCAACGCGCGGCGCGCGATGGCTTGCCCGATGCTTCCGAACCCGACCAGACCGAGTGTCTTGCCGTGCAGCCCCTCAAGATCTGCCATGTTCCAACTATTGGGCTTTTCCTTCACCCAGCTAGTCGGCAGGCGTTTGGCGTCGCTGAGCAGCATGGCCATGACCCACTCGGCAATTGGAATGGCGGATGCTCCTCGGGAGCAGGTGAGAATGCGATCACCGACCAGCTCCAACGGAAAGCCATCGACTCCGGTTCCAATGGTGTGAACCCACTTGACCCCATTGGCGAGGACTTCTGCCATGTTGGGACTCCCGAAGGGAAGGGTCAGAAGTACTTCCCCTTGGAGGTCATCGGGCAGATCTTCGTCCATGGGAACCGCCGTCATCTCTACACCCGGTACTTCCTCGGTGATTCGATCGATCGGTAGATAGGCGAGCAGCTTCAGCATGGCTCCTGCATATCACGTCCGGTCCTGCGCGATGGGAGGTTCGCCTAGACGCTGTTGCGAACGCGCTCGGCGAGGGACGTTTCCGGGCGTGCGCCGGTGTGGCTGATGATTTCGGCGGCGGCGATGGCGCCGATGCGTCCACATTCCGCCAGCTCTCGCCCCGTGGAGTAGCCGTGCAGGAAGCCCCCGGCGTACAGATCTCCGGCGCCCGTGGTATCGACGACCGACTCCACGGCAACTGCGGCGATTTCTAGGGAATCGCCCGCATGCACGACAACGGCGCCTTTGTCGCCTAGAGTCAGCGCTGAGACTTCGCAGATGGCGCGAACATTTTCGGCTGCTGCGTTAAAATTGTCAGTTTTGAACAGGCTCAGAATTTCCGTCTCGTTGGCGAACAAGATGTCTACGTGTTTTCGAATCAGCTCCAGAAAGTCTGCGCGGTGACGGTCCACGCAGAAAGCATCAGACAATGACAGCGATACCTTGCGCCCGGCTTCGTGGGCGATGGTGGCGGCCTTGATGAACGCCTCTTGAGCCTTCGGTGGGTCGTAGAGATAGCCTTCGAGGTAAGTGACCTTGCCTCGTTTGATGAACTCGGGGTCGATGTCTTCAGGCGATAGCTCAACACAGGCACCCAAAAAGGTATTCATGGTTCGTTGGGCATCCGGCGTGATTAGAATTAAACACCGTGCAGTGGGCGCGCCACCGACCAAGGCGCTCGTGCTGAACTCGATGCCCGCGCTCCGCAGGTCGTCGCCGAAGACCGTGCCGAGCTTGTCGTTCGCCACTTTGCCGATGTAGCCCCCGCTGCCACCGAGAGAGGCGATACCAGCCATGGTGTTGCCCGCTGAACCACCAGACATCTCCTTACCGGCGCCCATCAACTCGTAGAGTTTGTCAGCGCGGCTGGCGTCGATGAGCATCATGCCGCCTTTTTCGAGCTCCTGGTGCTGGAGAAATTCGTCGTCCGTGTGGGCCAGTACATCCACGATGGCGTTGCCGATACCGATGACGTTGATCTCGCTTGTGCTCATTTTATACGCTTCTCTCTCTCTCACGCCGGGGCGCGGTGCAGGGCCGTCCTAACAAACCCCGGGGGCAGAGTCCTAGTCAGAAATGGCGGATGTCTGGGGCTGGGCCGGCGTGAGGACGCAAGTACCGACAGATCGTCGCGGAACGGTGGTTTTTCGGGGAAGCCCCCCAGCACTGGCTGCGGTGAAATATCGCCGGCGAGGCCCCGGCATGTCTATTCGGGCATGCCCGCGGCCTTGATTCCGTCAGCCCCGGCGAGCTGCGGACGGAGTCAGCCCGGGTGACGACAGCGAGAGCTTCCCCGGCGCGACCCATTCATGAAGGCGTCGCATCGCCTCACCGAGCTTACGGCGAGCTCGGTGGGACGGACTCACGTTCGAGCTCTACCGGTGGCGGAGCATCGCTGAGTGGGTCACTGGGGGGCGAACTGGAACGCAAGTGGGAGCTCATCTTTTCCAGATAGGCGACTTGCCCACGCGCCCATTCTTGACCTTCTTCAATATTTTCGACGATGCGCAGTGGTTTCACGGCCCCCACCAACCCGAGAACGCCGTTGGCCACGGCACGTATCCAAGGGGACTGAAGAATAACGGCGGTGCCGGCGAGGTGCTGGGCGATGGCTGGGCGGGCTCGTTTCATGTGGCGCGTGACATGGGAGCGGCACTCCCCGTCGAATTCGTCGAGCTCACGAACGTCGACGATCATCGCGTAGGGACTGGAACGCGTGAGGTACCAGCCCTGGAGCAGCTCCAAGAAGTCATCCAGATCTTGCGCTGTCGGATGCGCCGGTGCCACGAGCCGGATCAGCGAGTCGTCGCTGGTACTTATCCACGGATGATTGGGAGCGTCCAAGTTCGGAGGGTTGTAGCGGAGCGCGCCGCGGAAAGGTGGAATTCTCGAGGCGATTTGCGCCGTCGCAGGGCGGCGTCGCCCGTTCGTTGGTTGATTCCGAAATCGGGCGCAACTAAGAGCAAGCCATGACCACTCTGATTATCGGCGGGACGGGCTTCATCGGGCGGGCTATTGCGGATGAGCTACGCGCCCGAGATCGGTCGGCGCGTGTGATGTCGCGTTCGGTCCCCGAATCGCCTCTTGGGGACGACGTGTCCCACACAGTAGGAGATGTGACCACGGGCGAGGGGCTCGCGGAGGCCCTGGTCGATTGCGACGGTCTTGTCTTCGTTGCCGGACGTGAGGATCTGCCATTGCTGCCTCCTGGAGATCGAGACGGCGACGCCATGTTCGAGGCAAACGTGCGAGGCACTTCCCGCACCTTGGTAGCCGCACGAGAGGCGGGGGTTCGTCAGGCGGTGGTGATTACGTCGTGTACGGCTTACGGCATGGTTGGTGACGGTGAACGGCTCGATGGCGAAGAGCCTGTAGGCGTTATCGGATTGCGCAATCCCTACGTGTTGAGTCGCGTGCAGCAGGAACTGGCGGCGCTAGAGACGGCTCGCCCCGACTTTCGCGTAACTTGTGCGGCGCCCACGGCGGTGGTGGGGGCGGGGGACGACAAGTTTTTCGGTCCGCTCGTGCACGCCATTGCCCGGCGCGCCTTTCCGGTGGCTCCGCGAGGTGGCTTCAACTTCATTCCGGCCGGTGACGTGGCCGTTGGCGTCGCTAACCTGCTCGGCGGCGCTGGTGTTCGCCCTCGTTACCTCTTCGCGGGCGAAAACATGACCTACAAGGCGCTGATCGAGATCGTGAGCGAGCAGCTGGATCAAGCTCCACCTCGTCGAGTAATCGAGCCGGGGCTGCTACGCGCGGCCAGTCACGGTATTACGTTGATGGGCCTCGCCACCGGTCGCACCCTCGGCATGACTGCAGCCAATATCAGCGACCGCTTGAACCGGCATGTCTACTACGATCCGCGCTTGGCAGTGACTGAGCTAGATTTGCCTCAGTCGCCGGTGCGTGAAGCGATTGCCGAGGCGGTTCGTTCGATGCAACTGACGTAATGACGGCGCGACGCAGGCCGAAGTGTTCTCGTTAGCGGTCGACAGTGAAAGTCGTGAGATCTCGTTCGGCCTCGGCCAGAGCTTCTGGCGTGTCGACGTCTATCCAACGGGCATCGCCGACGTCGACGGTGTGAAACATGTCTCGACTCGCCAGTAACTTTACGCCTTCGGACAGGGAGCAGTCGCCGTGTTCTCGGTCTAGGGCTTGGAGCTCAGTGATCAGGCTCGGTCCGATGCGAAACACTCCTGTGTCGAGGGCGTCGTAGTTCTCAAGCTGCTTGTTGATATCGTCGATGTGTCCGTCGCGGATCTTGACCTTGGTAGCATCGTCAATATCCGAGCAGAGATCGATCTTGTAGTCGACGGCGAGCGCGCAATGTCCGTCCGCGAACTCCGGCGCTAGTAGCCGTTTCACCAACACCGGCGGGTACAAGTGGTCACTCATGGTCAGCACGCAGTCGCGGGTGATGAACTCGGCGGCTGCGATCAGGCTCACGCCGTTCTTGTCTCGGTAGCGAGTATTTTCAACGAAGCGGATGTCGAGACCGAGGGAGCTTTGGGTCAGGCTGTCGCGGATCTGCCCGCCCTCGTAACCGACGATGATCGCCACCTCCGATATTCCGGCGGCTTTCAATGTACCCAGGACGCGGCGCAGTAGCGGAATCCCGGCCACGGGGCAGAGTGGTTTCGGAAGATGAGCGGACGACTCGCGAAGGCGCGAGCCCATGCCTGCGGCCAGTACGACAGCTTGTGTGATCGGTGTGGAGGACATTTGTAGCCGCGCCCTAGCAGCGGGGCCGAGCATCCGCGAGCCCAATCGCCGAACGGGCTGGGCGCGGGTCGGGACGGGTAGCCCCACGAATCTCGACGTTGCGCGTGAGCGGCGGCCCGTCAGCCAGAACCGAGCGTCTACCGTTGAGGCGCGATTTCCCTAATAGATATCAGTGTTTTACCAGCGCGAGCACCGCGGCCTCGCGCCGCTCGCCTCCAAGGGGGTTCTACGCTAGATGCGTGCTGACGGTCCGTCAGATAGCGGGGGATTGTCGGCGCGTTATGGCATCAGCCCCCTCGAAACCCACAGGACCGCTCGCAGGTGTTCGGGTCCTAGATCTGACGACCATGGTGTCGGGTCCGTTGGCGACTTCGATGATGGCGGATCAGGGAGCTACGGTCATGAAGCTGGAGCCTCCCGGGCTCGGCGACATGATGCGCCACATTGGCGTCACCCGTGCGGGAACGTCGGCGATATTTCACACCATCAATCGGAACAAACAAAGCCTCGCGGTGAACCTCCAGAAACCCGGCGGCCGGGACACCATCCTGAAGATGGTTCCGCAATGCGACGTGTTCGTGCAGAACCTTCATCCTGGAGCCGTGGAAAAGCTCGGCCTAGACGCCGACAGCTTACTCAAGATCAACCCCGAGTTGATTTACGTCTCCATCTCCGGGTTCGGAGGCAAGGGGCCCTATGCCGATTACCCGGCCTACGACATCGTCATTCAGGCGCTCAGCGGCGTGGCGGTCTTGCAAGCGGGTCCCGAACGCGACGATCCCGAACTCGTCAACACTATCTTTTGCGATAAGATCACGGCCGTCCATGCGGCCCAAGCCATTTGCGCCGCGCTCTATGCCCGAGAGAAGGGGCGCGGGGGCCAACACATTGAGTTGTCGCTGTTCGACGCGACGATATCGTTTATTTGGCCGGATGGCATGGACCAGCTGACCTACCTAGGGGATGGCGCGAGCAAGCCTTCATCGTACTGGGCGCTGATCGGCATCAACAAGACGCGCGATGGCTACATGACCATGTTGCCGCTCAAAGATCCGGAGTTTCAGGGACTGTGCCGTGCCCTCGGACACACCGAAATTGCTGAAGACGCTCGTTTTTCCGAGATCCGTAGCCGAGCTGACAATGCACTGGAGCTGCGCGATTTGCTGAAGCCCCTGCTGGCGCTGCAGCCCTCAGAGAGCTTCCTCGAACGCTTGCGTGCCGAAAAGGTACCCTGCGCCCGGGTGGTATCTCCGGACGAGCTTCCGGATGACCCGCAGGTTCGTGCGATCGAGCTTCTGCAGGAATTGACCACGACAAATAGCGGAAAACTCCGGACAACCCGCCCAGTTAGCCAGTTCGGTGGTACACCGGCGCAGCTTCGCAGTGCCGGCCCCGGCCTCGGCGAGCACACTCAACAGATTCTCGAGGCCATGGGTGTCTCGACTGAAGACATCAAGACCCTTCGAGCTGAGGGAGCGATCGCGTGAGCGGGCGACTCGGCCGAAGACGATAAGGAAACAAGACAAATGAGCGCAATTCTAGAAGGTAAAGCAGCAGTCGTTACAGGTGGTGGTCGAGGTATTGGCAAGGGTCATTGTTTGCAGCTTGCCAAGAACGGCGCGATGGTCGTGGTCAACGATATTGACCTCGAAGAAGCTGAAAAGGTCGTTGCCGAGATCAAAGAGCTGGGGGCGAAGGCCACCGCCTGCAAAGCCGACATCACGAGCATCGAAGGAGCCGAGACCCTTGTCGCTCACTGTGTCAAAGAGTTTGGCAAGATCGACATCATGGTGAACAACGCGGGCATCGCGAAGGACCGCACCTTCATGAAGATGACCATCGACGAGTTCGACGCGGTCATGAACGTGCACGTGCGCGGTACCTTTTGTTGCGCGCAAGCTGCCGCCAAAAGCATGAAGGAGACTGGTACCGAAGGTGTCATCATCAACACTGCCAGTGCTGCCCAGTTCGGCAACTTCGGTCAGACCAACTATTCGGCAGCTAAGGGTGCCATCACGTCAATGACCTTCACCATGGCGATGGAGCTGTCTCGGTACGGTATTCGCGTCAACGCGGTCTCGCCGGCCGGAACGACGCGCATGAGCGATACCTTCAAGGGCGCCGATGGCAAGCTGCACAAGATGCCCTTCATCGATCCCGAGCTTAACGGCCCCATGCTGGCCTACATCTGTAGCGACGAAGGCAAGTACATCACCGGACAGGTCTTCGGCATCGGAGCCAACCGCGTCTGGCTGCTCGACCATCCGAAATACAGCGTCGGCATGCTGAAAGACGGCGGCTGGAGTCTCGAAGACATCAAAAAGAACTTCAAGAAAGCCATCGGCAACCGTCTGGAGTCCTTGGGCATCCAGAAGGCTCCGTACCCCTACTACGATGGCGTCAAGGCCAAGCCCAAGAAGAGCTGAGCCGACCGTGGAGACACGCGCTCAAGCTTCAGGCTTGAGTCGCGTTTTCTGTTCCCCCTGTCCGAGCCTCGACGATGACTCGGTCTTGCCCTAAATAGGGCACCCCGCAAAAGAACTGCACTTGAGGAAACGATGACTGGAATTACCGCATTCGGCGCTTACATCCCCCCGACCCGACTCTCACTCTCCGCTCTCGGTGGCGGGCGTCCCAAAGAAGGACCCGAGAAAGCCGTTGCTGCTTTCGATGAAGATAGCATCACGATGGGGATGGCAGCCGCGGCGGATTGCCTGCGCGGCGGCGACCGGGCCGCTGTGGACGCGATCTATTTCGCTTCCACCACGAGTCCCTACGCGGAGAAACAAGCCGCCGGTATCGTCGCCAAGGCGTTGGGTCTCCGGCGAGATGTTGTGACCACAGACTTTGCCGGTTCGCTGCGGGCGGGCACGAACGCCTTGCGCGCCGCGAACGATGCGGTCAAGGCCGGGAGCGTCAAGAGCGTGTTGGTCGTCATGGCCGATTGTCGCTTAGCAGCACCCCGATCTCCCGCCGAGCGAAATCTCGGTGATGCCGCAGCCGCTTTCCTCATCGGTAGCGATGGTGTCATCGCCAGGCTGGGTGCGAGCAGTGCGGTGAACGAAGAGATGTTCGACATCTGGCGCGGAGAAGACGACCAGTTTCTCAAGGAGTGGGAAGGCCGCTTCGTGGTTGACCACGGGTACAAGGCTGCCGTTGTCGAAGCCACTGGAGCCCTATTCGCTAAAGCCGACAAGAAGCCCGCAGATTTCGCCAAGGTGGCCGCCTACGCAATCGACGCGCGCAGCCATGGCGCCGCCATGAAAAAGCTCGGCTTCAATCCCGAGCAGGTCCAAAGCCCGCTCTTCGGCAAGGTCGGCAACACGGGAGCGGCAGCCGTGGGTCTGCAACTCGCCGCCGCATTGGAAAGCGCGAAATCCGGCGAGAGCCTGCTGGTCATCAGCTACGGCAACGGCGCTGATAGCCTGGTTATCGATGTTACCGGCGACACCGCCAAAGCAGCTCGTCGAG
Organism: Polyangiaceae bacterium; assembly: GCA_013214025.1. Lineage (GTDB taxonomy): Bacteria > Myxococcota_A > Polyangia > Polyangiales > Polyangiaceae > JABSRN01. The sequence goes on from JABSRN010000008.1 coordinate 120,590, forward strand.
GAGTGAGCGGGCACCTCGTCCGACGCCGTGCCGTCAAGAGCTACGATGCCTACCTCGCGTCGCGCAACTTTCACGTGGGCGGCTCGGACGCCAAGGGCGGAGCGGGCCTCGCGGCGACCGTCCAGTACCGATTCCGCGACAATGACATCGGCTTTCAAGGCCACAAGTGCCAAGGCTGCGGCACGGTGCATTTCCCCAAGCAGCGCGTCTGTTACAACTGCTTCAAGAAGGACAACTTCGAGATGGTCAGCTTGAACGACCAGCGCGGCACCGTGAAGAGCTACACTTTCGATTCCTTCTTCCCGACACCGGAGAAACCCATGGTGGTGTGCATGACCGAGGTGCTCGGTGCGCGCATCTACGTTCAGGTCGCGGACATTTTGCCCGACGAAGTGAAGTTGGAGATGCCGGTGGAGTACATCTTCCGCCGTATTCACCAGGCCGGCGGTCGCCCGAACTACTACTGGAAGTGCACCCCGCTGCGAGATGCGGACGGCGCTATCCTGGCAGCCTAGGACTGTCCATGGATCTCCGAGACTCCCCCGAAGAAGCGGCCTTTCGAGCCGAAGTTCGTCAATGGCTCCAGGACAACCTCCCGGAAGGATGGGGGACTCCCGCTTTCAAGGAGCCGGAGGATCCTGAGGAGCACGTCAAGTTCCTCAAGGAGTGGCAGGGCAAGCTCGCGAGTGGCGGCTGGGCCGGCATCAACTGGCCGAAGGAGTACGGCGGCCGAGCGGTCACCGTGCTTCAGAAGATCATTTTTGAAGAAGAGTATGAGGCGGCCTACGGCCCCGACATGATCCACCTAGCTGTGGGTCTGGACCTCGTGGGGCCCGTATTGATTACGGCTGGCGAACAATGGCAGAAGGAACGCTTTGTCGGACCTTGCCTAAAAGGTGAAGAGATCTGGTGTCAGGGATTCAGTGAACCCGGCGCGGGCTCGGATCTCGCGGCTCTTCAGACACGGGGTGAGATCGACGGAGACGAGCTGGTCATCAACGGACAAAAGATCTGGACGAGTTTCGCGCATCATGCAGATTTTTGCATTCTCGTCGTCCGCACGAATACAGAGGTGAAGAAACACAAGGGACTGACCTTCGTTATCGTCGACATGAAGTCCCCGGGCATCGAGATCCGCCCTCTAGTGGAGATGACGGGTCATCAGTGGTTCAACGAGGTGTTCTTCGAGAATGTGCGCGTCCCGCTCAAAAACGTAGTCGGTGGAATCGACAAGGGCTGGGGCGTTGTCATGGAGACCCTCAACGTCGAACGCTCGTCGGCATCCCAGCACAGCAAGCTGGACGCTCAGATCGCTCGCCTCATCAAGACGGCTAAGGCCCAAGGTATCGATAAAGATCCCTTGTTCCGCCAGGAGTTGGCGCGCACCGTGACGGATTCGATGGTGCTCAAGATGACCGCCTACCGGAACGCCAGCGCCTTCATCAAAAGCGGCGAGTCGGGCCCCGAGGGATCCATCATCAAGCTATTTTGGGCCGACGTAGATCAGCGATTCAAGAACCAGATTGTGAATGCGATGGGTCCTGCGGGCTTGGCGCTGGAAGGCGACCCCGCAGCGGCTGACCAGGGCTATTGGCAGCACCAGTTGCTCTGGAGCAAGGCCTCTTCGATCTATGCTGGGACCTCCGAGATCCAGCGCAACATCATCGCCACCCGCGTGCTCGGGTTGCCGCGCTAGGCGCACAAAGTCGCACCGGGAATGGGGCTACAGGCCCCCGATGTGTAGTCCAGTCGCGTTTCATATTTCGTGCCCTGGGCGATATCGGGAATGCACCGAATTGGGACCCAACGCTGTTTCTCTGCGGAAAACCACCGGCCGGCGGAATGCTCAGCTTTTCTGAGACGGAATCGCCGCGTTACCGCCACTCATCGGTATGGGGTCTTCGTCGCGCTTTCTCACGGGTCACCGACTCGCGGACCACCAGGTGCTGCATCACATCAGTTCGGGCGGCATGGGCGACGTCTGTGTCGCCCGAAAAATCGGTCGTCGCGGGCGCTCGAGTCTGGTCGCGCTGAAGATCCCCCATCCGCATCTGGCGAGCGATCCACGCTACGTCAGCATGTTGTTGGACGAAGCCGCCGTGACGCGACGAAGTGATCACCCCAACGTGGTGAAGACTCTCGGTTTTCGAACCGACGCCCGCCACGGTTTTCATATTGTGATGGAGCATGTGGAGGGGGTCAGCCTAGGGGCCCTGCTGAGCCACGCTCGCAAGTCGAGGCGCGAGCTGCCGGCGCCGGTCTGTCTTCGCATCCTGCGGGATGTGCTCAGTGGTTTGGCCGCTGCTCACGCGGCGACCGGCGAAGACGGCAAGCCTCTCTCGCTGGTGCACCGGGATGTGTGTCCCAGCAATATTCACGTTGGCAGCGATGGTCGAACGCGCTTGTTGGACTTCGGCATCGCTGACGCGAAGGGGCGACGCTGCGATTCTCGGGAAGGCTTCGTACTGGGCAAGCTGAGCTATATGGCGCCGGAGCGCGTCTTCAGCAAAGGGGCGGACTCCCGCATGGACCTGTTCAGTTGTGGGGCTGTGCTTAGGGAAAGCTTCAGCGGAGAACGACTCTTCAGTGGCACTGATGTTGACCGAATTGGTGAGGAATTGGGGGCGTCCCCGCAGCGGATAGCACAGCTGAGTGGGCCTCTGCGTCCTCTGGTCGGTCTCTTGCGGATTGCCGTGTCAGTGGAGCCGGAGCATCGCTTCCAGTCCGCTGCAGAATTTATCGCGGGCATCGACGAGATCGCACCGCAGGTGGGCGGAGTGGCGACGCATCATGAGGTGGCCGACACAGTGGACGCGATCGCGGGGGATCGGCTTCGTGCAGACTTGGCGCGCATTTCGGCATCTGTTCGTCGACTCGACACTCTGCGGCGCTCGCCCAAGAGTAGTCCCATCGCATCCATCTGGGCGACCCCGGGCGGACGCAGGCGACCTGATGGCGGGCACTCTTATAGCAACGGCGCGTAGCCATCCCGGATTGGCGGCGCTACGGGCAGCCGTTCATTGGTGACAATGCGGCCATCTAAGCGATGACAGCTGATGCCGTGGCATGGGCCCACGCGCGCCGCCGAGTTTCGGGACAGCAACCGCAAGTCATCGATTCACATTATGTTCCTCCGTGGCCGGCAGCCGTTGGCGTCTAGAGTTTGTAAATCTACCTTCGTCGATCTGAACGCCGGTCGACATCCCTGGGGGGCGGCACTGGTTTCCCGTCCATGAAACGTCAGCACAAGGTGGCCTACCCGTGGCTGGTATCCGTGGAGACGACCAACCACTGCAGCGCCAACTGCGTGTTTTGCCCGAATAGCGCGCTCGCCCGAGACAAGGGGTCGATGAGCCAAGAACTTTTCGAGAAGATCATTGAGGACTGTCGCGAATTTCCCCCGGAGGCGATTGAGCCCTTCTTGCTGGGGACCCATTTTTGGCTCCGAAGATCATCTCGCGCCTGTGGCACATCCGTGAACGGCTGCCGGACACCAAGCTGCGCCTGTACACCAACGGTCACGGCATGACGCCGAAGCGCATCGACGAGATGAAGGGCCTCGGAATGGATCACTTGTACGTGAGCGTGAACACCCTGGTGCCGGAGAAGTGCAAAGATGTGAGGGGGATCCCCCTGAAACGCACTTTCGAAAATTTGGAGTACCTCACCGAGGGCAACGGTAAAGATAGCGTCGCTAAGAACGTGACGTTTCGTATGACGCGGCTCGCGGACACCACGGTCCAGGAACAAAAAGACTTTCAATCCTATTGCCGCGAGCATGGCGTGCGCTGCTTCTTTGTCGGGCTCTTCAACTACAAGGGGGACGTCAACAGTCCCTTGCCGGTGCCCAGCTACGGATACGAACACATTGGCCATCTCAACATTCTGGCAGCCGGCCGTGTCACTCTGTGCTGTATGGATCAGCATGGGGAGTACGGTTGGGGTGACGCGAACGAGATGTCCGTATTGGAACTCTACAATCACCCCAAGGCGAGGCAGTACCGCGAGCTGCATCGCACCGGGCGGCGTAAGGAAATCGAACCCTGCGGCACCTGCAATCTCTTCTGCCCCTGCTTCAAAGAACTCTCGCCGGCACAAAAGGTCAAGACCGGCGCTGAGTACCTGAGCTGCCTAGCCAAGTATCGTCCGACTGGCGTACGTCCGCCCCCCCCCCACCTGACTGGTGGCGGGACGCTGATCCAGCTCAAGACCAACGGTTCGTCAGTCGAGATCGCGAAATAGGGCCGCTCAAAATTCTGCAGGCGCGTATCCCAAGGTACTAACAGGCCCGCTGTGCCGCATATCGTGGTCGATGCCCGCTCCGTGCATGGGGGCAAGAGCGGCATCGGAAACTACGTGCACGCCCTGGTGCGGCATTTGGTGCCCATTGCGAAGGACTACCGCTTCACTTTGCTGCGGCACCCGAGCCGCCAATCTCCCATCGTGTCTCACGAGCTAGTGAGGGAGCTGACCGTCGCGGGCGATAATAAATCAGTTCGCACCGTCTTCTTAGCGGGTCGGCACTGCCCGCGGGATGCGGATCTCTTTGATGGGCCGGCGGACATTGTACCTCTGGGCCTGCCTTGTCCTTTTGTCGTCACTCTGCATGACATGATGTGGGTGGAAGCACCCCAATTGGCATCGTCTTTTTTGCCGACTCGGATCGCCAACGGCCTCTGGTACCGGAGCAATTTTCGTCGCACGAGCCGCACAGCTCGGCGAATTATTGCGATCTCCCAGGCGACCTCGGACGCTATTGGTCGAGTCTTTCCTCAGGATCATCACAAGGTACGTGTCGTGCACCACGGCATATCCCGCGACGATTACAACGCGGAAGTTTCCGGTCCTCGGGAGCGCTTGAACGATTTGGTTTCCGCCGGCGTTCGCTTCTCGCTGATCGTTGGCCAGGGTTCGCCCTACAAGAATCATCCGGGCATACTCCGGGCGTTCCTGGAGGCCACCGCCGACGATCCGATGCACAAGCTAGTGATCGTCCGGCGGTTCTCCCGGATCGATAGGGAAATGAACGCATTGCTGGCGGCTGAGGCGGTTCGCCGGAAGATCATCTTACTCAGTTTTGTACCGGACGAACAATTACTCGCGCTGTACTGCCACGCGAGCATACTGCTCTTCGCCTCCCACTACGAGGGGTTCGGTTTGCCGGCCCTGGAGGCAATGCGTCTCGGTACGCCAGTCTTGGCTTCTACCTACCCGGCAGTGACGGAAATAATCGGTGACGGCGCTCTGCATGGGGTTTCCACGGAGCAGGCCGACATCGTTCGGCAGATCCGTCGGCTGGACTCGGATACGGCGTTGCGTAGCCAGCTGATTGAGCGCGGCAAGCAGCGTTGCGAGCAGTTCCGTTGGGAAAACGCTGCGCAACAGACGCTGGCTGTGTATCGCGAAGCTCCAAGCGGTTAGTTGCTGAGCGAAGACTCTATCTGCCTGGCAACCCTCGAGGACCGCGATACCGTGTAGATGCGATTCGGCAAAGCTTAGCCGCTCGCGCTCGCCGCTTTAGCGGCTAAGCTTTGCCGGCACATGTGTGGTCGGCAAGAACTGGACGAGTGCCTGGCGTAGGGCGATCTCTTCCGGCAAACCAGTGCCCAGTAGGTTCTTGTCTTCTTCCGGATTGGAGACGTAGTCGTAGAGCTCGTCCGCCTGGGTGGTCACATCCATGATGTAGTGATAGCGAGCGCTCAGAGCGCCCTTGGTGTCGCGGCGGGGTCGAGCATAAGAGTTTTCCTGGAATACGATCCGCCCCGGGTCCTCAGTGCCACCGAAGAGCACTGGTACCTGGCTGACCATGGTTGAGCTTTTCGGGATCTTCAGGCGAGCCAGCTCGATGAATGTTGGGTAGTAGTCGCCCAAGGCGACTTGAGCTGTGATTCGTCGTGGTTTCAGATCTCGTCCCCAAATCATCATCGGAACGTTCGTCACTTCTCGATAGAGATTGCGAGCGTGAGGAGCTGAGCCGTGTTCGTTGAAGTTTTCGCCGTGGTCGGCTCCCACCGCAATGTAGGTGGGTCGCTTCTTCTTATGAGTCTTCGCCACCCGAAGGAATTTTCCGAAGTAGTGGTCCGAGTAGCGAATTTCCTCGTCGTAGTTGTCGATTGCCGTCTTGCCGAAATCGTACTTGGGGTGGCTCTTGTAGGGCTTATGGGCATCGAGGTAGTGGACCCAAAGGAAAAACGGCTTCTTGTTTTTACGGAGTTTCTTCAGCGCCGCCAGGGCGTGTTGGGTCACCTTGGGCGCGACCATATTCGACTTTCGGCCGCAAACGTTTTTGTATCGTTGGAAGCCGCGTCGGAGATTCCAATGCTTGGAATCGAACATGTCGCCGCACAGTACCGCCACCGTAGAATAACCCCGCTTGCGCAGGACTTCCGCGAGGGTTCGCTCTGACTTGTGAATTTTAGGAGGAAAGCGGTGGGCGTTTTGCAGCTTTACCTGAAAGGGTGTCTTGCCCGACATCAGTGCCCAGAGGCTGGGACCGGTGCCAGAGTCTTGGCTGAAGCCGCGTTCGAAGACGACGGATTCGGCAGCCAGTGCGTCGAGAGCCGGAGAGGTATTGCGCTTGTAGCCCATATATCCCAAGTGGTCGGCCCGGGTGGCGTCGAAGGTTACTAAGATGAGGTTGGGGCGGGGGCCTGGCGATCGCTTGAAACTCGGTCGGGCCCGAGCGCCGAGGGCGACCAACGTGTCCTTGCCGTCGCAGTTTTCGTCGACGCCGTTGCCGGGGAGTTCGAGAGCGATAGGATGGACCGTGGGATCGAAGGGGCTGCAGTCGACGGCGATAGGGAAGCTCGGGGAGCCATCGCCGTCGATATCGGAGGCGTCCAACACGGCACGCAGAACGTAGCGGGCCGTCAAGCCCTGGGACATCAGTAGGCTCCGAGCGCCGGGGGATTGGGCGCAGCCTACAAAGCCCGTGGCCGCGATCAGTGTCGCAGGGACTAGCCCTTTCCACGCGAATCGCAAGCGTCGGCCCAGTATTCGGGAGACCAGCGGCTCGATCAAGAAGAAGGCCGGCAAGGCGAGGGACAGACCGTCTGTCGCCACGACAATTTCCCAGAAGGTGACAGCGAGTCCTATTAGCGCCCCGATGACACCCACACTCAGGAACAACCAGAGCAGGGGGGTCGAACACCAGCGTAGCACGCGAGTTTTTCGGAGCGACCAGAGCTTGATGCGCGCCATGACGCTGGCGAGCCACCAGGCAAGCACGGCGACGCCTAGCTGGCCCACGCCCGCGGTCGCGGCGATGAGCGTTGAGCCGTGTCGGTGCTCTACCAGGTAGTAAACGAAGCCCGCGCTCCCGGGAACGAACAACAACGTCGCAAACAGCCATCGGAATGTGGCTTGCATGCGTTGGATGTCGGCGTCTGTGCCGCGCTCGGCAATTACCAAACGCAGGTAGCTCAGCAAGCGCTCTGTGGGCCCGCGTTTGCCGGACCAACCGAAAGTGGCTCTCGACGCGAGCTCCGTGCTGAGCACCCAGGCCCAGGCGATGAGACACCAGGCGCCGACGCCGAGGCCGCCGAGCATGGCGCCGACGGTTATCGAGATGGTGCTCCGAGTGCCGAGAATGCTCGCGAGCAACTCAATGAGAGCGGGTGCGCAGGCGACCGCGCTGGCCCCCAATAGTCGAGTTGCGACGATCGAGGGAGAGCCCTGGCTTGTTTCCGATGAAGTGTCCAAGACTCGGTCGTTCCGCGCCCACTGTGCAGTGGGCGGCTCGTTCATAGCACGCGCGCCTCGCATTCATCGGGATTTGGTCAGCAACGGTTGGGGCTTTTGCCCCAACATTCGGCGCTAGCACAACGGTTTTTGTGCGTCTCCAGCCAGCAGGCCGTGATATGGCCCGGCAATGTTGAAAGCGAACAGTTATTTCGCCGGCAGTGTGCAAAGCGTCGGGTTCGAACGACTGGGACGAAAACAGAGCGTGGGTGTTATCGATTCGGGGGAATATCGATTCAAGACAGACGCCCCAGAGCGCATGACTGTGGTGTCCGGAGAGCTCGAAGCCAAGCTGGAGGGCACGGAGGTCTGGGTTCGTTACGCACCGGGCACGTACTTTGAGGTAGCTGGCTCAAGCTCCTTCGAAGTGCGCGCGCATTACGCTAGCGCCTACCTCTGTGAGTACCTCTGAGGCACAGCGTCCGAGGGCAAAGCGCCCGAAGGGATAGACCCGGGAGGCAAGTCACCGGTCACGGGTTGGTCAACTGCCCGAGCAGTTCACGGGCTTCCTGATTGCCGTGATCTGACGCGCGGGTGAGCCAGTCGAACCCAACGCCGCTATTTCGAATCGTTCCGCCATCTAGGGCGGTGGCGAAGTGTTTTCCGAGGGCTAACTCTGCCAAGGCGAACTGCTCATTTGCGGCCAGTTCCCAGTGCTTCAGCGCGCTCGGGAAGTGGCGCTGCACGCCCTCGCCTTGAGCGTACATCACGCCGAGCCAGTAATAGCCCTCTACTACGCCGGCATCTCCGGCTGCTTCATGGAGCTGGGCGCGCTTGCTGTCGTCCTTCGGGAGCACTCCTATTCGCAATGCGTCGGCGTAGACCTGTTTGGCGAGACCGCACTCGGTGTTGGCGCCAGCGATGAGATCCTTTCCCCCCCCGGCAATATCGGCTTCCGCCCCGAGTCCGTTGACTCGTAAGAAACCCCGGACCGCCAGGAAAAAACCATCGCCCTTGTCGGCCGTATTCGAAACAGACTCGAGCCAAGCGTGTTCGTCGGCATGTTGCCACTTCCCCTCGGTGAGCCGCAGAGGAATCACTTCTTCGAACTCGCCGCTTCTACCCATGGCCAACATTGCTAGGCGGGAGATGTTCGCGGCGACGCGGTTCTTCGGCGCGGACTTGACGGTCGCTTTGAAAAACTTGGAGTAGGAGCCAGCGTTCCGATATCGAAGCCCCTTGAGCGCCGAGGCGTCACCGTCGGTGGCCGGTTCGGAGGCGGGCGTTTCGGGCTCGTTCTCCTCCCAGTCGTCGTCCTCAGTGCCGTCAGTACCGTCAGTGTCGTTCGTTGGCATGGCGGCCACAGCGGCGGAAACGGCCGGTACATTTGCCGCAGGCTGGGCGGGGGCTGCCGTGACCACCGGGGTGGGGCGAGAAATCTCCCACGCCTTGTAACCGGCCCCACACACGACCAGCAGGATTGCTCCGAGCAACAGCGCCCAGCTGCCCTCCGCTGGAGCGTCACCGCTAGCTGGCTGCCTCGGATCTCGCCGACACACGACACAGCCGTTTTCGAATGCTGGATCGTAGCGAAGACCATGGGCCTCGCAGGTGCGACTGTTGGGGGATTCTGGCTCTGTCACGCGTCGTTCGGTCTGCCTTCAGCGGGTGCATGCACGGCCGTTAGGGCTAACTACAAGCTTATCAGCATCACTTGGTTGTCGCCGAGTTGGTGACTATTCCCGGCGCCGTGCTGAGGTTCGCTAAGCGCGGCGCGGCTGGCGGACGCGGGGCTCCGCAGCCGTCCAGTTCGATATTGGTCGTCGGCATGGGGTGGAACTTTCTACTCTCAGGGCGCCTCGCTGGGGCAACAGCCGGGCTCAGCGCGTGCTCTCCGCCCTGCGGGCTTCCAGGTGGCAAACCGCGATCCCGAGTGCTTTCTGCTAGAGTCGAGCTTGTGTCGTCGTCCGGAATCTGACAGATCGGCTACGGGCGTAAGAAAGGTTCAATCTTGATCGGTGTGCGAAATAGGCGGCGTTTTTGGGCTGCTGCGGCTGTGTCCGCTGTCTTTCTGAGCTGCGCCACTGGCGAGCAGATCACGCCGCCGGAATTGGACATGTCCTACTTCTACGGCGAGGGGGGCATCCGCGAGGCCAGTACCGGAGGCGGTCTCGGACCGGCCACGGGCACCGGGGGCAGTGGCGGCAACAGCAGCGGCGGCGGCAACAGCAGCGGCGGCAGTGGCGTAGCTCCCCCGCCCGGTACCTTTACGGGCAACGGCGACGGGCTCACGACCGGTCTGTTCATTCCCGATTTGATGGACGATGAGGGCAATTACATCCTCTACGATCCCACCAGCCTGCCGAAGTCGACTCCGGCTCCGGTGGTGATTGTCTTTCACAAGATCCAAACGAGCAACGCCGAGATGCTAGCGCTCACCGGATTTGATGCGAAGGCGGAGGCCGAGGGTTTCGTGGTGGTATTGCCGACCACCGCCAATACGCAGTGGAATGTCGGCGGGCGAACGACATTTTGTGCGTCCCGGCTATTGAACGCGGGGCACGATACCACGGCGTTCGTTACCCAAGTGCTGGACGCGACGGCACAGACGCGGGCCATCGATCGCAGCAAAGTATTTGTCACGGGCTGGGCCTTAGGAGCCTATGCCGCGAGCCACGTTGCTTGCCAAATGCCCGACGTCATCACTGCGGTGGCCTCTCATTCTGGTGGAGGACCCGCCGATTCTTGCAACGGCCCCGTCCCCGCCATGATCCTGCACGGGGACGCCGACAGCACCGTTCGATACGACCCTTGCGGTATCTCCAGCTACGATCGCTGGGCGAACCACAACGGATGTTTACCGGAATTCACGACCGCGGAACACAGCCCGTCGGGTAGCTGTGAGACACGCACCGGTTGTTCGGCGACGACCACATTTTGCACATTCCCGGGCATGGGGCATGGTTGGGCGGGCAGCTCAGATTCGCCGGGCTATGCGAGTGCCACCGACCTAATTTGGGACTTCTTCAAAGCTGCGATGTGACGGCCTAGGGCCCGCCGGCTCCGCGCCTGCCAACGAGCGCGTCGCCGGGTGGCTTCTAAGACCAGTGGAAGTTGGTCGCGACTATCGCCGGACTCCGCGGTTGTTCAAGAGTCCGGCGACAGCCGATGAGCATCAAGCCTCAGGAAAGCGGCTCTGATTGTCGTCCTATTGCACGACTTCGATTTGATGCCCGGTGGGATCAGCGACGTGCCACGCCGTTGAATGAGGCCAGCGCCCGGGGCTGCCAAACAATAGGGGCAGCTCTTCTTGTTGGAGCATCTTCTGGAACGCTATGCCATTCGTTATACACAGCGCGAAATGTCGCATGCCCTGCTCGACCGGCGTGCTCGGGTAGCGCGGACTGTCTGGAGTGTCCGGCTGGGAGTACAAACATAACACCGTGTCTCCGCTCCGAACGATGGCTCATGCCGTGGGGTCTGGTGTGTTTGGCTCCACGATCTTGAAGCCGAACATTCTCTTGTAGAAATCGAGGGAAAAGCCGGCAAGGCTCGGACGGTTAGATTGATGTGGTCCAGATGCTGGACGTTAGCGGGGGCTGGGGGGCTGGCGGGGGGCATGGCGGTCATGAGGGACACCTTTCTGCGCACTCATTGGGGGGCGCAGAGAGAATCTATGTCCGCATTGCTCGCTAGGTGGGTTAGCGGCTTCTGCATTGTCGACAAAGACAATATATTGTCTTTGTCGACAAAAAACGGGAGTTCTTGAGGGGTTCGCTTAATCTGAGGGATGTCCGAAGAGCTCGCCGTCAAACTCGCCCGTAACGTAAAACAATTACGAACAGGCCGTGACTTCACGCAGCAACAGCTGGCGGATCTATGCGGCGTTCCCCGAGCCACTCTGTCGAACATCGAGTCCGGCACGGCGAATCCAACCCTGGAGGTCATTCATGCTGTCGCAACAGCCATGGGCGTTGCCTTGGAAGAGTTGATTGCCACCGCTCGGGCTGACGTGAAGTTTTATCCGCGCGGCAGCTTGCCGAGCCGTCGCCGAAGCAATGTGCTGGTCAATACGCTACTACCGGATCACCTACCGGCCACCACCTTCGAGCGTCTGGAATTGTTGCCGGGGGCGCGTCTGATCGGCGTGCCCCACACGCCCGGCACGCGCGAGTACCTCAGTTGTGAGTCCGGCCAGCTGGAATTGGTGGCCGCCGGCGAAGTGTTCTGCCTCTGTGCGGGAGATATCGTCGTCTTTCGAGGGGACCAAGGCCATTCCTACGTAAACCGGGGTCGGAAAAAGGCGGTGGGTTACTCAGTCGTGTTATTCCAACCCAACGGTTGAGCATGAAGGCGTTAGATCCAAAACAATTTAATACGGACGGCACAGTGGCTCCGCTCCGTTTGGCGTCCACCGTCGTGCTGCTTCGTCGAGCGAAGGACGTGGACAGCAAACACAAGGTCGAAACCCTGATGCTTCGCCGCGTAGCCCGCAAAGGTGGCGCCATGGGGGGCCGGGCGCTGTGGGTGTTCCCCGGTGGTGGTGTCGAGGACCAAGACGAGTGTTCGTCAGAACAAGATCTTGCGGCACTGGCGCGAGCGGGTGCCCGGGAAACCCAAGAGGAGGCCGGCGTTGAGGTGCATGCCACAGCCCTCAGTTTTTTCGCCCGCTGGATAGCTCCGAGTTTCGTCAAGAAGCGCTTCGACACGTTCTTTTTCGCGACGGAGACCGAGGGTGATTCTGCCGTGCAAGTGGACGGAAGCGAGATCGACGCGGCTCAGTGGCTCACTCCCGAGGCAGCCATCGCGCTTTATCAAAAGGGCGAACTGCCGCTCGTAGCCCCGACCTTCGTGACCTTGCATTGGTTGACTGGCTACCCGTCGCCCGCCGCGGTGATAGAAGCGCTGGCGCGAGCGCCCGCCGTTATCGTGAACCCCAAGGTCTGCATCGAAGGCGAGCTATGGCGTAGCCTGTACCCTGGAGATGCAGGCTACGAGACGAGCTCACCCGATAGGGCGGGTGCGCGAAATCGCATCATTCGCATCGGTGACAAAATGACCTACGAGCGCAGCGGTCTGGAACCCAGATTCGGCGGCGGCTAGCCCGCGGGCCACCGTGATGAGGGCTCACTGCGAGTTGGCGCTCGTACCGGAGCCGGCTTTGACTCGGCGCCCGCGCGGCGCGGCGGTTCCTGGGACGTGGGATCAGTGATCGGCTTGTGCTGAAGCGGCGGCTTTCAGTCCGATACCGCGCCGGAGAGTGCTGGCGGCTGCAGCTCGGACAATACGAATTCAACGGTAATGTCGGTCGCGAGATTGTGACGCAGGATCCGATGATTGTTCGTGTCGCTGATGAACACGTCATCGCCCCGTCGAGATAGCCCCCGAGGCTCATTGAGCTCGAGCGGAGTCGCAGGCCAGCTCAGGGAGGTGACCTCCCGGGTGGTCGGATCCAGTCGTTTGATCTTCGAGTTGTAAGTATCGGCGATGAGCAGCGTACCGTCCGCTAGGGTCTCTACACCGACGGCGTGTTCGAGACGTACCAGATCTCCGATGCCGTCGATGTCTCCGAAGTCGAACAGCCCGGTGCCAACCAATGTTTCGGTTACGGCATCGGGCACACTCAGTGCCCGAATGGCGCTCGCCTCAGAATCAGCCACATAAAGCGTTGTTCCGTCAGGGCTGAGAGCGAAACCACTGGGTTGCGAGAAGGACGAATCGGCGGGAGCGCCGTTGTCGATGCTCTCCAGTCCGCTCCCGGCGAACACGCGCATCTGGTCCGCTACCGGATCAAGAAAAAAGAGTTGGTGACTTCCGGCCATGGCGACCACGACGCCATCGACTGTGCTTTCGAGATCCCAGGGCGAGCGCAGAGCGGCGTCGTCCGCTGGAAACCAGCCGTGGCGCACCAGGTACTGCAGGTTCCCCATTTCGCCCATGCCAGCGATGGTGGAAATGGTGCGGGCATCGAGATCGACGCTGCGGATGACATGGTTTTCGGTGTCAGCGATGAGCAGTGCGCCGTTGTGGACGGTCATTCCCTGGGGGCGGGCGAGCTGGGCGCTGGCGACGGGTCCGTTCGAAAGTCCTTCGATGCCGCTGCCGATGATATCGCTCGTCGTGCCGTCGTCATTGACGATGACAATGCGGTGGTGCGCCGAGTCAGCGATGGCCAGTCGTCCGTCCGCCATCGCCAGAATCTTGGTCGGAAACAGCAGCGGTGTGGTCGACGCTTCATTGGGATCCACCAGGTAATTCAAAGGACTGCCCGTGAGCGTCCCGTCGGCTGCGCCTTCGTCGAGCAGCGCTTGAATGGCAGTTGCGACCGTGGACGCAGGCGTCTCGCCGCTCCAGCGATCTCGCTCCTGACCCGTGGAGTCGAGTAGAATCAGGGTGGGCCAGCCCCAGACGCCGTAGTTGTTCCACACCACCAGCTCGCTATCGACGATGACGGGGTGTTGGACGCCATAATGTTGCATGGCAAATTGGATGTTTTGGGCGTCGCCTTCGCTCTCAAATTTCGCGCTATGCACCCCGATGGTCACGAAGGCTGTGTCCGTGAACTGTTCTTCGACGTCGCGGAGTACGGGAATCATGTGCAGGCAGTTCACGCAGCCGAAGGTCCAAAAATCCAGCAACACGACGTGACCGGCGAGTTGATCTGACAAACGCAGCGGCTCCGGTGTATTCAGCCACGCCACTCCACCGACCAACTCGGGAGCCATGTCGGACACGGCTGCGCTGTCGGGTGAGGCTGCCCCACTGTCGGGAGTGGCTGCGGGGGTGCTGTCAGTGTCGGAATCGCTACAGGCCGTGCTGACGACGGCACCAAGCAACAACAAAAAACTGAGAGATCCGCTGAGCCATGAGGACCGCCGAAGCGGGGAGAAGTCGCGGGAGGAAAACCAGCGCGACATCATGGGGTGACCGGACGCACGCCGAGCCAAGTGAGGTGCTCGACTCCGCCTCCGGTATCGAAAGAGATGCTCGCCCCGTCGTCGCTCACTTGACCGAGGGACACGACTTCGAAGCGCGCCGGTTTGAGCCATTCAGGGTACAGATAGCTGCCCTGGGCCAGAATCTCTACGGCGCTACCAGCAGGCAGCCCGCTGCTGTTGGGCAGGATGGGCGCGATGGTGATGGGCGTATCGCTTTCGTTCGTGAAGGACGCTTCGAACGGGCCCACCGCATGCAGGGAACTGAAGTTGTACTCACTGACACGCACGGCTTCGAATTGTGTCGGGCTGACTTCTACTGCGCGAAACTGCGCGCCGAGTTCGCCCTCCAAGAGATCTTCGAAGGCCAGCTTTGTCTGGGTTCCCGCGGCGAGCACGAGGCGAACGCCCTCTGACTCCAGTTGCTGCTCGGTGGTGCCCAGCAAGTCGAGCGCCGCGCCGGATTCAGGCAGTGGAACGTAGGCGAGTTGCCCCACGTCGATGTCGCTGCTGTCAGCTGTGTCGGGCAAGGGGAAGTAATAGCCGGCGAGCAAAGGGCGCCCATGGGGGAGGGTCGAAAATTCTGACAGGACTAGGTAGCGGCCAATGTCGACGCTGAAGTAGCCGTCGGCGTCGGTCTCGCCGTTGATGCAGACGAAGCCGCATACTGAGACGCCGAAACCGTCGTGGGCCGGCGTGCCGTTGAGATCGACAAAGCGACCGCTGACGGTAGCGACACATACAGCGCCATCGGCGGGCGGGTTGATATCCTTGGCGCAGGGGTCGAGAACGCTTGCACCGGAGTCTGTTCCGGTCTCGATGTTGTTAGAAGCAGGAGCAGCGCTCGAGTTCGATTCGCTACACCCGAGAGCCAGGCTGGCGAGAAGAAGCAAGGGGGGAGTGGATAAGTGCATAGGCTAAACAGCATACGACGCCGGGGAGCGGATCGTTTCTCGCGCCGGATCGCCCGGGTCACGGCTTCCGGCGATGGGGTCTGTCTACAGGGGACGGCCTGCGCGGATCCGAAGGGCGCCGACGAGCGCTAGGCCGATTTTGCCGGCTTTTTGGCTGCTGACTTCTTTTTGGCGCGGGACGGGCGATCTGACGATTTCGAGGCGTCAGCGGAGGCAGCCGCGCTCTTCGAGCGCTTGGCCTTTTTGGCCGCGGCCCTCGGTTTGCGCGCCCGTGCCGTCTTCTTGTCGCTCTTTTTTGCGTCGCTGTTCGCGGCCGCCCGCGATGTCTTTTTTCCAGCGCTGGCTTTCTTGGCTGTCGGGGTTTTTTTGGGAGCGGTCCGTGCCGTCTTCTTTTTCGCGGGTGGGCTGCTCGTAGACGCCTCCTCCTCTGCTAGACTCCGCGCGAGGATTTTGGCGAACTGATTGGGCATGCGGTCGGGATCGGGATCGGGAAAGAGAAACGCCGAAATTAGGATCCGGATTTGCCAATCCATCACGTCCTGGCTCGACACGAGCCCTTCTTTCACGATCGGCAAGCGCGCCACCTCATCGTGCAGCGCTGGCGCCATGGTCTGGGTGATGTAGCCGTACATTCCCTGGACGGCGCTGAGCACAAACCCGGGCTCTTCTGCGAGCAGTTGAGTCAGCACATTGTGATTACGAATGTAGCTGTTGCAGTGGCGCAGGATTGTCTCGAAGGCGTAACCGTCCTCGCGGTCGTCGATGGCAGCTTGTGCCATCTGATAGGCGCGCATGCCTTCCCGGAGTCCCATCGCCTGCAGAACTGCTGCTCGATTGGGAAAGTAGCGGTATAGGGTGTCGCGGGAGACCCCGGCGCGGCGACTGATTTCCACCATGTCGAGGCGACGAATTCCCCCCCGGCCAATAGCCTCCAATGCGCCGTCTAGGATTCGAGTGCGGGTTTCCTCGCGTTGGTGTTTGCCCATGATGGGAGAAGTAACACGGCTGCCACGGATTCCGTATTCAGCCGACTTTTCTGACACATCCACATCTATTGACGGAATGTACAAGCAGCTGTATCGGGTAGGCCCAGCCCCTACACCACCCCCTCTGCTGGATCAGGAGTTTTTCATGGCTTGCGTGCCCCGACGTCGACTTACGATTGCGCGGACTTTTTGCTTCAGTGCCGTTTCGGCGCTGCTACTCGTCGCCGCCTGTGGCGAGACCAAGGATGAGCCTGGTACGAACGGCTTTGCAGATCCCATTCCCGGCGAGGGTTCCGACATCGACTCGGGTATCGGTTCGGGCGGTGGACAAGATACGGACTCGGGGGATTCCAAAGCGGGGCTCTGCGGCGTGCTGCCTACCTGCGAGGCCCAGGGCGCGGGGGAGCCGAGTTCAGCCGACTGCGACATGAACGGTGTCTGGATCTCGACTCAGCGAACGCAGTCTATTGCTCTTGGCGGCGCCATTCTTCAGAGCGAGCACATGTACTTTCTGTGGGAGGTGGAGCAGCACGGGGAGGATTTTCTCGTGACCCGTGGTTTGCGTTGCGGTTACCGCAATGTGGACCAAGGAAGCTCGCTGCCAACTCACGTGACGGTCTCGGAGCCTGCGTTTTGGAACGGCAACACCACCCACATGAGCGACACGTGCCGCGGCGGAACGTTCCGCTCGGACGGCGCGGGTAGCTGCGATTTCTCCTTGGACCGTTCCACCTACGTGCGCGGCGCGAGCCCGGGATTCTTCAACGATATGGCCAATGCCTTGTTGCCCACCGTTGAACAACCGGCGGCGTGTGGGGACGAGCCGGGTTGGGAAGACTGGGACGAAGATGGCGAGCCGGGCGTTACCTTGGTCGTGGTTGGGGTTGCCAGCATCACGATGCATGTGGCGCAGCGCGGCTGGACCGAGGCTACTGGCTCGACCGACGCGGACTCGCCGCACTTCGCCGTTCCGCTTGATTGGGACTTTGAGCAGCAGATCATTGCGACGACGCCGCGCGACATGACCATACCGCCGACCGAGAACTTCGCTACCGCGAACGTTGACGATCATCAGCAGGCCTTCCACCGCTTGGGCGATTCCGAGCTCGCGGTGTTGGATGGCTTGGACGATCTGGGTCAATGCGAGTTGGTTCGCGAGTGGGCCCCGATCCTCATCCCCGAACTTGAGAAATAGACCCGCGCGAACGGCGGGCCTCGCGTCGGTTCAGAACCGACAGCGCTGCTAGCCCACAGCGAGCCCAGTCGAGTGCGATCTGAGCGCCACGGCGTGCCGGGTCGCATGGCATACTGCTCTCGATGAAGTGGCGCGAGCTCGGCATTGCCATCCCTGTCGAGGGGCAACGAATTTCCCTTGAGGGCGCCTGGCAAAACGGTAGCGGGGGTAGTGCCGTCGTCGCGCCGCCCCATCCGGTTTACGGCGGCAGTCTCAACAACCCAGTCGTTAACGAGATGGCCTTTGGCTTTTATCGCCGGGGCCTGTCCTCGCTGCGTTTCAACTGGCGGG
This sequence comes from Polyangiaceae bacterium, assembly GCA_013214025.1. Classification (GTDB taxonomy): domain Bacteria; phylum Myxococcota_A; class Polyangia; order Polyangiales; family Polyangiaceae; genus JABSRN01. Next base: position 138,630 of record JABSRN010000008.1, read on the forward strand.
GCGTGGGCGCCAGTCAGGGCACGAAGACGGCGGATCTTGAGTGTGCCGTAGAAGACTTCCGCGCGGCGCTCCGCTATGGGCGCGAGTCCTCCGATGGTGCGCTGATCGTCGGGGGCTATTCATTCGGCGCGGTGACCGCCCTCATGCTGGCTCTCGAGGACACGACAATCGAGCAGCTGGTGCTGGTGGCGCCACCCGTCCAGATGCTCCAGGGACTCAAGCTCGAATCCCTCACATGCCGGATAGTCGTGATCGTCGGCGGTTCGGATCCCTACGCTCCGGTTCCTGAGCTCCGCGGCATATTTGGCAGACTGCAGCGTGGATCGGTGTTGGCTATCCCGGGGGTCGACCACACCTTCTCCACCACCGGCCTCAGCGAGCTCAACCAGCTCGTGAGTGAGAGCACGGAGCTCGGCGTTGACCCTGTCTGATTGCAGTCCCGCTAAGCCCACCGGCTAAGCCCACCGGCTAAGCCCACCGGCTAAGCCCACCGGCTAAGCCCCAGCTAGCCGCCGCAGCCCCCAAAATCCCCATCGCACTTCCTGAAGTGGGGCGATCGCGTATTTCATTCCCCTCCTGGCCCGGAGCGTGGCAAATTGCGAAGTCAGCGTGAGTAATCGATTCAATCCCTCGGAGTCCGGTTGATGTCTGCCGACGTCTCCTTGTCCGTCGGGCATCGCGTCTGGTTTACCAATGCCAAAGGTAAAATCGGTGAGGCCCAAGTCGTTCTGATTCAGGAGAAGCAAGCCCTCTGTCAGCTAGCCGATGGGAGTCAGGACTGGCTGGCCATCGATGGTCTCACCATCGACCCGGACTCGACGCTTAACGTGCCGCCGCCTCAGCAGGCACCCGCACCAGGCAGGGTGTTGGGTGGGGCGCCTACCATGAGCGCAGGCATGGCGGGGGGCGTATCGGTCACCCAGCAAGTGAACACCGCTGCCATCCCCAAGCCGCCGGCCCCCCCAGCGCCAAGAGGGGCCACCCGCGCCGAAGAGCCGTCGGCAGCCCCGCAGGTTTCGACGCCAGCGATTCAACTCGATCCCGAGTCTGTGGGGCTGCGCGCGGCGGTGGTTCGCGGCCCTCCTCAGAGCGAGCGTGGCACGCCTACCGTAGCGGCCGTGCCGAAGCCTGCCGATCCATTTTCGTTGGCCGACGGCAGTACCGCCCCTTACGAATCCACCGAACGAACTCGACTCTCTGCCGGGGCTGACACAGATCCTGAGCCCCAGGCCTTCGCCATGGCAGCGGAGGCGCCGCCGGGAGCGATTCCCATCCGGAACCCCAATTTGGTGGCCGTCCCCAAGGTGCCCGACGACTCTTCGGGTCCGACCTTCATCTCTGCCCAAGACAAGTCGGCGAAGTTCACTATCCGGTCGTCTCCCGACAGTATGGCGCGCACCGAGATCTCAGAACTTAACGAGGTCTCGCCCGCCGAGAGAGACGACGAGAGCGAGTCGTCAGTCGAAGAGTCTTCCTCCGACAGGCCGGAGACGAAGGAAAAAGTCACGGGCACCATTCCCGATTCGCCCGGTTTTGGGCGAGGGCAGGGCTTTGCGATGCCCATGTTGGAGAGTCGGGGGCACACCCTATTGGTGGATGAGCATGAGGCGCCCGGTACGGCCGTCCGCATCGTCGTGGGTGTCGCCGCGGCTGTTCTGGTACTGGTCGGCGCTTGTGTATTGAGCGTGGGAACCGGGTTGGTCGCGTTTCCTATCATGCTGCGATTGGCGGCCAAGCGGCGTCTGGCGATCATCCGCACTGGTGCTCTCGAAGTGTCCGATCATCAATTTGGCGAGTTTCATCAATGCATCGAAGCCTACGCCAAGCGTCTAGACCTTCGACCCATCCCGCCCGTTTACATCGTTCGCGGATCTCGTTTGAAAGACGGCGATGGCGTTCCCCGTGGCGCGATCGTGCTCTTCGATGAAGATGTTTCGGTGGCCTTGAGCAGCTCTCTGCCCGCATGCATTCAGTTTTTTATCGCCACTGAATTGGCTCGCCACGCCCTAGGGCAAGCCACCTATCTTCGGGGGGTGGCGAGGACTCTGTTGCCCTCCTTGGCTCGATTGGACCAGCTCAATGCGGATCGAGTAGCGCTCGCATTGACGGCGGACTATGGGCTCTGTGTGCATGCTCTCACGCTCCAGATGGTGGGAGCCCAGCTGATGGACCACGTAGATACCCACACGCTGATTCGCCAGGCGACTACTTGCTGCGACCGCGCTGGTTCCACGATGGCCGAACGGCGTTTACCCACACCTCCACTGTTGCGGCGTATCTACGAGCTCGGTCAGGTTCGATAATACTCGCCCGGATTAACGAGGCTCAGCGATTAACGAGGCCCGGGGGGAATCGACGGGGCGCCAGTGTCTGCGTCCCGTTGGAATACGCCTGAAGAATCGACGTCCGGGGCGCCGTCTGGGTCAATGCGAGACAGCTTGGGGATCGGGCTCTCTGAGTGCCAAGCGGGGAAGCTCGAATGGCTGGTCCACACCCTACCGTCCCGATCGAAATCGATCTCGCGCGTGTACGTGACGAGCGTCGGCATGGGATAAACCGTGAAGCTTTCGGTCTCTGGCACGAAGCGAATCAGGCTATCGCTCTGGGTGCCGTTGAGCCACACGTGGTCGGTGCCTGGCTCAATCGCGACGGCATAGGGGGTTGCCGAGCCCTCGGGCTCAATGGGGATCTGCCAGCGTCGGAAGCTGTTGGCTTTCACGTCGTAGCGGTAGAGGGCTCCTTCGACGTAGCTGGGCACCCACAGACCACCCTGGGAATCAAAACGTAAACGACGCGGTGTGGCGAAGGGGGTCTTGATGCTTGTGACCTCCAAGGATTCCGGATCGATTCGTCCGATGTGCGAGAAATTGAGTTGGCTGTACCAAACGCTGCCATCGACGGGCGAGATATCGATGCCGTAAGCCATCGGTACCTTCACTCCGTCGGCTCGGGCTCCACGCTTCGCCAGATCAAACCAGTCCGCGTGATCCACCAAGACGGGCATCATTCGCAGCACCGCTTCCGTGCTCCAGTCCGGCGATGGCAATCGCACAAATCGTTGGGCACCGGATAGCGGATCGTACATGCCGACCTGATTGGTCGCCGTTAGCGTGTACCAAATCCTGCCCTTGGCATCGAAGCGCAGCGTATGGGGATTGATGCCGTCCTCCACCGTTACCATGTCCCAACGTCCCGTCTTCGGATCGAAACCACCGAGCTGGTTGCCTGAGGCGAGGGTGAGCCAGATCCGTCCATCGGGAGCCGTTTGCAGGGAGTGAGGGGACAGATAGGTGTTGGCTTGCCCCGGCACGACTTTCATCTTTCGGTACACGCCTCCAGGCTCTAAATCGCCATGGGGGATCCGGAAGGTGGTGCGGTCTCCGTCAGGGGTTTTGGAAAAATCGAGTCGGTGCAGGCTGTCCAAGGGGCCGTCCACGCTCCACACGTTGTTGCCGGGGGCATAAAACATGAGGTCATGCTGGCTCGATTCTTTTTCTCCGAGTTCCCATTCTTCGATCACCGCCCGTCGCGCGCGGAGAGAAGGGACCGGCAAGGGTCCGTTTCGATCGCGGTAGTGTTCCGCCAACGGCAGAGGTGCCTGGGTGCCGTAGGCTTGGGCGTAGGCGGCGGGCAATTGATCGCGGAGTTTGTGACTGATGATCGCACCCCGTAGCGCCATCTGATGAATGACGTCACGCCACTGTTGAGCCGAACGGTCGCGACGCGTGATCAGCGTGCCCTGCTGATGGCAATAAGTGCACTGTTGTTTGAACTCGCTCCGCTCCGGCTCGTCGAGACTTTGCAAGACCCGGTGGAACCATTGATTGGCCGGCAGCTGAGCAGCGATGGAATATTCAGAGCGGTGGCGCTTCAGTTCGAAATCGAACCGACTACCCGCCGCGACGGGCCCGGCGGTGGCCTGCTGGCCGTCTTCCCAACCCACTCGACGCACGCGCACGCTGTAGCCGCTGGTGTACGGCAGCGTGGGGGTCAGGTAGCGACCCTGATCGTCCGTGAACACAGTGAGTGAATGCGCTTTGGCACCGTGGAAGAAGCTGACTTGTGCTCCCGGGACCGGAGAGCCGCCGTCGCTGACGACGCCATAAAAAAAATGATGAATGGGAGCCGAGTTGAGCTTGGCGTCACGCTTCGACCGGCCCGTAGAAAGTTTCGGCGCAGGGGTCGCGACCACCCCCGGCCGCAACTGCTCGCCTCGATCGCCACAGCCCAACAGCACCATCCCGACTGCGAGCCCCCAGCACCGTTGGGTTTTTGTCCCCGTCCAAACGGTGGAGCCCGAAGATTGTTGGGGCCGAACTGTGCGTCTGTGTTTCCCCGGGGGTCGTTTCATGGGCTCCTCGAAGTGCGCCGTTTATTGTTCTCCCATAAGTCAGTCGCCCTCCGGGCTGCGCGCAGGATAAAATATTGGGAAATATTGCCCCCCCCCCCGACCTTGTAATGCCGGCCGGTTAATAGGCCTTCCGGTGGGCGGGATACACGCGTGTCTGACTTGCTCGACCGCCGTGGCTCCGCCTGCCGACGGACCGAAGGAGGCCTCGCCGGTGCTGGTGTTCGGAGTAGAGCTAGCTGCCGGTCTAGCTGCTAGTCGGAGTCGCCACTCCCGGACTCCACCTATATATGTACGCGATCGGAATTCTGCGGCTGCGCTCTGGCCCGATTGGGCGGTAAGTAATCCGCTCAGGCTCGTGCATTAGAGGACATCAGTCGGTAGGGCTGTACGCACTAATCCGGGCCGACCGAGTAGTCGGTTTGTGAGTTGAGATTCGTGAGGACAGAGCCGTGGGCGGTCGCCGCAAGTAGCCGTCGACCCTGCTCATGCGGCGGCAAGCAGTCGAAACATCGGTTCAGGGCAGCCGACCGACACAAGCACGGGAAAATAGGGCCAGAGTGCCGCTTGACAGCCTTACGCCGGATTGGGTACTAACCGCGCGTATACCAACGCTTCTTCCGATTTTGGGAGTGACGATTTGGGAGTGACGATGCAATTCGCAAAGTATGTCGCCTGTGGAATTTCCCTGTTGGCGATGGCTTGTCAAGCACCCGCTGAGGACCACAGTCCAGGCGGCGAAGAACTTTATCAGCTCTGCTCTAATTGCCATGGCGAGACCGGAGCCGGCAGACCTGTGCTCAACGCGCCGGCCATTGCTGGTCTGGGCTCTTGGTACATCGAGGCACAGCTAAAGAAATTTAGATCTGGTGAGCGCGGTACCCACCCAGAAGATCTGCCGGGTATGGGCATGCGCCCGATGGCCATGAGTCTGCAAAACGATGCGCAGATCGCAGACATTGCAGCCCATGTGGCGGCGATGCCCGCTACCAGGCCGAAGCCGATTCTAGATGGCGACGCGGCTAAGGGCGCTGGCATCTACGCTACCTGTTCGACCTGCCACGGCAAGTCAGGCGAGGGGGAGCAGGAAAAGTCAGCACCCGCGCTCAACAAGACCCATGACTGGTACCTGGTGCGGCAGCTACAAAACTTCAAGAGCCGCGTACGTGGCGGCAACCCGGCGGACGCTACCGGCGCCCAGATGTTGCCGTGGGTAGCAATGCTCGCCGACGAACAAGCGATGAAAGACGTCGTCGCTCACATCCAGACCCTCAAGTAGGTAGATATGGCTGGCAAAATCGATCCAGATAAGATGGCCGAGGGCGCGTTCCTGATCACAATGATCGGCGCCTTTCTCTACATTCTCGTAACGTTCTTCTTCGTCATCCACCCGGACTTGGGCGAAGGCGAAGCGCAACCTGTGGAGGTCGGCAGCGATGGTTGAGCACTACCTAACGGCAGCGTCGAGTTACGCCACCGACATCGATAATCTCATTTGGCTCGTCACGATCATCGTGATGCCTTGGTTCTTCCTGGTTCAAGGGATCCTCTTCTACTTCCTTTTCAAGTTTAAGAAGAAAGACGGTCAGAAGGCTCAGTACATCACGGGCGAAGAAGCCCACCAGATGCGCTGGGTGAGTGTCCCTCACATCCTTGTGCTGCTCTGCGACATCGTGCTCATCTTCGGCGCCATCCGCGTTTGGGTGGACATCAAGCAGGACATGCCGACGCCGGACGCCACTGTTCGAATTATCGCGCAGCAGTGGGCGTGGACCTTCGTTCACCCGGGACCGGACAATAAGATCGACACGGACGACGATATCTGGACGGTCGACGAGCTGCATCTCGAGAACGGTCAGACTTACCAGTACAAGCTGGAGTCTCGAGACGTGATGCACAGCTTCAGTGTTCCGGTGTTCCGCCTCAAGCAGGACGCATTGCCGGGTCGCGTAATCAGCGGTTGGTTCAAGCCCATCAAAGAGGGTAACTGGTCAATTCAGTGCGCTGAGATGTGCGGAATCGGACACGGTCTGATGCCCGCTCGCGTCATCATCGAATCAGCTGCCGCCCACGCTGCGTGGATTTCGGCACACGGCCCCGGCAAGCTTGCCGCAGCCACGCCCGCGGCCTCTGCGCCCGCACCGCAAACCGCGCCCGCACCGCAAGCCCCCTAGATTTTAAGAGAACGGCACCGAGGAACACTCATGGCACAACCCGAGACGCCTGAAACCGAGCCCCACAGTGAGCACACTGGGGATGACCACGGCCACGACGACCATCACGAGCAAAGCTTCGTAAGCAAGTACATCCTGTCTACCGATCACAAGATGATCGCGATGCAGTACATGTTTACCGGTATGATTATGGCCCTCATCGGGGGCTTCATGGTCTACGCGTTCCGTACGCAGCTGGCCTACCCGGGCATTTCTGTCCCGGGTTACGGCACCGTATCGGCTGGCGAATACAACGCGCTGGTCACCAACCACGGCACGATCATGATCTTCTGGGTCGCGATGCCCGTGCTGATTGCCGCCTTCGGAAACTACCTGATTCCGCTCATGCTGGGCTGCGACGATATGGTGTTCCCGCGGCTCAATCGCTTGAGCTACCAAATCTTCCTACTTAGCGCGATCGTGCTGGTGGTTTCCTTCTTCGTTCCCGGCGGCGGCTTCGGCGGCGCCTGGACGGCTTACCCGCCGTTGTCGGCCAAGGCGGAATATAGCCTGACGCCCCTCGGTTCGACCCTCTGGTTGGTCGCGGTGGCTCTAGAATTTGTTGCCTTCCTTATCGGCGGCATCAATTTCGTTACCACAGCCATGAACTCGCGTGCCCCCGGCATGAAGATGTTCGACATGCCCATCGTGATCTGGATGATCGTTATCGCGAGCATCCTCTTCATGGCCTCCGTCGGCCCGCTCATCGCCGGCGCCGTCATGCTGTTCTTCGACCAGAACGTCGGCACGGCCTTCTTCGACCCGGATCGGGGTGGGGATCCCATGCTGTGGCAGCACTTGTTCTGGTTCTTCGGGCACCCCGAGGTGTACGTCGTGCTCTTGCCGGCCTGTGGCATCACAGCCGAGATCCTCACGGTCTTCTCCCGCAAGAAGATGTTCGCCTACAAGACGGTCATCAATACCGCTCTCGGAACCGGCATCCTCAGCTTCTTCGTCTGGGCGCATCACCAGTTCATTTCGGGCATCGACCCCCGCATGGCGAACGTGTTCACGATCACGACCGTGATCATCTCGATTCCTATCGCCGAGATGATGTTCGTCTATGTAGCGACTCTCTATGGGGGCTCGATCACGTTCTCCACTCCCATGCTCTGGGCGCTTTCCTTCGTGGTGGAGTTCCTGCTGGGCGGCGTCACCGGGCTGTTCCTCGGAGCGAGCGGCGCGGACATCTACTTCCACGACACGTACTTCGTGCTCGCTCACTTCCACTACACCTTCGTACCCATCGCGATTCTCGGCACATTTGCAGGAATTACCTTCTGGTTCCCGAAGATGTTCGGTCGGATGATGAGTGACAAGTGGGGCAAGATCCACTTCTGGGGAACCGTGATCCCCTTCAACCTGATCTTCATCCCGCTGTTCATGCTGGGCGCAGCTGGGCAGCATCGCCGCATCTACAGCTACGAGAACTTCCCGGAGCTGGCGGTTCCGGCGCTGCAAGATCTCCGTATCCTGGCGACTAACTCCCTCTACGTGATGCTGGCCTTCCAGGTCATCTTCCTGATCAACTTCTTCTACAGCGCATTCAAGGGCAAGAAGGCCTCCAAGAACCCGTGGGACTCCAACACTCTGGAGTGGACCGCAGCTTCACCGCCTCCCCATGGCAACTTCCCGGGCGCCATGCCGAACGTGTATCGCGGCCCCTACGAGTACAGCCATCCGGATCGCGAAGACGACTTCTGGCCCCAGGACGAGCCGGCCTGAGCCGCCTTTAAGGTATCACTATGAAACCGATTGCAACGACTCGAAGCGCCACCGGCATCCCCACCGGAAAGCTCGCCGTCTGGTGGCTGATCGCCTCAGAAATCGTCATCTTCGGCGGTCTGTTGGGCTCCTACATCATGCACCGTCTCGGTCACCCGGAGTTCGGTGGCTACGCCTCTCACACCAACACTGTCGCGGGCGCCATCAACACCTTCGTGCTGCTGACCTCCAGTCTGACAGCGGTCTTGGCCCATCACGCTGCCGAGCAAAAAGACGGCGAAAAAGCCTTCAAGTACCTCTGGTTCACCATCGCGGGGGCTGCGACCTTCGTCATCGTCAAGAGCTTCGAGTGGCACCACGAGATCGAGCAGGGCTACACGGTTACGGCCAATATGTTTTGGTCCTTCTACTACTGCGCGGCTGGTCTTCATGGCCTCCACGTGATCGCCGGCGCGATCATGATGGCTATTGTGAGCTTCCGGGCCCGGGCAGGCAAAGAGCTTCAGCAGGTCGAATTGGTCGGGCTGTACTGGCACTTTGTCGACCTGGTTTGGATCTTCCTGTTTCCGCTTCTCTACATTGCGAAGTAAGGGCCTGAGGTAAAATCATGAGCGAAGCTGCTGCAGACCATGGCCACCACACACCGGCCTTCTACGTTAAAATTTGGGTCATCCTCCTGATGCTCCTCGGGGTCAGCCTGGCCGGTCCCGAAATCGGCATTCAGTGGGTCACCCTGCTCACCGCCTTCGGAATCGCGGTGGTCAAGGCCTACTTGGTCGCCAAGAACTTCATGCACCTCAACCTGGAGAGGCGCTACGTCGTGTACTTGCTGCTCACGGCGGTGGCCTTCATGTTCCTGTTCTACGCCGGCACTTCGCCGGACATCATGAACCATGTGGGCCGCAACTGGACTAACGTGGCGGCCCAAGCTGAGGTCGAGCGGGCCACTGAGGCTCTCAACCATGAGGTCCCGCACGGTGCTGATCACGGTGCCGAACCTGCATCTGCTGAGGGAGCCGAGCATCACTGACGCTCGGTCGAAACCGGTGGCGTCCAACATAGTCTCCCTGAGCGGCCGCTTGCCGCTGCGCCGGAACCCGGTTGGGCCCAACGGCGTCGTTGGCATGGTGATCTTCATTTTCATGGAGACGATGCTGTTCGCGGGCTTCATCAGCGCCTTCACTATCGTCAAGACGACTGCTCTGGTCGCCTGGCCCCCGCCGAATCAAGTACGGCTACCTATCGAGGCGACCGCCGCGAACACTACTGTGCTGTTTCTGAGTGGAGTGCTGTTCTATCTCGCCGGCAAACACTTCAAGCGCGAAGACGGTGCGGGCCCGCTGGTCAAGACGAAGAAAATGCTCGTCGGGGCCATCGCCGCGGGTTCGGTATTCGTGCTGGTCCAGGGCGCCGAATGGGTCGCCTTGATCAGCCAGGGGTTGACGCTGACCTCTAGTACCCACGCCGGGTTCTTCTACTTGATCGTCGGCTGCCACGCGCTTCACGCTGTCGCGGCCCTCGGGGCCATGTTCTACGTCTACAAACAGCTGATCGCCGAGAAACTTGAGTACGTGCAACTCGCCACAGCCCAGCTCTTCTGGCTGTTCGTCGTTGGCATTTGGCCCATCTTGTACATGCGGGTGTACCTATGAGGGCCGTGTCGATATCACGATGGCATCGGCGCGCCGGCTGGCTCACTGTGGCCTTGCTTGTTGTCGTCACTCCCGCACTGGCGTGGGCATGTCCTGCATGTTTCGCCGGAAAAAACGAAGAGAACCGCATCGCGTTTATTATCACCACGTCGTTTATGACATTCGTGCCGGTTCTGATGCTCGGCAGCCTAGCCTGGTGGGTAAAGAAGCGATTGACCGCCCAGCCCCTCGCTGTGCCCCCGGTCACAGAAAAAACAGACTTAGCTCTAGTTGGGCCCGCCGCGGCCGCACAGGGCACGACCACTCAGGAGTAAACACTCGATGAAGCTTTCCAAAACTTTCGCTCTGGCCCTTGGTCTCTCCCTGCTCGCAGGCTGCACCAAAGATCTCGACAGCCCGTATCCGCCAGGATTCGATCCGGCCAAGCCCAAGAGTGCGGCCACCCCTAAAGGCGGCCCCGCACTCACCCCTGAGGCCGAGGCGGCCAAGTTGTATTCAGGCCGATGCGCGGTCTGTCATGGCGCGTCCGGCAAGGGTGACGGCGCTGGCGCGGCTCCCCTCAAGGTCAAGCCCCGGGATTACACGGACGCGACCTGGCAGGCGTCAGTCAGTGATGAGGACATCTCGAAGATCATCGTCGGCGGTGGCGCGGCCGTAGGCAAAGATCCCGGCATGGCGGCGAACCCCGACTTGGCAGACAAGCCCGAGGTGCTGAAGGCTCTGGTGAAGAAGGTTCGTAGCTTCGTGTCTGCGGAAGCCTTCAAAGCGGCGGGCGGCACTACCGCCGAAGAGAAGCCGGCTGAAGGAGACAAGCCAGCCGAAGGCGAGAAGGCGGCAGTGAAGCCCGCAGCCGAGAAGGCCCCCGCGGCCAAGCCGGCAGAACAAAAGTAGCAGGCATCGAGCAGCGACGAGCTATCTCGACAAGAAGGGCGCGGACATTCCGCGCCCTCTTTGCATTTCGGCTAGGTGGTTCGCGGGGCGGGCACTGTTGGCGGCGGTGAGGGGTGGCGCCAGAGCTCTGCGTTCGGTCAGTGTTCGCCCTACCGAGGTTGCGGACTCAGGCGGAAAAATCGCGTAGGCTGCCGCCCATCGGTCCTGTGCCTGCCCCTTCCTCGGAGATTTGCCCCATGTCCCGCCCGTCCCGCCTGAGTCGCCTGAGTCGCCTTTTCGTTCTCGTCCTGCTTGCCACACTTCCGGCATGTTCCAAGTCCGAAAAGAAGGAGGCCCCTATTGCCGCCGAGAAGAAACCGGTGGTTAAAAAGGATTTGAGCCCCGCTGAAGAGGCGGTCAAAGTTTTTAACGGGCGTTGTGCGGTCTGTCACGGTCAGTCCGGCACCGGCGACGGTCCGGGAGCGGCGGCCCTCAAGGTCAAGCCACGGAATTACACTTCGGTGGAGTGGCAGGCATCCGTGGAGGATGATTACCTGAAGAAGATCATCGTCGGCGGCGGTGCTTCGGTGGGGAAGGATCCCGGGATGGCAGCCAACCCTGATCTCGCGGACAAGCCCGAAGTGCTCGCTGAAGTCGTGAAGAAGGTGCGTAGCTTCGTGGATGCGGCTGAGCTCGAGAAGGCGCGAGCCGCAGCCAAAGGTGGCGAGGCCGGAGCCAAAGCTGACGGTGAGAAAGCAGCGGAGCCCGAGAAGTAATAGGGGCGGCCGGCGTCGGATGTGCTTGGCGGCACTTCGAGAGCGTTATTCGGTTGTGGCGGAACCCGATGGCGTGTCGCTTGCCGCGCCATCGGGTTGGCTGGCTTCGTTGGCGGCTCGTGCTTGAGCCGCTTGGCGCTGGAATTCCGCGCGATCGTCTTGTTCGCGGACCACCTCGTCGGTGAGGCGCATGACCGCGAAGAATATCGCCGTCAGAATGAAGCAGAGAATGCCCAGCTCCACACCGAAGGCGCCTTCGGGGACGATGTCTTTCGCGAACCACTCTACCGTCAGGATGATGACGAAATAGAGCCCCAGCATCTTCGGTTTGCCGGTGCCAAATCGAAACGCGAACAGCGAGCACAAAAGTGACGCGATGCCGAGGGAGTTGAACAGTGCGAGCATGGTGCACGCAGTTAATCACCGTGACGGCACGCCGGCAACGGGCTCTGTCGGAGGGAAGGCTGCCGGAGACTCGGCCGCGGACTATCTTGTCTGGTCTTCGGATACCGAGCTTGGTTCCCCGGCGGTCGTCAGCGGGGGCCGGGCGGCCTCGACGGCTCGATCGGCGAGACTGCCGGAGTCTGCTCCGTTGTTCTCTAGGAGCGTCAGAGACGTGCTGACGACGAACGAGAGCAAAGGGATCATGGCGAGTTTTCGGTACATGAGCGTTTTGACTTAGTACGCAACACCCGCCTTTTTGGTTCCTCTATCCTCACGCTATTTCTGAGATCTTATTTGGACTCAATGGCGGGGATGAGTCAGCCCTCGGTATCCCAGGCACTGCGTCGGGCGTCCTGATCCTCGGCAGCTTGGAGTAGAGCCGCGTAATATTCGTGTTCCCCCAGGGTTGCGCTGTCGCCGATTACCACTAGGAATCGTTTGGCTCGGGTCAGTGCGACGTTGGTTCTGCGAACGTCTTGCAGGAAGCCGATGTCGCGCTCTGCGTTGCTTCGAACGAGGTCCACGACGATGGCTTCCTTTTCTCGGCCTTGAAAGGCATCGACGCTGCCGATTTCGAGCCCGTCGGATACCTCCTTGGCGAGCAACTGCCGCAATTGTTTGGCGTGTGCGGCGTAGGGAGTGATCGCGGCTATCTCTTGGGGTGAGAGACCTCGGGCGATGATGCGTCGAACCTCGCTCGCCGTAAATTCCGCCTGTTCGGGGTTGTAGGTACTCATAGACCGAGCGTGTTGCTGCTCCTTCCATCCCTTGCCAGCGGTGTCGATGAAGACCCAATGGGGCGGGCGCTCCGGATCGTCACTGACCCCTGGAAGGTCGCTAAGGACTCGTTGGGCGATGCTATCGGCGGCTTCGAGTTTGCCTCCGTAGTGTTGCTCGCTGGGGAAGCTCATTAACGCGGTGTGCATTCGATACTGAGTCGTCAACATGCGGGTGAGCGAGTTTCCGGGCTCGGAACTCAGTCGTTCGAAAAATGTGCTCGCGAGTCCTTGGCGATGGTTGTCCCGCGAGATCACTGTGGGCGGCAATTGCTCAGGATCTCCTGCGAGAATGAGTTTGGCTCCCCGGGCAAAGGCGACCAAGGCCATCGGATCCGGCGCCTGGGTGGCTTCGTCGAGTACGACGGTGTCGAAGGCGTGGTTTCCGAGCATGCGCGGGTCGATGCCGCCGGCCGTGCTGAGGATCACGCGAAAGCGACGCAGTACCTTTCCTCGAGCAGTCCCAAACATTCGTCGAGCATCGCGGGTGAGGGCGTTTGCTTCGTCCAATAGCGTTCTGCTGGCCGAGCCGCGTCCACCGCGTGCTTTACGCTTTTCGTGACGGGCGCGTTTATCGCTCGCCTCGCTCATCCACTTCTTTGCCTGTTGGTGTTCGGTGGTTTCCTCGATGAGTTTTTCTAGGCTGCGGGCCTCGACGGCGTCCGAGATGCGTTCCGGGCGACCGACGCGTACAGGCTTTACTCCGGCGGCCATGAGTCGTTCGCCCAGGTTGTCCAAGGCTGTGTTGCTCGCAGCGGTGACCAACACGCTGTCGCCTCGCCGTATGAGCTGACGGATCACCTCTACCAACGTGTGAGTCTTTCCAGTGCCGGGGGGGCCGAAGATGAGCGCGATGGGATCGGTCGCGAGTGCGAAGCGTACCGCCTCCTTCTGGCTGTCGTTGAGATGCTCGTTGCGAAACTCGATGTCTTCGGTTGGTGCAGCAGCGGTGGCGGGGGCCTCGCCGTACAGCACGGCGCGCAGATCCTTCAGACGGTCTTCTTTGAGGAATTGGGTGATCCCGCTGTGACCACGCTCAAATGTGGCTTCCGGCGCTTCGGCGTCGAGATGCACCGGACCGTCGCCGAGGAAGGCCGGGTAGTTTCCGTCGACGACTACACCGAGCCGATTACTGCTTCGTTTCGCTAGAGTCCCCATCACTCGGCGGTCGGAGTCGTCCTGTCCCCAGAGCGAAACCGGCGCGCCCGGTCTCAGTGCCAAGGCCTCGAGCGCGGCTTTTTTTTGTGCTTTGAACCAGAGGGTGCAGCGCCCGCCGGGCCTGCCCTCGACGTCATCGAGGCGAAGGTTTTTTGCCGATTTTCCGTCGGCGATCCGCTGCTTCCAGGGCGTTTGCTCCGTCTCCGTGCGATGCCGTTCGCGGACGGCTTCGAGCTCTAGGTTCCAAAGTTGGCGTAGGGCGCGGAGTTGCTGCTCGGCGTTGGGACCGTGACTCGGCATGCCGGCACGCTCCCACACGACACGGCTCCCGTCGAGCGGCTCGGCGGGCGGGCTGACGATTAGCGAAAGCGGCGGGGTGGCGGCCGAGTCTAGGCGTGAGTGAAGCGCGGCAGAGTGATTCGATGACCCGAGCGGCTTCCGACGCGCTGCCGAGGCACCGAAGGGTTTCGCTGAGCGCGGCTGCCCGATCCCGATGGGACGAACCGCGTAACAGTTTATCGGCTGCTTCCCGCAGGCCTACCGAGGAAATGTCGTCCGGGCTCAGACTCGCGCCGGCCCCCAGCTCCGCCACTCGGCGTGGGTTGCTCGGTTGATCGCCAAAGAACGGGGTGCTCAGTTGCGGGACGCCAAAGTAGAGCCCTTCGTGCACGCTGTTGGCGCGGCTGTGGGTGATGAACAAGTCCGTGTGCTGGAGCAATTCCAGCTGGGGCACGACGGATCGAACCAGCACATTTTCGGGTGCATCGGCGAACCGGGTGATGTCTTCTCGGCTACCGATGGAGAGCATTAACTCGTAGGCGTCGTAGGCCCCGAAGGCGTCGATGAATATTTGGAATATTCCCTCTGGAGCCGGGACGGCGCTTCCGACGATCGTTCCCAAAGAGACGTACACCCGCCTGCGCTGGGACTTGGCGTCGCGGTCCAGCGGAAAGCTTTCGTCCCGGGAGCGACCCTCAATCATCGGACCGACGAAGTCATATCGACTAGCCTTGGCTGAGACGTGAGCGTTGAGAGCGCGGGAGGAATAGACAAGGTTTCGTTCTGCGAAGAACCCAGCCTCAATGGCTTGGTGACCTGAATATTGTTGTTGGTCGTTCTCTTGGATCGTTTCGACGGCAGCACGACTGGTACGGTCGAGCGGGGGCGCCTCAGACACCGCGTCGGAATCGATGGCGGCTACATCTGGTACCAGGGTGCTGATCGAACAAATGTGGGGGGGGTAACCCAGGTGTCGCGCCAGAATCAGCCCCCAAGGGGCGAAGTTGTTGTAGACGACGCGGTGTCCAGACTGGACGAGCTTTTCGGCTAGAGGCAGCGTCGGGTTTACGTGGCCGGAGCCCTTGATATTGAAGAAGAGGATGTTCATGAAAGCGCCGGACCTCAGGCAAGGCCCGTGTTCGGGCTGTCGCGCACTCCGGCAGGCAGATCGAGATAGCCCCAGCAAATTTCCGGAGCCGGCCACCAGAAGCACGGAGTGGCGGTCGCCTGTCTGACCGAGACCGGGCGAAATCTCGAAGCATTCAGCTCCGGCGGCTTCAGGGCCCTTCCTGTGTCGCACGAAGCAGTCTAAAATCTGCCCATGGACATCAAGGAACTAGCCGCCCGTGAAGAGATTCGAGAGCTGGTCGCGAGCTACAATCACTTCGGTGACACGGGCATCATGGACAGCTTGTTGGAACTGTTCGCCGACGACGCTGCCATCCATGTTGCGGATCGCACCATCACGGGTCAAGCGGAGCTGAGGAAATTTTTCTCGTCAGTGGCCGGTCCTGATAGTGGGCGGCCCAAAATAAAAAGTTTACAGCACCACACCAGCTTACTTTCCATCGAAGTGCTCGATGCCAAACACGCTCGCGGGCGCTGTTACTTTTCTGTGTTCACCGACCTGGGCTTGGACCATTGGGGACGTTACCGTGACGAGTACGTTTTCGTGGACGGCGTGTGGAAGTTTTCGTTGCGCAACGCCAAGGTGGCGGGGCGACAGGGCACCTGGGGCAAGACGCCTGACACTAAGGGTGACTGAGCGACGGCGGAGTTCTTTGAGCTGGCGCGGTCTGGTGCGCTAGGCTACGGGCGCGATATGGAAAAGCTTTTGTTTACTCTCAGTGGTGTATTTGGCTTCAGTGCGGTGGCGCTGGGTGCCTTTGGGGCTCATGGCCTCAAAACGCTTTTTAAGGACACCGCCGACGTAGAGCAGCGCTTGGCCTGGTGGCAAACGGCGGCTCACTATCACCTGATACATGCTTTGGCGATCGCTCTGGCCGCCCACCTAGCCTCGAAAACCGGAGCCACCAGCGCCAGCGTGGCCGGGTATTGTTTCGCAGGTGGCATTCTGCTGTTCAGCGGTAGCCTGTACGCTATGACCCTGAGCGGCATTCGCGTACTCGGTGCGGTAACGCCACTCGGCGGATTGAGTCTGCTCGCAGGATGGATGGCGCTCATCGCCACCGCTCGAAATCTGCCGTGAGTCGCCCGCCCGATAGCGTTGAAAGTGCTGGGGCGCGCGAGTCCGCACTAGACCAACAGCTCGAGGCTGTGTGCGACGAACAGGGCCTGTTGCGCAGCGACTATCCGCAGGTAGAACTGCTACTGGCCATGCCACCAGAGCGATGGCCTGAGTGCTGCGATACGGGGTGCCACCCCTGTGTGAAGGACCATCAACGCGTGGCCAAGCTGTTGCTCCGCCTTCGTGGCGCCCCCAGGCGCTCCGACTGAAACCGGCCGTGCAGCGGCGGGTGGCTGACGAGCTGGCGGGTCTGATATAGTCTCGCCGTGCCTAAATATATTGCCCTAATGCGAGGCATCAACGTCGCCGGTCACAAGTCCGTTCGAATGGCGGAACTGCGGGGGTGGGTCGAAGCGTTGGGCTACGAAGAGGTGACGACTTATATGCAGAGTGGTAACCTGGTTTTCCGGTCGGGCCAGAGTGCTACCAAAGTCCGCGACGCCCTACGTCGAGCCGTACTGGCGGAGTCGGGCTTCGATATACCGGTGGTGGTGCGGACGGCTAGTCAGCTGGGGGCAGTCATCGACAATAATCCCTTCGCTAAGGAGGCCGCTGACGAACCGAAGTTCGTCCATGTGGCGTTCCTCTCGGGATCGCCGTCCGCGTCGAAGCTGAACGTGCTGCTTGGGATCGATTCTGGGGCGGACCGGTGTGAGCTTTCGGGACGCGAGCTGTACCTGCATTTCGCCGACGGGGCCGGGAAGACCAAGTGGCTGAACACTGTGATTGAGAAGACACTCGGCGTCGACTCAACATCCCGCAACTGGAACAGCGTGCTCAAGCTAGCGGGGATGTTGAAAAACAGCTGAGAGGGCGGAGCCGGTTGTCGGCGATTCAAGATCACTAATGATATTTGATGATTAGGGTACACATTTACTGTGCTGCCCAGGCGGAGTGCCGGCGGGACAGTGCAGCGCGAAGCTATCCCCATGCGCGTGCCGATTGTCGCCCCTTCGTATTCGCCGAAAGTGCGGACCCGTGGGCAGGTAAAGCGCAGTGATTGTAACGCTTTACGATGAACCTTAAGGGTCAGGAATGGACGGCATTCGTACCGTCTTTGAGTTTCTTTTATGGGCTTGTCCGATCCGTAGCCCGAGGATTGTCATCAAGGAAAGCCATTCTATAGGAGGCATTCCGATGAGCATTCTTGATTCCGCCACGTCCCATAGAGCCATCTCCCTTGGGTTGTTCGTCGCGCTGTTGTTGTTCGTCGCGGTCGTTTGCTTCTCTCAAGCCAAACGTGTGGCGCCTATGAGCTGGGGATTTACGGCGCCGTCAACGCCCCATCGGGGACCGCTCTGGGGGGATTTGATCCGGTGGCCTGTCGTTTCGGGGGCGCCGAACGGGGCGACGCGAGGTTCACGGCAGAGTACGGCGGTGTGCTCTGGCTCTTCGCCAACGCGAAGAATCACTATGCATTCGTGGCTACGCCAGGTTTATTCGCCCCCATGCTCGGAGGCTACTGCGCCTTCGCCGTTAGCAAGGGATTCACGGCCAGTGCCAGCGGCGAAAGCTTTCATATTGAAGAGGATAAACTATTCGCCCTCGATAGTGATCAGAGCAAGGAGCAGTGGCGCGCTTCTTGAGCTGACGGAATTATTGATGTGGCGGTCGCCAATTGGAGTCAGCGATCGGTCAATTCTCAAGGAGGCTCAGGCGAGCGCGCAACAGCTCTGCCTGCTGCTCCGATTGGGTGAGCTCGAGCGCTGTGCGGCAGTGTTGGAGCGGGTCGTCGTATCGATCCGCTCGTTTGGAGAACTCCGCGAGCGCGGCATATAGCGGCGCATAGGGGCTCATTCTACGGTCGGACAGTAGCCATTCGAGTTCTCGTAGCGCTTCCGGGACGTCGCCGGACATGCCACTGACGATGGCGAGATTGAGCCGGACCAAAGGACTGCCGGTTTGATGTGAAGTGGTCCCGTCATAGCGGACACCCTGGGAGGGGGTTACTCTCCCGCGTGGAGTCCAAAATTGACTAAGCCCAAGAAGAAAAGAACGAAGAAATCGAGGAGCCGGTATGCGGTCCAATTCAAAGCTGAGGCGGTGCGCGCTGTGGAAGCTCGTGGCAGCCGGCTTTCGCGGAGACCGACTGAGACGCGGTAGGCGAAGGGGGGTCACTCACATCGGTACGTCGACGAGGGGGCGCACGTAGATCTCGCAGTGCTCCAGCAGCGGGCAGCCCTGAGCGACTTCGGTCGCGTCCTCCAGGCAATCTGCCTTGATGATGATTAGCCACCGAAATCTGCCGGAGGCGGCGATCGCGACTGCGGAGCGATTAAGAAAAGCCCCCGATATGCTCTGCTGCATGAGGCCGGAATTTGTGCAGTGCCCGGATCTGGATTTGGATAGAAGGCGGGCACGTGGCACGTGCGAATGACCTTTCTGCCGGATGAACAGAAGTTGGAGTTGGCATTGAAGCGCTTCTGCGATCATCACATTTGGTTTTTGAACAGCTACGCGGAAGCCGCAGCCTAGGTGGCGGAAGCTATCGACTAGGCGGTCTAAAACCCGCGCTGGGAGTCGGGGCGTAACGCGACCTTGCCTGCCAATGCTTGATCCACGACGGCGATCAGTCGGTCTCGGTCCCGCGGCAGACGCCCGGCAAGCGGCAGGTAGTTGCTAGCGTGGTTGGAACGGAATACGGCGTTGCTGGGATTGGTCTCCTCCAAAAACAATCGGATCTCCTCCAGAAATCCGCGTTGATCGGGAAGCTCAAATTTGCCTCGAGCGTGGAGCTTGATCAGCGGAGTGCCTGGAGCGAAGGTGAGGGTGAGCAGAGACACGTAGCGGGGGTCCATCTCTGTTGTCAGTTTCCCCGAACTCACCGCGTGGGCATGACTTCGTTCGGCTCCGCCGGCGCCTAACAAGAAGATCAGCGATTGATCCATGTTGGCGTCCCGGCAGCGCTTGGCGGTGACCACGTGGTCTTCGAAACTGCCGCCCTTAGCTATTGCCTTGAGTGTTGCTGGATCGCCGGACTCGGGTCCGATATACAGAAGCCGGAGCCCCAACTCTCGCAATGCTTTAAGCTCGTCCGTCGTCTTGGCCAACACGTTGCGGGCTGTGGCGTAGGAGCTGATGCGAATCGTGCGAGGGAAGGCGGAGCGGCAGGCCTCCAGGATAGGGAGCCAGTGATCCATCGGCATGACGAGTGCGTCTCCGTCGGCGATAAAAATGCGTCGCACGCTGTCGCCGAGCTGTTCGCGTATTGCGTCGATCTCCGCCAACACTTCCGGCAAAGGGCGGAGCCGGTACTGTTTTGTGCGGTACATGCCGCAGTAGGTGCAGTGATTCCACGAACAGCCGATGGTGGCTTGAATGATCAGGGAATTACCCTCGCTGGGGGGACGAAACAGCGGCATGTCGTACTGCATGGCTTCGGCATATCACAGCGTCAGCCCGAGACCCTAGCGGTCGGGAATGCCGCCCGTTCCACCCCGGCCGGTGGGGGGAACGAACGCTAGCGCGCGGTCGGATGTCGCCAGATGAGCAGAAATGGTGCGGGTTTATGCCCGCTTTTGGCTAGGAGAGGGCTGCCCGCGTGAATGACCACCGGGTGGGTGACTAACGGGTCATCTAGCCGTCTCGATGCAATTGGCGCAGTGTCTCTTCCCAAGGAACCTCCATGAACGTCCAGCTCGCCATCGATTCTATCGTTCGACAAGTCACGGTTCTCATCGCTCAGATGGCTACCTCCGGGGGCATCCGGGCGCCGGTGGCGCATATCGCAAACCAGGTGTTCGTGGAGCTGGCGAACGAACTCGAATCCCAGGGCGTCAGTCGGAAGGTGAGTGCGGACATGTTCGGCATGGCTCTGCGCTCCTATATTCGAAAACTGCGTCGCTTGACTGAGGGCCAAACGGATGTCGGACGGACACTGTGGCAGGTCATGTTGGACTTCGTGCGCAACGAGGAGATGGTCACGCGTGGACGTTTGCTCGAGCGCTTCAGTCACGATGACGAACTTGCCGTTATCGCGGTTGTTCGCGACCTCAGCGAGAGCGGCTTGTTGTTCGTTTCCGGATCGGGTGCGCAAGCGGTGTACCGAGCGGCCACCGATGACGAACTCAGTCGACTCAGCCAGCTGACATCGGAACAGGGATTTGATGAGCTGGTGTGGGTGCACATTTATCGCGGTGGGCCCTTGAGCACCGACGGGCTAGCCGCCTTGTTGTCACGAGCGGCTGACGGTCTCAACGAAGCGATCGAGCGACTGGTCGCCGACGGCAGGGTTCAGCGACTGGAAGATGGACGGCTGAACGCCAGTGAGTTCATCTTGCCGCTCGGCTCCGCTGTGGGTTGGGAAGCCGCGGTGTTTGACCATTTCCAAGCGATGGTACAGACGATTTGTCAGCGCCTATCATTGGCGAGTTTTGGTCCGCAGCAGGACGATGCCATCGGCGGCAGTACCTACACTTTCGACGTGTGGTCGGGTCATCCGATGGAAGTGGAGGTGAAGGCGCAGCTGAGCCTTATGCGAGAGCAACTGGGGAAGCTGCGTGCCCGTGTCGGTACGCACAATGCGGCGAGCGGCAGACCGGAAGAGTATGAGCAGGTAGTGTCCTACGCGGGCCAATGCGTCATTCCTAGGGAAAACCAAGAGGACAACTGAGCGATGTCGGCCATTGAAACGAAGCGGAATGTTGCGCGGGTTATGCAGCGTATAGGCTGGGGAACTTGCCTGGTCGGCGTTGCGCTGGGGCTGCTACAAGCTTGTGGCGCCACGGTGCAGGAGGCCCCTTCGGGGGGAGAGTCTCACTTCTTGGATGTGTGCGAACAAAGCTGCGGCTCGCAACTCCACTGCATCGCCGGGATCTGCACGCAGAGTTGTCTGATCGGTGATGCGACGTGCAATGGCCTGGCCGGCGGTGCCGTGTGCACCGCTGCCAGTGTAGAGCCGGGAGAGGTGGCAGTGTGCGATGTGCCCTGCGCAGCCGAGTCGGACTGCGCAGGCGTTGGTGCGCAAACCAGATGCGTCGGAGGATTTTGCCGGAACGGAGTGGCAACAGGAGGAGTGGACGCGGCAGCTGTTGCCACTGTCGACTCCACGGTCTGCGAGACGGTCTATCAGGCGAATCTCGGGCCGAGGGAAGTCTTCTTTGATCCGTGCATCACCTGGGATGGACGGTGTGGAGCGATCTACAATGGCCTCATCGATCTAGGGGCGAGCATTCCGGAGGCGTATCGGTCTGTTAACGACTACGGCGACGTTATTTGGTGTGTGCCGTGGGAGGGCCAGCCAAATCCAGTGGTCGATTACGGCGTCGAGGAAGCCGTAATTCTCCATCCGAGCTGCCCGGAGGCGGATTATGGAGACTTCGTTCTACCCGGGTGCTGTTCTTCTGAAGGGCTCTGTGGCGGGGGAAACGATCCCATTCGCAGCATCTACCCAGGGGGCGAAGAGTACGCTCCGAGCCAGTGCCTGACCTGGGAGCACATGGGTGCGCTGATGCCCGACGTGCTACCCGCCGAGTATCCCGCAACGCTTCCCTGCGACTATCCCGACGCACCGGAGCTTGGCTCATCAATGGTGTTGCCTTGGGACGGCTGTGGGGACACTGAGGCCGGTGTCCCGGATATCGGTCACACCTGTGACGGCGGCTTCGCAGCATCTGGGTTTGAAGGAATCGAAGATGGCGTTCAAGGCTGCGAGATCGACTTCGCCCAGTGCAATCCCGGAGAGCGACGTGTCGTCCTGTGCGAAGTGAGCGGAGATCATGCGCCGGACGACGTGGTGGATTGGCAGTGCTCCTGTCTCACCGGCGCTGACAGCGTCTGCAGTTACGGATTTCTCTACCCGGCACCTGCGAGTTCGGAGCTCCTGTGTGGTAATTTGGCGGTGGATCTCGCAAGCGTTTGCGGAGTCATCATGACGAATTAGGAATGACTCGCCCGGGCGCGTTACTGCCCGGAGGCGATATCAAGCGCCCGGTTAGTGGTTCCGAATCGCCATGAGCGCCGACCGCTTCTGCACCGTAGCCAATCGGGACGGTTCGGCTTCGGTCTGCTCAGTTGTGTTCGACGGGGCCCGCATCCGGCGGGAGGGAGTGCAAGATCGACTCAGGAAAGGAGTCTGGACGAACGCTTTCGGGCCGTCGGATACCGGCGTCAGGCAGGTAGTAGCGCTCGAGAGCGGTAGCGATTCGTTCGCTCGCCCGCCCGTCTCCGAAGGGACTCGTCGGGCGACTCATAGAGCGGTAGAGTTCTTCGTCACTGAGTAGTTCGCGGCATGCGGTGACAATCTTCTCAGTGTCGCCCCCGACGATTCGCGATGCCCCGGCCTCCACCGCCTCGGGCCTCTCCGTTTCGTCCCGAAGAACGAGCACAGGAGTGCCGAAAGCGGGAGCTTCTTCTTGGACGCCGCCCGAGTCGGTCAGAATAAAATCCGCCCGTTTCATGAGCTTGGCAAAGGTGCCGTAGGCTTGCGGCTCTACCAAGGTAACTCGGTCTGTTGAATCAAATGCGCGGCAAACCGCTTTGCGGATGCCGTTGAGGTGCAGTATCCAGAGGATCTCGACGTCGTCGTGTTCCGCCAGGATTTGTTCCACCGCGAGAATCACGTTGGGGACAACGTTCAGGTTCTCGCGCCGATGCAGCGTGATGAGCAGTCGGCGCCGATTCGGATCTAGTTTGGCGATGATCTCTTCGGCGACGGCGTTGTGTTGGCGTCCATGAGCGTGCAGCGCATCGATCGCGGTATTGCCCGTCAACAGAATGGTGCTCGGTTCGATCCCTTCGGCGAGCAGGTTCCCCCTGGCTCGCTGGGTGGGAACGAAGTGAAGCGCGGCCATGCGCCCGATCAGACGGCGATTCATTTCTTCGGGGAAGGGGCGACGAGGATTCGGAGTGCGCAGCCCCGCTTCGACATGGAAGCTGGGGATCTCGCAGTGGTGGGCGACCATAGCGCCGGCGAGGGCTGTATTGGTGTCACCCTGCACGATGATTCCGTCGGGTTGCATGTCTTTGACCACGGCTTCGATGCGCTCAAGGATCCATGCCAGGCTACTGGTGAGGGTGCGCTCCACGCTGCCGACGCGCAGATCAAGATCGGGTACAACCCCGAGACCGCCAAGAACGCTTTCGAGTAGCTCCACGTGCTGACCTGAGAAACACGTTTTGGTTGTGACCCGGGACCCGGGTGCCTGAAGCGCTTTGATAACTGGCGCTAGCTTGAGAAGCTCCGGTCGTGTGCCCGCCAAGGTGAGCAGGGTGTAGCTAGGCTGTTCGCTCGTTGATGAGGTTGAGGTAGGCATAGGGAGCGTCAGGGGGGAGGGGATCCTGCGTCAGGGCAGCCGATAACGGCTCTCCGTTTTCAGGGAAAGTGTGTCATGCCTCCAGCGAAGAGGCAAAGATCGTTATAGGTTAGCATCAGTTGGCGATTGTGGGGGTGTGTGCTGGCTCAGATTGTTTGTTGGCTGGGAATAAAAAGGCTGGCGACTTCGTTCTCGTTTCGAAGCAAAGGGGCTCGCGGCGCGTTCAACGCTGGGTAGAAGCTGCGCTGAATAGCTGTTGAGAAAGCTACTGTTTGAATGACTTTGCCGCGCTGTGTCAGCGCGGCAAAGTCAACAAGAAACGTTATTCTTGGGGGGGAGCGGAGCTCACGTTGGGATCGCGGTCGGAGGCGTGGGTGGTGTGGATCCAGACCCTTTTCCGCATTCGCAGCAGTCCTAGAGCCATTGCGGGTATCCACGTAAACGCGAAGAGCATGGAGGGGATCAGGTTCCTCAGCGCAAACCAGAAGACCCCTTCGAAGCTGGCAACCACTAGTGGGTATACAATAAACAGAGCTGCCCAGACCGCGATGGCCACCGGAGTGAACTGAAATGCGGTCACCAGTGATGGGTGGTCGGGAAGGAGGCAGTAGAGGGTGATGAGCGCGACCATGGAGCTGAAGGCGAGCAACAACCTCAACGGCTGGAGCAAATGCAGCATCACGTCGACGCAGGCTAAGGACGGCGTGCGGACGGCGTGGACAAACACCTGAGCTATCCGCCGGAAGGCGACATCGTTGTGACCTTGCATCCAGCGCATACGTTGGATGAAGGACTGTTTGAGCGTCGTGGGTTTTTCGTCTTCCGTACGCGTGTGCGGGCAGTAGGACACGTTGATGTCGTGCAGAGCGAGCCGTACGGTTAGATCCAGGTCGTCAGCGAGGGAGCCCGGATCCCAGCTGTAGTTCTCGATGATGTTCCAAGCGAGACAAAAGCCCGTGCCCCCGAGGGTCGTAGGCAGGCCCAGGCGCGCGCGGGCCCGCAGCCAAAAACGGTTGGTGACGTGGTAGGCGATTGCAATGCAGCGAGTGACCCACGATTCCTTTGGGTTCTTCGTGTCAAGATAGGCCTGTATGGCAACGTGCCCTTCTCCCAGGTAGTCGTTGAGCACACGAAAGTAATTTGGCCACACGTGGTTGTCGGCGTCGAACACGCAGAGACCATCGAAGGGTCCTTCACTCTTCACGTGTTCGATACCAAACTGGAGCGCGTAGCCTTTTGTGCGGTCAGTCTCTGAGTTCCGCTCGACGACTTCGGCGCCAGCGCCCCGGGCAATTTTTGCTGTTTCATCCGTGCAGTTGTCCGCCACGACAAACACTCGGAGTTTGTCTTTCGGGTAGTCGGCAGCCAGCAGGCTGTGGATGACGCCTTCCACCACGGATGCCTCATTGTGAGCGCAGATGATGACGGCGAAGCTTCGGGTCTTCGAAGATGTGGGAAGCTCAGGGAACGGCAGCAACCCAGCCAGCGAGATGAGCACGTCGTAGGCGTAGGCGGCGAACACGACCAGTGCGACGCAGCTCACTGTGTCGATCCACGTGTCCACGACCCAAGATTAGCGGGTTCGGCGGAGAATGGCGCTATTCGTGTGGGAATGGCACCTCCGTCCCCGTCGGCGGGGGGCGGAAGGTTGTTCCCGCGGACCCCGGAGTGTAAGCTTTTCTACAGTGTATTCGAAGCCCTCCCCCGACCTGAAACCCGTTGACGCTTCGGGAAACCGGGCCCGTCCGGACCGCCGTACGTTCCTGGCCGGTGTGGCGACTGGTGGAGCTATTGTCGGCACGGGGGGCTGGTTGCTTCGCGATGGAATCGCTCCAGCGTCGGCCGGTGCCGCGAGCTCGGCGAGCGTAGATTTCAGTAGCTTGAAGACGCCGGGCCCGATGAGCGAGCGATTTTACCGATGGTTCGATCGCCATGCGGTGGTTTCCGAGGGAACGGCGAAGGGGCTGATTTGGAACTTTTACGAGCCGTCTAGGAAGCTCGGAACGTGGGTGTACCCCATGTTGTCGGCCAAGGCGGTACTCTGGTTCATCAAGCGCGGCGACGTAAACCGAGCACGAGTGTTTGCCGAGGCGCTCTTGCCTTGGCAGCAGATGAAACAGGATGGACCGTTGGCCAGGAGCTACGGTGCTTTCCCGAGCAAACTGGAGCAGTCCGGCGATGTATTTACCGCCGGCACGGCCTACTACGCTGGAGACAATCTTGTCGTGGTTGAGGCACTAAGCCGCCTATACCAGCTCACGAAAGACTTTCGCTATCTGAACGCCGCCATTGGGACGGGGAGCTGGCTCGTGGAGGTAATGAGCCAAGGTCACAAGTACGGAGTCTGGTCGGAAGATCTCGGTGCACCGATGTTTCTGGTGACCGCCAAAGGGGACTTCGTTAACCACGTGCATTGTCAAGTGGAGGCGCTGTGGATTCGATCCCTCGAACTACTCGGCGGGTTGACCGGTGAAGCCGCCTATACCCGACAAGCGGCCAAGGCCTACGAGTTTTATCGGAAGGGACAGCTCCCGAGCGGAGCCTATTGGGATCACTACGATCCGGGCTACCCACCGAAGCCATACAACGCGAGCAACTGGAAGCCGTACTCTCCAGGCAAAGTTATCAGCGACAACGTGCTGCGCGCAGCGCTCGGTGCTTGCCGAATGGACGACATCGACAGCGCTCGGAAATTTTATAGCTGGTTGAAACCCGAGAATGGCGCGGTCCCGGCGTACTTGAACGTAGAATCTGGCTCGAGCGGCTTCGTCACGGTCGATGATATTTACTACGACGTTGTATCCTGTGGCTTGCTTCGGAGCCTGCAACAGTGGTTGGGGAAATCTGCCGCGACGAAGATCCCGATTCAGTATCTGAAGAACGTGCAAGCGAAGGACGGCGGCTGGTACTGGGGCTGGAAGCGAGAGGCGGGTGAGCCCGTGACGAAGGAGCAGGCCGCGATTGTTGGAATGTGGGCGACTGCAGATCTGTCGAGTTATTCGTAGCGGTGAACGTGCGCGGGGCCAGCCGGATATTGTGTTTCGCCTTGAGCTGCACCGCCATCGGTGCGCTCAGGCCTAGTTCGGCTTCGGCGCAAGCCGCGCCGGGTCCACCGGGTCCACCGGGTCCACCGGGTCCACCGGGTCCACCGGGTCCACCGGCTCTTGGCCCCCCCGGTCCGCCGGGTCCGCCCGGTCCACCAGGCCCCCCCGAGGTCGATTCTGCTGGCCCTGCCGCTGCCGCTCCTCCTGCGGCTGTAAGCGATGGTCCGGCGCTACCAGAGGGCGTTCCGCGGTTTCTGAAGCCGTCGCAAATTGACAGTCCACCGGGCTTGGAGTTCACCGTCGCAGAGACTCCCGCGGATCCTGAGGAGCCTGAATCGTCAGAGGAGGAGGCGGCGCCCGACGAGGACGACGAAGCGGAGAAGTCTGCGGAAGACGGTCCCATGCGCGCGTTCCCCGGTCGAGGTTTCGCCGCAGGGCGCTTCGGCGGACTGCGGTTTTTGGGCAATAGCGAGCTGCTTTCCCGCCAGAACGCGGGGCGCGCATTTTACAATGGCTCTGTGGACGAAGGTCGCGGAGACACAACGGTGGTGCTTCAAGGCGGCTACCAGTTTGCGGAGGACCCGCTACGCGATTTGAGCGGGCTGCAATTATTAGTTACCACCGAGGTGGCGTCAGGCGTGGAGGCCTCAGCACTCTATTTGCACGAACTGCGCGAAGACACTGTCGACCTATTTGGATTTGACGTGCAAGCTCAGCTGGCGCCAACGCTGTCGATTGAGCTCCGTGGGGGAGCGAGCGCCGGTGCCACGTTTGTTCCGAACACCGAGCTGGCTGCCCTCGCCCATGGTGCGCTTGGTCACGTGGAGTACACGGCGGGTGTCGACGCGAATTGGTTTAGCGATTCGAGACAATATATGGCGGTGATACTGGGACTTGGCTATTGGTTTAGCGTCGACTCCCGGGTGTTGTCAGAACATCGAATCGCGGCGGTGAGCTCTGATTCCATCGACGCTTGGGTGTCTTGGCATTCTCGACTCGGGTACTACCGCGGAGACCACGACGCGACGCTCTGGTTCGCGGAGGTCAACGTCGCGCAGCTCCCCGAATACCGGCCGGAGCCAGACTTTCGAGAGGCGGGTAGACCTCTTTACCTCGACCTACACATCGGGACTCGCCATCGCATCGGGGAAAACTACGGCTTGCTGTTGCGGGCGCTGGGCGGCAGGCAATTCGATACATTTTTTCATACGGGAGCTGACGTTGGGCTGTTCCTTGAGGGTGGCTGATGAGCTGGCGTGGCTTGTTGCCGGTCATGGTTGTCTGCTTTCCTGCAAACACTCGAGCTGCCGAAGCCCCCCCACCGATTCCGCTTGAGGGCAACTCGACATCGGGCCCCATCGAAGAGGCCGAGCCGGCTGCCAAAGAAGGCCCGCCCGTGTTCGACTTCAAGGCGAGTACTGGGCCGTTCTACGGTCACTTTAGCGATGGCCAAGGGGATTGGTTTGGCCTTCATTCTCGCTTCTGGGTGCTCGACGTCACCGGAAAGCGACGTTGGTCCGGCTATCTCGATATTGTCGACATGGGCTGGCAGCCGGACAGTTCGAACGCAGATGAGCTCAGCGACACTCGGGCAGATTTTTTCGTGGGTCGAGCGTTGCGCTACTGGAACGACAATTTTTATACGTTCCTAACCCTTGGTGGAACGGTGGGCGACGCGATTTTTCCCCGGGGCATGGCTGAGGTAGAGGCGAACTACTTGATCCCCAGTGCCAGGGGATTGGTGGTCACCTTCGGTGGGGGATATCGCCAATATGAGCCAGCAAACCGCCCGTATGTAGTGTTGGGCGGGGCGTATTCATTGCCTCGGGCCGCGTTGCTGTACCGATACTACACAGGTGCGAGCATAGCCCGCCGGCGCTCTGACACCCACCTGATGACCTTCGTGTGGGGCGAGCGCTTAAAGTTTTGGCTTCGAGCTGACTTTCTCTGGGGGGATGAATCTCACCCATCGCCCAACGTCCCGTCCGGTCTCCAGCTGGACAGCCGTTCCATTAGTGTCACGTGGGAGCAGTGGCTGATGGACGATACAGGTACTTCGCTTCAACTAGGCGTGGCTGAGGCCGCTATTACCGGCAGAGATACGCCGACCACCTTTCATCGCTTCGGTGGCGAGCTTCGCGGATTCATCACTTTCTGAGCGACAGTGTCAAATCGTGAGTGTCGCGCGGATGCCGAACTGAAACAAAAAGCGGAAATCCGGTGAAGTGCGCGGCTGTCTGGCCGGTGCAGCGTGTTGTCTTTTTGGGTCTGGCCCATCGTCTGAGACGAAAATTACGGCATGGGAGTTACGGGCCGGGAGCCAACCGGGTACCGGTGAGCGATGAACGGTTCGCGGCAGTGGCACCGTGTGCGCTGCTTGCCCACCCTATCGCGACGCTTGCCCGGGAGGCGTCGACCAGCGTAATAATACTGAGCTATGAGCGAAGAGTCTTGGGCAGGGAAACGGGTCTTAGTGACCGGGGCGGATGGTTTCATGGGGTCGCATTTGTGCGAGCGCCTGCTGAAGCTGAAGGCCAAAGTTATCGCATTCACGCGTGGCACTTCTCGACATGGGACCTCCGTGCTGAGCCTGAAAAATTTGGCGCATGTGCAGGACCAGTTGGAGCTCGTTGTGGCCGGCAACCTAGCGGCGCCCGAGTGTGTGCAGGCCTTCGAAGACCTCAAGCCCGATCGAATCATGCATCTAGGAGCGGAAGCTTATGTGCCCAAGTCATTCGACCAACCCGGTGAAGTGTGGGCGGTAAACGCTAACGGGACGTTGCATGTGCTGGAAGCCGCACGCCGGTTGCCGAATCTTGAACGCGTCGTGGTGACGAGTTCGTCGGAAGTATACGGAACGGCCAAGGACGACAATCCGATCGATGAAGACCACCGGTTGAACCCCACCTCTCCCTATGCCGCGTCCAAGGTCGCGACGGATCGCCTCGCCTACTCCTATGCGGTTACCTACGGCATGCCGATCGCCATCATCCGCCCCTTCAACACCTTCGGTCCTCGGCACGTTTACGATGTCATCCCGAAGTTCATCAAGCTGGCGCTGGCTGGAAAAGATTTGACCGTTTACGGCGACGGGCAGCAGCGCCGGGATTTT
This sequence comes from Polyangiaceae bacterium, assembly GCA_013214025.1. Lineage (GTDB taxonomy): Bacteria > Myxococcota_A > Polyangia > Polyangiales > Polyangiaceae > JABSRN01. Next base: position 168,528 of record JABSRN010000008.1, read on the forward strand.
ACCTACGTCGAAGATACCGTAGGGGGGTTCTTGGCGATGGGTTCCGATCCTAAGGCAATCGGTGAAGTGATCAACTTTGGATCAGGCACGAGTTACACGATCAAACACACGGCAGAACGGATCGTTGCGCTCAGCGGGAGCAGTAGCAAGATCGTCTACGACGACAGCCGTCTCGGCGAAGTGCTGCATCTCAAGTGCAATCCCGGCCGGGCCAAAAAGGTCCTTGGTTGGGAGCCGACGGTGGAGTTTGACGAAGGTCTCAAAAGGAATATCGAGTGGGAACGCAAGCGAATGGAGTAACGATCCACCCGACGGCTGTGGTCCACGACTCCGCGGCTATAGGGAAGGGAACGGTAATTTGGTCCCATGCGTGCATCGGGGCCGACGTGGTGATCGGCGAAGACTGCCGAATTGGTCACGCTGCTTACGTCGATCGAGGCGTAAAAATTGGCAATCGCGTCGTATTGCAAAGTGGTGCCGCTGTGTTCCGTCCGTGGCGGTTGGGACACGAAGCCTTTGTCGGCCCCAACGCAACCCTGACGAACGACCGCGACCCCCACAGCCAACGCACCCGAGACACCGGTGAACTCATCTTCAAGATGGGAGATGGTGCGGTGGTCGGCGCTGGCGCGGTAGTCCTCAGCGATGTCCAGTTGGGGGCTCATTCATTCATTGCTGCCGCGGCCTTGGTTTCCCGCGATACGGTGTCGTACGGACTGTACGTGGGTTCGCCCGCGCGACTGAAAGGGTACCGCTGTACATGTTCGGCTCGTTACTCTGAGGAGGAGGGGCTCCCTCGAAGGTGTTCGGAATGTCAGAAAACGTATTAGCGCCTCTCCAAGTTCAGCTTGATTGGTTGCAGAACTCGGGCATACAAATCCCCGACGGCGACGATATTGGAGGCGTGTACGCCTGGATCGACGAGGCCGCAGCCAAGCCGAGCTTCATCTATCCAGAGATCACCGGCTACTACGCCACGCTTTGTTGTCATCTAGCTGCCCATCAACCGGACGCGGGCTGGATCGATCGGGCCCGATCGGCTTGCGATTGGATCCTGCGGGTGGCTCAAGAAGAGGGAAGCGGCGCGATCTTGGGTCGCAAGTACGTGGATGATCCGACGGGCGCTGAATCCGATATCTACGCATTCGAGCATCGACTGACGCTTTTCTTTGACGCGGTGATGGTGGGCTACGGTTTGTGTAGTACCTTCGACGCTACAGGCGATCAGCGTTATCTCGACGCGGCCATCCGCGTTGGCGACACCTGCCTCGAATTGTTCGAGTCGGATGGCGGCCAAGTTCGGCATGCTGTGTACGATCTCAACAAACAAGCTGCGGTGCCGTCGGGCCCACGCTGGAGTGCCCATTTTGCGTCCTTCGAGATGAAAGGCGTGATGTTTCTCGAATCCCTCGCCAAACAAAGCGAGCGACCGGAGTACGCGGCCATGGCGGAGCGAATGCTTGTCGCGGCCCTGGAGACTCAACAAGAGAGCGGTCGTTTTCCGACGGATGGCTCCCAGGCGGCGACACACCTGCATCCTCATTGCTACACCTTGGAGGGGTTGTTGTGGCTCGTCTCCAATCGGGACCGGCGTGAACTGCTGCCACATATCCGCCGCGGCATCGCCTGGGCCTTCGAGAACTGTTTATTAATCGAAAACCGCATTCAGCAGTGGTCGGAACAGCCGGACCTGGTCATTCGCGGTGTCCGAACAGACACCGTGTCACAGGTATTTCGCGCCTACCACTTAACGAAGATGCTCGATATCGACGCCAGCTGGTCGTGGGAAGGTCAATTGGAGCCGCTTTACGAGAAACTCAGTAGTTTCGGGACCGACAGCGGGGCGACGATTTACGGCGAGGACGAGTACGGCAAAAAGCTCAGCCATAGCAACAGCTGGTGCCATATGTTTCGTGTGGAGATGCTCGTGTACCGGCAGCTTCGAGAGAGCCAGATGGCTGTCGATCTGTCGAAGTTGATCATCACCTAGGTTTCCAACGACCTGCCTGGATGCCGCATTTTGTCAGTACGATGCAATCGAAGCGCTTAATGAACTAGCTAAACGGCTGTCCGTAGAAAACCGGGTACGGTCGCCCAAGGTTTGACGTGCGACCAGGCCGAGCATTATTCTAGTTGGATGGGTCAGCACGACATTGAAGTCATTCTGATGCGGCAGCTCGCAGGGCATCTCGTTGTTCCTGTGCTGGTGGTGAATCTGGGAATGGACATCGTGTATTACAACGAGGCGGCCGAGGAGATCTTGGGTCTGCGCTTCGCTGAGACCGGCAAGCTCTCCACCGCGGAGGCTCGGGAGCACTTCCTCGTTCTCGATGCTGACGGGAGTGCGATACCGCCTAAGGCGGGGCCTATCTATTCTGCGATGAGGGACAAACACGCACACACGCGCGACATTGTCCTTCAGCGCGTCTCCGATGGTCGACAGCAAGCCATGCAGGCCGTGGCTTTCCCGTTGCTCGCTCAGGGCGATCGAGAGCTGGGCACCGTTTGTATGCTCTGGGTGAAGCCTTGAAGGTTCTCCCTTGGGGAACGCGCGGATCCATCGCTACGCCGGGACCGGCTCGCCAGCGATATGGTGGCAACACCTCATGCGTAGAGATTCTCGGTGATGAAGGTACCTTGCTGGTTTTGGACGCAGGCACGGGAGTGAGACCCCTGGGCGAATCCCTACCCAAGAACCTCAAGCGCGTGGATATCTTGCTGACTCACCTGCATATGGATCACATCCAAGGTCTCGGCTTCTTCAGCGCACTTTACGATCCGGAGATGGCGGTTCATATCTGGGGTCCGACTTGCCCGACCCAGAGCTTGTCCCAGCGGCTCACGCGATACTTGTCGCCTCCACTTTTTCCTGTCCGGCTGCCGGACTTGCCGTGCCAGCTAACTCTGCACGAGTTACCAGGCGACGTGACGGAGATTGGCGAATTTCGAGTGAGCGCCAGTCTGATTTCGCACCCGGGATCTACCCTGGGCTATCGGATCGAATCGGCTTCGTCGGTCGTGGCCTACTTACCCGATCATGAACCAGCTCTAGGACAGGGACGGGTTCCCGATGAGCCTGAGTGGACCTCGGGTTTTGATCTAGCTGAGGGGGCGGATCTGCTGCTCCATGACTGTCAGTACACGGAGAGCGAGTACATCGACAGGGTCGGCTGGGGGCACAGTACATTTGGTCAATCTCTCGATTTCGCCAAGCTGTGCGGCGTGCAGCACCTGATGGCCTTTCACCACGATCCGTCTCGGGAAGACGACGCCCTCGAAGGGCACGTGAGAGATGCGGTGGAGCGCTTCGAGCCAAGCTTTCGCGTGAGCATTGGAGCCGAAGGGACGGCCGAGACCCTCCGCAGCTAGCCGGCTTTCCGTGTTTCCCGGGAGCGGTGCCTACCGTCGGTCGGCGCTGTTCTGACACTCTAGGCAGAATGCCGCTTCAGGCTTTGCTGTGAGACGGGCTATGCCGATGGGCTCCTCACAGCTACGGCACAGACCATAAACTCCGCGTTCGACGCAGAGCAGTGCCGCGCTGCATTGGGCGAGGCGCAGGCTCAATTGTTGCCGTGTTGCCTTCGCCATTTGTTGGCTCTGAAGCGAGTCCATACGGGACAGTCGTCCCACGGCTTGCTGATCGAGTTCGACGGGTTGGGCGGCGGCGGCGCTAGCTTCGATCTGGCTCTTCAATTCGAGCTTGAGTGATCCCAGCGTCAGTCGTAATGCCTCGATTTCTTCGGGGCTGAGCTCCTCTGCTTCTTCGGCGTGCGGTGTCACGATTCGCTCTCGCGGAGTAACTCGCCTAGGGCTTTGCTTAGCTTGACGTATTGGGGGCGGCGGTTGTACGCCTGGGCGGATATTCGCAGCAGCCTCGACGGCGGCTGGGGCCAACTCAGAATGGGCACCTCTATCTGATGATCGTGAAATAGCCGGTCCTGCCAGGAATCAAAAAACAACGGCGCGCTGGGGAGCGTGACCGCGTCCGGTAGTGGCACGGAGGCGAGCGTTCCCAGCATGCTGTCGGGACAGGGCGCGTCGATCTCTAGCGATTCACACAATAAATCTCGTGCGACGAGGGTCAGTCGGTGATTACGTCGCTGCAGCCCACGAAAGCCGCCGGGCAAAATCGTACTCAGGAATTCGATGCATTTGGGGACGCATAACCACGGTGTAGGATCGAGGGTTCCGATCCAATCGGCCTCCAATCGAAACTTGGAGCGGTCCTTTCTAATCGAGCTTGCACCGTGGCTGATCACCAGAGGGCGTACCTGGGCCTGCGCGTCGAGCCGGACGTACAAAAACGCAGACCCTTTGGGAGCGCACAACCACTTGTGGAAGTTACCAGCATAGTAGGTTGGGTTGAGCCCTTCGACGTCCAGGGGGATCATGCCCGGCGCGTGCGCTCCGTCAATTAAGCTGTCGATGCCGCGGCGATTCAGTTCGTCCAGGATAGCCTGGATGGGCAGAATCAATCCGGTCATGCTGGTGATGTGGTCAAGCACCACGAGCCGGGTCCGCTGCGTGATTGCCCCGAGTACGGCCTCGGTGATTTCGTCGGCTGATTTCAGGGGGAAGGGAAGGTGCACGACCTTGACGCTGGCTCCGGCGCGATCCGCCGCGAAATCTACGGCGTTTCGGGTTGCGCCGTATTCGTGATCACTGACTAGAATCTCATCGCTACCCGAGAAGGATAGCGACCGAAGTACCGTGCTGACTGCCGCGCTGGCACTGCTCACACAGGCGATGTCAGCCTCGGGGGCGCCCACCAATGCGCCGATCATGTGCCGGGTCTCGTCCATCATCTCCTCGCCAAAACGTTGGAAGAACCGGACCGGCTGCGCCTCGATCTCAGCGCGGAGTCGGCTTTGGTGCTCCAAGATCGGTTTGGGGCAGGCTCCGAATGAGCCGTGATTGAGGAAGGTCACTTTAGGATCTAGACCCCAATGTTCGCCTCCGACACTTCGTTCGAGTCGGTCCATATCTAGAGTAGTACCTTCAGCCGTTTGCCCTTGTCGATGACGCTGGCTTCGGCATTGGGGGGCGCGTCGATCGGTTCATCGTTCCAATCAGCCGCGTTGAGAGGCAGTGGTCCCGGAAGAGACGGTTGCAGCGTCCGCTCCAACAGCTGAAATTCATGGGAGGCGTTGAGCTCGAGGGGCTCACCACGCTGCTGACGGCCGCTCAGCATCCACTTCTTGGCGGCATTGATGTTTTGCAACAAGACATAGTGTCCGGGATCGAGTTTGACGGCGGTTTCGAACTGCGCTTTCATCACATCCACTTGTCCGCGCTGATACGCGATGCACGCGTGATAGTTGTGTACGAGGCCCGGCAAGGGGTAGCCCGTCTCCGAGGCTAGCTTCAGGCTCTGTTCTGCCGCGTCGTAGTTTCCGGCAGAATATTGTGCGCCGGCAAGGTCCATGAGCGCCGGCGCGTGGCCCGGCAACAGCGCTACGGTGGCTGTGCATTCCTCAACGCTGGGTTGCCAGTCGTATTGAATGCCCTTGTTCGCGGCAAACCATTCAGAGAAATACTGGGTGTCCTCTTCGGTTGAATCGAAGGGGACCTTCAGTTCTTGGAAATTGCCGGTGAAATACTGTTCGCTATCGAGCCAGCCTTGCTCGACCGCCATGTCGTAGTCTTGGGTGCCGGGGTAAATTGACAGGCAGGAAAAAACGTAGCTGTGAGGCGCGGCTTCCTTCAGAAATCGGAGGGTCTCATTGAAGGTCTCTCGTGTCTCGCCGCGGTTGCCGAGCATCATGAAGTAGCGAACCTTGATGCCGTATTTTTTGGCGATAGAAGTTGCCTCCAGGATCTTCTCCTTGGTGATCTTCTTGTTGACCGCTTCCAGGATTTTCGTGGAACCACTCTCGACTCCGAGGCTCATTCGTTCGCAACCCGCCAAGCGCATCTCGCGACAGAGGTCGTCGGTCAATACGTCGACTCGGGTATCGCAGCTCCAAAGGAAGTTCATCTTGCGTGCGCGTATGCCTTGGCACAGCGCCATTACCCGTTTATTGTTCGTGGTGAACGTGTCGTCCTTGATGAGCAGCATGGGGCGTGGCACTTGGGACAAGGCCTGCTGCATATTGTCGAGAACATAGTCGGTGGTTTGCGAGCGAAAGCCGCGTCCCCAGCTGCTTTCAGCACCACAAAAAGTACAAGCCCAAGGACAACCCCGGGAGGTCATCATCAAGTGTGTGCGGTAGTAGCTATGGGGTGGCGCTAGCTCATCGAGGTCATTGATGTTGGGCGATTTACCGCCGGCGTGGACCTGCCCATCGTGTCGGTACCAGGTGCCGGCAATACCTGTCGTTGGATTCCCGTTCTCCAGGCGATCGATGAGTTCCATGAAGCTCGTTTCGCCTTCGCCCTTGGTGGCGGTATCGATGGAAGGGTGGTGCTCAAGCAGCTCTTTCCCTAGGGGAGTGGAGTGGGGTCCCCCGACGACGATATGGGTTTTGGGGTGGGCCGTTCGAATGATGTCGGCGACCAAGGCTGTGCCGCGCCGATTGGCGGTCCAGCAGGACATACCCCACAGATCCGCTTCCAGATTGGAGATGAGTTCGTCGACTACGCGCCAGTCGACGCCGGAGAGATTGTAGAGCTTGACCTGGTGTCCTGCCCGACGGGCCTGTGCCCCGAGGGACAACAATCCGTAAGGCGTTTGAAAAAAATCTCCGTCGAGATCGCCCGATTGGTAGTCGTCGGGAGCGCCGTGCTCACCGAAATCTGTCTGCTCCGAGGCGTCCAGCTTCCAAGGCGGCGGATACAGAAGAGCGATGCGCACGTCCGTATTTACCACGTCCAGAACCCTCGGCGGTACAAACGCAAAAAGCCTCCTGATTTGGGAGGCTTTCTACACTGCCGACCGACCCTGTCGAATCAGTCGACAGCGTTGACCGACTCTGTCGAATCAGCCGTGGGCTTCGAAGTACTTCTTGGAGCCCGTGGGATCCGGCTCCATCGTTGCGCTACCGGAGTTCCAGTTGGCGGGGCAGACTTCGCCGTTCTTGTCGGTGAACTGGAAGGCCTCGATGAGACGAAGCGCCTCGTCGACGTTACGGCCGACGGGCAGATCATTGACGGTGGCCTGGCGAACGATGCCCTTCGGATCAATGATGAAGGAGCCTCGGAGAGCGACGCCGCCGCCGAGCAGCACGTCGTAATCAGTGGCGATCTGCTTGGTGAGATCGGAGACGAGGGGGTAGTTGATGCCGCCCAAGCCGCCCTGCTTACGCGGGGTGTTGATCCAGGCCAGGTGGGTGAACTTGCTGTCGATGCTACAACCGAGGATTTGTGCGCCGAGCTTCTCGAACTTGCTGGCGGCCTCGCTGAAGGCGACAATTTCCGTCGGGCAGACGAAAGTAAAATCTAGGGGGTAGAAGAAGAGGTAGACCCATTTGCCCTTGTAGTCGGACAGGCTGAGGCTCTTGATCTCGCCGTTGACTACCGCGTCGGCGGTAAATTGCGGGGCTTCTTGTGTGACGATGGGCATAACTCGGACGTTCTCCGTTAGGTGTTTGAGGACGGGGACTATAACCAATTAGGCCGTAGCGGCAAGGGCTGTGGCGGCTGGGCTCCCGGCGAAACAAGGCCTTTCTTCGCGTATTGTGCCCTTGGTGTCGCGAGGGTTTGCGGGGACTGGCCAGCTGGACGGGGGGCGCGCCCGAAAGCCTCGCTCCTGGCCGAAAATGCGAGCGCCCCAAGTTGCGAGAGCACGCGCCCTTGTCTAAGCTCCCGCCCTCACATCTACCTCCTCTGAAAGGGCCCCCCATGGATTTTGAAGTACCGGCACTGCCATACGCCAAGGACGCACTCGAGCCGGCAATGAGCGCCGAGACCCTAGAGTTTCACTACGAGAAACATCACAAAGGGTACATGGGCAAGCTCAAGGCGGCCCTTGACGGCAAGCCAGAAGCTTCAAAATCCCTCGAGGAGATTGTGAAGTCTTCTTCTGGTGGTGTGTTCAACAACTCGGCACAGATCTTCAACCACACCTTCTTCTGGGATGGCATGAAGCCCTCAGGTGGCGGCGCTCCTCCGGCGGGTCCCGTTGCGGATCTCATCGCGGGCATGGGCGGTTGGGATACCTTTCGCGCTGACTTCGTCAAAGCTGGCATGGGCCAGTTCGGCTCCGGCTGGGCTTGGTTGGTTGTTGAAGGCGGCAAGGGCAGCATCGTGACCACTGCTAACGCCGACACCCCGTTGACCGGTAGCGCGACTCCGCTGCTCACCGCCGACGTTTGGGAGCACGCTTACTACATCGATCATCGCAACAAGCGAGACGCCTGGTTGGGCGACTTCTGCGACAAGTTGATCAACTGGGACAAGGTCGCCGAACGCCTCAAGGGCTGAGCCGAATCTATTCCCTCAAACGACGCCGGGTGCCGATGGGTATCCGGCGTTTCTTGTTGGTTTCGAGGAACACCGGTGCGGCGGCGTTGACGCCGTAGTAGGAGTCTGGACGGTCCGAGCTGCGGCGAGACGGCAGAAGAGTGTTTGGGTGGATGTGGGATGGCGATCCCGTTAGCAAGACAGTGCAGCTCAGCACAGGTTCGATTCTCGTGGCGGGCGTGCTGCTCGTTGGCTGTGGTGCTCGGACTGCACTGGACGGTCCGGGCTTGGGATTCGAATGCGAGCGTACAGCGGCTGGTGGGGCGGCTGTACGCAGCGCCCCATGCGAGCAGTTCCCATAACTGCGAGGTGCGTGCTGACAATGGGGCGGTCGACTGCTGGGGGGCGAACGGGGCCGGGCAGCGGACTGTTCCCGAGCGGGCCGGGGCCTTCTATCCCGTGAATTCCGGCGAGAGTCACAGCTGTGGAATATTACTCGACGGTCGGACGGCGGTTTGTTGGGGCTACGACTCTGACAATCGCTCATCGCCTCCGGCCGACGTTGAGTTTCGGTCTGTCAGCGCAGGTGTCTACAACGCGTGTGGCGTTCGAGTCTGTGAGCCGCGGCGGCGGCTTAGCTTGCGGCGTTCGATTGGACGATGCCACTGTGATGTGTCGGGGCTTCGAGGACTATGGCCAGGTGTCTGGGGCGCCAGCTATCCGCGATGTGCTTGGAGTCAGCTCCGGAGGCTTGGATCGCTGCGGAGCGGACCGATCTGGCGGGGTGTTTTGTTGGGGGAATGACTATTGGGGCCAAGCGTTCCCCGATTCTATTCGTGGCGTGGCCGCAGGGGCAGCACACCCCTATGCCGTGAATGGCGATGACGTGCTTTCGTGTTGGGGCGACGTTGTAGGGCTGGTGGATCTGCCGGAGAACATCCTATTCGCGTCAGTCGCAGTAGGCACGACCTACAGCTGCGGGCGGCGCCATTGAGTCCGGACGCGGCAGGGTGCGTTGTTGGGGGGACAGCGATTGTGTTGGGGCAGCGTTCGATACAACCCAGCAGCCTTCTGATAGGCCGTGTTGTCGCGGCCTTGGCGGCTAGCATGGCTGGAGTCAAAGATTTGACGCCAGCCGCATGGGGGGGCGTGAGCGAGCGCCTTGACCCGTGGACTACTCCCCCCCACATCCGTCACAGGTTAATGTTGCGGATTTTTACTTGCGCTGTTGTGCTGCTGCGGCACAATGAGGGCTCACAGATCCCTGTGGGGGGGGGCCAATGCTTCGAAGTGTAGAGGAGTTGCTCGACCGCTATGCGGCCGGCCAGCGGCGATTTCGGTCGGTTCAATTGAGCGCGGCCAGTTTGCCTGGGAGCGAATTATCTAATGCAGACTTTACCGGTGCGACGTTTCGTCGCGCGGATTTGCGCGAGGTAGATTTTACAGGGACCGTCTTGCGTCGCGCGTCGCTGCGTGGAGCCAATCTGTTGGACGCCAATCTGGGAGGCGCCGATCTGGGAGGCGCGGATTTACGCGATACCACCCTGACGGGAGCGGATCTGAGTCGGGTGGATGCACGCTGCGCTGAACTGAGCTTTTCGAGGCTCCGGCACGCGGATTTGGTGGGGGCCGACTTGCGGGATGTGAATTTCCGACAAGCAGATCTGCGACGGGCGAACTTAGCGGAAGCCAACTTGGTGGGAGCCAATCTTGAGGGCGTCACCTTGGATGGTGCCGATGTGCAAGGTGCGCAAATTGATTTGGATGCCCTGCGGAGCGCGCGCTTGGTCTTGCTTTCCGCGCGATGGTCTTCACTCTTGGTGGAAGGCACAGTCCTGAGCCGCGAGGACGTGGAGTTTGGAGAAAGCCAGCCCTTCGATTTAGAGCAGCCTCTTCGCTTTAGTTTTCGTGCGCGCGGCCTTACGGGTACGGGCATTGATGCGCTCAATCGGGCGCTCCGTCACGCCTCCCGGGCCAGCAAATCCGACCTGATGACCGTCAATTTTGGTGGGCGCTGGGGAGAAGACGCTGAGTCGGCGATTGATTCACGAGCCCGGAATCCTGAGGATGCCTGTCTGGGTTTGGTGTTTTATGTGTTGGCTTGGCGTCTGCAACAGCGGCGTTTAGCCGGGCAGCGAGACGGAGATCGGCCGTTGGTTCTCAGCGGGACCCCTGGATTGGACTCTCAGTGCGAATTGGTGGATGCGCTCAGTCGACTTGAGTTGCGACGTGTGGAGTTTCGTACACCGCACGACAAGCAGGTGTTCTTGCAACGCGCCGGTGCCCTATTGTGTAGCGCGAACATCGCTGGCTATCGCAGCTTGGGGGGGGGGCTGGGGG
>JABSRN010000080.1 GCA_013214025.1 Polyangiaceae bacterium
CGCGATCTTTTTCAGCCGACGCTCTCGCCGCGGATCGCCGAGCTCAGAACCGTCAAACTCAGTCGCCACATCCCCCGCCAGCCACTCCCCGGAATTCATGAACAACGGTAGATCATGCCTGATCAGCAATTACTACTTCTGTATGATCATGAGCCCCTTAGGGTGGGCGGCGCAGCGATCGTCGCACCACCGCTCGATCAGCGGACTGGCCGAAGGCCAGCCCCTGATTAGGCTTCGATACTTCGCGCTTCGGCTTCTTCGATCTGTGCGAGGGCACCTGCTAAGGCATCCTTGGCGCGTTCCAGCGACGCTTGGTCGTCGGTCCACTTCGTCTTCGCGTGACGGACCTTGGATTTCTCGGAGTCGAGCGACTCTTCCAGCTCGCTCGCGGTCTGCTTGGCGGACGCGAGCTCACCTTCCAAGGAGGCAATTTTGGCGTCACGGCTGACTTCAGCCTCTTCCTTCTCGCTCGTGACCTTGTCCAAGGTCTCCGTAGTGAGAGTCAGATCGGCCTTAGTCGCCTCGTGGGCATCGTCGTGCTCTTTGAGAACCCCTTCGTGGCGTTCCTTGATTTCCGCTTCGAGGCTTTCCAGTGCCGCTTCGTGCTCGGCCTTGAGCTTGCCCATGCCGTCTTCGTTGGCGCGGTGAAGAGCAGCCAACTTGCTGTCGGTCTCTTTCTTGAGTTCCGTTTCTCGTTCTGCGACGGCGGTCGCCTGGGCGGATTCCGCTTCTTCGCCGGCGGTCTTGAGGGCGTCGGCCTTGTCGGCTTCCGCCAGCTCCTCTGCCTCTTTGACGGCGTTGGCTTTCGCTTCGGCGCCAGCTTCCTTGATAGCCTTGATGGCGGTTTCTTTGTCTTCGGCTGCCTTTTCGAGCGCCTCTTGATGTTCGATACGAGTGGATGCCTCTTTGGCGTCTCGCGTGGCGGATTCTTGGGCGGCGCTCTCTTTGGCTTCCGCCAGCTCGCCGGCCTTCGCTTCGACGTCGCTGTTCAATTTCTCCACCTTGCGCTTGAAGTCATCGCCGCGCTTGACGGCTTGCTCCTTGTCGGCGCGAGAGGTTTCGAGAGAGGTCTCAATTTCGTGAAGATCTTTTTCGACCTCCAGTAGTTTCTCGTCGAGATCGGCTTTGATGCGATCAGCGGCTAGGCTGCCGTCTCGCAGAGTCAGGAGCTCCTTGTCCTTGTGGGTCAGCTGATCCCGCTGATCCAGGAGCTCCTTGTCCTTCTTGTTGAGAGCCTCTCGCAGATCGAGGAACTCTTTTGGCGTGCCGCCACCCTTGGCTGCGGCTGCGGCATTCGCCTTGGCTTCGTCGAGATCTCGATTGAGCTTTTTGACTTCGGCTTCGCGAGCCGACAGGGCTTTGCTGTCCGCCTTAGCTTGAGTCTCAAGATCCTCCATTGAGGCCTTGGTGTGGGCCAGTTGCTCTTCGAGTTGGGCTAGTTTCCGAGCATCGCCCGGTCGCATAGACCCTCCGGCGGGAGGAGCCGACGAGAGATTGGGAGCCTTCGGGGCTTTGGGCACCTTCGGCGGGGGGGGGGCGTCCGACGGGGGCATGGACGCCATCGCCTCGGCGTCGGCTGTGCTGGCAGCCGGCGCTTCGCTTTCGGGCTCCGCTTCGAGTTCCTTGAGCTCTTCGACCTCGTCCATCTCGATTTCGTCTTCGGCTTCCTCGTCTAGGACGGCCGCCTCGATCTCTTCGGCTACGCCGGCCCCGACGGAGGTCTCTTCTTCCTGGTCGGCTGCGGAGGACTCAGCTGAGTCGTCATCCAGCAGTGCGTCGAACGCGTCTTCGGTGAACTGGTCGACCTCGTCATCGACTTCGTCTTCCACTTCTTCGATGACTTCCACTTCTTCATCGATTTCTTCGATGTCGGCGTCCTCGAATTCGATGTCGTCATCGATGAGAATCTCTTCTTCGTCATCGTCGCCGCCGGTCAGCTCGACGAACTTCTCGATCACCTTGGATAGATCCGCAAATGCGATGGGCTTGAGGATGTACTCTTCGGCGCGCGTTCGCAGACGCCGGTGCTGTTCGAAGGTCTCTTCCGTGGAGTCACTGCTCAGCAAAATGAGCGGCACACCTTTGAGGGACTTGTCTCGCTTGAGTTTATTGCAAACGGAGAAGCCGTTCATCTTGGGCAGCTCGATGGTGAGCAGGATCAGATCGGGTTTGTCAGCCGATGCCGCCGCTAGACCCTCTGCGGGATCCTCTACGGTCTTGACCTCACAACCGCGAGCTTCAAGATCACCTTTGAGTTCCGCCGCCAGTGCGGAATCGCTTTCGAATACGAGTACTTTTGCCATTCTCGGGGGATGCGCTTCCGTGGCTTCTACAGCGCGTTGTACGCCGTTATATGAAGCTCGCCACTACGATATAGACGGGCTCGGGTCGGGTCAAACGCACCAGGAGCTTTGCATCATGGATTCACCAAGTGCTTATTTGGCTTTGGACCGTCGTCCGCACCGAGTGGTGCGGGCGCCCCGGTGCCCAAAAGCACAATGGGGGCTCGGTCAGGACGAACGATTCGCCTTTTCGACGTGCCCTCCCACGCCGGAACGGCTTTCCAGTACTTTGATAACGTCGTGCAGCGCCACTCCTCGCAGTCGCAGTGCAACCATCAAGTGGTACAGGACGTCCGCTGCCTCGCTGGCGACTCGTCCGTTGTCCTCGGTCGCGATAGCGACGGAGAGTTCGTCAGCCTCTTCCCGGAGCTTTTCGCCAATTTTCTGTGCGCCGGCTTCGAGCAAGTAGCGCGTGTAGCTCTTGTCCGCCGTGCTCTTTTCTCTTTGAGCGATTTCCGCCTCGAGAAAATACAGGAATGAAGTCGCGTCTGCTTCGGTCTCCACCGATTCGCCATTTTCGTCCAGACGACGGAAGAAACAGGTGGGCCGGCCGGTGTGACAGGAGGGGCCAGCGGGTTTTACTAGGACGATGAGCGTATCTTCGTCGCAGTCGGCATAGACCGCGCTGACGGCCATCGTGTTGCCGCTCGACTCGCCCTTGACCCAGATCTTGTTGCGAGAGCGGCTGAAAAATGTCGCGACTCCGGTCTCCAAGGTCCGGCTCAGGGCCTCCTTATTCATCCACGCCATCATGCGTATTTGCCCGGTGCTTTGATCCTGGGAGATGGCAGGGATGAGCCCCTTAGAGTCGAATTTCAGTGTGGTCACGGCGGCACCCTAACAGTCAGTCCCGGGATATTTCGCCCTATCCGCTTCGTGTTTAGGGAACGGGGGTCAGCGACCCCGGGCTAACTCCCAAGTGGGGGACTCCCCCCCGCAGTAGGCTTTCTAAGTATAGGATATTACTTGTAATGCATGATGGCCCGAGACATGCATTCTCATCGGGCACCGAGCTGGGTCTGCTCCCAGTTAGTAAGGAATCCGATGCGATTGAGCCAAAGACTAAACCTCCGACTGGGCAAGCTCCGCCCCCGAAAATTCACTAGCCAAGCGATTCTGCTCGCCGCCATGGGGCTGACCAGCCTCGGGCTGACAGTGAACTGCACCAGCGAAGCCGAGCCGGAGCAAGCCGGGGAAAACTTCGACCAGGTCGTCTACGTGGTCCGCCAGCACACGACGGTCGACGGCGACACGGTCACCATCGATGTCGCTGGGGGCAACGGTCAGATGATGGACTACCTCCGCTACGTGCCGGGTGCCCGTATCGAGGTTCGAAACATTCGCACCGACGCCACCTTGAACATCCTGCAGGGCGATCGCTACTCCCAGGCCGACGTGGTCGGGCTCGATCTTAGCTTCGACGCGACCAGCGTGGTGTTCGGCATGAAGCTCGACGGCGGCGACCACTACCATGTGTATTCGGCGACCATCGCCCCCGGGGCTGACGGAGACCATGACGTCACCCAGTTGACCTACGGTCCCCAGGACGACTTGTTCCCGGTCTGGGTTGCCGGCGGCCGCATCGCCTTCGTGACGAACCAGGCTTACACAGAGATGGGAACTCGAGCAGACGAGTACAACCACTCCCGTAACGTCGGCCAGATCGCGACCATCGCTGACACCGGTGCTGTGAACCAGGAGGAGCGAACGCTCTGCTCTCAGAACCTGTCGAACACGGTCAACCTGTTTAGCATGGCCAACGGCCAAGTCGGTTTCTCCAGGTGGGAGCATTTGGAGAACGTTAACGATCTAAAAGCCTTCGCTATGAACCCGGACTGCACGCAGATGGTCGCTCTCAGCGGTCAGCACGGCAAGCCGGCTAACTCCCTGGGACAGATCACCGAGACGAATACGCCGAACGTGTTCGTGGCCGTCGGTTCTGACCGCGAAAATACAATTCAATCCGGTGCGCTCATTCAAATCGATGCGCGCAACATGAACGATCCGTCGCGCTTCGACGAAGAGAACACAGCCTACACAGTGCTCACCCCGGCGGTTCCCCGCGGACGTGAGGACTCTCCCGTGGGCCGTTACCGGACGCCTGCCGTTCTGCCTGATGGACGCATTCTTGTGTCCTGGGCTGACGGTAGGGTTAACGACCGTGACGAGCTATCGCTCACCGCACCGGACTTCGGTATCTACATTTACAATCCGGAGACGCGCGAAAATGAGCGGGTCGTCAACCATAGCGAGACCTGGGAGCTACACGCTCACGCGGTGGCCGTTCGTGCCGAGCCCCCCGTTCTCGCGCAGATTCAGAACTCCCAGGACCCCACTTTGCCGCTCACTATTGGTTCCGTGGACATTGCCAACACGTCGCTGGGTTCACTTCACGGCGAGACGGTCTCCGGGGCTCAGTTCGACGGCACGCCCATGGGCGAGGCTCTTCGACAGGCCGTTAAGGTCCGAATCATCGAGGGCTTCTCAAGCGAAGGCGCTCCCGGCGTGACCATGTTCGGCCTCACGATGGCTGAAGGCGCTGCCATCATCGGCGAGGCGACGGTCCGGGAGGACGGCTCGTGGGCGGCGGAAATCCCGCCCTTCATTCCAGTTCATCTGCAGGCTGTGGATGAGTTCGAACTCTCGATCCGAAACCAGACGACCTGGATCCAGGGCATGCCCGGCGAATCCCGCATCTGCGGCGGTTGCCACGAAGAACGGACGGCTGCCAACACCCTGGCGGACCAGCAACTCACCGTGGCTATCAACCAAGTGGAAGACTTCATGGCTCCGGTGGCGCAACGTCTAGAGTTCCCCTGGACAGGCACCGACGGCTACGGCGGGGAGGCGGCGGCAGCCAATGAGATGCAGGCGCTGCTCACCGAAAAATGCGCGGGTTGTCACAACTCGACCACCAACGGCAACGTGCCTCAAGAGTACTACGAGCTCTCGATGGCAGCGGACGTCGGCAGCGATGCTCCGGCAACCACCTACCGCATTCCGCGTCTCGACCTCTCGGCCACGCCGGTGACAGTTGAGTACGACATGGAAGTCGCTACCTGGCCGGCCGCCTACGTTTCGATTTTCTTCCCGGCAGCGCTGGAGATGGAGATGGGTAGTGAGGTGATCGGCAAGGTTCCGCCCATGTGGGGCATCCCCAGCGACGCTCGCGGCAGCGCGATTGTCGAAAAGCTCAACATTGCTTCTTCTTTGGACGCGAACCGTTACGCCTACGCGATGGGTGAGCCCTTCAGCAACCCAGACATCGCCGGTGGGGTGCGCACCTCGCACCCCGAAGATCAGGGCGCGGAGTACGCTCTCACCCGCCAAGAGCGCCAGATGCTCATCCGAACCATCGACATGGGCGCGCAGTACTACTCCCGTCAGAACAGCGGTTTTGAACCTTACACAGCAGATCCGCTGGGCACTTACTAGGAAGCTCGAGATGATTGTTATGAAACGACTACGAACAACTCGCCTGACTGCTCTGACCTTAGGGGCAGCCTTGCTCTTCGCCGGCTCGCTGATCACGGCATCTTCCGTGGCCCAAGACGAGGCTGAGGAGCCTGACCAAAACCTCTACGCGGGCCGCGCAGCGGTCTATGAGAACCTAGCGCCAAAGTCCCTGGAGCACATCACCTCACCGGAGCGTATCAAACTCGTCGCGACCGGACAGGTGGCGCCGACCGAGATTTGGCGTGCCCTAGAGCATGGCGAACGAGTGGAATGCCTCAGCTGCATCCCCGATGTCGCCACGTTGCTCTATCACGAAGACTCGAGAGCTCGAGAAATCAGCGCTTGGTGGCTTCGACGACGCATCTTTGGTGTGTTTGGGGTCGGTCAAGTTTACTCCCAGGTGATTCAGACTCTGGGGGACCAGAGCGCGACAGAGCTTCAACGCGCCTACGCCGCTGAAGCTGTGGGTGAGTTCCTGACTCACGCCGGGGTTCCCGCCCTCGCTACTGCTGTTCGCACGGACAGTTCCGAGCTGGTTCGAGCTTCTGCCGTGACGGCGCTACGCCGCATGAACTCCGAAGGAGCGGATGGCGAACTGGCCTTTGCCATGTCGGACTCGGCCGAGGTGGTCCGCTTGGCGGCGCTTGATGCATCGATGCGAGTTCACAGCTTCACCGGCGTAGAAGAAATTGTGCTTCGGTTGGACGACTCCTCCGCTGCCGTCCGTCGCAGCGCCGTTGAAGCTCTCGGCATGATGCGGGTCGGCGACGCTGTGTATGGTCTGATTGCCTTGACGGCCGAGGGGACGGAGCCGGACGCGAATGTTCGCAAAGCCGCTGTCGCCTCGTTGGCGATGATCGGTGATCCGGCCGCCAGTGACGCGATTACGCAGGCACTGAATGATTCGGATCTGTTTGTGCGAAACGCAGCCAAAATGGCGCGCAACAGTGGGCTGTAGAAACCCGTCCGTTTTGGGATAGAATCCCAGGCGATGTGGCACTCGACGGTCTCTCTTCCAGTCTTCGGTCTTCTTCTTCTCGCAGCCCTTGGCTGCACCGAGAAGGAGGCGACCGAGCCAGTTAGCTTTTACGATCGCAGGATCCAGCCGATCCTTCAGTCCAGTTGCGCGTCGAGCCCCACTCAGTCGGGTTGCCACGTTGGTTTCGACGACCGCGGGAACGCCTTCGGTAATCTCAGTGTGGAGAGTTTCGAAGATGTAAGTCTACGACGCGATCTCCTAGAGACCTACGGACCCTACGGTGTGCCGGCGCTGCTCCTCAAGGTCGTGCCTTCCCAACCCGTTCGTCTCACGAGTTGGGATGACTCGGAACCGCTCATCATTGACACTGACATCGCGCATGCCGGTGGGTCCTTGATGGACATCACCAGTTCGTCCTTCACTCAGATCCAGCGCTGGATCGACCGGGGAGCCACTGCGAGCAACACCGTCCCGGCAGCGGCCGATCTGGCGGCGACGCCTTGCGTGGCGACGCTGGGCGCGGGGGAGGGTTTCGACAGCTCCGTGGATCCTAGCGCGGCGGACTTTGCGACATTTCGTTCCGAAGTGAGCGGAGTGCTGTCTTCGAGTTGTGTCGCGGGCAACTGTCATGGAGCTGTGGCCAACTCTCTTTATCTGACTTGCGGAGATACCGCCGAGCAGGAGCGTTGGAACTATTATGCAGTGCGCGACTACGTTTCTTCGGAAACTCACTCCAGCGAAATTTTACGTCGGGCGCTCTCGCAAATTGCCGGTGGCAGCTTTCATGAAGGCGGAGCGATATATCAAACTACCAATGACCCTGGCTATCGGAGCATAGAGCGCTGGGCAGCAGAAAAGGGCGGGCCCAGCAATGTGCCCACGGATCCCGGCTTCGTGTTTTTCGCCGAGCGAGTGCAACCCGTGCTCGTGAAGAAAGGGTGCATGCAGCTGGGTTGCCACTCCCCATCAATCTTCCACGACTATCGTCTCCGGGGTGGCAGTGGCGGGCACTTTGGGCTTCCCGCGGCTCTCAAGAATTACGATCTATCGTTGGAGCAGATCAGCCTGTCGTCTCCGGATCCCAACGCCAGCCGCTTGATTCGGAAGAATCTAGCGCCGCGCTTCGGCGGAGGGATCCGTCATCGCGGAGGCCCTCTGCTCGCCGGCAGCGTTCTGGCGGATTGCGATATGGAGGCCGCGGCAACGGGTCCGGTTAATGATCAGGACCCCTATTGTGTGATCGCCGCCTGGATCGAGTTGGAGCGGCAAGAATTGATGAGTGGCGAGCTGCCGCTGAGCGCCGTGGTCTACGTGTCGCGGGCTACCTTGCCCTCGGCCGACACCCCACAGGATTTCGAGAGTTTCTCTGCAGGTGCGGATTTGGTGCGCGCGTCCGCCGCTATCGATCCGCTGGATGGTTGGATCACGCTGTCCGATACGGCCAGCTTGCTCGGACCCTGTGGTCTGGACTTCGCGACCGTAGATTTGCGTCGCCCTCAGGTGTCTTGGGACGGCACCCGCATCGCTTTTGCGGCCCGGACTGCGGCGAGCGCGCCGTGGCAAATTTATGTTAGCGATGACACCGGGTGCTCGGCGGAATCCGCGATCAACGCTGCGCCAGTGGATGTCAACGGCGCCAGCATCCCGGCCAATGGTGAGCTGATTCACAACTTCGATCCCGCCTTCGCGCCCGACGGACGGATCGTCTTTGCCTCCACGCGTGGCAATGTCATGAACACTAGCGGATTCAGCTACAGCGGTCCCCAGCGAAGCCCCGCCAATCCGAGTCGGCTGAACGCGAACCTTTACATCAGCGAGAGCGGTGGGATCCGACAGCTTACATTCCTGCTCAACCAAGAACTGCTTCCGTCCTTCATGTCGGATGGCCGGCTGATCTTCACCACCGAGAAACGGGCGCCCAAATTTTATCAGCTGGCGGGCCGTCGGATCAATCTGGATGGTGGTGACTATCACCCGCTCTTTGGTCAGCGTTCCACCATTGGATACAGCCAGTTGACGGACGTCGTCGAATTGTCCGACAAGAATCTCGCAGCGATTTTTAGCGAGCAGGGAGCGGCACACGGTGCCGGTGCGATTGCGATCGTCAATCGCAGCTTGGGCATCGATCAGCAGAGCACGGACCCCGCCGACTACACGCAAGATCCGACCGCGATCGACTGGCCGAACCCGGACTTTTACCAGCACTCGATATCTATGCCGGACCCCGCCGCGAGCGGACGTCTGGAGAGCACAAACGGGGCGTACCGGAACCCCAGCCCCTTGCCGAACGGTCGAATCCTGGTGAGTTATGCCGCGGCGGAGACCGATCTTAGTACGGTGACGACACCCTTCGGACTGGTCGCCCTCGATCCAACGAGCGGCGAACGACGCTCCTTGGTCGCCGGTGGCCCCAATATCGTTTGGCCGGTGGCAGTCTACGCGCGGGCCAACCACGGCATCTTCACATCGCGCCCTGACGAGCCCAACGGCGTTACGCGAATATCGACGGCGGATGCCATGCAAGATCGGGCGGAGATCACGTTCCTCGATTTGCCGCTGCTCACCAGCTTGATGTTCCAGAATACCCGGACGGGCCGCGATATCGCGAGTAACCCCCAGCTGGAGATCTGGGAAAGCCTACCGCCAGCCGCTGGCGTGACAGACTACGCCTCCGGTGGGAATTTCGTGGTCCAAGACGATTTCGGAAGCGTCTATGTGCGCCGGCGTCTGCTCGGCAAGCCGACTCTGTCTTTGGACGGTTCGAGCAGAGTGCAGGTGCCCGGCGGAGTCCCGTTAGTTTATTCGGCAAACGTGCGGCTCGCCGGAGATTCGGCGCCGACCCGACACTTCCTCAGGGAAGAGTTGCAGTTCTATCCCGGCGAGATGACCCGGCAATCCTTCCCCCGGTCCATGTTCAATGGCCTCTGTGGCGGTTGTCATGGCTCCGTCAGCGGGATGGAAAACGAAATATCGGTGAACCCCGATATTCTCACATCCGCATCCAATGTCTCTGCAGCCAGCCTGTTGCCGACGGAAATCCTAGACCGCAACGGTGCCGTTCAGGGCCCCCCGTTTCCGTAGACGCCGTTTCCGTAGGCAATAGACGCTGCGGCGCCCTCGGTTTTGGTGACCGCGGCTACTCGACGTTCAGCGCGAGGCTGATGTCTTGGCGTTCGATCAGACAGCGATCGTCCGTGCAGACGGAGAAGTAGAGCTTGCCTCGGAGGGTGGTCTTGCCCGCAGTTTTCGGCACCACGGGGATGTTCAACTGCGCATTCGCGCCGGATATTTTCATGCCTCGGATGGTTGATTCCGTGAGGCCGAGCTGGGGGTTAGCCTGGAGTTTGAGCTTGTAGGGGTACTCTTCGTTGCATTTATAGGGCTTTTTCGACGCGAGCACGGCGCGCAGAGAGCTGTTCTTGCCGACGACGAAGGGGCCGGTGCCTTCGAGCCAGGTTGCGAAGCCGTCGCCCGAACGCTTCGTTCCCTGGATGTTCTTGCCCGCGGCAGGCGCCGTCGCCTTGTATTTTGGAGACCGATCGTTAGCGGCAGGAGCCGCACTCGCCGCGGCTGCACCGGTGGCGATTTCTGGGCTGTCGTCGGCGCGCGGCGGGTCGGCGCTAGTTTTGTCGGATTCTGTGGCCGCCGCGGCGGGGACGACCGGGGTCGCACTCGGCAGCGTGCCGGCACTTGTCCCCTGGGATGGGTCTGCCGAAGGTTCTTTTTGACAAGCAAGGGCCGTCAGAGCGACCAACGATGTGATCAGGAAATGGCGATTGTATAGCGACAGTGACATCAGTTGGCTCTCGGGTATCGGCATAGCCGTTCTCGCATTGACCGTCGAGAGTCAGTTCCGGAGGGTTGCCAGGATTCGGCGGAGGGAGTCGTCCGGGTTAGAGCCCAGCTCCACGCGAATGACTCGACGACCTCGACGCTCTAGCGACTTCTGGTCGCCAAGAGCTTGGGCGGCTATCAGCGTTTGAAAATCGAAGGCCGTCTCCGGTATCAGCGTCGGCTCCGCATCAGCCGACGCTGTCAGCATGAGGAATACACCCGTGTTGGCCCCCCCCTTGTGAAGTTGGCCAGTGGAGTGCAGGAAGCGGGGCCCGTAGCCTAGCGTTGTGGGGGCTTGGCTGTGAGTTTGAATGGCTAGCCGCAGATCGCTGAACAACTTATCCCGATCTGCTGTCCGCTCCAAATAGGCCGACAACACGATGTAATCGCCGGCGGCTGCGGACCGCATCAAGGCGACGAGCTTCGGCGAGTCCGGAGAGACAAAGGCGGAGCGCGGAAGCTTGCCCGCGGCTTCGAATTCTTCGATCAGGGAAGCGGTGGCCTCCTTCGCTTCTGCGACGTTGGGTTGGTCGAAGGGGTTTAGGTTTAGCAGGTGGCATGCGGTGGCAGTGGCGGTTTCCCAGCGAAACATTTCTCCGCCCAGGTCAGCTGCGTGCAGCAGACTGAAGCGGGCGACGGGGTAGCCGGCGGCGATCAGTGACTCGACTCGAGCGTCGTCGCCGGCTCCATCTCGGCCGCCCCAGCGTAAATGCACGAAGGATCGGTCCGAGCCGTAGCTAGCGGCATCGAGCAATGGCTCGCCATCGACAACGACGATGCCCTTGCCATCCTTGCCACTGCTTTCGGCGACGAGCTGTTCAATCCAAGATCCGAAGGAAGCCAGCTCCGGGCTCGCGATGAGCGTTAATTTGTCCACGCCTCGCTGAGCGAGAGCACCAAGAAAGGCACCGAGGCGCAGTGCAGGATTTTCGCTTGCGGGGACGGCTTCGCAGCAGGCGAGGCCCATGCGGTTTGCATCCTCCAGCAGTTCGTCTAGCTGTACGCCGATCAACGCGGCGGGGACTAAGCCGAACAAAGACAAGGCCGAGTAGCGACCGCCGATATCGGGGGAGTTGAGGAAGACGCGCCGGTAGTTTCGCTCGCCGGCGCGTTGGGCCAACGGAGAGTGGGGATCTGTGATCGCGACGAAGTGAGAGGCGGCCTCCGCGCCGAGCGCTGTCTGAGCCCGTTCCCAGAAATATGCCTCGAAGGAACTGAGCTCCAGCGTCCGACCGCTCTTGCTGGCAACGATGAACAGTGTGCTGGCCGGATCGGCCCAAACGGCTGCGTGTTGCACGGCGTCCGGGTCGGTGCTGTCGAGCACCCGCAGCTCGAGATGACCCGGGCTGGTTCCGTACACGGCTGCGAACACTTCTGGCCCCAGACTGGAACCACCCATGCCGAGAAGTAGTACGCGGCGCAGTCCGTCACGGTAGCAGGACTTGGCGAAGCGCTTGAGTTCCTGGATCTGGTCGACCATCAACCGTGGTGCTTGCAGCCATCCGAAGCGCTCATGAATTCCCGGTACCGCTTCGGGTCTGGGCGAAAACAGTGTGGCGTCGTGATTCCACAGCCGAGCGGCTACCTCATTTGATTCGAGCGCGCTGAGGGCGTCGAGAATTTCCCTGGAGTGGCGTCCAAGGGAAATTTTCTGGCGCTCTTCGAGTTGTTCAAGCAGCGCAGCCCTTCGTGCCGACAAGGTATGAAGCAGGGCGCGCGTTGAGTCCGAAAATATCACGATCCCATCGCTCAGTAGCTGTTCGCAAATTTTCTTTAGGGGGATGCCGCTCGTTTCCACCTGGTCCAATACCCGCTGGGACTCGCTTGCATGATTTGCCGCGTCTGTCCGAGCCTGACCGTGATCTTGAAAGGCGCTCCAAGTGGCGGGGGGCAGCGTATTCACGGTACCCGGCAGCGCCAGCTCGTCCACGTAAAGGGTATCGGGGAGATCGGCGTTTTTCGTGCCAGTGGAGGCCCAGAGCAATCGTTGAGGGCGCGCTCCCAGCTCGGTCAATTTACGGAATGTTTCGTCGCCGAATACCGCGATGGATTTTTGGTAGGCGACACGGGCATTGGCGATCGCGGTCTTACCCACCAGAGTCCGGAGCTTGGCCTCTCCCGCGCGCAGTCGTGGATCTACCTCGCTATCGAGTCGGCTGATGAAGAAGCTTGCGACTGAGGCGATCTCTCGCAGCTCGTGTCCGCCCTGGGATGCGATTTGCAATCCGGCGATGTAGGCTTCGGTCACAGCCAGGTATTGATCGATGCCGAAGATGAGGGTGGCGTTGACGCAGATCCCGGTACCGATCAACTGGCGGATGGCCCGGCAGCCCGAGGGGGTTGCCGGGATCTTGATCATCACATTGTCGCGGTGAATCGCTTGGTGGAGGCGTTTGCCTTCGCCGACCATCGAGTCCGTGTCATCGGCATGTTCAGGCAAGACTTCGATACTGACATAACCGTCGACTCCGCCGGATGCGTCGTAGATAGGCCTCAGCAGATCCGCGGCATCGCGCACGTCGGCTGCGATGAGATCGTAGTAAATCTCCTCGATACTCCGGGATTCACTGACGAGCCGGCGGAGCGCATCGTCGTAGCCGCTCGAATTACGTATGGAGCGCTCAAATATTGTGGGGTTGCTCGTACAGCCGCGGACTCCGGCGTCGATTAACGTCTGAAACTCGCCGGACTGCAACAGTGTACGACTGATGTTGTCGTACCAGATGCTCTGATCGAGTTCGCTCCGCAACTTATGCGTGTTCGATCCCATGAGGCTCAGTGGATGGTGATTCGTTTGCGAACGGTCACGCGAGAGCCGCTGAACGCCGGAACTCGCGCTCCACGAAGCGTAGACGCGATGCAACCGCCGGTCGCCGTCCCGGCGAAGGGGGGGCCGTTCAGTAGGGCACGGGTGACTCGTCCGGAGTTGGCAAATGTCACTGACACATGGGCGACGCCCGAGGGATCTCCTGGTCGTCGACAGGCCGAGGCTTGCGCTGCCACGCTCCGGAGCTGGGCCCTCGCCACGCTGGCGTCGAAGGGACCCGCCATATCGACCTGCTCCTGAGTCGCGGCAGGTTTCGGCTTGGGCTTGGGGTCGGACGGAGCGGGGGCGGGACTGGTTACACTCGTCGTTGTGGTAGCGGGAGCGGGTTTCGGAGCCCCCGCAGGAGTGGGCGCGTCCGACGTCGGCTTCTTCTCAAGCGTCTTTATATGTTCGGCGGGCGCGATGGCCGGTGGAGCCGTTTCCGTGGGAGGGCTGACAGTTTCCATGGGATCCGCTGCGGCGGGCTCCGTCTCGGTTGGGGTCGGAGCTTCGGGAGTGGGGGAAGGAGAGAGCGGCAGCGTCGGCGCTGCGATGGCAGGTGCCGGCGTGGGCGCTGGCGCGTCGTGGCCGACTTGGGTCATGCCGAAAGCGACGCCGAGCAATACGACGGCGGCGACGGCAAGCGCCAATCCGGGTCCGGAAGATTTTTTAGGGGCTGGTGGACGTTGACTGCTCGTGTTTTCGTCTGCGTCGATACCGGCGTCGAGCAGGGCGTCCAGTCGGATGCTCGGCGGCGGCTCGTCAGCGATCTCCTCGGCGTCGTCAAACTCTTTGTCCTTGGCTTTGTTGGCCAGACCGCTGATGTCGATGGTCGGAGCCTGATCGAAGTTCACCGCGGTGCCACCGAGGTTCGCAATCTCGGCGTCACGACTGCCAGAGCGGGGGGGCGGCACCACCGAGGTGAGGGCGCCGAGAGCCGGGGAGCCCGCGCTGACGGGTGGCGGCTCGAAACTAGGGCCGGAGTCCGGCGAGCCGCTGGAGCTGTCGAGCGGCTCGGCGTCGGAGGTCAGTGAGATCGGTGCGGAATTTGGCTCGCTATCTGCGGGGCGTGTGCTGGTTTTGGGTCGCGTCAGCGTCGAAGGCTCGATGCTGGCGGGTTCCTGTTCCGACGTCGCTGGGCTGGACTCGGGCGCGCTGGCCGTACGCGCACTCTCGGTCGGGGGCTCGACGCTGTCCCCGCTAGTTTCGTCGGCGCTGTTCGCGTCTGCCGCCTTGTCCTCGGGCTTCTTCCGGGTCTCCACTCCCAGCAGGCCTGGGGATAGAGCGACAGCCCTGACAGAGTCTGGTGAACCATTACGAACAGAGGCGGGGTCGTCAATTCTGTCGATCGCGTCGAGCGCATCGAGCACATCGCTCTCGTCCATCGTATCCGTCGGATCTACCGGGGGGGTCAGGGGTGACGACGGAGGGGCGGAGTCTTCGGCCTTCGGGGTGACGCGAGGGGTCTTGCCCGAGCGGGGTGGCTTGGGCCCAGAACGAGCGCTGGTATTGGCGTAGTCGGTCATCAGCGCCGGGGGACGCACGTTGCCGGGCTTTGATTCTGTGATCTCTGCGATCACCGAATGGGCGGCGGCCTTGGCAGCGACCATCGCCGGAGCCGGTCGTTTGATGGGAGCGGTGATCTCGCCTTCTTCGTCAGCTACTGGCGCGACCTTCGGGAGCGGGGCTTGTTTCATGCTGGCGGTCAGATCGGGATCTTCTTTCCACCGGCCCTCGCTGATATCGCGATGGTCGTTCCGGCGCTCGACGGTGTCAGAAACGGCGCCCGGAGCCGGGATAGAGACCCGTTTGAGCGTTACCTTGGCGATTGAGCTGGGGGGCGCTTCTGGCTCGGGGGAGCCGACGGCCGGAAGGCGGCTCGAGCGAATAGCGTCCGGGCTGGGGAGCGCGAGTCCGCCCCCGCCTTTTGAGCCGACAGGGGGCAGCACGCCGCCTGCCAGGGCTTTCAGGGCGGGAGTATCGGCGATGGGGAGCCAGTCGTTCATGCCGTCCCGCCAAACGATTGTCTGATGGGTGATCTCGCCACGACCGAGGGCCGCTTCGATACCCGATCGGGAGAGTTCGCGGTCGTCCGACTCGGCAAAGCTCACGAGCCAGTAAAGTTCGTCGTCGCTGGTGTTGTTTCCGGACATCCGTCGTTCCTAAGCCATCGCCCCGAGGAGCACGCTCCCCCTTAAGTAAGAGATCCCGTTCACACTGGAGGGGATCATGCTGGTGTAGCGCGAGATGTGAGGAAAGGGGCGAGGAATAGAAAAATGTAGTTTACCTGATCATCTGGCCAGGCAAACATTGGGCCCAAGGGAGCGGCGGTTCGGGAGGTCTAAATTGGCGTGTCGTGGTTTTTTTACGTGCCCATCAAACGCCGACGTACCGCTTCCCGATCGATTCGCCCGGTACGGATCTGTAGGCTGATTGCTTCTTCGGATTCCTCCCAAGTATTCTGATGGCTGGGGTAGATTGCTCCGCTGATTCAATGACCGCAGAATTCGACGATTCACAGGCCCCTCGGGTCGTGGGGCGCTACGCGCTCTACGGCAAGTTGGCGGCTGGCGGCATGGCGACCGTGCACTTCGGGCGCCTCATTGGGCCAGTTGGGTTTTCGCGCACGGTTGCGATCAAGCGTCTGCATCCACAGTTCTCCAAAGATCCAGAATTCGTTGCGATGTTTCTCGATGAAGCGCGGATTGCAGCGAGGATCCAGCATCCCAATGTGGTGGCAACGGTGGACGTCGTGGCTATGGAAGAGGAGCTCTTCCTGGTCATGGATTATATCCGCGGGGAGTCCTTCTCCCGGCTGGTTCGGCAGTCCAGAAAACGGAATATCCCAGTAGAGCTCGGCACGCTGGGCAGCATCATGGCTGGCGCGTTGCATGGATTGCATGCCGCGCACGAAGCCAAAGATGAGCGCGGTGTTCCTCTCGAGGTGGTTCACCGGGATGTCTCGCCCCAAAACATCCTGGTGGGTGTGGATGGTGTGGCGCGGGTGCTCGATTTTGGCGTCGCGAAAGCCGCGGCTCGTGTCCAGGTGACGCGGGATGGCCAGATGAAAGGCAAACTCAGCTATATGTCGCCGGAGCAGCTGGCGGGCAGTGGCGTAGACCGTCGAACGGACTTGTTCGCCGCTGCTATCGTGTTTTGGGAGGCGCTGACCGGGCGGCGACTGTTCGAAGGTTCGGACGCGCGAGCGGTGTTGGAGATGATCCTGACAGCTCCCATATCCTTGCCGAGCTTATTCGATCCGAAGATCCCGCCGGAGTTGGACGCGGTGGTGAAGAAAGGCCTCGAACGAGATCCCAACGTTCGCTATCAGACCGCCCGTGAATTCGCCATCGCGATCGAAAACGTCTTGCCGACAGTGCCGGCTCGCGCCGTGGGCGATTGGGTCGAGGCGGTTGCCGGCGATGTGCTGTCCAATCGCGAAGCCGCGGTCGCTGAGATCGAGAGCATCTCCAGCGTCAGCGAAATTTCGCTGAACTCTCGTGATTTGACGTCTTCTGTGAGCGGACGTTTTCCGAAGCCACCGGGCAGTGTGCCCAGTGCTCCGGGAGTGCCCGCGCCACTTCAGAGCGCACCCGCTACTTCTCCGGCTCTACGCCGGCCGCCTCGAAGTACGGGGACCCTGCCGGGACTGCCTCGGGTGCCCGCGCCTCCGCCGTCCATGGACGATGACGGGGATGCCGCCACCATGATCCATGGCGGTCTCGACGACGATGAGGCCGCTACCCAGATTCACGGCGGTTTGTCCGACGCTGGTGACAGCGGTGACGACGATCTGACAGAGGTGCAAGGGGGCGCCGGAGCCGCCTCGGATGCTCGCCGGCGTCCGGCAGCGGGCATGTACCGTTACGGTGAGCGGCCTGTCCCCAGTGTGGCTCCTCCTCCCCCGGGCGGTAATGGTGCGCTCAACCGCTGGGTGAATCAGAACCCCAGTACTCGATTTGTGAAGCTCGGGGCCCTGGGCGCTGGCTTTGGTGCAGCGGTACTGGGCGTATTGCTTTTCGTCACAAGTTCGCCGAGCGACGCTGTGACTCCGGCTGCTGCCACGATCGCCGAGGCACCCGCGCCCCAAGCCACCGCTGCGCTGAAAAAGCCTGAGGCTCCGACGATTACCGATATCAGTGAGCTGCCGAAGGCGGATGAATCGGAGCCAGTGGCAGCGAAGAAGGTCGTCACTTCCACCAATTCTCTCCCCAAGGCGGAGCCGAAGGCCAAGGCGAAGCCGGCGACTCCGAAATCTGCCGTTAGCCCGAAGCGGACGACAAAGAAAAAGTCCACTTGGAAACCGAAGCCTAAGGCGACAGCGGCGACGCCTCCGCCCAAGGCCGAGGTCAAGCCTGTGCCTCCGCCGCCACCCAAAGCCGCTAGTGATTGCGACAACCCGACCTACATCGATGCCAAGGGTATCCGTCGTATCAAGACGGCTTGTTTGTAGTTGAGCGGAGGGGCTCAGGGCAGCCCTGCACATGAGTTCTGCCGAGCAGCCAGTCAGTGGGGTGGTGAACCGTGGATAGCATCGCTGAGTTTCGACGCCGGCAGGGGAAGCTGTTGGTACTGACCGGCGCCGGTATTTCTGCTGAGAGCGGGGTGCCAACTTTCCGCGGCCAGGAGGGCTATTGGAAAGTTGGTTCCCAGGACTATCACCCCATGGAGATGGCTACCCACCAGGCCTTCGCTGCTATGCCCGAAGAGGTGTGGGCTTGGTACCTATACCGGCGTGCGGTGTGCCTGAACGCTGCTCCGAATGCCGGGCATCGCGCCATTGCCAGCATGGAAGCGCATCTGCAGGATCGATTCCTATTAGTGACGCAAAATGTCGATGGGCTTCATCTCCGCGGTGGAAGCAGCGAAGAGCGCACGTTTCAAATCCACGGCAACATTCACTACATGCGCTGTGACGACGGCTCTCCCGAGCTCACTCCGATCCCGGAATACTTCGGTGCCGACTGGGCGAAGGGGCGCGCACTGAGCGCGGTGGAGCGAGATACCCTGAGCTGTCCGGCGTGTCCGGGCCTGGCTCGACCTCATGTGCTCTGGTTTGACGAGAGCTATGATGAGCCGTTATTTCGATTCGAGAGCAGTTTGAGGGCCGCATCTGAGAGCGACCTACTCTTGGTGATCGGCACCACCGGCTCGACCAACTTGCCGCTTCAAATTGGCGAGATGTTCGCGCGTCGAGGCTGCCCAATCATTGTGATCAACCCCGAGCCCAATCCCTTCACGGAATTCGCCGCCAGCTGTGCCGGTGGATTGTTTCTGGAAGGCACGGCCGGCGAACACTTGCCCCGGTTGCTCGGGCGGCTGATCGACTGAGGGCTTGGCATAACTGCTTTCCTAGAACGCTCAGCTGGGTCCCATGACGCCGAGCGAACCTGGGCCCGGCTATGTTTGGCGACAGCGCCGGCCGCGGTTTTCCGCTGCTTGTTGATGGCGTGATGGTTGTATCTGTTCATCACAAGCGCTTAGATACGCGTCATGGCAGACGCAGACTGGGGCACCGCATCAGATTTTGAGGACCTCAACGGGCAGGTCGCGATCGTCGGTGTTGGCGAGTCCGAACATACGAAGGCGTCCGGTAGAAGCGATCTTGAAATCGCTGCTGAGGCCATCGAAAAGGCCCTCAACGATGCGGGCCTCACACCAGCAGATGTAGATGGCATAATGTTCAATCGCGGCGCGGGCTCGCTTTTTGACGCCGCCGCCTTCCACGCTCACTTTGGAACCAAACACGATATTTGGGAGAGCGATCGCGGAGGTGGAATGGTTTGGGCGGGCACGGCTCCCTACGCCGCGGCCAAGGCGTTTCGCAACCGCAAGGCGAAAGTCATCGTGAACTCTTTCGCGGTGGCGTGGGCAACACAGCGTTCGAGCATGACCGGCGGGCCAGGGAAATTTCACGCCGAAGAGCAGTTCAAAGCGAACCTGGAGGTGCCCTTCGGGTTTTTCCCGCAGCCGGTTTACTTCGCCTCTATCGCGCGGCGCCACATGCACGAATTCGGTACTACGTCGGCGCAGCTGGGCAGCATCGCCGTCTCTTGCCGGCGGCACGCCAATCGGCATCCGGGTGCAGTGATGCGGGAGAAGACCCTCAGCCTCGATCAGTATTTGAAGCGGCCCTTCTTGGCGGATCCTCTGCGAGTCGAGGATTGCTGTTTGATATCGGATGGCGGTGGTGCCTTCGTGATGACGACGGCCGAGCGCGCGCGAGATACTCCCAAGCCGCCCGTGATCGCCGCTGGGGTGGGGCAAGCGCGATCGAAATCCGGTAGCTACTGGAGTCAGCAGCCGGATTTCACGGCGACCCCCCAAGTGTTCTGCGCGCCCAAGGCCTTTGAGATGGCGGGCATCACCGCGGCCGATGTAGACGTGCTGGCACTTTACGATCCCTTCACTATCGCAGCGTTGATGCAGATCGAAGATATGGGGTTTTGCGCCAAGGGCGAGGGCGGCCCCTTCGTGGAAGGATCACGACTCGATTTCGACGGCGGCGCACTGCCCTACAACACTCACGGCGGCATGCTGAGCCACGCCTATGTACTGGGGATAGCGCATGTCATTGAACTGGTACGACAGCTGCGCGGCGAGGCGGCCTCCCAGGTAGGCAACGCGGACATCGCCGTCTACGGCGGATACACCGGGCACATGGCGAGCACTCTGGTGCTTCGGAGGTCATGACGATGAAACTGAGATTGTCCCGTCCGGAGCGCTGTCAATGAGTCGTTTTCCCTTACCCGACGTGGAATGGGAGCGTACTCAGCCGTATTTTGAAGGCGCTGTTGTCGGAGAACTGCGACTGCCCCGCTGCGCAAACTGTGCGGGTTACAATTGGTTCCCCCCGGAGCGTTGCTACTACTGCGACTCGGATGATTTGAACTGGGAAGCTTGCTCCGGGCAGGGAAGCCTCTTCAGCTATACGGTGGTCAATCGGGCTTTTGTTAAACCCTTCAAGACGGTGACGCCCTATGTCACAGCTTTGATTAGCTTAGCGGTAGAGCCCCGAGTGAGACTCGTGAGTTACATCGTGGATTGTCCCCCTTCGCTGCTTGAGATGGATATGCCCCTAGACGTAGTCTTTCGACCGCTGCCCTTCTTCGACGAGGGCGCCTTGTTTGCGGGCGAAGCCCCTATCGTTGTTCCGATGTTTCGACCTCTAACAGCGGGTTCCGCGTCGTGACGGCGTCAGCTGCGTCCTCTGCGCCAAACGGGCCCCCCGCTTCCTTAGCGGGCGGAATTCGGGTGATCGAAATCGGTTCGAGTGTATCGACCCAACTGGCGGCCATGGTGATGGCAGACTTCGGCGCCGAAGTGATCCGTGTTGAGCTGGCGGACGTCGATCCGGCACGCCAACACCCGGCCTATCGAATGCGCCAACGAGGGAAATACTGCTTGCCGTTGGATCTCCGTCAGCCCGACGCGCAACGGGCGATGTCTGGCTGGCTAGAGAGCGCTGATGTTCTGTTGTGCGGCCTCAAGCCCTCCTCTCGAGCAGCACTGGGCTTAGATCGCGATACGCTAGCGCGGGACTACCCGAAGTTGATCGATTGCGCGGTGAGCGGATTTGGCGCGGGCAGCCCCTACGACAATATTCCCGCCTACGAGGGCGTGGTCGCTGCCAAAGCGGGTCGCATGTACGAGTTGTCAGTACTCGAGAACGGCGAACGCCCGGTCTACGCTGGCGTGCCCATCGGGAGTTATGGGGCCGCCATGTTGGCACTTCAGGGCGTGTTCATCGCCTTGCGAACGCGGCTGCGATCGGGCCGGGGTCAGCGCGTCGAGACCAGCGTTCTGCAGGCACTCACCTGCTACGATCTCGTTAATTGGTTACCGAAAGCACCGATGCGCCTTCGTCTCGGTGACCGACCCTTTCTACCGTATCTCCCGGCACGGACCCGTGACGGCGTTTGGCTTCAGTTCGCCCAGTTGTCGCCCTCTCAGTTCCGGGCGTTCATGAAGGCCCTCGATCTGTTGTCGGTTTACGACGACCCCCGCTACGCCAAGCTCCCGCGGGTAGAAGATCCCGAAGCCAACCGAGAGTTGCGGGCTCGCTTGCTTGGCCGCATCGTGGAGCATGACTGGGCCTATTGGTCGACACGTTTCGCCGGTAGCGACTTTGCCGTTGAGCCCTTCCGGTTGCCGCTAGAGGCTATGAAACACGAGCAATTACGGCACACCGGGGATGTCGTTCGTGTGCAAGATCCCGAGCTCGGGGAGAGCTGGCAACTCGGAGTGTTGGCAGATTTCTCCGGCGTCGAGGGCCAGCCCCAGCGATTGCTAGCGCACGTTAACGAGCCGCTGTCTTTCAATTGGCCCGCTTCTGACAGGTCCAGTTCTGATGAGTCCAATTCTGATGGTTTTGCCCGGCGTCAACACGACGCTGCCGGCGACGCGGGCCGTGCCGTGCCTGTTGATTCAGATCCCCCAGAGGACCCCGCTCTGCCCCTGAAGGGCGTGACAGTACTCGAGCTGGCTACTTGGGTGGCGACTCCGTTGGGGGCGACTCTACTTAGTGATCTGGGAGCTCGAGTCATCAAAGTCGAGCCGCTAGAGGGGGATCCTTTCCGCCACTCCCACGGCGCGTACCTCAAGACGCTGCAAGGCAAAGAAAGCCTCTGTCTCGATCTCAAGACGCCCGAGGGGCGCGACATCATGCACAAGCTCGCAGCCACCGCCGACGTGTTGGTTCACAACTACCGCGGAGCGGTGCCCAAACGTCTCGGCATCGACACTGATACGCTCCGGGCGATCAACCCTCGCTTGATTCACGTTTACGGCGCTTCCTACGGTTCGAGTGGGCCGTCGGCGATGCGTCCTGCCTATCACCCAACTGCCGGTGCCCTGTGTGGCGAGGCATTGCTGGCGGGCGGACCCGCCCTATTGCCGACAGCGATGCCGGATCCGGCTCCCGAGGAGCTCGCGCGGGTCTCGCGCTTACTGGAGCTAGCCAATGAGACAACTCCGGATCCTAGCGCCGGCCTTGCCTTAGCCAGCGCGATTTCGATGGCACTCTATTGCCGCGAACAGAGCGGACGCGCGCCGGCTGTGGAACTGAGAATGATGGGCGCCAATGCTTACGTTCTCAGTGGAGAATATATCGACTACGCCGGGCGACCGGAAGCTAGGGTCATGGACACAGAGCGTTTGGGATTGGCTCCGCTCTATCGCCTGTATCGCGCCAAGACGGGTTGGGTGTTCCTCGCTGCCCCCAGCGACGACGATTTCCGCCAATTGGCGGAGGCCCTCGATCGCTCTGGGTGGCTAGCGGACGAGCGATACAACAACCGAGGTGCCCGTGCCGACCATCGCGAAGCACTCGAAATTGATCTCGAAGCTCTCTTCAGTCAGCAGGATGCAGACCACTGGGAGGGCCTCTTGACGGCTCGCGGTGTCGCTTGCGTTCGAGCGGATATCGGTCCGGTTGCACGCTTCGTATTCACCGAGGGGCAGTGGACCGAAGCTCTGGTGTCGGACGCGCGGACTGCCTCAGGAAAGCCCTATCGACGTTACGCGCCGGGTTTGCGCTTTGCCGACGGCCAAAGCGCAAGAGCTGAGAGTGCGGGAGCGCCACGGTTGGGAGCCTCTACCATCGCGATTCTCGAAGAGCTGGGTTACGGCAAGGCGCAGATCGATGAGTGGCTTCAGCGACGGGTCGTTCAGATCCCCAAAGCGCGGCCGAGCTCCTAGCTCACGGCTGAGCTGGTTCAGGGGGCAGGAACGGTGATGCCGTAGTTCCCGGCTGTCACCGTCACCTCGGGGTTCTCAGCGCCGAAGTCACGAACCAGAAAGCGGCGGGCGCTCCGACGCTTGGACGCGTCTTGACTGAATAGGCTCTCGAAGAAACTGAACGTCGCTACGGTGGTCAGACTGTGCTGCAATCCGGGTCGCATGGTGCGAGGTATTTGATCGATATCGGTGCACAGTCGAACCCGCTTGGCGGGTGTGATCCCAAACTTTTCGGACACCAGCGCCCCGAGGTAGTCGGCCGGATTCGACTTGGCTTTGAGTGTTTTTTCGATGTTGGCGCAAGCGACTGTATCGGGGTTGTGCAGCCATCTGAAAATGTAGGCGGCGATCCCAGCGAAGGCGGTGTGACTGGCCCCTTTGAGGCCAATGAGAACGCTGTCGGGGTCTTTCTTCGGGATCGGTTCCCCGTTGAGCGGGAAGGGAACGATGGCGTCGGCTTCTCCTGCGATCATCATGAACGGGACGTCTACGGCGCTGAAAAACTTTTGGTTCATCATGCTAGAGGGGCCAGCGATGGAGACTGCGCCCTGGATTCGTGGGTCGCGAAGGCGTCCATGAAAACTGACTAGCTGGGTCGTTAAGCCCCCGAGGGATACACCGAGCACTCCGATGCGTTGGGGATCGATACGACCTTCGAGACTATCTCCGTCCTTGCCATTGCGTGCCAATACGGAGTCAATCACGAAGTGCACGTCTTCTGGCTGGTGAATGACGTCGTCTACCAGCGGCCCGCCAGGGGCAAAGTAGTTGGTCAGCGGAAAGCTGACAGCGACGACGACGTAACCGTGGCTCGCGAAAAAGTTCGTCAGGTACGTGCCCTCCATGTGGTGTGACATGAAACCGTGGCAGTACACGAGCAGCGGAGCTGGCCCCGACTCAGTAGACGCGGGACGCCACAACTTGCCTTCGAGGACACGGGACGAGCTGCCGGTAAAATCGCCGTTGCTCTGGGTCTTTCGGCTGGGGTCTGTGACCGCAAAGCTTTCTTCGATGACTTCGTAGGGTCCGACGGCCAAGCGGTGCCGGCTCTGATCGCCCTGAGGAAGTAGGGCGGGGGGATGAAGCAGTGCCACGGCAGTCCCGAGCATGGCGCCTAGCGCCACGAGAGCTGTGATTGTGATTTTCTTCATGGCAGTCTCGAGCGCTTTCGACTTAGGAGGCTGAACTCGGATCTTTCGATTGGCGTGGTGCGATGGCGGCGAGATGCCGGCCGCTTCGTTTACCGTCCCGGCGAAACGAGAAATAGCGCTCGGGGTCGCCGACCGTGCAGCCATCGAGATCATCGATGTCCGCAGGATCGAGCCCGGCTGCCTCCAGCTGCGTGCGTATGATGATTCGAAGATCTGCGTGAGGCCTGGCGCCGGGGATTTCGTGAATGACTTTGGCTGCGGGGGCGAGGGGCCGGAGCTCGGCTGCTACCTCTTCGGAGATCTCGAAGGCGGTGGCAGAAATATGCGGCCCGATGCAGGCGATGAGCGGGCCGGGACCGTAGTCACTCAGCTGGGCGCAAAGGGCGCCGGCAATGTTCATAGCGGTTCCCCGCCAACCGGAGTGGATGGCAGCCACCGCGCCATTGTCGCGATTGGCGAGCAGGATAGGCACGCAGTCGGCGACCCGTACACAGCAAGCGAAGTCACGGCTATTCGCTTCTGCCAGCAGCGCGTCCCCTTGGATAAACATCGTGGCTCGGTGATCCTCGCTGCCGTTCAGCTTCACGCCCTTCCGCTCGTGGACTTGTTCGAGGAAATACAGCTTGTCAGCGGGTACACCGATCACCGCGGCGGCCCGGCTGAAATTATCTGCGACAGCTTTCGAGTCGTCACCGACGGCATAGGAAAAATTCAGGGATGAATAGGGCTCGAGCGATAGACCGCCTTGGCGATGAAAGAAGGCGTGGCGGAAGCCGTGCCGACTGAGCAGCGGGCTGATTTCATGACCGGCGTGTCCTTCGGCGGTGGGTTGCGTTGAGGGAATATCGTCAAAACTCAAGGAATATCTCCGTTTTGGGGGTCGGTTACTGATGTGAGCTCGGAAACGGCGAACCTCGAAGCGGGCATTGAGATCTGATACTACTCGTATCTGCATGCCGCCTAAAGACCCGTTCATCGGTCAGGACATCCTCGGGGGGCAGTTCCGGATCATCGAGAAGATTGGGACTGGGGGAATGGGATCCGTCTACCGCGCGGAACAACCGGCCATGGAGCGGACGGTTGCGATCAAGATCCTCCATCCGAAATTAGCGGGTCGTAGTGATCTGGTGACGCGATTCCGGCGGGAAGCCCGGGCCATGAGTCAACTGACTCACCCCAACACAGTCCGCGTATTCATGTACGGCGAACTGACCGAGAGTCGCTCGCTCTACATTGTGATGGAGATCCTGGACGGGCGAAATCTGAACCGCGCGGTGAAGCGTGAAGGCCCGTTGCCCGTGCCGCAGGCGGTGGCCATCCTGATTCAGGTAGCGGGTGCGCTGCAAGAAGCTCACGATAAGGGCATCGTGCATCGGGATCTCAAACCAGAGAATATCTTTTTGGCTCGCCAAGGAGAGGTGAACGACTACCCCAAGGTGTTGGACTTTGGTTTGGCCAAAGTGTCCGACTCCAGCATGCGCCCGGGGAGTGTACAGCTCACCCAGGAGGGCATGGTATTCGGCACGCCGGAGTTCATGTCGCCCGAGCAAGCCCAAGGCAAGATCTTGGATGCGCGCAGCGACATCTATTCTCTCGCGGTCATTTTGTATGAAGCGTTGACCAAAAAGCTGCCTTTCGACGCTCGCACGCCGATGGAGTACATCCAGAAACATGTGGCCGAAGCGCCCATTCTGCTCAATCAGCGGGTCGAGGGCATGTGCTTTCCTCCGGGGTTGGAGGCGGTGCTCCAACGGGGCATGGCGAAGAACAAAGATCAGCGCTACCAGTCATCCATCGAGTTCGCAGCAGCGCTGCGGGAGTTCGCTGGGGACAGAATTGGCGCGCTGGACGCGATTTTTCAGATCTCCCCCAGTCCTAACTCGATGGCGCCCGGCCCGAGTTCTGTTGACGGGCGTGCTGTGGCGCGACCCGCTCCCCGGGCCGGGCCATTAACCGCACTTGGCAAGCCTCCGAGTACGGCGCTGTTAGTGGCGGTGGCGGCCTCCTGTCTGGTGGCGGGCATCGCGATCGCCATGGCCGCGATGCACTTCATGGGCAAGTAAGGTTTCCCCGCCCCGGGGCTGGGCCGAAGCCTGCGAAGAGCTGGCGCAAATAGGCGGAGCGCAGCTTTGACCGCGCCTTCGCGCGGAAATGTGCGGCTTTGTGGGAGCGATCGACGCGCGGGGCACGAGTCGCTATGGGTGAGCCGTGAGCGATAGCGACCGTCCACCTAGCAGCCCGGGAGATCTCGACCCCACGAAAGGGCAGGAGCCGGACGAGCCGTCGATTGACGCGCCGTCATCGAACGTGCCTTCGCCGAATGCGCAGTCGCACAGCGAGCGAGCAGCGCATGCCGCATCGCCAAGCGCATCATCCGCGACCGCGCCGTCACCGACCGCACCCGCGCTGACCATTCAGAAAGAGCCGTCCAGCTCCGGCGCCCTGCGTTGGCTGAAGCTGGCGGGGGGCGTGTCGTTGTTGCTGGGTGCGTTGGGTGTGGCTGGCGTAGCGCTCGTGTTCAACCGCTTCACTCAGGATCTACCCAGTGTCGATGAGCTGACATCAAATTACTCCCCGCCCCAGGTGACTCGGGTGCTCGCCCGGGATGGTGCGTTGCTGGCGAGCCTATTCGTCGAGCGGCGGACCGTTATCGAGCTCGAGCAGGTCCCTAGTGCCGCGAAGCTGGCCTTCCTCGCGGCGGAAGATGCCGGTTTTTACGAACACGAAGGGCTGAACTATCTGGGCATGTTGCGAGCTCTTGCCGTGAACCTGCGAGCGGGGCGAAAACGTCAAGGGGGCAGCACCATCACCCAGCAGGTGGTGAAGAACATCCTGTTGGACTCCGAACGTAGCTACCGACGCAAGGTCCGGGAGACTGTGTTGGCGCGTCGCCTGGAGCAGGAGCTGAGCAAGGACGAGATATTCGGCCTCTACCTGAACCACATTTACATGGGTCACGGTCGATACGGTGTGGAGGAGGCGAGCCGATACTATTTCGGGAAGCGCGCGATGGGCCTCAGCCTCAGCGAGGCAGCGCTGCTGGCGGGGCTGACCGCCGCGCCCGAGCGATATTCGCCACGAAAACATCTCGACCGTGCGCTGCAGAGACGCGCCTACGTGTTGGGGCAGATGCTGAAGAAGAAATTCATCACTCGCGCCTTATACGATGAGGCCAAGGTGGCAGTGGTTCGATTGGCGCCGCCGGTCGATGCCGAGAGCGAGTTGTCCCCAGAAATCGTAGAGAAGGCGCGCTCGGTGCTCAAGCAGGCGGTGGGCGGTGAGGGCAGCCTCGGTGGCTACGTAGTCAAGACCACCCTCGACCCTGCCCTCCAGCGTGCGGCCCGGGAGGCCGTGCGCACGGGATTGGACTCCTACAGCACCCGCTACGGTTTGAAGCCGCCCTACACGCGTAAACATCGAAGGCTCTGGGGTAAGGTGTTCACGGGCACGCCGAAGCGCAACAAGATCTACCTGGGCCGAGTGATGGGCCTCGATGACAAACAGTCGACCGTCACGCTACAGGTGGGCCGTCGTATTGGCGAGCTGCGCTTGGATCGCGAGCCACGCTACAACCCGAACAAGCTTCCGCCGTCGAAGTTCACGAAGCTGGGGGCTGTCCTGCGAGTGGGCGTGCTGGATGTTCCGCAAGGAGACGCGAAATTATCCCTACGGGCCGAACTGGGACCGCAGGCAGCACTTGTGGCGATCGACGTTCGCTCCCGGGAAGTGCGAGCGCTCATTGGCAGCTACGAAGCGCAAGTCGGCGGACTGGATCGCTCTCGGCATGCTCAGCGCCAACCCGGATCAGTTTTCAAGGGCCTCTTGTATGCCTACGCTTTGGATACTCGAGGGGTGACGCCGGCCACTGTGCTCAAGGTGAAACCATTCGTCCCTCACGGACAGAAGGAAGAGATCGACTCGGTGAATCTGCGCGACGCCTTGGCCATGAGTCAAAACGAGGCGAGCGAACAATTGCTGAAACGAGTGGGCGCCGAGAATGTGGTGCGTTTCGCCCACGCTATGGGCATCGAGAGCAAGCTGGGCGCGACAAAAGCGCTCGCGCTGGGTGCCTACGAGGTGAACCTGTTGGAGATGGCCAACGCCTACGCAAGCCTAGCGGCCGGGGGGCGCTTTGAACCCGCGGTATTGATTCTCGGCATACATGATCCCAGCGGCCGCTCGATACCGTTGGCGCAGCCTTTACCAGCACGGCGAGTGTTGGACGCGGACGTGGCGTACTTGGCGACCAGCTTACTCACGTCAGTGGTGCAGTACGGAA
This sequence comes from Polyangiaceae bacterium, assembly GCA_013214025.1. Taxonomy (GTDB): domain Bacteria; phylum Myxococcota_A; class Polyangia; order Polyangiales; family Polyangiaceae; genus JABSRN01. The sequence continues at coordinate 28,586 of JABSRN010000080.1, forward strand.
CGGGCAAACGAGCGCGTCGCCTGGGCCGTTCTTTGGCAGGCAAGACGGGAACCACGAACCGGTCGAAGGACGCGTGGTTTGTTGGCTTCTCGCCTGAGATCGTGACGGCAGTGTGGGTCGGCTACGACGATGCACGTTCGCTGGGTCGCCACGAGTCGGGTGCGTCTGCCGCGCTGCCCATTTGGATTGATTTTATGGAGGTGGCTCATCGGGGGAGCCCCAAGACCGATTTTGCAGTGCCCGACACTATAGAAACGGCGAAGATCGATCCCGTCAGCGGCCTACTGGCCTACGAAGGACAGGAGATGGCTAGGGTCGAGCAGTTCCTCCGAGGCACGGTCCCGGCTAAGTTCGCCGAGCCCGATGGGGGAGTGGAGAAGCCCGCAGACCCCGAGTCGCCGGATGCGCCTTCGAGCCCCGATGAGGGAGCGAGCGGAAATGATGACGGCGATTGGGACGATCCTGGCGACGATCCGCCTCCGCCGTTCTGAAAACGCGACAATGACGCCCCGCGCCATGCGCGTACTGACGGGAAAAAGACCCAACCTGGGGTGGATCCAGCCTGCTTCGACGTATGTTGGAGACTAGCGGGAGAGATTTCGGCATGAGTCAGATGCGATGGACGATGGGTTTGATGGCCGCAGTGATGCTGGCGGGCAGTGCCGCGGCAACGGCTGCGCCCGTGAACAACTGCACGCAATCCCGTGAGTTCGAACAGGTGAAGGCCGCTTGCAAAGAAGGGGGCCGAAAAGCTGCCAAACGCGTGATGAAAGCGGCTGTCCGACGAGCGCGGGCCCAAGGCACGAAGCTCAAGTGCAAAGGCTGCCACGAAAATCTGGATAGCTGGGCGCTGACGGCGGACGCCGTGGAGAAGCTGCGCCCCTGGATGCAGTAGTTCTCCGCTCTGAGCCGAATCAGGCGCTTCTGGTGTCTAGTCAGCGGGCGGTGCGTGGACTACTCATTGCCCATGAGCGTATCGATGTTCTCCCGATCGAAACTGTCCCTCGTCCTGCTAGTCGCCAGCGGTGGTTTTGGCTGCGAAGACAAGCCGAAGCCCACTAGCGAAGTGGTGCCAGATGCGGGGACGGAGTCCGTGGCGCAAAACCAGGAGATCGCCAACGCCGTGCAAGCAGCCGCCCGTCAAGCCGCAGCGGCGGGCACCACGGAAACAGTTGCCGATGGACCGCCCCCGGGAGGCGTGTTCCCGGCGGGCGGAGCCGACCGTGTCATCCTTGTCGGTGGCGCTCCTAAGGTAGCTCTCGGCAGCGCAGGAGGAGAGCCGACGCTACGGCTCAACGCGCCCTATCGCTTGAGTGGTGTGACTGCCGATGTATTGGTTCAGCTTCGCTTGGGCCCGCGTCAGAATCTGCCGCCCGTGCAGTTGAAGCTGGCGTTTTCAGCCAGTGACACTGCCGCGAGTGCCGAAGTTGTGGCAGTGGGGCCCATGGGCGCGATGCAGCGTGTACCCCCTCAACTGAACGCTGCCATCGCGGCTCTGAAAGGTAGCCGATTTCAGTTGCCGTCGTCCCCTTCCTCCTCATCGAATATTCAACTCCATATCGCTCCGGGTGCGGATCCGGGACTAGCCAAAATCTTGGACGTAGTGGCGAGTGGCCTGCAGATCGTGCTGGTGCCGTACCCCACCGACGCTCTTGGACCGGACGCTATGTGGATGGTGTCGACTAGAGAAACCGTTCAGGACACTGACGTCATCGCCCACCGCCTCTTTAAGCTGCGAGTCGCGAACCCCTCGGGTGTTGAGCTGAGCCTCGACATCAAGCGTTACTCGGCAGATCGCGCGCTTCGGGTAGCCGGCGCGCCGCCCCACACTCTGACTGACTTTCAGGCGCCGGGCCAAGCGACCATCCTGCGGGGTCTGGGTTCGAGCATTCCTATCCGTGCCGAGGTGAGCGAACAGTTCGTGGGAGTGATCACGCCGCTCCAAGGAGCCCAGCAAATGAAAGTGGAGTTCCAGTCGTCGGTGAAGTTTAGTTTCCAGCTTCCGACGTCCGCCAGCGCCCCTGTGGAAACGGGGGTTGCGGGGACTCTAGGGGCCATGGGCTCACCCGCGAAGCCGCCGTCTTCTGCTCCAACAAATCCCGCCGGAGCTAGTGGGCCAGGCGCTGCCGCGGCGCCCCCTGCTGTTGGGACGCCTCCCGTGGGGACCCCGGCTGTAGGGACACCAGCTGCGGGTACACCGAGCGCGCCGCCCGCACCCTGAAGCGCACGATACTGAGTGCTAGCTAAGGACTGAGTGCTAGCTAAACCGTGCCGCCGTACCGGTCACGATAGGCTTGCATGCTTTGATAGATGGCGTCCGTCAGCACGACTTTGCCGTTTAGCTCACGCCCCTTGAGGTAGCCCATGACTTCCTCGATGGTGACGATGGCGAAGGTGTTCAAACCGAACTCGTCGCGCAGCTCTGCCAGCGCGTTCTGCGTGCCCTGACCTCGCTCCATACGATCGACGCTGACGACGAGGCCGCTCAGCTCGACCTTGGCTGCGCCGCGCAGCAAGGGCACAGATTCCCGGATGGAGGTGCCGGCTGTCGTCACGTCCTCGATGATCAGCACGCGGTCGCCGTCTTTCAGAGAATGACCGACCAGTACGCCGCCCTCCCCGTGGTCCTTTTTTTCTTTGCGGTTAAAACAAAACGCGCAGTCTTGGCCTGCGCGACCTTGAGCGCCGCGACTCAACGCCATACTGGTGGCAACGGCGAGGGGAATGCCCTTGTAGGCGGGGCCAAACAGTACGTCGAAGGAATCGCCGAGATGGCTATGGATAGCGGACGCGTAGAAATCGGATAGCTGCGCCATCTGAGCGCCGGTTCGGTACTTGCCCGTGTTGATGAAGAATGGCGTCTGGCGGCCGCTCTTGGTCGTAAAGTCACCGAAGGTGAGCACGTCCGCACCCACCATGAAATCAATGAACCGTTCCTTGTACTCTTCCATGCTGGGCTCTCTCTCGTGCGGCTAGTTCTGCGGCATCAGTTCCGCGGTGCGGCGACGTCACTCCATGAAAGGAGTGACGTCGCCGGCTCCCTCGCGAATGATCGTGGGGTTGTCGCCGCTGAGATCGATTACGCTAGTGGGTTGAGTGTGGCCTGCGCCACAGTCGATCACAAGATCGAGTCCGCGAAAGTCGTCATCCAGTTCCCGGGCATCGACGTGAGGAGGCTGGTCGGGCCGGACCGCGGTGGTGGAGATGATCGGCCGACCGAGTTCCCGAACGATGGCTCGAGCGACTTCATGATTCGGAATTCTCACACCCACTTGTTTGCGCGTCTTCTGGACGATCTTGGGCACCTCGCGGGTCGCGTTCAGGATGAAGCAGTAGGGACCGGGCAGATACTGCTTGAGGATCCGATATTCGTAGTCTCCGACCACGGCATACCGAGCCACTTCGCTTAAGTCGGCACAGACGAAGGCGAGTTGCTGCGACTTGGGCATGCCCTTGATTTGGTACAGACGGTCGACAGCCTTCTTGTTCATTAGATCGCATCCCAAGCCGTAGGCGGTGTCCGTGGGGTAGGCGATGACTCCGCCTCTTTCGAGGGCTTGTACAGCCTTGGCGATCTTTCTCGGCTCCGGGCCGTGGCTGTGTATTTCGAGCAGCATTTCGCGCCTCCGTACTACGGAGAAGCTGGAATCTCCAGCATTCTTCTGTTTGGCACAGCTGTTGGAGACGGCCCGGATGCAGGACTATGAAGGGGGCGGGACAGCCGGCGATTGATTCGTGTCGTCGAGTAACCAGTCGACGGCTTGGGAAGCCATTCCGAGCGCCGCTTTGCGCCCTATATCGATCCGACTCGGGAATCCCGCATGCCCACCTCGGTCGAGCTGGCGGACGTCGATTTGTGGCAAATCGCCCGCCAAGGACGGGGTCACGGTCTCGACGGGAATCATCGGATCGTGTTTGGCGACGATGAGCAGCGTCGGGATCCGGATCTTGTCTAGGTGGGGGCCGACGCTGACTTGTTCGTAGTAGTCGTTCGCGTCGCGGAAGCCGTGGTGCGGGGCGACGATCTCATCGTCCCATTGCCGAATCGAATCGATTTGGCGGGCCGCGCCCACGGACAGGGGCACCTGACGGCGCGCGGCGACTTCTTGGTAGATCTCTCTGAGCCCCTCAAGCAAGTGTCGTCGATAGATAGCGACAGCGGGTCGATCGATAGCGTCCACCGATAGGGACAGATCGAGTGGCGCGCAGATGGCGCATAGATTGCGCAGATTGGTGGGCAGCGCCTCGGTGCTGTAGCGCAAGCTCACATGGCCGCCGAGGGAGTAGCCCAGCAGGTGCACCTTCTCGTAGCCCGAAACTAGCTTCGACTCGATGGTGGCTCGGATGTCGTCGGTGAGCCCGCCGTGATAGTAGTCATCGCCTCTTCGGTCGGCGCCCCGAAGATTTAGCCGCAGTACAGAGGCGCTGGCAGCAGTAGCGGCGGCGGCGGCCCGCTGACAGTAAGGGCTCTCGTGGGATCCACCGAGCCCGTGCACGATCACAATCATGGAGCGCGCCCCGGGGCTGGGGGTGTAGCGTCCAGTCAGGGCGACAGGCTCGCCGGCGGTAGGAACAAGACAGCGAAAATGTTCAGATGGCGCCAGGGAAACGGGTCGGAAAAGCTCGGAGTATCGAGGCCAAACTGTGTAAAAGTGTCCTTGCCAATTCATCCGATACCCACGTGGGCCTCGACTTAGCACGACGCAATCGCAGCACCGTCCAGTTTATTAGGCCGAGCTGGCGCCAGGAACGAATCATGAAGAGATGTTTATCCACAGGTCCTCGGACCGCTTGGCACCTATTGGTGGTGCCCCTCACGGCGCTGGCCTGCGCCGCTTGTCCCCAGCCTCCCAGCGCTGCGCCCACCAGCTGGCAGGCACCGAACCCGGGGCAAGGCAGCCCCCAGGGCTCGCCCCCCAGCGCCGGCGGCGGAGCGCCGGGCGGTTCGCCCGAGGCTCATCCCGCTGGCCCAGTGGGGGAACTGGAGCGGCGTTACGCGGGGGCGGCGGTACTCGAGGTGTTGACGGGCAAGGCGACCTATTACGGCGACTCCCTAGCCGGCAACAAGACAGCGAGCGGTGAAGTGTATGACCCGCTGCAATTCACGGCAGCCCACCGAAAGCTTCCCTTCGGCACAGTGGTCCGGGTTATTCGTTTGGGGACGCCCCATGTGACCTATGTGCGCATCACAGATCGTGGCCCCTTTGCAGGACGCCAGCGCATTATCGATCTATCGAAGATAGCGGCTCGTAAAATCGACATGATTCGCGCCGGGGTGGTGGATGTTCGGGTCGAAGTGGTGCAGTGGCCGGCGGCTGGGAAGTCTCGCTAGCGCTGTTTCGGACAGCCGAGCTATAAGCCCGCCATGGCTCAGGAACCCTCGGACATTGCGCGCTCGGCGGTGATGGAATCTAACGTGCGTTTCGAACACGTCGCCCAAGATGGCCGACCCAAAATCGATGCACTGTTGCTGGCGATCGAAGAGTCCGGTTGGGGCGGTTTGTTGCGCCATTTGAAGTTCCCGATAGGACTCCGCAAGCACGGTTTGTATCCGATCCTCGCTAAGATCCACGCGAAGTCGACAGACGCGAGCATCCGCGCTCGGGGAACGCTGAGCTCCGTGTCCAATGTCGAACTGGGCTACACACCCGACAAGGGGCAGGGGCGTCGGGAACTGATGCGCATACACACGGATGTACGCGGAACATCGGGGCGCACTCACGGAGCCAAACCTGAAGACGAAGGGCAAGCCGTCGAGATCGGTCAACTGACGACCGAGTACGTTTGGACGAAACTGTTTGCTGAGCCGGGCCAGCGCCGAGTGCACACGCTGCCAGAGACGGACTTTGAAGGCGTGCCGCGCGGGCCTTTGCAGTGGTCGGCTCCCGAATCCTTACTGCAGCTCGCAGCCGATGAGCAGGCACTGGAGTCGGAACTGAGCCCAGATAGCGCGGTGACCCGTGTAGGCCTTACGCACACCGACGCGAACCATCACGTGAATTCCTTTGTCTACCCGCGACTTTTCGAGGAAGCCGCGCTGCGGAGACTCGCAGGGCTCGGCCGTGCCACTCCCGATCTCTTGGTTCGAGAGGCGCATTTCGCCTTTCAGCGGCCCGGGCTGGTGGGCATGGAGCTTCAAGTTCGCGCCCGGGCTTTCGAGCGCGACGGCCGCTTGGGGGTCGTGTGCGTTATGGAGAACCGTCTCGAAGAAAAGCCCTTGCCACGGGTCGTCGGTCGGCTGATATTTTGAGGCTCTGAGCCACTCGGGTCCGATGCGCCACCGATACTTTTCCCCGGACCAAGACCGCGAGACTGCGGAACAGCTCGCCCATAGTCGGCGGGTCGATGCGCTGTGGCGCGAGTACCCACGACCCGTTAACCGCGGGAGCCTGGGGTCGTTTCAAGCGGCGCTTGAAGCCTTGCACCCGGACTTGGTCGCCGGCTTGCCGTCGGGAGGAATGAGTTTAGGCGCGCCCGACGATCCGTCGCTATATCCCCTGTGTCAGTCGTTGATCGCCGCTGCTCCGAAAGCGCTTCGGGATACTCTGGTTCTCGGGGCTCAGCCGCAATCTCTCGACTCGGCGCTGGAAAGCGCTCGTTCGGGATTCGGCTACAAGTTGAAGGCAATCGCTGGGCGAGCCGGTTTCGGGCGTGGGCACCTGTTGGATGTAACTCTGTTCTGTCACGAGTTTCAGGGGGCGGACGATCTCAATGCCGAATTGGCGGCGACAGCGCTGGTGCGCGATCTGCTGGGAGAGCAGCTATTCAACGCATGGGTGCGTACGGTGGCTGTGGAAACAAGACCGCGTCCCGGCGCTCTGAGGGTGGTGAACAACGACGAGAAGGCGGAGAATCGCTTCGGCCTCGATGAGTTGCTGGTGCGGGTGAGTTCCGGAGTGGAGTCAGCGATGGCCGGATTGCCGGCAAGCCCATGCCACAGCGACTGCGAGCACGCCGAATGGACCCTGTTCGAAATCGAGCCGGAGATGGGGGCCATGGCGGGCGCACAATCGGATCTCGTGCTGTGTTCCAGCATGCTGCCCGAAAAACAAAAATGCTTTCTAGAAGGGGCTCCTTTTGCGTCCGAGCGATTCTCTCGGCACGGCGAGACCTTCTGTTACATCAAGATCGATCCGGGGCCGGGGAGCGCGTCGGATCACTTCGGCGAGAAAGAAGCGTGGGAAGAGCAACTGAATCGTTTGTTGGTGCCCGGACGGCTCGGTTGCGTTGTGGGCACCGGACTGGGGTTGCGTTACATCTACATCGATCTCGCGCTGCAAGAGGTTCACTCCAGCGTGGCACTGATCCGCAAAGCCATGGAACGAATTGGTTTCCCAGAACAAGCGTGGTTGTTGTTCTGTGACTCAAGCCTAGCGCAGGAGTACATCTGTCTGGGAACGAGTGACGTGCCGCCCGGGTGGGATGAAATCTAGCGGCATGCATCCGGGGTGCGACAGCGTTCGCACCCGCATCGCCCTCAGTCGAAGAGTTCCGCCAACAACTCGCCTAGGTCGAGCAACGCTTTTTCGTCGGTGACCCGCGACAAGCTGAGGCGCGCCTTTTCGATAGTGGATTCGACGAAGGGAAGAAAGTTCGGATTATTTTTCTCTCGATCGATGAAGACAAATCGCCCGGCGTCTTTGAGTTTCCGTTGGACGGTGACGATGTCGAACTCGCGCACGACCCGCGCGGAGTCAGCCTCGCTCAATCCGAGGTGGGTGGCGTACTCGTCGAGCCGGGCTTCGACGAAGGCCCGATCGAAGGACTGGTAACTGTCGTTGAGCAAGGCCACGAGATCGTAGACTCGCGGTCCGAGCAGCGCGTCCTGGAAATCGATCCACACCAATTCTTCTTCATTGTTGTCGTGCTGGCGGACCATCAAGTTGCGGCTTTGGTAGTCCCGGTGAACGAAGCCTCGGGGCCAAGCGCTCACCGTAGACGCCAGCCATTCTCGGGCGCTATCGAATACCTGGCGTTGAGGGGCCGTCAGTTGGATGCCTCGAGCTTCCAGAGCCCACTCGCGAAAATGGTCGACTTCCCACGCTAGTAGTTCTTCATCGAAGGCCCGCTCGCGGACAATGCTCTCGGCGGGCAGATCCTGGAGCACGCGTTGGGCGCGCGCCAGATCGCGAACGGCGATTTGGTACACGTTGGTTTTTCGCTCGGGACGTCGCAGTAGGTAGTTGGCCAGGGTGTCGTCCCCTAGATCCTCCAACAGCAGAAAGCCTTGGTCGCAGGCCTCGCCGAGGACCCTTGGAACGGAAATATCTCGGGATGCCATCAGCTCGCGGACCTCAAGAAACGGCCAGCGGCGGCCGGACTCGTCTACCTTGACGAATTCGTCGGGTTTCCCTACTTCCGGGACGTACATGGCGATGGCCGAAGATCCGTTGGGCATTTCCACGCGGTAATAACGACGGGTGGAGGCGCCTCCGGGCATTTCAGTGGCTTGAAGCCCGCAGCTACTTTGGCTGACACGATGTACGAGGGATTCGAGGGCGTCCAGAGGAGGAGTCGGCATAGCTCTGGTACTACCCGGGTCTGCTCACATCGGGTAGATTTCGGCGATATGTCGGTTGCACGTCCTCGTGGCGGATGGCGAAAAGCCGTCCAAAAGCTAAAAAAATGTCTCGATTCAGAGTTAGCGGGCGTGAATTCTCGGCACTCTGACTTGGATCCGAGCAGTCCCGACTTGGAGCGGTACCTCGATCTACTAGTCGAGTGGGGCGCCCATCACGATTTGATGGCGGCGCGGGATGCTGACGAGCTGGTGGACTTGTCCCTCGCTGATGCCTACGTACTAGCGACGGTGGCCGCGCCCGATCAACGCTGGGTCGACGTCGGGACTGGGGCCGGGGCGCCCGGTATGCCGCTGGCGCTTCTCCGGGCCGATTTGCAGGTGACCCTAGTGGAGCCGCGTGTCAAACGTGTGGCGTTTCTCCGCACCGTGATCGGCAGCGTCAACGCTCCCGGACTGTGTGTGGTTCGTGCGAGGAGCGACACCCAGGGGGATGGCAGTTTCGAAGTGTCGGTCTCTCGGGCGACCTTGCCTCCGCCTCAGTGGCTCGTGGAGGGTAAACGTTTGGCCACTGACTTTGTCTGGCTGATGTTGGCCAAGTCCGACCCGCCGGCATTGCCGGGCTTGGATCTGGAAATAGATGTCAGATATCCATTGCCCCTAAGCGGCGCGTCGCGCCGATTGGTGGGATATCGTAGGGGTTAGTTGGCGTCTGCGTCGCTGGCATCGGCGTCGCCGCTATCGCCAGCCTCGAGATCGTCGGACGCATCGGTGTCAGGAGAACCGGTATCGGCGGGTCCGGTATCGGCGGTGCCGCTGTCCGGGGTGCCAGTGTCGCTTCCGGAGTCGCCCGCTTCGACACTGGCATCGTCGCTGCCAGTCGTGCCGCCTGAGCCCGCTTCGCCTGAGCCCGCTCCTCCAGCACTCCCATTGATGTCATCGATTCGATCTCTGTCCACGTCAGTGATCAACGTACAAGCACCGACGGCGGAGATAGTGACGACACAGATGGCGAGTTGGCGCAGCTTCATGTTGGTTTCCTGATCAAGCGAATATGGCCGCATATCATCGTCTGAGGGGTGGGGAGGCGCAAGGCGGAATTGGTGATCTCGCGCTCCGACGCGCACAATAAGCCCGATTTAACGCGCCCAGAGAGTTCGGTCCGGGGGAGCCTCCGAGCAAGGCCCCCAGGGCTTGTTTTGTGCCTTCTGGCCGGATCGTTCCAGTGAACGAAGTGCTGGCGGGGGCTCGCGATAGGGCAGGCGATAGGGATGTCCTAGGGGGGAATGTCGTAGTCGATGCGTACCGGCGCATGGTCGCTGAAGAAGCGGCGCTTGTAGATGTCGGCGGCGACCACCCGGGCTCCGAGATCGGGGGTGCAAAGTTGGTAGTCGATGCGCCACCCCACATTGTTTTCGCGGGCCCGACCTCGGTTGGACCACCACGAGTACAGCTTGGGTTCGGGGCGCGCGACTCGAAAGGCATCGACCCACCCGCTCCTGAGCAATGCCCCGACCCACTCTCGCTCTTGGGGGAGGAAGCCGGAATTCTTTTGGTTCCCGCGCCAGTTCTCGATGTCGGCTTGGGTATGAGCGATGTTGAAGTCGCCGCATAAGATGTACTGTCGGCCGCTCTCGCGCATCCGCTTCAGCCGCGGCTTGAGTCGTTTCATCAGGCGCTCTTTGAACGCTTGTCGCTCGTCGCCGCTGCTGCCGGAGGGTAGATAGACTGACGCGACACTCAAATTGCCGAAGTCGTACTGCAGGTAACGACCTTCGCGATCGTAGTCAGGTATGCCCCAGCCCTCGATGATTCGGTCAGGTTCGTGTTTGGAGTAAATCGCGACTCCTGAATAGCCGCGTTTTTCGGCGCAGAAAAACTTCGCGTGGTAGCCTCGCGGATGGCTCAGTCGACGATCGAGTTGATCGGGCTCAGCTCGGACCTCTTGCATGCAGATCACGTCTGCTTTTTGACGCCGCATCCACGGAAAGAAACCTTTGCGGTCGGCGGCACGAATGCCGTTGAGATTGATGCTGATGACGCGAAACATAGGGGGCTTTTCCGGGGAATGAGCTCGAGACGCTCGGGCGGGCTGCTCGAAGCTAGCGCGGATGCTTGCGTCCCGGGACTCGGATTGCACGGTGCTTGGCTAGTCCGGTGAACGAGCTGAGCTCGCCACTACTCATTTCCTCCCCTGGGGTGAGGGGTGAACTGCTTCGCTCGTTCGCTGCGCTATGGCTCTACCGGAGTTGTTTTCTGGAGGTCCTCGCCCCGGTGGGCCTGCGGCGTCCTCGCTCCTTCGGAGCTGCGCTCCTCGCAAGACCCAAAAAAGCGATTTGTGTCGCTGTCGCCGCTCGATTGATCCAGTGTCCGGCCGCTATGAAAGTGCATCTGCTTGACGGTACCTACGAACTGTTCCGGGCTTTTTACGGTCCGCCCGGTGCTAAGAGCCCTAGCGGGATGGAAGTCGGCGCCACTCGGGCACTGATGCGCAGTGTGTTGAGCTTGTTGCGTGAAAAGGACGTCAGCCATGTGGCATGCGCCTTCGACCACACGGTGGAGAGCTTTCGGAACCAGATGTTTGATGGATACAAGACGGGGGAGGGCATGGACGCCGACTTGTTCGCTCAATTTGAGCTAGCCGAGCGCGCCTTGTCGGCTCTGGGCGTGGTGGTGTGGCCCATGGTCGAGTTTGAAGCGGACGACGCACTGGCCACGGCCGCGGGTCGCTACTCGCTTTTGGCGGAGGTCAGTCAAGTCGTGATCTGTTCGCCGGACAAGGACATGTCCCAATGCGTGCGCGGTCAGAAAGTTATCTGTCGTGATCGTATGCGCGACAAGATCATTGATGAGGACGGGGTTTGGGAGAAGTTCGGTGTCGGGCCCGCGTCGATTCCAGATTATTTGGCCTTGGTGGGCGACAGCGCCGACGGCATTCCGGGGATCCCGCGTTGGGGAGCCAAGGGCACGTCCGCGGTGCTCAGTCGATTTTCCAAGATTGAGGAGATTCCGGCGTCGGCGGATGACTGGGGCTTTAAGCTTCGGGGAGCCGCCACCCTGGCGAAGAACTTAGAAGAAGCTCGCGAAGACGCGTTGCTCTATCGGCGCTTGGCTACGTTGCGAGAGGACGTGCCCCTCCAGGAGTCGCTGGACGATCTGAAGTACAGCGGGCCCGATCGGAGCGCTTTGACGGCACTGGCCGAAGAGATCGGGGACACTCGGCTCCTCCAACAGATCCCCAGCTGATCAGGTCGCCTGACGGAACATCTGTCGGAACACGGGACCGCACCTTGGCGACCGCGCAGAGACAAGCTGTGCGCTTATACATTCGGTCCACAAGCTGGGTCGCTGTGGGTCCCAAGGGAATTGGGGTTGGTCGGGCTGAGAGCTGCTAGGCTAGGCCGATGAAGCTCGTTTCGATGTGTGCGCTGCCGCTGGCACTTCTCGTTATTCCTCAGACCGTGTTGGCCCAGAGTTGGGGCAATCAGAATCAGCAGAACCAGCCGCCGCCAGCTGGGGGTTATGGGCAGCCGTCGTCAGCTGGGCAAATGCAATCGGGCGGCCTGGCGCCGCCGCCGTCGTCCGCAACGAACTCAGAAGAGGGCCGCACGGAAGCCGATCTGCAAGAGGCTGAAGCAGAAGATTCGGGCCGCGGCCTCGAGTGGTTTTACATCAAGGTGGAGGGCGGCGTGTCTCACCTGGCGCTCCAGACTTTCAAGGCCGAGGCCGTGGAGAATATCGGCTTCGTTGCGGAGACGCAGACGGGACCGATGATGGGGGCGGGCTTAGGCTTCCGCTTAATTTTTATCACCCTCGGTCCCCAAGTTCGCTTGGTCAAAACTGACTCCTACGATCTGTGGACTTTTGATCTGGAAGGTGGCTTGCGCATGCCATTGGGAAAGATTGAGCCCTACCTGACGGGAGCGGCTGGTTTTGCTGCCATGGGCTCCTTCGAGCTGTCGAACCCGAATGCTGCACCGGAGACCCAGGGCTACAACGTACGGCTGGGGATCGGCATGGACGTCTACATAACGGAGACCTTCTCTGTCGGTCTCACGGGAAATGCGGAGCTACTGGGGCTTAGCGTGACCGGCACCGTTCCGAATGTGGACCGTGCTGCGCCAGATACGACGGATCCCAACGCCGATCCCGCCGCCCTTGAGCAGCAGGGCTTGGACCAACTCGCCGAAGCGAACGGCTCCACCCTGGGTATCGCCACCACGGCTTCATTAGTCGTGGCCCTGCATTTCTAGAGCCGCGCTTGACGCTACACATTTGCCCCCCTTGGGTGAGGGGGCAAATACTTCGCTCAGTCATGCGGACTTGGTTCTAGTTGGATATTTTCTGTAGGTCCTCGGAGCTTCACTCCTGCGGCGTCCTCGCGCCTTTGGCGCTGCGGTCTCTTGCAGCGTGGGGCCCCAGCCTGACTAGTGGTCGCATTCTTCTGCGCGTTGTGCCGTCTCAATGGAACCGCGCAGTCGCCAGCCCATTAGCAATGTTGCCAGTTCGCGATAGCCGCGGTGTAATACAAGCCAGCCAGGGCTACCGTTGTGTTTGAGATGACCACCGAGTGCGGCGATGGCGAGCAACGCTTTCTCGATGGTGCAGTCACGCGTAAGTGGGATCCTCGATGTGCGCGGACCAGCGTTGTTGCAGAGCCCCGTTCTTGGTCTTTACCGGTCGGTGGTAGCTGAGAGCGACAACGCCTTCGGGGCGGTGGCTACTATCGGCGCGAATGGCCAACGAACAGTGAGCAAGAAAGCGTTATTTCAGTCCAGCCTCTCCGACCAAGCCATCGCGTCCCGCCTCGGTCTTGAATGAAATCACCGAGCTGTCGTGAGCTACCAGAGTCACGTCTTGAGATGTCACACGCTTGAGAGTCTGGCGAACGTGAGGCGCGATGATGGCATCAGAAGACACCGCCGAACTGCCGAAAAATCGATACGCCGCCTCCAGCTCTGACGGCGGCATGGCTACAGGAAATCTCACATCCGGCTTGTTGGGCATGCTGTTAGCCAGCTGAAGCACGCGTTGCGCCCGGCGCGAATCGCCGAAATCCGCGCCCGTAAACTCGTCCTCGATGTCCCCGCTCTTGTCGTTAGCCACCCTCAGCTTTGATCAGGCTCACCGGAATCTTTCAAGAACTTCCGTAGAATCCGTAGGTCGGGGCCCCGGTCGTAACACCCGCAGCGCCGAAGGAGCGAGGACGCCGCAGCCCAACGGGCCGAGGGCCTCCGGAAAACTCCGGTAGAGCCACAGCGGGAGGACGAAGTGGAGTGACCTGCCCTTGCCCCGACTGGGGCAGGTCACGCAGCGGAGAGTGCGGCTCGTAAACCGGTCTGGCCCACCTCGGCCAGGGCCGAAGTGGGCCAGACCGGCCCGCACAGGATAGACTGCGGCTGTGGCGAGGCCCCGCGAATGAAGGATTGGTTGATCGGAATCGCGGTGTGCGCATTGCCGCTGGGCGCCGGCGCATTTCTGTGGCTCCGTCTGCGTCGCGCGATTTCTCTGAGTCGTCCGGTCGCGATCACCTCGGTGCTGGCGGGTTTTTCGGCGGCCTGGGCGGCTTATTACCTGCAGCTTCGCTTTTGGGGTTGGACGGGTCTGAGCTTGCAGACCAATCCGCTGGATCCGAGCTCAGCGTTGTTCGCGATGTTCTTGTTCGCGGCTCCCGTGGAGGAGGGCATCAAGACCCTCGCTGTGTGGCCGCTCTACGTCACTCGGCGCCTGGATACCAGCCAGCGCGGCATGGCGCTCGGCGGCCTGGCAGGTGCAGGTTTTGCTGCGGGGGAGATCCTCCGGGTGGTGGCGTTCGAAGGCCTATCCAACGAGATGGTGTTGCGCCTCGTCGCGGCAGCTCCGGGCCACGTATTTTTCGCGGGATGCTGGGCGTACTTCCTCGGAGGCCGCTTGAGAACCTTCTACTACCCTAGTGCGTGGATGGTCTCGATGTTGCTGCACGGGGTGTACAGCCACATCGTGTTCGGTCGCGGACCGGGATACATCGTGGCGGTGTTGCCCATGCTCGCCGTGATGGCGTGGGTAGCCTACGGCGCGTTGCGTGACATTACGCCGGAACCCCTCGGGCCCCTCTCGCGCACAGCACCGCTGTTGGCGCTTGCCGAAGCTCCGAGTCTGCGCGAGATGCGGCGTGCCTTGCGCCGAACCGATCAGCCATTGATGCTGCATTGGGTGGTCGTGGGCGGTTTGGTTACTGTGGGCATCATGATGGTGTCTTTGGCGGGCGCCGTGTACCTGGGTCATCAAGTGGGTATCGATTTTGCCGCGGCGAGCGAAGCCGACGTCACCTCTAACGGGCCTTTGGTCTTGTTGGGCAGCGCCGTGCTCGGGGCCTTCCCCTGTTCCGGCTACCTGGTCGCTCGGGCGAGTGGGACGACCAGCGTTCTCGAACCCGCCATGGGAGCGGCGTTAGCGTTGGTGGCCGTGGTCGCCATGCTCAGCGTGACGGCTCCTATCGCCATTATTTTCGCGCTGGCGACAGCTCCCATCGCCTTCGGTTTGGCCTGTGGAGGCGCTTGGCTCGGGGTCGCGCGCTAGCTACCGCCCCGATTGGTCCGGCTCCCGCCCCGATGGAGACAGCCGTTCAGTAAGCTCTTCCCGATCCGCATTGGCGCAGCCGGACCGGATGCACTACCGATGGCTCCTGAGCCGAGCTATAATCGCGGATCGTGGCCGATACCCAATTCTCCATGTTTCCCAAGGCTCCGGCCGAGGAGGAGAAAGAGCCGAGCTTGGCGTCGAGGCTGGGCTCTCGAATGTTCGAGCGGCAGCAGGACATGGCACGACTATTCGGCACTTTGATCGGGGCGATGTCATCCATCTTCAGCCCCGGCGACGCGGCTCGCACCGTGTCGGTGAGGGTGGCGATTCGGCAGATCTTCTTTACGGGTGTGCAGGCGCTTCCGCTGGTGGGCGTCATCGCAGTGTTTGTTGGCGCCACCACGGTCATCCAAGTCCAGTTGATGGCGGCAGCCCTCCCGACAGACTTTCTGGGGCGCATCCTGGTTGCGATCATTCTCCGTGAACTCGCGCCATTCGCTACAGCTGTAGTGGTAGCGGGGCGTTCAGGAACTGCGATGGCCACCGAGCTCGGCAACATGAAGGCTAACTCTGAGATCCTCGGACTGGCTTCCGTGGGCATCGATCCCCTCCGCTTTATCGTATTTCCTCGCATCGTAGGAACCGTGGTGAGCGTGCTGGCACTCACCGTTTACTTTGGGGCGATGGCTCTGCTAGCCAGTTATGCCCTCAGTCAGATGATGGGTAGCTCCAGTTTTTCGGCGCTCAGTGGAGCCTTCAGCGACGCGTTGGTGCCCGAAGACCTCGCGCTGTTTCTGATCAAGGGCACGGGTCTCGGAACGATGGTGGGCTGGCTCTGCTGCCACTACGGCCTCGAAGTCCAAACCTCACCGACGGAAGTCCCTCAGATGGCAAGCCACGCCGTGGTGATGACCCTGGTGGCTTGTGTCATCTTCAACACGGTGGTGACCGCCGGCTTCTACTGGATCGTGGGGCCGCCGGTTCATTAGTAGAGGAATCCCGCAGGATTGTTACTCGGGAGCTGACATTGGTTTGGCTCCGGGGGCCCTCTAGTTCTATCCTCGCAGGCGGTGGCGTCAGGAATTACCATGAGGAGTGTATCGTTCCGGCACGGCGAGACGATCGTGCTGGATAACACGAGTCTTCATGTGCCCAAGGGCGCCATGTGCGTGGTGACGGGCGCCAATGCGTCGGGCAAGTCCACGCTGCTCTATGTCAGCGCCGGGCTGGTTAAACCCGAGTCCGGCGACTGCACCTTGGGCGGCCACCGGGCAAACCTCAACCGACCCAGTGAATTGTTCCGCAAGGGGATCCGGCTTGGCCTGGTGTTTCAGGAGGGGGGCATGCTCTCGAATATGAATGCTTTGGCGAATGTCGCTTTGCCGCTTCGCTATCACGCTGATGTGCTGGGCATTTCGGTTCGCGAGATAGAGCAACGAGCCCGGGCCGCGCTGGATCGCGTAGGCCTGACGCGCTCGGAGATGTACTCGTTGCCAGCGCATCTATCTTTCGGTGTACGGAAACGCCTGGCGCTGGCCCGCGCGATCGCGCTGAATCCGAATTTCTTCTTCTTTGACGACCCTGATGTGGGGTTGGACCAGGACACCGCCGCCATTGTGCAAGAAATATTGTGTCGCTATCGAGACGATCCGGAGGTGACGTGTTTGGTCGCGACCAATCGAGACATCTTGGTGGATCGACTCGGGGTACCGGGCTACACCCTCCAAAATGGACGTCTGTATGAACGGGTTCGCCCCCGATCGGTGCCTCCGAGTTCCCAACGCCTCGCGTAGGTGGCTGGCGTCGTGAAAGGGCCGATACTCGATCCCGAGCTGGAAGCGGATCTACGACGCCGGGCCAAGATCGCCTTGCGAAAGCGTTACCGTGCGCTTCGCGCGTCGGTGCCGGCGCCTGCCCGCCTGATCCGTAGCCAACGCATCTGCGAATTCGCGGCTCAGCTTGAGGCCTTCCGCGCAGCCCGGTCGGTGGCCTTGTACTGGCCCGTTGCCGATAGCGGGGAGGTCGACCTAGGCGGTCTTGACGCTCTGGCGAGAGAGCAGGGCAAACAGGTTTATTATCCCTGTATGGCTCCCATCGACGGCGGATTCAGCACGGGGTTTCGCGCGACGGACAACGTGGAACAACTGCAGCTCCGTGGACAAAAGTTTTGCGAGCCGGAACCCACCGCTGCGCTGGCCACTCGCGATGACATCGATCTCGTATTTGTGCCCGCCCTGGCGATTGATCCCCGGGGCTACCGTTTGGGTTTTGGCTCAGGCTTCTATGACGTGACCTTGCCAGATCATTGCCCGCCCGCTTCCACTGTGGCGGTGGTCTTCGATTTTCAGATGGTGGGGGAGCTACCCAATGAACCCCATGACGTGCTGATTGACAGCTGGGTGACAGATCGCGGCAGCTACCAGCGTGCCGAGTCCTAGTCAGCGCCGAGTCCCGCGCAGCCGTTGGGTTATTCCGCGGTCGATTCGCAGCACTTCCGGCACATGCCGTATAGCTCGTGTCGGTGGCTCGTCACTTTGAAGCCATGACGCTGGGCGACGCGGTCTTGTAGCTCCTCGATCAGGGGTTCTTCGAACTCGGTAATGTGCCCACAGCGCTGACAAATCAAATGGTCGTGATGGTGGGATTCGTCGGAGATCTCGTAGCGCGTATAGCCGTCGCCAAACTTTCTCTCCTCCACCACGCCGGCTTCGGTCAGCATCTTCATGGTGCGGTAAACCGTGGCGTAACCGATATGTTTGTCGGTTTTTCGGACGGTTTCTAGGAGTTCGTCGAGGGTGCTGTGCTCGGGGGCGTTGATGATCGTCGTCAGAATCGCGCGGCGTTGCCCGGTGAGTCGGAGCCCTCGGCGGTCCATATACTCGGTGAGTTTGGTCCAGAGCGCGGCACCGGCGTCATGTCGGCTCTCTTGGGCGGCTGAGGAATCGGTGCTTGAGGAATCCGGCCTACCCGGCGGAGCCGAGGATGCGGTGGTCTTGCTGTCCCCGGTAGCCACTCTGAACTGGGTATGGGGCTTTGTGGCCTTGCGGTCAAGGACGTCGAATCAGGGAAACAGCGGCTCCGGTGCCAAACAGGGTCGCCAGGGGCGCTAGTAGGGCGGGGGCGCCGAGAGCGACAGCTAAACAGGCGGTGGCGGCTGGGGCCCCAACAGCGAGCAATCCCAGACGCGCGTCCCGCCTCGAGCGCTTGGCTACTCGGATGGCTGATGCGGCGCCACGGACGTCGCTGGAGGCGAGCTGGACGTGATACTCGGCCCAGCTGGACCCAGCCACGCCCAGAACGACCGATACGTTTGCCGCCGCGAGGCTGGCGTCGTCCCTGGGACTGGTGCCGATGGCAGCGACGACGGCGCCGCTGTCGACGAGACGTGTGACCTCGGCTCCACGATCTCCAGGCAATACTTCGGGTCGCAGATGCTCGATGTCGACCGCACGGCCCAAGGCCTCGCAGGTATCGCGGGAATCCCCGGAGAGAAGGACGGGCTCGACCCCCACATCCAGCAGGTACTGTACGGCGGCTCGGGCTCCCGGGCGCAGTCCGTCCTGGAGACTCAGCATGCCCACCACTCGGCTACCGAGGGCGATCAACCGCACGCTGCGCCCCATGGCTTCATGCGAGTTGATGCGTGCCTCGACCGACGCGACACTTATTCGCTCGCGCAGCATCAGTCCACGCGTACCCGAGGTGAGAGCTTCTCCTGAAGAAGCGACCGCCGTGACGCCGAGTCCCGGGATTCGATCGTGGCTGCGTACGGCGTCCGCGACGATGTCACGATCTCTCGCGGCCCGTTGAATTGCGATGCCGATTGGGTGTGTACTGCCTGCCTCTGCGCCCGCGAGTAGAGACAACACATTGTTGGCGCTATGTTTGCCGAAGGATTCGACCCCCGCCACCTCCGGTTCACCGAGGAGCAGAGTGCCGCGAGCGCAAAACACCGCGCTGGTGACGCGCCCGGCATGTTCGAAAGCTTCGGCCGTGCGGAACGCGATTCCCTTGCGTAGAGCCCGGAGCACTCCGGACAGGGCGTGCACCGCGGCGATTTCCGCCACACCGGCTCCGGCGAAGGCACTGAAGGTCGCCAGCCCAGCAGCTGCGGCAACCACCCCATCGACCTCACCGAGGTAGGCGGTCCCCAGAGTGACGAGGGCGGCTAAGGCTCCCCCCCGCACAGCGCCGCGGCGACCCAATTGAGCCAGAGGGGCGCTGAGATCCGCCCGTCGATGGGGGTCGGTTACCAAACGCATCCAGGCGCAGTCGGTCCCTGTCCACGATGCCACCAGGCGCAGAGTCCCCGTTCGAATTTTAGCGCCGGCAGTGAGCGGGTCGCCGACGGTGCGGGCCTCAGTGGTTTCGGCGCCGCGGAACGGTGCGACCTCCGCGTCTCCCGCCACGACGGTCGCGTCCACGGGCACGATATCTCCGGCGCGCACGATGATCTCTTCGCCCGGTCGGATCTCGGTGGCTTCGACGGGGGCGGTTTCGGAGCCAAACACGCGGGTTGCGACACCGCTCAAGTCTCGGCGGATCTGTTCGCGTTCGACCTTGAGTGGTCGCGAGACCCGGCGAATGAGCCACTGCTGGGTGGCAACCGCGGCGATCACCACGCCCGTCGTCGCGAGTACGGCGCTAGTTTCTGGGTCTCCGCTGAGGCGAGCGTAGAGCGCCAAGGCGCACAGAAGCATCGGCCCGCCTAGCTCTACTGCCGGCTGTAGTTCGACGGGATCCCGTTCACGTAGAACCGCCCGGGCGAGCAGCGCGCCCAGCCCGATGAGCGCGAGCGACAACCGTGCGTTGAGGGCACCGCTGGTGCTGCCGGCCAGGCTGAGGGCCAGGCAGAGCGAACCGCAGCCGGCGGCGCCCCCCTGCAGGATTTCGCTCAGATTGCGGGGCTCGGAGGCTAGCGTTTCATCGGCCGTATCCAAGGGCGGCCCAGGCGACCACGATTCGACCGAATCCGGCAGCGGGAGATTGGCCGGATCGCTTCCGTGGCCGGGAGCTGCCGACGGGCGGTCCACCCCGAGCTCGAAGAGTACGGGGTCCGGTTCCGGTGGTTCATACTCGGTGCGGCAGGGTACGCTGCAAAAGTAGTGGAAGCGGTCGTCAAAGATGGCGACTCGCATGGCCCGCAAAGGGTCCACGGGGCCATCGCAGCCCGAACATCTCCCGCCCTCGTTCCGCGGAAGATCCGCGGTGTCGAGAAAGCCTTCAGCCATCGTCTTCGAGGGCCCAAGCGAGAGCGGCTTTTGCGGTGTGCAAACGAGCCTCTGCTTGATCCCACACGAAACTGCGCGGGCCGTCGATCACTTCGGCACTGATTTCTTCCCCGCGATGGGCCGGAAGGCAGTGAAGCACCATGACCTCAGGGCTGGCGACGTCAACGAGGACCTGGTTCACCTGCGTGCCAGCGAAGGCCGCCAGGCGTTGGGCGGCCTCTTCTTCTTGTCCCATGCTGGCGAAGACGTCGGTGCTGATGACGTCAGCTTCTCGGCAGGCCTCCTTGGGGTCCCGCAGAATGCTGATCTTGCCGCCGCGTTCTTTGGCGAGGGAGACTTGCTTGGGATCGGGATCGTAACCCTCCGGGCACGCGAGACGCAGATCTAGCTGCAGTAGCCCGGCGGCTTCGATCCAACTATTCGCCATATTGTTGCCGTCGCCGACCCAGACGAATTGCAGCCCGTCCAGTTGCTTTCGTACGCCGCAGACGGTTTGCAGATCGGCGAGCAGCTGCATGGGGTGCCCGCTATCGGACAGGGCGTTGAGCACTGGGACACTCGAGTGCTCGGCCATGGATTCTAGGCGATCGTGCCCGAAGGTACGAAAGGTCACCCCGTGCACCATGCGAGACAAGACGCGGCTGGTATCGGAAATAGGCTCGCCCCGACCGAGTTGAATGGCAGAACTCGTCAGCGCAATGGGGTTCCCGCCCAGTTCGGCGACGGCGACCTCTAGGGACAGCCGGGTACGAGTTGACGCTTTCTCGAACACCAGGGCGATGGATTTCCCTGTGAGCGGTTTGGCGTGTTTGTCCGTACCCCGCACGGATTTGAAGTGGTCGGCGGAATCGAGCATGGCGAGCAGTCCGTCGCGCCCGAGATCTGAAAGGCTGAGTAGATGTCGTGTCATGACAATTCTCCAAGTACCTGGTCTACGATGTCGACGCCCTCACCTAATTGTTCGGTCGTGACCGTGAGACAGGGCGAGAAGCGCAGAGATTGGCCGCCCGCAAGAGTGAGCAGCAGCCCCTTCTCGCGGAGAGATCCGAGCACGCTACGGGCGTCTACGGTGTCGGCCAGTTCGACGGCTTGTAGGAGTCCAATGCCCCGGGTGGCCGCAACGTGCTTGGGGTGTTTTTTCTGAAGCGCAGTGAGCTTCGTCGCTAGCCACTCGCCCTTCGTTTTGGCCTGACCCATCAGGTCGTCCTTTTCCAAGGTTCGCAGCACCGCGAGGGCGACAGCTGAGCACAGCGGGTTCCCGCCAAAGGTAGAGCCGTGGCTGCCCGGGGGCAGGGCGTCGGCAAGTTTTTCCTGACACAACATGGCGCCGATGGGCACGCCGCCGCCGAGGGCTTTGGCCAGAGCGACCGCGTCCGCTTTGACCCCGAAGTGGTGAGCGGCGAGGAAGGAGCCGGTGCGCCCGACACCCGTCTGCACTTCGTCAAAAATTAACAGTGCGCCGTGATCGTCGGCGAGCTTTCGGAGCGTCGCTAGAAAACCATCGGGTGCGGGACGGACACCCCCTTCGCCTTGAATCGGCTCGACGAGAATGGCGGCGACATCGGGGCCCATCGCAGCGCTTACCGCATCGGCATCGCCGAAGGGCACATGGGTCACGCCGCCGATGGGACCGAAGCCCTCGCGGTATCCGGCCTGACCGGTCGCCGTCAGTGCGCCGAGGGTACGACCGTGAAATGATTTTTCGAAGGCGATGACGCGGTGGCGGTTCTTGTCACCCTGATTCCAAAAATGGCGACGGCTCAACTTCAGCAATGCTTCGATGGCCTCCGTTCCGGAATTGCAAAATAGCGCGCGGCTCATGCCGGCGAGTCGACAGAGGACCTCTGCCAGCTGGAGGTTTTTGTCCGTGTAGTAGTAGTTGGACACGTGCATGAGGCTCGCTGCCTGATCGCTGATCGCAGAGACGATGGCGGGATGGGCGTGCCCCAAGGTGTTGACGGCAATGCCGGCGTACAGGTCCAGGTAGCGCTTGCCGCTCAGATCCCACATCTCCGCACCATCGCCGCGGACCATCACGAGCTCAGGCTGGCGATAATTCGGGTACAGGTTTTTGGACAGCGGGAGGAGCTCCGCGCTGTTCGAATCTGTGGCTGTCATCCGAGACTTTTAGCGCCAGCGAGGCGCTGAGTCGAGCCTGAGCGTGCCCTGGCGAGCGCTTATTGTCGCCGGAGTCGACAAAGATGGCCAGCGGCCTCGGCAAATCCACGTCCGTATCCGCTGGGGGTCAAATATCGGGGAGGTACCGAGGGACGGCCGCAAAAGTTGTTCACAGCGATAGTCGTGTGGAATGCGGCGAAGCAAGGTCCGTCATTGTCGCTATCCCCGATGAAGGCGAAGCGGTGACGTGCAGAGGTTTCGTCGACTCCCCGGGCGGACAGAAATCCTATCGCGCCGGTCGCCTTGTCGGAGCGCTCAAAACTGACGTGTAAATGCAGGCTCGATCGCGTGACCCAGGCGCCCTGGGCGCGTGCGATTTCCGTTGCTCGCTCCACCAGTGTGGGCTCTGGCTGACGGTATTCGCCAATGTCGTAGGTGAAATCGCTGCGCCGGAGATGGGCATCGGTGCTCGGCCGTAGCTCCGGGCACTGCTGCTGGATGTCTCGACACAACGCTTGGAGCTGACGGTTGTGGCGTTGGCGGTGTTCGTTTGAGAGCGGATCTATGGCCTGATCTTGTTGGGTTCCCGGCAGCACGGAGAGCGCGCCGTTCTCGGCGATGGCACCCGCGATGGGCCACTGTTGCCCGATCATCTCGGCGAAGCTGGCGGAGCGGCCTGTTACGGCGATCAATTCAAGCCCAGCGGTGGCGAGCTGGTGCAGGGCACTGAAGGCGGGCTCGGTCAGCTTGCCACGAGTGAGCAGGGTATCGTCGACGTCGAACAAGAGTCCGTGAAGGCACGTGGCCTCGCTGGCACCGAGCTCGCTGAGAGGGCGCACCTAGATCCGTCGTAGCTGAACGATAAGGGTCTTGAGGTAGAGACCCTCACGGAACGCCGCAGAGACGGGATGATCGGCGCCCTGGAATAGACGTTCCCGGACGATGGCTGTGTAGCCGGCGTCGCGGGTGCCCAGCGCCATCGCTCGGGTGAGATCATCGATATCGATGGTGCCGGAACAGCAGCTCAACACGAGCAGACCGCCGTCTCGGGTCGCCTTGGCGCCGGATTTCGCGATCCCGCGCAGTTTGCCGAGACCCACCCGTTTGTGCTTTCGCTGAGGGGCGAGCTTAGGTGGATCGCAAATCACGATGTCGTAGGGATTGTTTGCGGCTTCTGCGAGGGCGTCGGCTGCGTCGCCTGCACGGAACTCCATGCGATCGTCGCATTCGTTGAGGTGCGCGCAATGCTTGCCCGCTTTGACGACCTCGGCATTCTTCTCGATGGCCAGCACGCGCGACGCGCCTCCGCGGGCGGCGGCGATTCCCAAGGATCCCGTGTAGCAATAGGTGTCGAGAACCCGTCGACCTTGGGAGAGCTGCATGAGCCTTTCCCGAAGCGGCCGTTGGTCGAAGTAGAAGCCCGTCTTCTGTTGTAGTGAACTGGGGATCTCGTAGCGGATGCCCAGCTCTTCGAAGCGCTGCACATCGGAAAGCTCACCGTGCAGCACACGTTCGCCGATTTCGAAGCCCTCCAGCTTCGCGGCGATCGGCGGGGTCAGATCCAGTATTACTTTTGGCGAGTACTGCTCAAGCAGCGCCGTGATGACTTGCGCTTGTCGCTGCTTCATCCCGGCTGTACCGAATTGAACCGACAGGCAATCGCCCAATCGGTCCACCACCAAGCCCGGTAGGGCGTCTCCTTCGGCGTACACAGCGCGGTATCCAGGATTGTCGCCCGACACCAAGCCAAGCTCTGCGCGCAGCACATCGGCGGCGGCGATCCGGGAGGCGATCAAGCCCGCATCCAAACTCACGTCGGGGCCGCCGTGCAGGCGGACGGCGATCGCCGACTTCGGCGAATACAGGCCTCGACCCAACTGGTTGCCCTTGGCATCCACCAGCACGACCTCCGCACCTGCGGCGGGCGTCGATTTACTGCGCTCTAGCGCCTGGGCGTAGACCCAGGGGTGTCCGGCCCACACGGGCAGCACATGACCGGCCTTGAGCTTGAGAATGGGGACTGTCATCGTATCTTTCTGTTCGAACACCCAGCGTCCCGGAAGCCGACACACAAAACAACTGGCCCCCGAAGCTTACGTTCCTGGGAACGAAGTTCGGGGACCGGAAGTGTGAAAGGCGAGAGCGGACTAATTCCGCACTGCTCGGACTATCACTGGAAGATTCCCGGCAATCGCGCTGTTCAGGCGACGACTGCTGGGAGAGTTATCACTGAACCAGATCTTTGAGCGCTTTGAGTGCAGTTGCCCGCACCTTCTTGCTCGCCGGTTTTGCCGGGATCGTGATCGGCTCCTTGGTGAAAGGATTGATGCCGGGACGCTCTTTCGTCGCCTCTTTGTTCACAACTCGCAGCTTAACGAGACCAGGGATAACAAATTCCCCTGGACCGTCTCCGGTGAGTTGCCCTTGAATGATGTCGTTGAGCGCATCAAATACCCGATTGACGGTCTTTTTGTCGAAATCGGTCTTGGTCGCGATCTCGGATATGACCTGAGCCTTGGTCAGTCTCTTGGCAGCCATTTGACTTCCTCCTGGACGAAATTTCTTGTGCCGGTTTCCCGCCCTCAAGGCTCCCAAACAGCGATAAATCGTGCTGAAAACCTCACTTAGGCTGGGATGAGGTAACAAGCCCCCTAAAGCCTTTCAAGGGAAAACCCCTGGTCCCGAGCCCGGCCGTCACTCCCGGCGGGGGGAATCGACGGCAACTTATTGCAGAGATTCGCACAGAGTTTCGCGATTGTACGGAGTCGGCGGCGGCTGACTCTGCGGCGCTATAAGAATATTAGTCTATTAGTAACAAATACTTACGAGAAGATAGGGAGGCACTGGGGGGCCCCCGGCTCAGCGGACCGGTAGTCCCAGGTCGCCGGGCAGCCCGCTGGCCGGTCCCGGCGTCCGCCCGCAGAAAAAACCCGGGAAAAATCCAGCTCAGAGGTGCGGGCCTATGGGCCGTCTGCGCCGGCCTGTCCGCCGCATGCCGCGACCAGTTCGTGGGTTCGCCGGGTCATTTCCCGCTCCTCCGCGTCCGTTTGGTGATCGTAGCCGTTGAGATGCAGCAGTCCGTGGGCGAGCAAGAAGGTGATCTCGCCGCGCAAGTCGTGACACCGCTTCTTGGACTGTCGCAGGGCGGTGTCGATGGAGATCACCACATCGCCGAGCACACGTCCGGTGGCTGGCAACGATGGATCGTCGTCCATGGGGAAAGCGAGCACATCCGTCGCCTTGTCCTTGCCGCGATGCTCGCTGTTCAACGCACGAATTTGCTCG
Organism: Polyangiaceae bacterium; assembly: GCA_013214025.1. Lineage (GTDB taxonomy): Bacteria > Myxococcota_A > Polyangia > Polyangiales > Polyangiaceae > JABSRN01. Next base: position 54,299 of record JABSRN010000080.1, read on the forward strand.
TCGTCGGTTAGCAGAACACTGAGCTCTGCCTCGCTCAGCTCCAAGAAGCCCAGCATGCGGTCAGCGATGCGTCGCACCGTATCCGAGCTGAACTCCGGGGAGTGTGGCGCCTGCCGACGAGCGAAAGTCGGCATGAATTCAGGATTTCGGAATCTTCTTGGCGTCTTCGAGGAACTTCGCCAGACCGATGTCCGTCAGTGGGTGCTTTGCCAGCTGGGTGATCACCTTGAACGGGATGGTCGCAACGTCCGCCCCAATCAGCGCGGCTTGGGTCACATGTAGCGGACTGCGGATGCTCGCAACGAGTACTTCCGTTGCAAAACCGTAGTTCGAGTAGATGGTCGTGATCTGCTCGATGAGTTCCATGCCCTCGCCCGAGAGATCGTCTAGCCGCCCGATGAACGGAGAAATGTAGGTGGCGCCGGCTTTCGCGGCCAACAGTGCCTGAGTCGGGGAAAAGCAGAGGGTGACGTTGGTCTTGATCTTCTCTTTCGTGAACACCTGAACCGCCTTGAGGCCGTCCACGATGAGCGGCACCTTGACCACGACATTCGGATGGATCTTGGCGAGCTCCCGTCCCTCATCGAGGATGCCCTGGGTGTCCGTGGCCAGCACCTCGGCGGAGATCGGACCGTCGACTAGTTCGCAGATCTCGGCAATTGCTTGTTTAGTGGGTTTTCCGCCCTTGGAGAGCAAGGAAGGATTGGTCGTTACGCCGTCGATGGCGCCCATAGCCTGCGCCTCATGGATCTCACCGAGGTCACCACTGTCGATAAAAAACTTCATAGCTGGGTCCTGTCCTTCTTGCGGGGAAAGTGCCGGGCTGAGCTGTCACGGACACTGTGCGCGAACTAGCTGCTTCGGCTGCGCGGGACAAGCGGGGCGTTGGGGGCTCCGACGATTTCCTGATCGGGTCAGCAAAGTCGTGGGGGTTCGAGGCTTTCCGTGCGGCAGTGGGCGTAGTCTAAAGGCCGGGAGTCGGCGGTCGATCGATCTTGATCAGTCCCTTGAGGCGCTCGCTGACCCAGACCTTGTTGTCTTGGTCCACGATCACAGCCCCGACGCCCGGCAAGGATTCCACCAGTTCGAGTCCGCGGGAGGCGCCTAGAATGAACACTGCGTCGTCGATGGCATCGGCTTCAAACGCGGTTTTTGCCCACACCGTGACGCTGCGGGAGAGCGCGGCGGGGTAGCCCGTGTTCGGATCGATGATGTGGTGGTAGCGCTTGCCGTCCAAGACGAAGGCACGAGCGTAGTCCCCAGCCGTGGAGAAGGCGCGGTCGCTGAGTTCGATAGTCGCAAAGTAGCTGTCGTCTGCCCCCCGCGGATCCCGGATGCCGCTCACCCATGCGCTGCCGTCCGGTTTTCGTCCTGCCCCGAGTAAATCGCCACCTGCTTGGGCGAGGAAATTGTGGATACCCGCCGCGCGCAGCACGGCGGCGGCTTGATCCAGCACGTAGCCCTTGGCAATGCCCCCGAGTCCGATACGCATATCGGCAGGCAGCGTGATTGTCCGCTGACGATGATCGAGTTGGATCTTCCGGTAGTCGATGAGTTGACGCAGCCGGTCCAATTCTTTTCCATCCGGCAGGGTAGGATTTTGTTTTTGTGCGTCACCAAAACGCCACTGAGTGCTCATTACCTGAAAGCTGATGTCGAACGCGCCATCGGACAGCTCGCTGATCCATTGGCTTTTCTGAATGATGGCGAAACAATTGGCGTCCACCACGGTGGGCTTGCCGCCGGCGCGATTGATCGCGGACACCTGGCTGTCGTCTCGCCAGGCGCTCAGTTGTTGTTCGAGATCCGCGATTCGATCCATCGCCTGTTTCATCGCCTGCTCTAGGCGAGCTTTGGGCATCTCGGGCGTCGAGTAGGCGACGAATCGGATTGTCGTTCCCATAGCGCTGGCTTCAAAGTTCACCTTCGTTGCGTTCAGCCACCAATGTTTCGGCCAGCGGTTGGGGGCTTGCTTGCCCGATGCGACAGATGCCAGGGTGCCCGATGCGGAGACCTTCCACGCGCTGGGGCGGGGGGAGGCTGTGGCGGTGGAGCTGGCAGTGGAGCTGGCAGTGGACCCGACCCCGGTCGGCGGCGTGCCCGACTGGCACGCGACGGCGCTAAGCAGCGAGCTCAGACCGAGCAGCAGCCAGCAGCGATCTCCAAGGCTCAAGCGGCGGTACATAGTTGGGGGGGCTACTCTCCGGTGAAGACCGGCGAACGTTTTTCGAGCAGTGCGGTGAGGGCTTCTACGCGATCTTGGGTCTGCAGACACTCTTCGTAGCAGGCGCGTTCGTGACTGAGCCCCTCGTCGAGGGGGCGGCCCGAAGTACCGCGGATGGCGCGGAGAGCGGCAGACTGAGCGACGGGAGCTCCATGCCGTATCGGGCTGAGCCAGTCCATGGCGTCCTCGTACACGTTGAGGGCGCTCGGGGTGACGCGGTTGAGCAATCCGTACTGCTTCCCCGTGGCCGCATCGATTGTGCTGCCGAGTAGTATAAGCTCGAGGGCCCGGGTCTCGCCGATCAGTCGGCTCAGGCGCTGCGTCCCTCCTGCGCCGGGAATGATCGCCAGCCGGGTCTCGGGGAACGCTAATTTGGCGTCCTCGGTGGCGATTCGGAAATCACACATCAATGCGAGCTCCAGTCCGCCGCCGAGGGCAGAGCCGTTGAGCACGGCGACTGTGGGAAAACGACTGAGCTCGAGCCACGATAGCTCGCTGCGATACAAGTCGAGCCGTTCTCGGATGTCGGATTCATCCATGCCTTCCCGTTCCTTGAGATCTGCGCCGGCGCAAAACACGTCCCCTTCACCGATCAGCATCACCAGACGAATATTCGTATCGTTAGCGATTTCTCTTCCGATGGCGCCTAGAGCGTTGAGCAGGTTCAGATCCAACGCATTTTTCCGTTCCGGTCGGTTCAGACGCAGCACGGCGGCGCCATCGTCGATGGTATACAGGACTGGCTCGTCGCTCATTCTCGGATTCCTTGGGGGGGGCTTGCGGCTTTGGGAGCCCCGTGATGTTGGGAGCCTAGCGGCTTCGGCCCAGAAGAGCACGCGGAACTAGCGCCGCTTGGCGGGCGCCCGGATTTCCCGGAGCTGGGACTTCCTCGGCCGCCTCTCAGCTCTTGGATGCCCTTTTCGAATCGGTTTTGGTTTTGGTTTTGGTTTTGGTTTTGGAACGGGACTTCGTCGAGCGGGCCTCGAGTTTGGCGAGTCGGGTGCTCAGCTCCACCACTTCCTTTTTTACGCCTGTCAGCTCGTCCTGGAGGCGCTTGGCTTCAGCACTCTGAGAGTCGCGCATGGTTCGCAGCGTTTCGCGGATCCGTCGGATGACCCGGCCATCTTGCTCTCGGCGCAGGTGGCTCACTAGGACGCGGCGGCTCTTGGGGTCGCCCATTCTGCCCAGGGCTTGAACCACAGAGATGCGCAAATGGGGGTCTGGTTCGTCCAGCAATGCGGTGAGGGCCTTGCGTGTTTTGGGAGAATCGCTCAGCTGGGAGGCAGCCATGATCGCCGAGCGGCGGGCACGGCTGGGCGTTCCGTATTGAGTGAGTTTCAACACTGCGTCGATGCTCTGATCGTCGTCCAGGGACGCGAGCCCTGCCAGGGCACCGCTGGCGACGACACTCGCCCAGGAGTCCTTCTTCAGCAACGACAAGAGCGGCTTCTTGGCGGACTCGTGTTTCGACGCGCCGAGGGCGCGAGCCGCGGCTGCGGCCACCAGATAGCTGTCATCTTTGTTGGCGCGTTGGGTCAAGCGCGCGACATTATCGGTTCCGCGAAACTCACCGATGGCCGCGGTCACGGCAACGCGCACTTTCGGATCCTTCGCGGTGAGCTCCGCGCGGAGCAGACGGACTGACTCGTCGCCGCGGATATCCCCTAGGGCTGCTGCCGCTGCCGTTCGAACGATCCAGTGTTCTTTCTTGCGGCTCAGAGCGGTACCGAGAGCGGCGATGGTGCTGGGGCCGCGGCGGGAAGCCAGTGCGCGTGCGGCGGTGGCTCGGACGCGCTCCGAACTGCCGTGTTTGAGCTGGCTGTGGAGCATATCGGAGGGGGCATCCAAGCTAATTTTCCCGACCATTCGCAACTCGGGATCCACCGCTACGTAGCTGGGGCGATCGCGCAGCATGACGATCAAGCTGTCGTGGCTATCGGATACTTGTTTCTCGACGCGGCGAATTTTGCCGCCTTCGGTGCGGATCTCAATCTCCAGTGGAAAATCGAAGAGCGGTACCTCATTCGTCTTCTGGCTTTGGTGAACTGACACCACGAGTTGTCCCCGGCTGTAGCGGACCTTGACTTTGACCTTTGGATGTCCCGGATGATACGCCCACGAATCAAAAAATCGTTCCAGTGACGTGCCGCTTGCGTTCTCAAGAGCTGCTCGAAGATCCCGGGTTTCGACGATACCGTCGCGGTGCTCGGCGAGATAGCCCCGCACGCCCTCCCAGAACACTGAATCGCCGAGCTCGGAGCGCAACATGTGGAGTAGGAGGCCGCCTTTTTCGTATAGATGACGGTCAAATAAATCCAGAGGCTCAGCGTAGTACCGGCATACGATCGGACGCTGGTAGCGTGAGCTGGCCTCGTTCAAGTAGCTGTTGAGATCTGTCTCGACGCCGTGCAAGTACTCGGCCCGTCCCAGGCGGTTCTCCTTTTCGAGGTGTTCGAAGTAGGTAGCGAAGCCTTCGTTCAGCCAGGCGTGGGACCAATCCCGGCAGGTGACGAGATCACCGAACCATTGATGGGCGAGCTCGTGCGCCACCAGATCGTGACTGCTGATATCGAGCCCGGCTTTCTCGTCGAGCATTACGTGCTCATACATCGTCGTGCAGCTGGTGTTCTCCATACCGCCGAACACAAAATCGCTGACGACTACTTGGCTGTAGCGGGACCAGGGGTAGGGGGTGCCGGTGAGTTGACTGAACAACTCGATCATATTCGGAGTCTCACCGAAGCTCCGCTGTGAATCTTTCGCTCGACCCTCTGGCACGAAGTAGTGCACGGGGATTTCGCGGTCCCCGACTATCGCGGGGCGATCTTCGACGCGGTCGAATTTTCCGACGACCAATGTGACGAGATAGCTCGGCAGGGGGCCGGGCATGTCGTACGCGAATTTCCAGTTCTGTTTCTTGCTCGCAGGAACGCTTTGCTGAACGGGCTCACCGTTGGAGATGGCTGTGAAACCGTGAGGAACCTCGACGGTGAGAGAGAAGCCCATTTTGACGTGAGGTTTGTCGTGGCACGGAAACCAGTGGCGGGCGTCCTCGTCTTGGCATTGGCTCCAGACCTGAAGCGGGCGATCCGGCACTTCCTTGTCGGGCCGAAGGAAGTACAGCCCCCGCTCCGGCGTGGCCGAGTAGCGGATGATCAACTGACCGGCTTTTGCCTTCAGCGGAATCGAGATGACGAGTTGGTCGCCGTCGTAAGAGTAGGCCGGTTTTATTGCGCCGCTGGGAAGTTTGAGCTGACAGCTCAGCTTCTCGAAATTTATCGCGTCGAGCACGAGTTCGGTGCCGTCTGGGCTGGCCCGTTCAAAATCGATCACGGCGCGCCCGCGAAGCTGCCCTTTCTCCAAGTCGAGTTTGAGATCGAGCGCCAACTTGCGAATCGGAAATGGGCGGGCTCGTTCGTACTGTCGTTCAGTGCCGGGAAGCGCGAAGGGGCCTTTTTGACCGCCGGCACAACAGCTGTGATGTCGCTCGGAGAAATGCATAGGTCGATTTCGTAGCGTGGGCCAAGGCGTCAGGCAAGCCGCTCTGCGGGTGTGGACGCGGTGGGCGGCGGACCGATGCGGTTCACCGCCGCCCACCGTGGGGTCTCCGACTGCCGTCTGCGGGATTTCGGGCGCAGGGCTCGCCCCTTGTCGGCTGGCAGCTTGCCGACCCGCGTCCCTTCATCTACGAATCGAGGGGTCGCGGGCGGGCCGCGAGGGATCCCTTTGTGACGAACATTAGCGGCGAGGTAGAGCGCGTAACCTTCGAGAATGACGAAACGGGATTTCGTGTGCTCAAGGTGAATGTCACAGGAAGGGGTGTGTTGCCGGTGGTGGGGGTATTTCAGGCCGTCGGCGCGGGCACCCGAGTGAGCGTTACCGGTGAGTATGTTCAGGACAAAAAACACGGGGAGCAATTTCGGGCGACCGCACTCGTTCCGCTGTTGCCGGATACGCTGGTGGGCCTCGAACGCTACTTGGGCTCTGGACTCATTCCCGGGGTCGGTCCCGGATTTGCGAAAAAAATTGTTTCCACCTTCGGGCTGAACACGCTCAAGGTGCTCGACGATCAGCCGGATCTGTTAAGAACTGTGAAAGGCTTGGGCCCCGCCCGGGCGGAACAGATCCACCTACGCTGGGTGCAGCAGCGATCCATTTCTGACGTAATGATGCTGTTACAGGCCCACGGTGCTTCCCCAGCTCTCGCGGTTCGTATCTTCAAACAATACGGCGACCGTGCCGCTTCGGTGGTGCAATCGTCGCCGTATCGGTTGGCGATGGAGGTGAGGGGCATTGGTTTCAAGACTGCCGACATGTTGGCGCGGTCTCTAGGGATTTCCGGCGATCACCCGGATAGGGCCCGGGCGGGAGTGCTGCATCAACTGGGACAGTTGGCAGACTCCGGGCATGTCTGTGTTCCTCGGGATGAATTGCTGGAAAGTACCATGGCGATGCTGGAGGTCGACGCGGGTCATGTAGCAGCGGCCGTCGACGCTCTGTGGGGACAAGAACGGGTCGTAGTGGTGGAGGGTCAGGTGTATCTGACCAAGCTGCACACAGCGGAGCTGGAGATTCGCGATAGTCTCTTTCGGCTGATGACCAGTCCTGGCAAGAAGCTGGAGGCTGGCAGCGCGATTGCCCGCTTTGAATCGAGCGCCGGTCTCGTGTTGGCGGCGGAGCAACGCGTCGCAGTTGAGATGGCCGCGGAGCACAAGGTATTGGTGCTGACCGGAGGGCCCGGCGTGGGCAAGACCACCATTGTCCGCGCCATGCTGGAAGTGTTTCTGTCCGCGAAGTTGACGGTTCGCATGGGGGCCCCAACGGGGCGGGCTGCCAAACGTATGGCTGAGGCCACGGGAACGGAGGCCAGCACCCTGCACCGCATGCTGGAGTACGATCCGCGGGCGCGCTTGTTTCAGCGCAACGAGGACAAAGTGCTCGATGCGGAAGTCATTATTGTCGACGAGGCGTCCATGTTGGATGTGGAGCTGGCGGCTAGTCTACTGCGGGCCATCGGCAGCGAGTCGCGCCTGATACTAGTGGGCGATGTGGACCAGCTGCCCAGCGTGGGCCCGGGCGCCGTATTGAGGGACGTGATTAGCAGCGGGCAGGTACCGACAGCCAAGCTGGAGCGGGTGTTCCGTCAAGATGCCGAGAGCGGAATCATCGGAAACGCTTACAAGATATTGCATGGAGAGATGCCGGAGGGAGCCGTTGATCAGCCGGGTGCGGACTTCTTCGTGATCGAGCGAACGGATCCCGAGGCCGCCGCCAGCGTGATTCGCGAGTTGGTGTGCGAGCGCATACCCAAGCGTTTCGGGTTCGCGGCTCGGGACGACATTCAAGTGCTCACGCCGATGCATCGCGGCGCGGCGGGTACCATCGCCCTCAACGAAATGCTGCAACAAGCTTTGAACCCGCGAGGGATCGAGATCAAGCGGCGCGGCCAAGTGTACCGCCGGGGCGACAAGGTGATGCAAACGCGCAACGATTATGAGCGCGATGTGTTTAACGGCGATGTTGGCGTGGTGCACGGCGTGGACAGCGAGCAGAGCCAGCTATCTGTGCGATTCGGCAGTCGCTTGGTGCACTATGCGGACTCGGAACTCGACGCATTGAACTTGGCTTACGCCACCAGCATTCACAAGAGTCAGGGGAGCGAATACTCAGCGGTCGTGATCCCGATGTTGACGAGTCATTTTGTCATGTTGTCTCGCAACCTGCTCTACACTGCTGTGACAAGAGCGAAAAAGCTATGTGTCTTGGTTGCCGACCCCAAGGCCTTAGGCATCGCTCTCGGCGAGGTGCGGCGGGAGCAGCGACAAACCCGGCTGGCGGAGTTGCTGAGGCGCTAGAGTCGCTGTCCGATTTGATGCGCAGCGCATTCGGAAACTAGGGGATTCGGAAACTCTTGGAGACGGTCACCGGGTTACCTGAAAATGGCGGGACGCGGGCGCCGCGGAAAGTACGAGCGACACAACCGCCCGTGGTCGTACCGCCGAAGTTGCCGGCAATGACGTTGGCGCTGGTCACCCGCCCGCTGGTGGAAAAGGTAATCTGCACTTTGCCTTTGCCGGTGGGGCCATCGGGCTTCTTACAGGATTTGGCTCTACCGGACGCGGCGCTGAGCGCGGCTTTGGCTGCGCTGGTATTGAATGGGGGTTTCTCCTCCGGCGCTGCGGGCTCTGCTGCGGCAGGCTCTGCTGCGGCAGGCTCTGCTGCGCCTGCCGCAGCAGAGCCTGCCGGCGTCCCTGGAGACGGAGTCGTAGCCGGGGTAGCGGGCGCTGACTGCGGGGCCTTGGCGGCGGCTTGGGCTGTCGCTGGGGCTTCAGCAGCTTTAACGGGGGCAGTCTTGGGCTCGGGTTCGGCTTTCGCGAGATCTTCTACGGAGGTTGTCGGTGGCTCGGCGGTCGCGGTCGCGGCAGTTGTAGGCGGAGCGGCCGCCGGGCTCGTGGGCTTTGGCGCCATCTCTGCGGCAGCAGCCGCTGCCGGGGGTTGGACCGCAGCTAATTGTGCTGACGGGGCGTCGGCGCGATTGCGTAGGAAGAGAAATGCGCCCGCTGCCACCAACAAGCCAATGGCGGCACCGCCGACGAGCACTAATTTCTCCTTGCCACCACTGCTTGTGGGTTTGTTGGCTTCGGGCGCGATCTGGATGCTCGGCTCGTGCAAATTGCCCGACGACGGCGGGGGCGTAGATTTTACGGGGGCTGTGAGCAGAGCCTGGTTGTCCGGCTCTGATGCTATGTCGGCTGTCGCGGTGAGCAGGGCCAGATCGCTCAGGGGCGTAGCGGACTGCACTGGCGCCTGGTCGCCGGCATTGCGCGACGCTCCTGCTTTGAGCGCGTCCAAAGAAAACAGCACCGAATTCTCGTTGCGGGCTCCGGTGGCGCTCTCCACCGAAGGGTCCTGAATCACTTCTCGGGAGGCGATGCCGTCCTCTGCGCTACCAGCTAGGTTGTGATCGGCGAACAGATCCGGGGCTTTTGTTGACGAGGCTTCTGCAGTGAGATTCGCCAGGGCCGCGGGGGCCGGGGGAGCGACGGCGGCTGGTGCTGGTCCCAATATCGCTTTGAGCTCGGGTACTTCCTGCACCAGGACCCAGTCGCCCATGCCTTCGCGCCAAACATAGACTTCGCTCGTGATGCGCCCGGAGGCCCAGCCCTCCGCTATTTGAGTTGGGGTCATCGTCTCTGGTTCGTCGTCGCCGAGGTTGACCGACCATTCCGGCTCTGCGGTTATTGCGGCTTGGGTGGCTGACGCGATGGCCGCTTGCACTTCCGGACTGTTGAACATCTCGGCACTCATGACCTGGGTGGCCTCTTCGCGCTCGTCCTCTTCTTCCGGCGCGTAGGCGGCTACGGTCACATCTTCGGGAGGTTTCGTGCCGTCAACCTTGATCATGTAGTCGCAGTTGCGACAGCGAATTTTGACCCGGCGACCCTGCACCCGGTCGTCGGGGATCTTGTAATTAAACCCGCAAGAGGAGCACACCACCTTCATAGAGTTTTCATACTAGCAAATACCTTCCGGTTTTCTTCCTTTCTTGCGATCCCGCCCTACGCGATTTGCTCTGAGGGGTGGACCGGCGGACGAGTAGTCCAGCAGCTCAGACGCGAGTCAGGCCGAGAATCGGGGCGTAGTCACATTTGGGCATGTGTCAGCGAGGCTGGCCGGAACCCGCATTCCGCAGCCGAATAGTCCGCCAGCTTCGGGGGCTAGCTGTTCGCGGGGACGAGTGTGGCGCCGTCCTGTCCGCAAAATTGCGACCCATCAGCGTACCGAGTGCTGCAACGGGGGCAGACGGTTATGACCGGCGGCGGCGCCGCCGGCGCTGCCGCCACCGGCTGTATTTGCGGATTAGGCACTAGAACAGGAGACGTTTTGACCTCTCGCTGTTGGCCCGGAGGAGCTTGCCCTGGCGGTGTTTGGGCTGGGGGAGCCTCAACAACCTGGGTGCCGGAAAAATTACGCTGGCGGTCAGCGGTCATTCCAGGGGTGACCACGGCGGTCTTGGACAGCGCTGGGTTACGCGCCTGGCGGGGTCGAGGCGGAGGTTCCGCCTTGGCTGCAGCTGCTGCCTGTTTGCCGATGGCTGCGACCTTTTTTTCCTCCGCCACTGCGGCGGCTTGTCGGCCCCGGCGAATCATCATGAATCCGATCAGGGCGAGCCCGACTGCCACGAAGCCGACGACGCCCAAAAACACCATCTTTCGGGTCTTCGACCCGTCCTCGGCAGTTACGGATGTCGTGCTGATCGAGTTGGCAGTGGAAGACGGCGCTTTGGTGCGGGTCCCCTCTCCCTCTTCGTTGAACCCGCCCAGCTCCAGCAAGGACCGATAACGGGCGCTGGAAGCGACCTCTACCTCGACGGTGACGGTGCGCCCGGGGATCGTTGCTGTGATCTTCACTACTTGCTCGGGCGCGTCGTCGCTGAGGCTCACCGTCCCGGGCTTTGGCATGGTCATCCCGTCAGGAGAGGCTAGTAGTTCCCATTTGGGTTCCACGCCCAAGCGACAGCCCTTGGCGTCGCGGACGGTTGCCTGAAATCGGAAGTTCTCACCCGAACGCATCAGTTTCTTGAGGGGGTGGATTTGGAGACTCGCGGGCAGCCCCCGCTTGGTGCAGTTGGCGGCCGATTTGTGCGCCGAGCGTTTGGGCTGCGCGGCAGACTTCTTCGCTTTCTTCGCGGGGACGGTCTTGCCGGCGCGCAGCTCGGGCTCTTGGCTGTTGGGGGCGGGCTCGCCGGCGCGTTGCACCAGCGTGTAGTTTCGCCATCTACCGACACTGGCGGTGCAGTTCTGCCCCTGGACGACGAACTGGTATTGCCCGGTTTCAGCGAATGAAATGGCGTTGTCGGTGGCGTTGATGTTCGTACGGATCGTGGTCTGGCGCGGGTCGGTCTTGCTGGTCTTGCAGACGTTGGCCCAAGCTCGTTGTCCACCGCTATGGCTCACCCGCCGGAGACCGGGATATTGCTCCCAACACTGGGAGGTCCGGTAGCTGCGCCCGCCGCCGGTGATGACCAATTCGTTGCCCGACTGATTGATGGTGACCGACGCTCGTCGAGCGCCTCCGCCAGATGGGCGGGGTCCGCAGGCATCGCCCCACTGGCCGATCCGCCAGCGCACCGTCATCGCACTCTGCGTCCAGCGCCCGGACAGGGGCGGCAGGGAGTCGGCGGGTGCCGTCTCAGGTGACGATACCAGCACCAGGAGGGCGAAAAATACGCTCAGAGCAATTCTTGGCAGTGCGGTCACGGGCAGAACAGATGGGTTAGGTAGGGGAGCGGCGTTCGCCCACAGTCGTCTCTACAGGCACTGCGCTCTCGCTGCTGCGAAACATTACATGTCAAGCTGCCAAAATCGGCCATTCCGAGCAGTCAGCCCTCGCCCCTGCAGGCCGACCAGCCGTTGCGGTGTCGGCCTGCAGTAGCTCGCCACCGCTCGCCCGTCGTGAGCGGGATACAGAAGTGAGGGGAATGGACTGCTGCCGTGTAGGGTTCCACGAATTCGAGCGCGGCGCTCAGCCCTCATTCGGCTCTACTGTTCCCCCGGCTATCCGTTGACAGGTCATTTTTAGCGGTGTTAGCGTGGCTACGTGTAGGGAAATGAACGCTTTGTTAAGGGTTTCCCAACCTTATGCCAATCGGGCGTGGAGCATTAGATGAGCGGTCGAACCAGAGCGAGCAGCACGGCTGAGTGGAAAGCGCCTACCGGCGCCAAATGGTGGGCCGATCGGGCACGGATTGGGGGGATCCTGCTGGCCGCAGTCGCCATCAGTCAATTTGCCGTCGTGTCTGGGGTTAGCGCTCAGGCGGAGGAGCAACGAGCCCCCGCGCGGAACGGAGACGGAATGGATCTGCATCTGTTCCGGTCAGCGGTCGATTCCAAGGGCTTTTTCACGCTGAACGGGTCGGACATCCTGGGGGCGAACGACATTAGTTTTGGCCTGGTAATGGACTACGGAAAAAATCTGCTGCGGACGGCGGATGGTACGGTGCCGTTGACCGCCGCTGGTGAAGAGTGCGAGCCCGGCACGTCCTGTGTCACCACCGATCTCGGCAGTGGTACCGACGCTATCGTCACTGACTCCTATCAAGGCGCGTTCAACTTCAACTACGGCATTGCGAACTTCGCGACTGTGGGTTTGAGCTTGCCCTTCGCGTTGATGACGACGGATCCGACGTACCAAATCGGTGCGACGGGGGATCTCTACGATACCCAGCAACTGGACGTGCAGAAGCTGTCGACGGTGGCGCTGCACGCCAAGATCCGAATCACACGGGTGGACAAGGGCGTAGGCCTGGCGCTGGTTGCCCAAGGTGGCATACCGCTCGCGGACGCAGCAGAAGATCTCGCAGCGGATCCCGGCGCTTGGTACTGGCCCCAGATTGTCGCCGAGACTCGTTTTGGAGGCACCGGCGGATTCAAGATTGGCGTCAACGCGGGCTACCGTGGTCACACGGCGACCAACCGAACGTCCTTTGGTCTGAAGAACGACGGCTCTCCCCAATTGGCCGAGGGCGAGTTCGAGTACGGCAACCTGGCGACCTTCAGCGGTGGCTTTGCCTGGCGCGCTCTAGAGGCGATGGATCTCATCGCCGAGACCTACGGCACCTACTTGGTGGACGGCAATTCTGCAGAAAAACAGAAGCTCAGCCAGGAATTCGTCGGCGGTCTAAAAATGTTCGTCGAGCACAATAGCTACTTCATGATCGGTGGCGGCACCCGCCTCATGAGCACCGGTTTTGAAGCGGCAGACTATCGATTGTTTTTCGGTATCGTGTTTGAGCCCTCCATTGGTGACCGAGACGGTGACGGATACAAAGACGACGAGGACCAGTGTCCCGATGAGCCGGAAGATTTCGATAACTTCCGGGACGACGATGGTTGCCCCGATCCGGATAACGACAACGACGGCATTCCCGATGTGGACGATCGCTGTCCGAACGTTCCCGAGGATCACGATGGTGATGAGGACGAAGACGGTTGTCCGGAAGGCTCCGATGGAGACCGCGACGGTGACGGCATCCTTGATTCCCGCGACAAGTGCCCGGACGATCCCGAGGACCGAGATGGTTTCGAGGACAAGGACGGCTGCCCGGATCCGGACAACGACAAGGACGGAATTCCGGACGTAAAGGATGATTGTCCGCTGGATCCGGAAGACAAAGATGGCTTCGAAGATGAAGACGGCTGTCCGGATCCCGACAACGACAAGGATCAAATTCTGGATGTGGACGACGAGTGTCCCAACGACCCAGAGGTCTACAACGGCTTTGAAGACGAAGACGGTTGTCCCGATAAGGGCAAGGTCATCATCGAAGGCAGTGACATCATGATCTTGGACAAGGTCCAGTTCGAGACGGGTAGCGCGGAGATCCGTTCCAGTTCATTCGCCATCCTGGATGCGGTGTCCACGACGCTCAACCATCACCCAGAGTTCCTCGTGATCGAGGTAGCGGGTCACGCCGACGAGCGTTCCTCCGATGAGTACAACCTGACGCTGACCCAGGACCGGGCCCGTTCAGTTGTCGAGGCTATGATCAGCCGGGGTGTCGAGCGCAAGCGCGTCGTGTCTCAGGGCTACGGCGAATACTGCCCGATGGTCGACGAGAGTAACGCTGTGGCTTGGGAGAAGAACCGCCGAGTCGAATTCAAGGTCGTGAAGACCGAAGATGGCGATACTGGGGTCGAACGGGGCTGTGCCGCCGCTCGCTCCAAGGGCGTCATTCCTCCGACGGTCGAGTAGCCGGCGGCGGCACAGGTGGCGTGTCCACCGACGTTGACGGCTTGGCCGGGCCGGACCCTTCGGCGGATGACGGCGCGGGCGCAACGGCTGGGGTCATCTGGATGACCGTGGTTGTCACTGGCGGACTGATAAAGAGAGAGCCCACGTCGGGTGGAGCGGCATCCGCCGAAACGGGGGCGCTCGCTGTCGGAACCGATTTGGCAACGGGCTCAACAGCGTTCCAGCGAAACGGCCCAGTCGCGAGACGTTCCGCATCGCTGGGTACAGCCGCGGTCAACACATGTCCCGTTCGGCTCAGCGCGAGCGCCTTCCCCGAGCTCGTGCCCAGGAGACTGGCCGATCGAGTGTCGAATAGGTAGGGCGGCACCAGTAACAATCGGCCCCGTCGGAGGCTCGCGCTGAGTTCGTCGATGGGAGCCGTGAGCTGTTGACTGTACTTCGGGGACCACTGCCAGATGCTCCGATCGCGTCTAAGCAGCAGCTGCTCCCCATGCACGCTCAGGACTCGATCTCCTGGCGAGAGCTCAATCAGTTTCTTGTGCTCGACATCCCACAACATCGCGGCCGCCCCCGGATACAGCGGCACATAGCTGGCGCCCGGGGCGGCCCAGGTGTCGGACGCGAAGGGGCTGAGCTGGATATCGAGAGAGCGCCGCCCCCCTGCATGACTGAGCCATACTTCGGAGCGTCCCCCTTCTCGCAAACAGGCGACCAAGACCTGGTCTCGTGCGGCATCGACGTGCAGGGTGCGAGCGTTGCACCGTTCACTGAAGCGCTCTCGGACGGGCCCCGAGCCTTTTTGGACCAGGGCACCACTGGCCAATCGCTCCAGATAACTATTGCCCATGGCCCGAACGAAGTGCGGCGCTTCCGTCGGTGGACCTCCGGCAGAGGGCAGTAGTCGGACGTTCGCGCGGTCGCCCGGGTATTCCCAAGCGCTGTACCGGGGCACAGGACCGTGACAGTCGTTGGTGGCGGACTTTCGAAGTTGATAGGGCCAATCGATTCGATTGTTTTTGTTGGTATCCGTCGTCACCACGAAGAGTTGAATCCAGCGGCCACTGGCGTCGAACTGGGCGCGCCACAGCAAGCCTGTGCCCGGATCTAGCTCTAACTCCTCGCCCGTCCTCAGTTGTCGCACGACCACGCGGAGGCCGGCCTCGGTCGTGCGTAGATACAGCAGGCGCTCCCCAGTAGGGTCAAAGTGCACACTCCTGTGACCTCGATAGGACGAAGCGTCGTCCCGTAGATCGGCGCCGAGAGCGCTGAGATCTACTTGGGTCTTGCTCCAGGTATCGAGCAAGTAGAGGCGACTGTTGTTGAGCAACGCCACCCAGCGACCACTCGGATCGCTGCCGACGTAGCGATCCATTGTGGCGCCCGGCCCGCTGCCCACCGTGAGGTAGGCCTGAAGTTGATCTCCCGCAAGCGCACCAAAGGCACCGACATTGACCCGGATGTCACCGTCGGAATTGGTGTCCTCGCGCGCCTGACAGTAGGCGACCCAACGGCCGTCAGGCGAGCTAGCGATGAAGGTACTGGGAGCTGCCGTTCCGATATCCCCCGGGGCAAGAGGCGGTGCTTGTTCGGGACGGGACGCGGCGCCACCGGTGGCGGTTGCTGGCGGTGGCGTGGCGCTTGGCTTTGCCGTGGAGTTGGGCCCAGGTGCAGGATCCAACGGAGGGACCGGACTGCGGCAGCCGAGCCCGAAGGCGATGGGGCAAAGCCAGAACGGTAGAGCCCGAGATGAGCGTCGAAGGGGTCGCGAAGAGCGTCGGTCCGGCATGCGAGCTCACCAATAGTATTCGTCTTCGCTAACTGCGGAAGCCGGGTTGACCGCATTTCTTCTGATTCGTGCCGACCGGGGACAGGGTCTCGCGGGATCCCATGCGCGGCCGGGATCTTGGCGCCATACTGAAATCGGACCCCGTGACCGATTCCCAGAAGCCCTCGATATCTGCCTGTTCAGGCGCTGGTGCCCCGGCAGTGAATACGGAGGGCCGGGCTCAATTGACGGAGGTCATCGGCCAGTGGCGGGACGAGGTGGTGTCGGCCGCCGAGAAGAAAATGCCGCCGCGCAAACAGCGCTTCACGACCTGGAGCGATCTGGAGGTACCGGCGCTGGTGACGCCAGCGGATCACGAGATCGATTACATGCGCGATCTGGGCCTTCCTGGGGAGTACCCGTACACGCGTGGCGTGCAGTCGACCATGTACCGCAGCCGCTTGTGGACCATGCGTATGTTTGCGGGTTTTGGAACCCCCGAAGACACCAACGCGCGGTTTCGCTACCTGGTGGCGCAAGGGCAGACGGGTCTATCGACGGCCTTCGATTTTCCGACGCTCATGGGATACGACTCGGATTCACCGCGGTCGTTGGGCGAAGTGGGCCGCTGCGGGGTCGCCGTCGATACCTTGGCGGACATGGAGATCTTGTTCGATGGTATCGATCTGGAGAAAATCACCACCTCGATGACCATCAACGGTCCGGCGATTGTGCTGCTCGCCTTTTACTTCGCTTTGGGGGACGTACGAGGCGTGTCCCGAGCCAAATTGGGTGGAACAGTTCAGGCGGATTGCCTCAAGGAGTTCATCGCCCAGCATGCGTGGATTGTGCCTCCCGCTCCTGCCATGCGCCTCGTGACCGATATGATCGAGTTCTGCACCCACGAGGCGCCGCGCTTCAACAGTATTTCAATCAGCGGCTATCACATTCGGGAGGCCGGTGCGACCGCGACCCAGGAGTTGGCGTTTACGTTGGCGAACGGTTTGTCCTATGTCGATCACGCGATCGAACGCGGCCTAGATGTCGACGAGTTCGCGCCACGCTTGAGTTTCTTCTTCGACGTACACAATGACTTCTTCGAAGAGATCGCGAAATTTCGGGCGGCCCGGCGCATGTGGGCCAGATTCATGAAGGAGCGTTACGGCGCAAAATTGCCGGCCAGCATGAAGCTACGAACTCACGCCCAGACCGCGGGGGTATCGCTCACAGCCCAGCAGCCCTACAACAACGTGGCGCGCACGGCGATTCAGGCGCTGGCGGCGGTACTGGGAGGCACCCAGTCCCTGCATACGAACTCGCTCGACGAAACCTACGCTTTGCCGACGGAAGATGCCGTGCGCATCGCTTTGCGCACGCAGCAGATCATCGCCGACGAAACCGGCGTCGCGAATCTCATCGATCCCCTGGGCGGCAGCTACCATGTCGAGTGGCTCACGGATCGCATCGAAATGGACGCCCTCGAAATCATTGCTCATACGGACCACCTCGGCGGCATGGTGGCGGCAGTCGAGCAGGGGTATCCCCAGCAGGAAATCTCTCGCTCCGCCTACGAATTCGAACGCAAGTTGGGCGCCGGCGAGCGGGTGCGGGTCGGCGTCAATCGTTATCAAGAAGGCGGGGAAGGGGACGCTATTCCGACCCTACAGATCGATGAATCGGTGGAGAAGAGCCAGGTCGCTAGCCTCGCTGACGTGCGGGACCGACGTGATCCGGCTGTGCTTCGCGCCAAGCTCGACGATATTCGCGCGGCGCTTCGGGACAACAAGAACGTCATGGGCCCGATGATCGAGGCGGCTAAGGTCTACGCTACCCAACAGGAGATCTGCGACATCCTGCGCGAGGAAATGGGCAGCCATACGGATCCCGGCGCCTTCTAGAGCCGATATCCGGCAAGCCGCGCCGCTGCATCCAGCGACTACAGCTGATCGAGCGAACCGATGACGTCGCCGACGACGTCTTCGGTGTCTTCGACACCGACGGACAGGCGAATCAGCGATGAGCTGATGCCGACTTTGCTGAGTCCCTCTTCGTCCAGCTCGAAGTAGCTCATGATGGCGGGCTGCTCGATTAGGGTTTCCACGCCACCGAGGGACGCAGCGATCTTGGCCAGCTTGCAGCCGTCCACGACCTTCGAGGTTTCCTTGCGGTCGCCCTTCACGATGAAACTCACGACGCCGCCTCCGCCAGCCATCTGCTCTTTGGCGATGGCGTAGGATGCGTGGCTGGGCAGCATGGGGTAAAAAACCCGTTCGACCTTGGGGTGTTTCTCCAAGGCGGTAGCGACCGCCAGCGCGGTGGCGTTCTGTCGTAGAACGCGCAAGTTGAGCGTCTTGAGCCCGCGGGCGATCAGGAACGCCGCATGGGGATCGAGCACGCTACCGAGGACTCCGCGGGAGTCTCGAAGCAGACTGATGAGATGTGACGGGCCGGCGACCAGACCGCCGAGCACGTCGTTGTGCCCTGACAAATACTTGGTGGCGCTGTGCACGACGAGATCGGCGCCGAATTCGCCGGGACGGCAGTTGACCGGGGTCGCAAAGGTGGAGTCGACCATGACGCGAACGCGGCCGTGGCTCTTGGCGACTCGGACGAGCTCCTTGAGATCGCAGCAGTCGAGGTACGGGTTGGTCGGCGACTCGCTGATGACGAACTTGGTGTTCTTCTGAATCGCCGCGTCCAACGCTTTCATGTCGCCTGCGGGGATCAGGGTCTGTTCGACGCCGTAGCGGGTCAGCACGGTGGAGACGAACTGTCGCGTACGGCGATAACAGTCATTGAACAGCACGACGTGATCGCCGGACTTGGTCATGGTGAGCAATGCGGAGGTGATCGCGGCCATGCCACTGGAGAACGCTACGGAATCGTCGGCGCCCTCGAGCGCGGCGACTCGGCGTTCCAGCTCGCGCACCGTCGGGTTGCCGTAGCGGCCGTACTCTTCGCGCTCGGGATCGTCGTCTTGCCCGCGCATGTACTGCTCGAGATCTTCCGTGCTCTGGAACGTGAAGGTCGCGGTCTGGGCGATGCCGGGCGCGAGCGTATTGTGCGCGCGCACGGCGGGAGTCCCGGCGTGCACACTGGCGGTGGAGCCAGCGGGATTTTTTTCTTTTTCGCTCACGATTTGAGGAGTTTCTGCACGCGTTCCACGATCAACTGGGGCGCGTCGGAGAGTTGAATAAGTTCGGCGTTTTTCGGATTGGGTTCGGCTCGGGGTTTCAGCTCGACTTGGCCGGTCTTGAGAGACCGAGCGCCTACGGTAACACGGAGGGGGATGCCGATCAGGTCGGCATCCTTGAATTTGACGCCCGGGCGCTCTTTGCGGTCGTCGATCAGTACTTCTATGCCGGCGTCTTCGAGATCTTGCTCCAGCTTGGCTACGGCTTCTACTACCTGGGGCTCTTCGCCGAGCTGAGCGATGTGCACCTGGTAGGGAGCGATACTCATGGGCCAGAGGATGCCGTTGTCGTCATGATGTTGCTCGACGGTCGCCGCTACTAAGCGTGAGACACCGATGCCGTAGCAGCCCATGACCATGGAGCGCTTGACCTGCTCCTTATCCAGGTAGGTCGCCCCCATCTTGTCGCTGTAGTGCGTCCCCAGCACGAAGATGTGCCCGGCCTCGATGCCGCGATAAAGCTTGAGCTGTCCGCCACACTCTGGGCAGACGTCGCCCTCTGTAACGTTGCGGATATCAGCGCTGGTGGCTTCAAAATCTCGCTCGGCTTGTACGTGCACCAGGTGCGCGTCGGTCACGTTGGCGCCACAGACTCCGTCGGCGATACCGAGCACGGCCGAATCGATGACGACCTTGCCAGAGAATCCCACGGGTCCGGAGAATCCGAGCTTGGCTCCAGTGGTTTTGACAACAGCGCCCGGTTCGGCAAGTCCGATTTCAGAAACACCGAGCACTCGGGCCAGCTTGGTCTCGCTGAGCTCATGGTCGCCTCGCACCACGGCCATGACGAGCTCACCATCTGCTCGAACGACGAGGCTCTTTAGGAAGCTCGCTGGCTCCTTGTCGAGGAACTTCGATACGTCTTCGATGGTTTTCTTCTTGGGGGTGCTGACCTGCTTGCGGGCAGGGATATCGCTGGGCAATGTCGGCGGCTCGCCGGCACGTACGGAGGCGACCTCGACGTTTGCCGCGTAGTCACACTTTTCACATGCGACGATTTGGTCCTCACCGCTCTGGGTCAGTACCTGGAACTCCGCGCTCTGGGAGCCGCCCATCGCGCCAGAATCAGCGTTGACCATGCGGTAGGTGAGCCCGGTGCGGTCGAAAATGCGCGTGTAGGCCGCACGCATCGTCTCGTAGCTCTCGAGGGCTCCGGCATCGTTGAGATCGAAGGAGTAAGCATCCTTCATGGTGAACTCACGGCAGCGCAGCAGCCCGGCGCGCGGTCGTGCTTCGTCTCGGTACTTAGTTTGTACCTGATACAGATTCTTCGGCAGATCGCGGTAGCTCTTGATCTCCCGCCGCGCCATGTCGCAGATGATCTCTTCGTGGGTCGGCCCCAGGTGGTAGTCGCCGCCCTTGCGATCCTTTAGGCGCATCATGGTGTCGCCGAAGCTGTCCCAGCGTCCGCTCTCTTTGAAGTAGTCGGCAGGCAGCAGCGCGGGCAAGAGCACCTGCTGGGCGCCGGCGCGGTCCATCTCGCCGGTGATGATCTGCTCGATCTTCTTCAGCACGCGGAAACCGATGGGCAAGAAGCTGTAAATGCCCGCGCCAATGCGTCGCACGTAGCCGGCCCGGGTCAGCAGAATGTGGCTGGCCGTGACGGCGTCCGACGGGGCTTCTTTGACCGTGGGGATGAGAGCGCGTGAGTACCGCATGGGCGGGCTTTAGCACGATTCTCAGTAGGATCAGCGAAGGGCTCCCTTTCGAGAGCCCTTCGAAGTGCCCCAGATCTGCCCCAAGTTTTGGGGCGCGGGGCTTAGGTTTCGGCTTGGTGGCCTATAATTTAATGCAAGCGGTGGGCTCGCACTTGCCATCTACGCAGTGCTCGCTGAGGCAAGCATCGTCGTCGGTGCAGCTGCCTCCGTTGGCGTTTTGAGCCAGACAGCTGCCGTCAGACATGTCATCGGGATCTTGCTCGGCTCCCAGGCATTCCAGGCCCGATGCGCACTGACCTCGCTCCGTACATGAGCTGCCGGCACCCGGTAGATCGATGCATACCCCCTCGTAGTCTTGGCTACCAAAGTCCACTCCGCCGCAGTACTGCCCGGCGGGGCACATCTCGGGGATGGCCAGCGTGCAGACACCACCGATGTTGGTTTGTTCCCCGCAAGTCAAGGTGATGTTGTTGTCGACGATTACCGGAGCGCCGTCCGAATCGAGGGCGAGGATACAGACCAGGCCGTCGGCGCAGAGGTCGCCGGCGAAGTGACAATCGTCGCCATCAGCACCAACCAGGACAGTGGAGGGCTCAGCGCACTCGCCCGCGACGGGCGGCTCCGCGTCGTCATCTGCGCCCTGGCACATCAGCTGCAAGCCGCAGTTGGCGATACCGTCGCCGCAGGTATCGCCCACGGCCGCGGGCGCCGCGCACTGCCCGCTCTCGTCGTCACAGCCCAGCCCATCGACGCATGCGTCGTCTTCCTCACACGCTGTGCCCGCAGCACCGCGAGCCGCACAGGTACCGGGGCAGCTGGCGCTGGTATCGCAGTGCAAGCCGGTCACACATTCGACGTTAGCGTCGCAGGCATCGCCCAAGGCGACCGTCCCATTGATGACGTCGCCGCAAGCCTCGTCCAGCCTGGAGGCGAAGAGATTACAACCCATGGCAGCGATGTCTTCAATGCATGCCGCGGCTTTGGTGCCGTCGTAGGTGGCTGTGCCGTTAGCAATGGCATACTCCAGTTCGGCGACCATTCCGGAAGTAATGGAAGGCCCGAGATCCGCTACGCAGTCGAAGGTCGGGTTGTACATCGCCATCACCGGGCCGCACTCGGTGATGGTGTCGCAGAAGGCCGTCACGAGGCCATCGCCCAGCTCGGTCACGGTCATCGACGAGGCGCCTGTACTTGAGTCGGTATCGCCGCCGCAGGCGAGGAAGGTGCTCCCAACGAGCAGCGTGGAAAAGCAATAGGATCTCAGCGTTCGCAAATTCATGAGCAGAACTGTAGCGAAGCGCGTGCCATCGGTAGAACTTTCGGCAAAAATCGCGCGGTTCGTACTGATGCCGATCCAAATCCCAAGGAGGACGGGGACTTAGCTATCCACTCATGTGACAAGGCTGTCCCGACGCTTGTGAACTGATCTTCACACTGGGAGATGGGTCGCCGCGAAAGTCTTGCGGCGGCCCTCGAATGCCGCCGTGAGAGCCGGGCCTGGCTAGATGATGCGTTCGCCACCCGTGTATAGGTTGAAGCCACTCTCCCGGGCGAAGCCGATCAGCGTCATGCCGGCGCGTTCGGCCATTTCCACAGCGAGGGAGCTGGCTGCGGAGATGCTGACCACTACTTCAATTCCAGCACGCCAAGCCTTTTGGGTGATTTCAAAACTGCAGCGCCCGCTCACGAGCAGGGCGCTAGCGGTTGGTGGTAACGCATCATCGAGGAGCAGTCGTCCGAAAGACTTGTCGACGGCGTTGTGACGGCCGATGTCTTCGCGCACCACTTGAAAGCTTCCCGCCGGGTTCACCACGGCTGCCGCATGTATGCCGCCCGTATGTTCGAAGTTACGTTGGGCTTGGCGTAGCTTTCCCGTCATGCCGAAGATGTCAGCGGCCGAAAAGCGAGCGTCTTGTTTCACTGGGCCATAGCGCTGCAGCAAGTCGTCGATTTGGACCCGCCCGCACACACCACAGCTCGAACTCATCAGGGTGGCACGTGGCTTCCGCTCGTCGACTCCGGGCTGGGCCAAGGAGACATCCAGAGTGTCGGCCGAGTTCTCTTTTTGCTTGGGGCAGGGCCGGACACTCAACACATCGGCGCGGCTGTCCACCAGACCTTCGGCAAACAACAGCCCCAGCGCGAGCTCTTCGTCGTAGCCGGGCGTGCGCATGGTGGTGAGCCAGGGCTCGGAGTCGAGTCGGATTTCGAGAGGCTCTTCGACCACCAATCTGTCGTCCAGCGGCTTCCGCTCGCCGGAGGGCTCAAAGCGTTGGATGGAAAGCTCGGTCAGCCCGGCTTGGAAGCGGCGTTCGCTCACGCGAAGGGGGCCCGTTCCACCATCACGGCGGTGTTGTAGTCCGGCTCACCTGATGCCGGATCGTAACGTTGGCTGAGCAGGACGTTGCACTCGGGCCAGAAGCCCTGGACGTGGCTGCGTCGGCAGGGGCCGCTCTTGGCATTGGCGAACATTCGAGCATTTTCGTTGCTGATGACTACGGCGTCGCCTTCGGTGAGCCCGAGATCCTGCATGTCCCGCGGGTCCAAGATGATGGACGAGCGTTTGGTGTTGGTGATGGGGTCGTGGGCGCCATAGGTGATGGAGTTGAATTGCTTGCCCCGGCGCATGTGCAAGAGGAACTGGCCCTCGGGCACCTCGACACGCGGGATGTCCATCGTTGTCAGTTTCGCTTTGCCGTCCGGCATGTTGGGGAAGCTCGCTCCTAGACGTTCTCCTCCCCATTGCACCCAATCGCCCTCTTTCTCCAACGTTTCGATTCCGGCATAGAGCGGCATGACTTCAGACATCTCTTGGCGGATTTCAGTGGTGTCCTGAAAATGGAACAGGTCTTTGCGATCGGGCAGTAGCTTCTGACCAATCAGCTGCGGGATTTCCCACTCAGGGCGCGCTTCTTTGATGCGGGGCCCGGGAATTTCCGGCGTGTAACGAATGCGGCGTTCCGTGGAAGTGGAAGTTCCGCCGCTGCGCTGCTCGTATCGGGTCTCGGCGGGAAGCAGTAACACCGCTTCTTTGGCGGGCAACAAGGCCGAAGAATTGATCAGGATGTCTTGATGAACCCGCAGCCCGACCTGTTCCAGCGCCATTCGCGCGTGGGCGCGGTTCGGCATGTTCTCCAGGTGATTGCCGCCGACTAGATACAAGAGATCGAGACCCTCTTTTCCGGCATGGTCGAGCAAGTGCCCTGCCTGTAGCCCGATGCGGCGAGGGATTTCGTGCTGATAGTGCTTCTCGAGCTTGTCGCAGTTCTCTTCGTTGATGGGCAAACCGCCCGGCAGCTTGGTGGCGTCGGCTCCGCACTCGGCGGTTCCCTGCACACCGGAGTGACCGCGGATGGGCAGGATGCCGCATTTCTCACGACCGATCATGCCGCGGCTCAACGCCAGGTTGACCACCATCTTCACGTTCTCGACGCCGAATTCGTATTGCGTGAGCCCCATGGAGTAGACGATGACGGCAGTCTTGGCGGCTGCGTAAATTTTGGCGATGCGGCGCATCTCTTCTTCGTCGATACCGGAATCGTCGACTAGCTCGCTCCACGGCAGCGTCTTGAGCCGAGCGCGTAGCTCGTCCGCTCCAGTGCACATCTCGCTGATGTACTTTTCGTTCCAGCCGTCGATTTCGTCGAGAGCCTTGAGCATGCCGCTGATGAACGCGATGTCGCCGCCTGGTCGCACCGGCACGAAATCGTCCATCAATTTTGTACCGAACACAGCCGAGCTGGGAATGCTCGGGATCCAGTAGCGCTCCATGGCGGGCTCTTTGAATGGATTGACCACGATGACGCGGGAACCGGCCTTACGGGCTGCGCGGAGGTATTTCGTCGAGACGGGCTGGTTGTTCGGCAGATTGCTGCCGATAACGAAAATCACGTCAGCGCCGATCAGATCCGACAAGGAGATGGTCGGCGCGCCGTATCCAATGGTTTGCCCAAGGCCTACGCCACTGGCGGCGTGGCAAAGCCGCGCGCAACTATCGATGTGGGGGCTGCCACCGATCCGCCAGAGCTTTTGCAGCATGTAATAGGCTTCGTTCGTCAGTCCGCGACTACTGACGAACATGCCGCGGCGATCCGGATCGCTCGATTTGATCTTGTTGGCGATCAACGCAGTCGCTTCATCCCACGATATCTTCGTGAATTTGTCTTCCCCGTTCTTGCGAATCATCGGGTAGGGGATGCGACCTAGCTGGTGCAGCTGCTCGTTGCTCATGCCCGAGAGGCCGTCGGATCGATGCAGACGGCTCGCGGGGATGACTCGCATCGTATTGAGGCGCAGTAGCTTGAGTCGCGTGAGACACAGGTGGGTGCCGGGAATGACATCGTCCCGCAAACCGCGCGGACCCAAAGAACAGCCATCGCAGACGCCGTGATTTAAGATCCGCCAGGCGTAGCCCCAGCGACCGCGGTTCTCCCAAAGAATGCCGAACATCTCGCGAAAGTGGCGGGGTTTGTTGGTGCTGAGGATTCCGAAAGGTACCCAGCGCACGAGGAAGGCCCAGACAGCACGAAACCAAGACATGCCGATATTGTACTAGAGGCAGCCTGCCGCTGATAGTCGTCTCGCTGATAGTCGGGTCGCTGATACTGGCGGTATCAGTCCAACTTCACGCTTAGGATATTCCCCTGTCCGTCGGCTTCCAGGTGTCCCTGACGGCTGAGTCCTGCGACCAGCACACGGAACCGGAGCGAATTGGATTTCGGAAGATCGCGCTTGAGCACGACGCGGGTGATCTCTGGTTCTCGAACTTTTACGCGATCCAACGCTTCCACGGCGAGTTGGGGCACGACGGATAGCTTGGCTTCCGAAAGCGGGAACAGATTGTGAGCCAAGGTTCCCTGACCCTCCAAGCTCACCTCCCGGGGTTGCCGGATTTTCCCCGCGCGGATTTCGTGCTGAAACACCAGCTCCGAACTTTGGGGATCCTTGGCTTGAACTCGGATAGCGCTCTGACTCACGACCACGCTGAGCACGGCAGTGTCTTTAGGAAGAGTCCTCGCGAGTAGTTTCCACGAGGTCTCGAAACCTTTGGGATCAAGGTTGGAGGGAGCGGTAGCCGATGGATTCGTGGGGGGCTGGGCGATGGAGTCCAGAGTGGCTCGATCACAACTCGCGCAGAGGGAGACTGCCAGCAGGCACAGCCCGAGCCGGGCACGCAGCCTCGCACTGCCTTCGACGCCCCTAGGATTTGGATGCCGTGGCGATGCGCTCGAGCCAGGTGTGGAAGATCTTGAGGCCGGCATTGAGAAGCTCAAGACTAGTGTATTCATTCTTTTTGTGGGCCTGGGAGTTGATTCCCGGCCCGAGGTTCACGGCCGGAACCCCGAGGGCACTGAAGCGGGCAACATCTGTCCAAGCTTGCTTCGGCATGACGTCGGTTACGCCACTTTCCGCCAATGCCTTCACTAAGGGGTGGTCCCGCCGCGGCAAAGCGGACGGCGACAGATCACTGAACACAACGTCGGCATCTCCGTCCACCAGCTCCAAAATGTGAGCCTGGGCTTGCTCCAGCGTGGAGGCCGGACCGAAGCGGTGGTTCAGGTTGATCTCGAAGGTGTCGGGGATGATGTTTCGAGCGCGCCCCGCTTTGGCCATGGTTGCCGACGTGACGCGGGACCAGGTCATGCCATCGGTGACTTGTTTCTCCGGAACCAGAGCGCTGAGTCGCGTCAGCACCCCGGCGGCTTTGTGGACGGCGTTTTCCCCTTCCCAGGGTCGAGCGCTGTGACACGTTCGGCCCTGAAAAGTCAGAGTCGCGTGCACCGAACCTGCACAGCCAAGTTGCAATCGGTTGTCGCTCGGCTCGAGACAGACGGCCACGTCGACCTTCGACAGCTCCGGATCTTCGTCCATGACGGGACCGAGTTCGTTTTCGTCGAAGGGGCCTTCTTCCCGCGAGTAAAATACGAGAGTCATATCGACATTCGGTCGGAAATCGCTCTCGGCGATATCCAACATGATGGCCAAGCCGCTCTTCATATCGCTGGAGCCGGCTCCGTAAAGCAAATCGCCTTCGATGCGCGGCTCGCCGTCGTGCTCGGTTCGCACCGTGTCGAGATGCCCCACCAAAGCTACGTGTGGTCCACCAGTGCCGCGAGTCAACGGCACGACGATGGAGTTCAGGTAACGGCGAATGGGCGCCGCCAGCTTGACGTCATCGAAGCGTTTGGTGACCTCGTCACAGATGTGTTCCTCGTCGCCGATGGGCGATTTTAGCTCACACAGCCACAGCAGGGTTTCGCTTAAGGTCATGCTCAGACCGCGACGTTAAAATCGCGGAGGGCGGCGTTGAGGCTCGTCTTTTTGTCCGTGCTCTCTTTGCGCTGGCCAATGATGAACGCGGCCGGGATCATGAACTCACCGGCGGGGAACTTCTTCTTCCGCATGCCGGGGATCACCACGCTACGGGCGGGGATACGTCCACGAAGTTCTTTCGGTTCGGGGCCGGTGACGTCGATGACGGCGGTCGATGATGTGAGTGTCACACCGGCGCCAATAACGGCTTCGCTCTCGATCATGAATCCTTCGACGATGATGACGCGGGATCCGATGAAACAGCCGTCTTCGATGATAACGGGCTGGGCCGAGGGGGGCTCGAGCACGCCGCCGATGCCGACGCCGCCTGAGAGGTGGCAGTTCTTTCCGATTTGCGCGCATGAGCCAACGGTGGCCCAGGTATCGACCATCGTACCTTCGGCAACGTAAGCACCAATGTTCACGTAGCCGGGCATGAGCACGGTACCTGGCTCCATGTGAGCGCCATATCGAACGGTGCCGGGCGGCACGACGCGAACCCCCGCTTCCTTCAGGTTCTTTTTGATTGGCAGCTTGTCGTAGAAGTTCATCGGACCGGCGCTGAGCTCCTCCATGGTGGTGACACCGAAGTAGAGCAGCACGGCCTGTTTCACCCAGGCGTGGGTCGTCCACTCACCAGGACTAACCTGAGACGCGACACGAATCTCTCCCTGGTCGAGGGCGCCAATGGCCCACTCTACCGCCGCCTTGTGCTCACTTTTCTTGAGCAATTCGCGGTTTTCAAAGGCCTGTTCGATTAGCGGGCGATAGGTCGACTCGGTCATTGTGCCCGGTGTAGCGAGGGCCACAGCCCAGAGCAACCTCTCCCTGGACAGTGGTGTCATTTGGGTCACTTTGCCCCGTCAGCACGAGATATCCGGGCCACGCGGCGCGGGGCTCAGCGGGGCGGGGCTCAGCCCGACAATTTCCAGACCAGCGTCACTTCACTTTGGCCTTCAGCGATGCGAAATTCGGCTCCCATGCTGGTGGTCACGGCCGCCGCACAACTAGCGGAGGGACTCACGATTTTCGGAATGACCACCTGAACTGGTTGTCCGTCGCAGGGGCCGTGGCTCAGATTGACCGACAGCAGTCTGGCGTCCGCTCGGACGGCAATGTGGGGTTCTTTGGCTTTCGGTTTGAGCAGTCCAATGGCCAGCGCGATGGTGCTCATCGCCAGTCGCGGCGTCACGTCGACGTCGGCGCCTGTGTGCACGTCCGTCGTGACAGTTGCTGTCCGACGCCCGGAGCTGGCCGTGGACGGCAGATCTCCGGGGCGGCTCTGGGTGATCAGTTCTGCCAAGTTCAGGCTGACGGATTTGCCGTTGACGCCTTCCTCGAGCAAATCGAACAGCGCGGCGGCTGCATCGAGGCTTTTGGACAAGGGTGTGACATCGTCTTCGAGGGCGAGTCGTTGTTTCGCGTTGACCGTGCGCGACATGGCTGGCTCCAGAATGCCCTTGAGCTTCTCGATTCGGGGTACCACGTAGCTGGTCAGCTCATCGCAGCAAGTAACGTCTAAGTGCTTTCGAGCATATCCCAGGAACTCGTGGGTGAGTTGAACGAGGGGAGCACAGGAAGCGTGCACACCTGGCAGCACGGCTTGGATACTGCGGGGCGCGACTCGTACAGATTTTAGCAACTGCTCCAGATTGCGAATGGCGCCGAGCCCATCCCGGAGGTCGCCGCAAGCGCGTCTTAGGTCCGGTTCTTTCATACTGTTCTGGGGATCTGTATCTGCCCTAGCGCTACCCTTGGCCGCGGGACGGCCAAGGGTAGCGCTAGGGCGGGTGCATTCCTCTAAAAAAGAGTCCACGCCATCGCGATGGCAGACCGCGAGAGCTGTGCGGTTTCAAGCAGAGCCGGATGCTGGGGGCTTAGGCGGAGCCGGCGCAGCGGTTTCAAGCGGCGGTGGAGCGCTATTTCAGGCGGAGCTGGGGCCGACTGGAAAATCATCGATTCGGCATCTGGAAGGCGCACAGATGGATGAGCAAGACCACTATTGTGCAGAGCATCCGCGGTCCCCGCGGTCGCGAGAAAACGGCAGCCGGTAGATCTTCCCGGAATCGGCGCTGATGCCCTTCGGCCGCCCGCGCTCGGACGTTGGGACGTCACCGAAGTCGTGACCCGCACAATCATCGGGGATTACACGACTAGGAGTTGAAGCAACGATGGAGAATTCTGCTCACGAGGAATGGCCTCGGGCATTGGCGCCGGCCCGGTTCCGTGGTCTGAGATTGGCGGCTGTTGCCTCGTATTCAGAACCCCGTAAACTGTCGCGATGGCGCTGGCGCACCAAACCTTTCGGAGATTCCGTGATCTTGCACCGACCTTTCTCGTCTTCTGTTCGCCCTAATTTTCGCACTAGCGGTATCGCCGCGTCGCTGCTGCTGGCCCTCGTCGGGCTGAGTGGCTGCGCCACCGACATCGTGGAAGCGACCATCGAGACTGAGGGTTGGGAAGCCGCGGATCCGAGCGGCGGGCCCGCTCCGGCGTCCACGGGAACGGGAACGGGAACTGGAACGGGAACGGGAACTGGAACGAGCACTGGAACGACGGACCCCGGAACCGATCCGGGAACTGGTCCGGTCGCAGTCAGCGAGTGCGACATGACCGGTTATTGGGCCCTGCGAGAGCTGTCGCTGCCTGAGGACACCGTACTCGGTAACACGCAGCCAGCGACCAACTGGGCGTTGTGGATAGTCACTCAGGACGGCGACACCTTCGAGGTTCAAGATTCGCTCAACTGCGGCACCCGCGCCAGCGGCAATGCCGACGTCGTGTTCGGCGTCGATACACAGATAGGTGTGATGGAGAAAAACCCGCAAACGGGTCGCACCGGCACCTTCGTCAAGAATGGCGATCACTGCGAGTTCGCAGTTGACCGCTGGTACAGCCGGACCGGGCTGCCCGCCTCGGTACTCGATGAATATCAGGGCACCACCAATGCGCTGCCGGCGAACGTTGAACCGCTGCTGGGCATCGCCGAGGATTGGGACGGAAACGGATACGGCGGAATTGCCTACCTTACCAGCGGCATAGTGAGCGGAAAGCGCCATGCCATCGATATCGGTTGGGACGAGTACTACAACGATGCAGGCTTCGGCCACATGCCGCCGTTGAACTCGACCGATTTCACGCTCCGCATGAGCTACGGAATCTCCGAAGCTGTGGTCTTTGCCGAAAAGACCAACGGTGGCGAAAGCGCGTTGCTCAAGGGCTCAGCCATTGTGATCCCGAATGCCAACAACGCTGTGGCTTTGCATCTACTGGGTCGCGACGAGGTGGCGGCCATCGCCGGTGGCATCTACGAGCAGAGCGACAACCTCCTTACCTGTTTCAACATCCAAGACAACTTCCCGCACCAAGAGGACCGCATCTGAACCGACTGAGTCCCGTGCCGCCCAGATCTCGTGAAATCGCGGGCTGCTCGGCTAGTTATTCAGCGCCGATGTCAGCGCAACAGCGGATCTGCGCTTGGGGTTTGGACGAGAGGCTGCCGTCCGCCGTAGTGCTCGCGCAATCGGCTCCGGTGTGCCGCAAAAAGACCTGATCACAGTTCCAGGGAGAAAAGAGGCACGTCGCGTCAAACTCGAAACTCGCCGATACCCACTCGGGAGCGCCGTCGAGCATGCCTCGGTCGGCATCGGCAGCCAGGCACGCGATGCCCCACTCCTCGGAGGGGTGCTTGCAGAGGGATTTGCCGGCGGCTTGGCAGTAACAGTTAGCCGCGCCCTTGCCGGCGATGACGGGGTCGAGCGGATCGGTGGTGGTGGCTGAGTCGAGATTGGTCGCGGCGCTGCACCCCTCTGCCGGACCTTCGAGGAAGGTGTCGTACTGCCCTTGAGTGACTTCGAAAGTGTCGATGCACCAGCTGGACGTTTCTCCGTACACCGCGACCATGTCCCCGGTCTCACCTGGGCATGAGAAGTGAGGGTTCGCATCGTCCCCCGCATCGGGCTTCGACTCGGCGTTTATGTCGCCTGCGTCCACGGCCTCCGGCGTGTCGCTGAGCTGAGCCGAGTCGCTGCTGGTGGTCGGGTAGGCTTCCACGTAGTCGTCGTCGATGCCCAGCATGCCTGTGCACGCGCCCACCGCCGTGAGCTGGAGCAGCAGTCCGGCGGCCCGTAGCCGGTAGGGGAGTGAAGAGCAGGGATGAGTCATGAGGGTGCCAGTAGGGGCGATGAGCGCGTCCGGACGCCGAAAAGGCCTAGTGATTGCGCAAATGTACGAGTCTTGCGCAGTAGAATCTCGATATTGCCCGGGAAATAGGGTTTCTCCCTGGGACATCGCAAGGGCCGTGCCGAACTCTGAGTCGAGCCGAGATTTCCCGCTCGATCGTTGCCGTTGTCCCCCCCGGAGCTGGACCGAAGCTCGTGATAACCTCTTCGCTGGGCCCACTCGTGAATTGGCCCCAATGAAGTGACCGTCATGAAGCGACCCCAATCTCCGATACGAGACCGTTCCCGAATGAGTTGGCTCGCGGCCATCGCCACTCTGCTGATCGCGGGGGGCGCGTGCTCAGACGCCGATTTGGCTACCGGCGACGGGATGAGCAGCGGCGGCGGAGAGGACGCCTTCGCCACGGCTCGTACGGAGTGTGTCGACGCCATCAACGCGTTTCGCGCCACGGAGGGATTGCCGCCTCTGACTCGCTGGAGCGACGGCGAGTCCTGCGCTGACACCCAAGGACTGGCGGACAGCGCCGCGTCTGCGTCCCACGCCAATTTCGGCGACTGCGGCGAATGGGCTCAGAACACCTGCGGAGACCGGCGCAGCACTGGCGCCATCATCAACGATTGCCTCCAGAGCATGTGGGACGAAGGCCCGGGGGAGCCGTTCTCCGAACACGGCCACTACCTCAACATGTCGAGCACCGACTACACCGAGGTGGCGTGTGCCTTCGTCGAGCTCGCGGACGGCAGCATCTGGGCGAGCCAGAACTTTCGCTAAGCACCGACCTAAGATCCCGCGGCATTAGATTCCACGGCCCCAGAGGCCATTGCGCTGGCAGCGGTCCATTTTGGCCAGTTGAAGCCCCAGGGAAGATCTGCGCCCCGGCGAGGGTATATGGCTCTGTGCTGCATATCGGCGCGGGGGTGTTGTCGATTGTGCCACGCTGTCCCGCGCTCTTTACATGACGAAGGTCATTAGGAATATAATGAAATTATCGCTTACTACTTCAGTGCTGGGATTATTGCTGGCCGGCTCGCTCACAGCATGCAGCGGCAAGGCATCTCTCTCTATCAACGCGAAGACACCCGAACCCGAGGTGGCAGCTGAGCCCGCAGCAGTCGAGGAAGCACCGGTCGTAGCCGCCGCGGAACCCAAAGTGGAAGAGCCTACAGACGTGCACGTCGAGGGGGACCACCTGACCATCGATCAGAAGATCCAGTTCGCTTACAACAGTGACGAGATCCTCTCGGACTCCGGTGAACTGCTCGACCACATCGCCACTGCGCTCAAGAATCACAAGGAGCTCGCCGCATTGCTCATCGTTGGCCACACGGATACCAACGGCGACCACTCGCACAATCAAAGCTTGTCAGAACGCCGTGCCGAATCCGTAGTGGAGGCGCTGAAATCTCGCGGCGTCACCCAGACCTTGAATGCCAAGGGAGCCGGCGAAGCGGAGCCCATGTGTCCCGAGGCGACGGATGCCTGCCACGAGAAAAATCGTCGGGTCGAATTCAAGATCGCAGACGCGAAGAGCTAGCCTTCCGGACAATCGCTGCCGCAGCTGGGCCGTCCGCTCCTCGGGGTGGGGCGGCCTTGTGCGTTGGGAATTGCCAAAACCACCGGCAATTGCCCCACCCCGGGCGCCAACCGGTGTCTGACGCGGGTTGTTTCGACGCGCCCTAGCTCTGCTGCCGAGTATGCGCTAATCCAGGCGGCGATATTTTTCGGCTCCAGCCTCATCGGCTGCTTGGCCGTTTTGGACAAGCCGCTATGACCCAAAACTCGACGATCATTTACACCAAGACAGACGAAGCGCCCGCCTTGGCGACCTATTCGTTCCTGCCCATCATCCGCGCCTTCACGGCATCGTCGGGCATCCATGTCGAGCTGCAGGATATCTCCTTGGCAGCTCGCATCCTCGCGAACTTTCCCGACAAGCTGACGGACGCTCAGAAGATCCCGGACGCTCTCGCCGAGCTCGGCCGCTTAGCGCAGACTCCGGAGGCCAATATCATCAAGCTACCTAATGTCAGCGCTTCTGTGC
Source organism: Polyangiaceae bacterium (assembly GCA_013214025.1). Lineage (GTDB taxonomy): Bacteria > Myxococcota_A > Polyangia > Polyangiales > Polyangiaceae > JABSRN01. The sequence goes on from JABSRN010000080.1 coordinate 87,428, forward strand.
CGCAAATGAACGATGCGATCGCGGAACTCCAGAAGCGCGGCTTCGCCATCCCGGACTATCCCGAGGATGCCAAGACCGACGACGAGAAAGACGTCAAGGCGCGTTACGACAAGATCAAGGGCAGCGCAGTGAATCCGGTATTGCGCGAAGGAAACTCGGACCGTCGGGCGCCCGCGGCCGTCAAAGAGTACGCCCGCAACAACCCGCACCCGATGGGAGAGTGGAAGAGCGATTCCAGATCTCATGTGTCCACAATGAGCTCAGGTGACTTTCGCTCCAACGAAAAGTCCGTAACCATTGAGTCGGCGTCGACCGTTCGCATTGAGCACGTCTCAGCCGACGGCACAGTCAAGGTTCTGAAAGACGGCATCGCGCTACTGGCAGGGGAAATTATCGACGGTACAGTGATGAGCCAGACTGCCTTGGTCAGCTTCCTCGAGGAACAGATTGGCGATGCCAAGAGTCAGGGCATTCTGTTTTCTCTCCACATGAAGGCCACCATGATGAAGGTGTCCGATCCGATCATCTTCGGTCACTGCGTCAAAGTCTTTTTTAAGGACGTCTTCAGCACGCACAAAGCGACCTTGGAGAAACTAGGCGTAGACGTAAACAACGGCTTCGGCGATCTGCTCGCTAAGATAGGCACGCTGCCAGAGGCCGAACGCAAGACGATCGAGAACGATATCCTCGCGGCTTACGAGGCACGCCCCGACTTGGCCATGGTGAACTCGAGCCGTGGGATCACGAATCTTCATGTGCCCAGCGATGTCATCGTTGACGCCTCCATGCCCGCCATGCTTCGCACGTCCGGCTGCATGTGGAACAAGAGCGACGCTTTGCAGGAAACCAAGGCGGTCATTCCCGACAGCAGCTACGCCGCCGTCTACCAAGAGGTCTTCGATTTCTGCAAAAAGCACGGCGCCTTGGATCCGAAGACGATGGGCAGCGTGCCGAACGTCGGTCTGATGGCGCAAAAGGCCGAGGAGTACGGCTCTCACGACAAGACCTTCGAGCTGGCGAGTGCCGGGCGCGTTCGCGTACTGGATGAAGACGGAAGAGAGCTGCTAGCTCACGATGTCGGCGAGGGCGACATCTGGCGTATGTGTCAGGCCAAGGACGCGCCCATCGTTGATTGGGTCAAGCTGGCCGTCAGTCGCGCACGGGCCACCGGCACCCTGACCTTATTCTGGCTCGACGAGACCCGGGCCCACGATGCTCAGCTTCTGAAAAAGGTGAAGGCGTATCTTAAGAACCACGACACCAGCGGTCTGGACATCCAGATCATGGCTCCGGCGGCGGCCACGCGTCTATCGCTGGAACGCATTGCCGAAGGCAAGGACACCGTTTCGGTCACGGGCAATGTGCTGCGAGACTACCTGACGGATTTGTTCCCCATTCTCGAGGTGGGCACCAGCGCCAAGATGCTCTCCATCGTTCCGCTGATGAATGGCGGCGGCCTGTTTGAAACGGGCGCGGGCGGCTCGGCTCCCAAGCACGTTCAGCAGTTCGAGAAAGAGGGTCATCTCCGCTGGGACTCTCTCGGTGAGTTCTTGGCTCTAGCCGTGTCTCTCGACCACTTGGCGAGCAGTTGCGATAACAAGAATGCAGCCCTGCTAGGCAAGACGCTCGATGACGCGACCACTCAGTACCTGCTGCAGAACAAGAGCCCTTCCCGCAAGGTGAGCGAACAGGACAACCGCGGCAGCCACTACTACGTGGCCTTGTACTGGGCCCGCGCCCTCGCTGCGAGCGACAACGCAGCGCTCAAAGCTCAGTTCGCTCCCATCGCTAAGGCGCTAGGAGACGCAGAGGACGCTATCAACTCCGAGTTGCTCGCAGTCCAAGGCCCGGCACAAGAGCTGGGCGGTTATTATCTACTGGACGACGACGTCACGACGAAGGCTATGCGCCCGAGCGCGACGTTGAACGCCATCATTGACGGCATCACGGCGTAGTCCGCCCCAGCGCCGTAGTCGGCGGCTGCGACGGGCTGCCACTGCAGCAATAAGACGGCGACAAAGGAAAAACGGCGACTCCCGAGGGGTCGCCGTTTTTCGTTGGGGGTGGTCGCGATCAGAGCAGCTCGTGACCCTTGAAGTAGTAGTTCGTTTCGATCAGGCCGTTCTCTTCCGAGTCCGAACCATGCACGGCGTTTTCGCCGATGTCGGTGCCGTAGAGTTTACGGATGGTGCCGTCGGCGGCATCCTTCGGGTTGGTGGCGCCAATGACCTTGCGGTAGTGGGCGATGGCATCTTCACGCTCGAGGGCGATGACCACCACCGGGCTACGAGTCATGAATTCGACCAGCTCACCGAAGAACGGACGCTCGTTGTGCACGGCGTAGAAACCCTCGGCCTGGGTCTGGCTCAATTGGATCTGCTGCATAGCGATGACTTTGAAGTCCTCGTCGAGCAGATGCTGGATGATGGCGCCTTGCTTACGCTTTTCGACGGCGTCGGGCTTGATGATGCAGAGGGTGCGCTGAACACTCATGGTGTCTCCTAAGAAATCTTTGGGGGAGGGGGGGAGCCTGTGGCTCAATTCGTTCTGGCCGAGCAGGTAGGCCATTTTCGGGGGCAAGACTAGTGCTAAGGGCGTATTTACCGGATCGGGGCGCCGGCAGATCCCGACCCTTGTCTGGAGTGCGTGGTTTCCAAGATCGGGAAGTCCCGGACTACTGGAACTTCATGAACCGGACGCAAAAAAGCCCCGCGCGGTATCTCCGCACGGGGCCGTTTTACGCGTCGGTTCGGCTCAGAGCATCGACTGGAGCGTAACGCCCATGTCTGCCGGAGTCGGCGCGACCTTCACGCCAGCAGCCTCGAGAGCTGCGATCTTGTCGGCGGCCGTTCCTTTGCCACCGCTGATGATGGCGCCGGCGTGGCCCATGCGCTTGCCGGGAGGAGCCGTCGTGCCTGCGATGAAACCGGCGACCGGCTTCTTCATGTTGGCTTTGATCCACTCAGCGGCCTTCTCCTCGGCGTTTCCACCGATCTCACCGATCATCATGACGCCTTCGGTGTCAGGATCGTCGTTGAGCAGTTTGAGTGCGTCGATGAAGTCCATGCCGGCGACGGGGTCGCCGCCGATGCCGATACAGGTCGACTGACCCATGCCGAGGGCGGTGAGCTGGCCTACGGCTTCGTAGGTCAGGGTACCCGACTTGGAGATGACGCCGTACTTGCCAGGCAAGTGGATGTGACCGGGCATGATGCCGATCTTGCAGGAGCCGGGGGTGATGATACCGGGGCAGTTCGGGCCGAGCAGGGTGGTTTTCGAACCCTCCAGCGCTCGGCGTACCTTGATCATGTCCATGACCGGGATGCCTTCGGTGATGCAGATCACGAGGTCACAGCCGGCGGCGGTGGCTTCGAGAATGGCGTCAGCGGCACCCGGGGGCGGGACGAAGATGCACGAGGTGTTGGCTCCGGACTCTTCTACGGCTTCTTTGACCGTATTGAAGACCGGGACGTTGACGTCTTCGTCTTTGGGCCCCTTGGCCTTAAAGACTTCGCCGCCACGGTTGGGGGTACAACCCGCCACCACGTTGGTGCCGTAGGCAATGCAGCCGAGGGCGTGAAAGGAGCCGGTGTTACCGGTGATTCCCTGAATTACAAGCTTGGTATCTGGTCCAACTAGAACACTCATCAGTCTCTCCTCAGGAAGTGGCGGCGACGATTTTTTTCGCCCCGTCACCCATGCCATCAGCAGTTTCAATTTTTAGGCCGCTATCCTTGAGGATCTGCTTGCCCTTTTCGACGTTCGTACCTTCGAGACGCACAACCAAAGGGACTTGTAGCCCCAGGTCTTTGGTTGCTGCCACGACACCTTCGGCGATGACGTCACACTTCATGATGCCACCGAAGATGTTTACGAAGATGCCCTTCACCTTGTCAGATGACAGAATCATCTTGAAGGCTTTGGTCACCTGCTCTTTGTCCGCTCCGCCGCCGACGTCGAGGAAGTTGGCTGGGCTGCCGCCACAGTGCTGGATGATGTCCATGGTGGACATCGCCAGGCCCGCACCGTTGACCATGCAGCCGATGTTGCCGTCAAGCGCTACGTAGTTGAGGCCGGCGGCTTCTGCCTCGGCCTCAATGGGATCCTCTTCGGCGGAATCGCGAAGCTCGGCCCATTCTTTGTGGCGGTAGGCCGCACTGCCGTCGAAGTTGATCTTCGAATCGAGGGCGATGACATCACCGTTGCCGCTGATGACGAGGGGGTTGATCTCGCAGAGGGCGCAATCTTCCTTCTCGAAGAGATTGGCTAGTTTGCCGAGTAGCGCGACGAACTTCTTGACGGTCTTTTTTGGCTCTGGCGTGCCTTTGCCGACGTCGAGGGCGAAGGCAAGGTTGCGGGCCTGATAGGCGCTGATGCCCACCGTCGGGTCGATGAACTCGGTGAGAATCTTCTCGGGAGTCTCGGCGGCGACCTTCTCGATCTCCATACCGCCCTCGGTGGACGCCATGATCGCGATCTTGCGGGTCTCGCGGTCAACCACCATACCTAGGTACAGCTCGCGCTTGATGTCCATACCCTGCTCAATGTAGAGGCGCTGGACTTTCTGACCCTCGGGTCCGGTCTGGTGAGTCTTGAGCTGCATGCCCATGATCTCGCCGGCGACCTTGCCGGCTGCAGCTGCTCCTCCGGTGACGACCTTGACGCCGCCGCCGAGGCCGCGGCCACCTGCGTGAATTTGCGCTTTGACGACGACGACTTTGCTGCCCGTCTCGTCCATCAGCTTCTTTGCGATGCCCTCGGCCTCAGAGGCGTCGAAGCACGGCACGCCTTTGGGGATGGGGATCCCGTACTTGGCGAAGAGTTGTTTGCCTTGATACTCGTGGATATTCATTCTTAGGACGCTTTCTTCACGGCTTCGACGATGGCCTGAACGCTGTCAGCGCTCTTACTGAGCATCGTTTTTTCGTCGTCGGTAAGGGCGATCTCGACGATTTTTTCCATTCCGCCCGAGCCAATGATGGTCGGGACGCCCATGTAGAAGTTTTTGAAGCCGTACTCGCCCTCTAGGTAGGCGGCGCAGGGAAGGAGGCGCTTCTGTCCGAGCAAGTAGGCCTCGGCCATGGCTACGGCACCGGCGGCAGGAGCGTAGAAGGCTGAGGTGCCCATGAGCCCGACGATCTCGCCGCCGCCCTTACGGGTGCGCGTGACAATCTCGTCCAGCTTCTCTTTGCTGATGAGCTCGGTGGCGGAGACGCCGTTGATGGTACAGGCCGAAAGCACGGGCACCATGTCGTCACCGTGGCCGCCGAGCACCATGGCGCGTACGTCTTTGATGCTGACGCCGGCTTCGCGGGCGAGGAACAGCTCGAAGCGAGCGGCGTCGAGGGCACCGGCCATGCCGACAACCTTGTTGCGGGCAAAACCCGTACGGCGCTTGAACTCGTAGACCATCGCGTCGAGCGGGTTAGAGATGACGATCACGAAGGCATCGGGGCAATGCTTCTTGGCGTTGTCGGCGACGTTCTGGATGATCGGCAGGTTCGTGGCGACTAGATCGTCTCGGGACTGACCTGGCTTGCGCGGGATGCCGGCCGTAATGATGAGCACGTCGGCTCCGGCGCAGTCTTCCCAGTTGCTCGTTCCGGTGACCAAGCTGTCACAGCCGTTGATGCTTTGGGCCTGCTCGAGATCGAGGGCCTTGCCCTGGGCAAACTTCTCTTTGACCGGGATGTCGAACAGAACGACGTCGCCGAGTTGCTTGTTAATGAGGAGATTGGCGAGCTCTCCGCCGATGTTTCCGGCCCCGATGAGGGCGATCTTGTTCTTCTTTGCCATTGTGTTCTGACTTCTCCGAAGGGGCCCGTGAGCACGGGCCGGTGATTGGACGATCCCCCAGCCCTGAGCGGCAGGGGGCGAAAGTGGTTAAGGGCTGTCGAGTCCCGCTGGGGGAGGAGCGGCTGGGTGTGGGTCGGCTGGCAGCCGGGAGATCACCTTGAGCATGCCCATAGAAGACAAGGTGAGGGACGTGCCCGCTGGGGGCGTTTCAAACTCGTTCATACGCATGGGGCTTCGCGGGATGGATGAGCCATCCGGGATGGGCGAAGTAGCCCAGGCTGTGGCAGACGGCAACAGCGCCAGGGTCGGGAAATCTAGCGCTTTTCTCGACTCCGGGCTGGTCATATCTCGGCCGGTGGGGTGGGTCTCCGGGGGCAAGCCAAGTACGGCCCACCAACCCCTGAATAGCGTTTCAGCGGAGTTTCGGACGCATGGGCGAAATCTGCCCGAGAGGCTGAACAGGCGAGCGGGTTTTATCACAGTTCCGAATATCGCCGGAAATTCGGACCGGCGGCGCACGCGCATACCTTGACGAAGCTTTTGCCTTCCGTCATAAGTCGCAGCCCCCCCCTTGGGTACCAAACAGTCGCACCATATAAGTGCGTCGGCCTACGTGGGATACGGAGTAAATAATGCCCAAGATGAAGACCAATCGAGCCGCCGCGAAGCGGTTCAAGATCACCGGCTCCGGCCGCGTGCGTCGCGCCAAACAAGGCGGACAGCACGGAATGATTGGTAAAGGCCGCAAGCGACGTCGTCGTTTGCGCGACAACGACATGGTCCACCCCACAATGGAAGCGCGCGTAAAAGTGCTGCTCCCGTACCTCTAGGCCTCAGGAGTAACGAGCAATGCCCAGAGTAAAACGAGGCCCCGGCCCCCGTCGTCGTCACAAAAGAATATTCAAGCAGACCGAAGGTTTTTTCGGTGGTCGCAAGAACCGCTACCGCGAAGCGGTCCGATCTCTCTTCAAGTCCTGGCAGTACGCCTACATTGGCCGGAAGCTCCGTAAGCGGGATTTTCGTCGCTTATGGATCCAGCGCATCAACGCCGCATGTCGTGAGAACGGCACCACCTACTCGCGTTTCATCAACGCGCTGAAGGGTGCCGAGATCAACTTGGATCGCAAGGTTCTGGCTGACATGGCGGTTCGCGATCCTGCGACCTTCAAGAAACTGACCGAGCTAGTCGCCCAGGGTAACTGAGCCCCGCGCTCAGTCGCCAGTACCTAAAGAACCAAGAACCGACCATGTCGGACGCTGCAGACGAAATCACGCAAGGCCTCGCCTCTTTAGGCGAGCGCTTTCGCGCGGATTTTGCCAGCGCCGCTAACGAAACCGCGCTCCGTGAAGCCCGCGCCCAGGTATTGGGCAAGAAGGGCGATCTCACGGCCTTGCTCAAGCTCATGGGCAAGGTGCCCAAAGAGAAGAAGAAGGACATCGGCGCTGCCGTCAACAAGGTCAAGGGCGAGGTCGAAGAGGTCTTCAACGCGCGCCTCACCGTTTTGGCGGAAGCGGAGCGCAGGGCCGACCTGAATGCGCGCCCCTACGATCTAACCCTGCCTGCGCGAAGTCCGAACCCTTCGGGTCATCTTCACCCGTTGACGCGCGCCAAATACGACATCCTCGACATCTTCCGCTCCCTCGGTTTCGAGGTGGGTTGGGGTCCGGAGATCGAGCTGGAGGACAACAACTTCACGAAGCTCGCTTTTCCGCCGGATCACCCAGCCACCGACATGCAGGATACATTCTGGGTCACGGTGGACGGAGCTGCGCGCGCTCGCACTTTGCTGCGCACCCACACCACCAGCGTCCAAGTTCGGGAGCTACTCACTCGTAATCCGCCCCTAGCGGTGGTCAGCGCAGGAGCGGTCTACCGCCGAGACGACGACGTCACCCACTCGCCGATGTTTCACCAAGTCGATGGCTTCATGGTCGGCGAAGACGTCAGCTTTGCCCAGCTCAAGGGCGTTCTCTCTGCCTTTGCCCGTCGTCTGTACGGAGCTGACGCCCCCGTGAGGTTTCGCGCGAGCTATTTCCCCTTCGTGGAGCCTGGCGCAGAACTCGACATCGGTTGTGTCTTCTGTGAGCCCGGCGAGGCACGCGCCAAATGTCGCGTGTGCAAGTCCACCGGTTGGTTGGAGGTGCTCGGCTGCGGCATGGTGCATCCGGCAGTGCTCGAACACTGCGGTATCGATTCGGAGAAGTACACGGGTTTCGCCTTTGGTCTCGGTATCGATCGAGTCGCGATGTTGCGTTATGCAATCCCCGACATTCGAGTGCTGTTCGACAACGACCCGCGGTTTTTGGCTCAGTTCTAGATACGTCTGGGACCCGCGGCGCGCTTGCCCTCGGGACTTCAGCGACGCCCCCGCCCGGCCGCGATTCCGTCATGGGCCTCGCCGCTGCTCCCCAGCGATGTAGGATGGGCCCATGACGGACGTCTACGGCACAGTGGGCAGGGGTGGCACGAGCGCTCTCGGGGCCATGTGGGCATTCCCGTTGGCGTTAGTCGCGTGTGAACCGACGACGCACCAAACAGAAAAAATGGCAGCTTCCTCAATTGTTTCGGGCTCGGCTGTTCCGAGCACCCGCCCCGAGACCCCGGCGTCTCCTGCAAGATCGAAATTTGCGCCGCGACCCACGACTTCCGCGCTCGTCAATTCGCCCGTAGCTTCTTCGGACCCGGTGACTGCCTCAAATGGCGCTGTGGCACAGGCTGGGTCAGCGCCGGCAATGATTCCGGCTCAGGAGTTGACCTGGACCTATCCCCAAGCGGCGTTTGGACTCAGCTCAGTGGTCGTGTCCGTTCCGGAACACCCCAAGGGGAAAAAGTTTCCGGTGCTCATCGCTTTGCACGGCATGTCCGAAGCGCGTAAATCGCCGGCGGGCGGGGCGCGGGGTTGGTTGGACGATTACGGAATGAAACGTGCACAGTTGCGCTTGAAGAAAGCGCCGTTAGTGACCGCGGACTTTGGCGGCATGGTGACCGCCGAGCGGCTAGGGGCGCTCAATCGGAGTCTGTCCGTCCGTCCCTATCGGGGCGTGATCGTGGTGACGCCCTATTTGCCGGATGTGCTTCGCGCGGAGCGTGCGTTCGCTAACTATCCGGCACTGGCTGCGTTCTATGTGGACCAGGTGCTGCCGCGAGTTCTCAAAGAAACACCCGCGCTGCCAGAGCGCCGTCACCACGGAATCGACGGTGTGAGCTTGGGCGGAAGAGCCGCCCTGATGATCGGCTTGTCGCGCAGTGATCGTTTCGGCGCGGTGGGTGCGTTGCAGCCCGCCCTGGACGAGAAAGAATTGGCGCGAATGACGTCACTGGCGAGCTTGGCGCGCGCCAAAGCGCCGGACCTTCAGTTGCGCTTGCTGACTTCTGCTGACGATTATTACTTGGGCACCACTCAGACCCTCTCGGCGCTCTGGGACAAGGCGCAGATAGCGCATCGTTTGGATCTTGTTCAGGGGGATCACTCCTACGCGTTCAACCGGGGTCCAGGGGTTTACGAACTCTTGCTCCACTACGATCGGGTCTTACGTACGGAACCGTACTTGTAGGACCTCGTAGGCTAGTCGGTCATCGCAGCTCCCGAGCAGGGCGGGTCTTGACGATGGTCGCCGCGTCCCTAGGTTTAAAAGGGACGGGTGTCGTGAAAAACCGGCAGCTCTGTCCGGAACAGCGCAATGTCGCCATCGCGCCTTGACGATCCGTCAGATCGAATTGCCGCCCGCGTTGGCGGATCGCGGTCCCTGGCGGAGAGGGAGTTTTTCTCTAGCTATGGAATCAGTGAAGAAAGTGTCGTCCCGGCACGGGACTTGTCGCACAAACACCTGCTTGCCTAGGGACAAGCAGGTCGCGGCCGTGGCTCATGCTGTGTCATGCCCTCGGAAATATTTTCGTAGTTGGGCAGACTTGGGCGTGAAGTTTTGCCAGGGGCGGGCCGTACCGATAAAGGCGCAGCTGCGCAAATCAGCCATTTCCGGGCGGGACGGCGACGACGCGCCACAACGCGTCATCCGATACCCAATCAGGGCATGGACTTTGCTTAGAACTAATCACCTATCAATCAAGTTGCCGAATGCATCAATCTCAAATCACCTCAATACCCAATGACCTATGTCTCGCCTTAGCCGGATGTACTCAAGGGTTACCTCTTTTGAAGATTGCGCAAACAAAAGCTGAGCCGTGTCGAATTTTCTCCTGTTCCTCCTGCACCTACTGAGACGCCGCCTATGAATCACTCACAAAGTACCGCTATCGACATGACCACCGCCCCGAAGGAGAGCGCACCGCCGCCTGCCTCCGCACGACCTAGCGTTGCCCGCGCGTCGTCCTCCACAACCGCGCGTCGCGATGACTCCAGCAACGACACCATGCTGTCTCGCTATTTTCGCGAGATGGCTACCCATCAAGTCATGGGCGCTGACGAAGAGCAGCGCGCCGCCAAGAGCGTAGAGGAGGCGGAGATCGCCCACTGGGTCAAACTCCTGTCCTTCTTGCCCGTGGCCGAGCACCTGGTGAACCAGCTACAAACACGACTGGCGAAACTGAGCGAGGAGGATCGTCCCGCCGTAGACAAAGACTTAGAGGAGCTGAGGGAACTGCTTGAGGTGTATCGCAAGCAGCGTTCCAAGTTGCACGCGAACCAAACCCGTACGTGGATTGCGGCTTGCGCACGGCTGGCGGCTGCCGTGCGTCTGCCGGACACAGATCGGGTTTGGATGACGCAAGCTCAGGACTTGGCGTTGTCCATTTCCGAATGGGCGCCGAACCGCTCGGAGATCGCTCCTATCCCCGCCACTCAAGCCTACAGTCGATATCAGATGGGCGTGCTCTCCAGCAACAACAGTCAGCGTGCAGCCAAAGAGCGATTCGTCAAAGCTAACCTACGTCTCGTGGTTAGCATCGCTCGTCGCTACAATCGGGGTCGGCTTCCGCTCATCGATCTGATTCAAGAGGGCAATATCGGCTTGATGAAGGCGGTAGAGCGTTTCGATCACCGTCGGGGCTATCGTTTTTCCACCTATGCCAGTTGGTGGATTCGTCACGCGATCAGCCGCGCTCTTGCGGACAAGGGTCGTGCGGTTCGTATTCCCGTTCACATGCTCGATACCTACAACCGAGTAGCTCGTGCGACCCAATCGCTGATTACACGCACCGGTCGTGAGCCCACTCCAGAGGAACTCGCCGAAGAGACCGGCGTGCCCAAAGAGAAGCTCGACAAGGTGAGGGAGCTGTATGCGGACGCTCCCTTCTCCCTCGACCGTCCCGTCGGCGATGAAGACGGGCGACGTTTCGTCGACTTCTTGGTCGAAGAGAACGCGGCCTCTCCCTACGACGACTTGGCCTCCTCTCGCTGGGCTTCCGAGATTCGGCGCTTGGTGGGCACGCTGACACCCATTGAGTCCCGCATCATCCGTTGGCGCTTCGGTCTCGATAGTCACGACGAGCTCACGCTCAAAGAGATCGGCGATAAGTACAACTTGTCCCGGGAGCGAATTCGTCAGCTTCAGGAACAGGCCATCGGCAAAATCCGTAAGCAGATGCGAGACTTCTAGAGACTGAAGTTGTTCGACGGTGAGGTGTGAGTCATCGCTGTCCCCCGCCCAAGTCCCGATTCTGAATGAGTCGGGACTTGGGGTTTTGTCGTCTAGCGGCGTGACCGCAGCGGCTTAGAATGCATTGCGCCCAGACCGCCCGCCCGGGCGGTCGGTCTGGGCGCTGAATTTTCCAGCTGGTTTCCGGCCTGTTGGGTGATGCGCGTTTATAGACACATAAAACTGTTTAATTACAGATGCTTAACTTGGATTTGCGCCGCATCATTTACATTTTCCCTCACAAGCGCCATTTAGGGCCGCGCCTTGGACTCAGGGCGCCCTGTATTCCCGCACTGATTCTGGGCTTTTCTGGCTCAGGCGGATCTCCACAACCTTCATCGGTGGTGGGAGCTCACAGGCTGTCGCAACGCGACGGAAACAGAGCAGCCCCGAATGACCCCAGTAGAACAGTCCTCACACCCCCCAGCCCATCGGATCCCGGTTACGCGATCCGATTGCGGCCCCTTGTTGGTATCGGAGATTCCACGTCCGCTTGAGCATGAGCTTGAGCGCGCGCGAGCGAACCGATATCGCGTGAGAAAGCAACGATGAAGCCGTTCGTTTTTCCTCGATGGGCAAACAACACCATCCCCTTTGTCGGGATTGTGCTTGGAGCACTGCCTCTCTTCCTGATCTCCCTTGTCTGGTATGGCGCCGCTCCCGCTACACAAGACGTTGGTTACGCGCCCGAACAACCGGTGCCCTATAGCCACAAGCTGCACGCAGGCGATTTGGGCATCGACTGCCGCTATTGCCACAACACAGTAGACAAGGCGGCACAGGCTGCGATCCCGCCCACCGAGACGTGCATGAACTGTCATACGCGGATCAAGACGAAGAGCGAGAAGCTCCAGCCGGTGCGGGACAGTTTCGAAAAAGGAACGCCCATCGCCTGGGTCAAGGTCCACGACCTACCGGACTACGTGTACTTCAACCACAGCGCCCATGTGACACGAGGAATCGGCTGTGTGAGTTGCCACGGTCGGGTCGACCAGATGGAAATCGTCACTCAGGTCGAAGAGCTCAGCATGGGCTGGTGCCTGGATTGCCATCGCAATCCTGCGCCGAACCTCCGCCCCCCCGCAGAGGTCACCAATATGAACTGGCAGCAGCCGTCTTCGGAGTTCGGAGAGGCTTTCCGCGCTGCCCACAACCTCAATCCTTCAACGGACTGCTCGACATGTCATCGGTAGATAACGAAAAGAAGCCAGCGTTCTGGCGCAGTTTGGCCGAATACGAAAACAACCCGGCTTTCCGTAAATTCGTAGAGCACGAGTTCGCTGCTCCCATCGAGGATACAGCCCCCAACTCTGCGGAGCGTCGTCGATTCATTCAATTGATGGGTGCGTCCTTCGCCCTCGCCGGCGCCACAGGTTGCCGCTGGGAAGAGGACCACATGTTGCCGCACTCGCGCCGCCCAGAGGGCGCGGTTCCCGGCGAGTCACGTTATTTTGCGACCACCATGGACATGGGCGGCAATGCCGTCGGTCTCCGGGTGAAGAGCTACGACGGACGCCCCATTAAAATCGACGGCAACCCCAACCACCCCGACAGCCTGGGCGCGGCCAACGTGTTCCACCAGGCTAGCGTTTTGGAGCTCTACGATCCCGACCGGAGTCCGAAACCCACGCGAAGTGGTGAGGACGTCGAGATGGCGGATTTCGACATCTTCGCCAAAAAGCATTTTAGCGCCCTGCGCGGTGCTCGCGGTCAAGGCCTGCGAGTTCTCGCCAGCGCCAGCTCCTCCCCGAGTCAGTACCGATTGCGTCAGCAGTTCCTGACCGCCTACCCGATGGCGGCTTGGCACGAGTACGAGCCCATCAACGATGACAATGCTCGCGATGGCTCCGCGCTGGCCTTCGGTGAGCCCCATGTCACCCACTACAATCTAAAGGCCGCCAAGGTCATCGTTTGCCTCGACGCCGATTTGTTAGGGCCGTCCGGCATCCAGCACGGTCCCGGCTTCGCTGCGGGTCGTGAGCCAGAGACCGGCGACATGAGCCGGATCTATGCCATCGAAAGCAGCTACTCCGGCACGGGCATTGTGTCGGACCATCGCTTGCCCCTGCGTTCCGAGCTCGTCGGCGCCGTGGCAGCTCAACTTGACGCGGAGATCAGCCGCGTTCGTCGCAACCCGAAAGTGGTTGGGGCGGCCCAGGCTGCGCCGACCGCGGCATTCCTAAAGGACGAGCGAGTTAAAAAGTTCATCAGCGCGGTGGTCAAAGACCTCCTGGACAGCACCGGCAACGGTATCGTCGTCGCAGGTGCCCAGCAGCCTCCCGAGGTTCACGCGGTCGTTCACCGGCTCAATGCTCTCTTGGGCAACGTCGGCCGGACCGTAACCTACACCCCCGTGGTGGATCGGAGCCGCAAGAACTACACGGAAAGCCTCAGCGCCCTCGTCGCCGATATGGCCGCTGGCAAGGTTACCACGCTCGTCGTGCTCGGTGGTAACCCCGTTTACAATAGCCCGGGCGATCAAGACTTCAGCGCTGCGCTCAATAAGGTAGAGACTTCGGTCCACCTGAGCTTGTTCCGAGACGAAACCTCGAGCGCTTGTTCTTGGCATGTGCCGATGGCGCACTTCCTAGAGAGCTGGGGCGATGCCCGTTCTCGCAATGCGACCGTCAGTATCGTTCAGCCGCTCATTGCTCCTCTCTATGGGGGCAAGAGCGCCATCGAACTGTTGGCGCTGATTCTTCGTTCGGGTCCTCAGGACGGTCTCGGTATCGTCAAGGCCACCCTCGGTCGACGTCTCGGCGACGAACGCTTGTGGCGCAAAGCTGTGCACGACGGCGTCGTGATGGCTTCCGCGATGGGCCCGGTCATGCCGGCTCTCAAGGAGATGCCCCTGATCGCCATGCCGAAGCACACGGAAAGCACCGTAGGCAACGGCGAGTTGGAGATCACCTTCAACGCGGATGCGGCGCTGCACGACGGGCGTTACTCCAACATCGGTTGGCTCCAGGAGCTGCCCGACACGATGACCAAACTGACGTGGGACAACGTCGCGTTGATTCACCCCACCACGGCGAAACAGCTCGGCATCAGGGACGCCACAATGACCACAGTCTCCGTGGGCGGCAAGAGCATCCAGATCCCTGTCATGGTGTCTCCGGGTCAGGCGGAAGATTCGATTCGTCTCAATCTCGGTTACGGCCGAACTCACGCAGGCGTCATCGGCGGCTCCGTGAAAGGCGGCATCGCTCCGGTGGGCGTCGACACCTACGCGCTCCGAAGCTCGACGGCGTTGCACTTCGCCAGCGGCGGTAAAATTACCAGCAACGGCGAGGCCGTGCTGCTGGCGACCACCCAGGACAAACACGCCATCGACCAGGCGGGCATTGATGCCACCCAAGAGCGTCTGCCGATGCTGGTGCGTCAGTCCACCCTTGAGGAGTACAAGAAGCACCCGGACTTCGTGCAGCATGCGGTTCACCACCCGAAGCTGCTCGCCCTCTGGGAGGAGCCCGTGCCCTATGACGGGCACAAGTGGGGCCTAAGCGTCGACCTCAACAAGTGCAACTCTTGCAACGCCTGTGTTGTGGCTTGCAACGCCGAGAACAACATCCCCGTCGTCGGCAAAGAGCGAGTGCTCATGGGCCGGGAGATGCACTGGATTCGCATCGACCGTTACTTCAAGGGTCCGCCCGAGGATGTCGAGGCCGTCGCTCAACCCGTCACCTGTCACCACTGCGACCACGCTCCCTGCGAGCAGGTGTGCCCGGTCGGCGCGACCATGCACAGTCGCGAGGGCCTGAACGACATGGTCTACAACCGCTGCATCGGCACGCGGTACTGCTCGAACAACTGTCCCTACAAGGTTCGTCGCTTCAACTACTTCAACTTCCACGAAGACATGAAGCAAGAGAAGAACGCCGTGAAGGCCATGGCTTTCAACCCTGAGGTGACGGTTCGTGTTCGTGGCGTCATGGAAAAGTGCACCTTCTGCGTGCAGCGAATCCAGAACGTCAAGATCAAGGCAAAGAACGCCCGGCGCCCCATCAAGGACGGCGAAATCAAGACGGCGTGCCAAGAAACCTGCCCGACCGGCGCCATTATCTTTGGTGACCTCAACGACAGGCAGAGCCAGGTGGCTCGCCTCCAGGCAGTACCTCGCTCCTACGCGATGCTCGCAGAACTCAACGTTCGGCCCCGGCTGAAATATATGGGTCGTGTCAAGAACACCAATCCGGAGCTCGGCTAAACCCATGGCTCAAATTACGCACTACTCTCAGTGGCAGGACGCGCCGGCCGGCGACAACGAATTCGCCAAGATCACGGACGCGGTCGTCCGCGTGGTGGAAACGCCTCGTCCTCCGCCAGCTTGGTACATGGCCTTCGCCTTGGCCCTCTCGTGGCTCGGCATTCTCCAGCTCTGCATCGGCTTCCTGTTTTGGGAAGGCATCGGCATTTGGGGAAATATGCACCCCGTGGCCTGGGGTTGGCCCATCGTCAACTTCGTGTTTTGGGTTGGTATCGGCCACGCCGGCACGCTCATCAGCGCGGTGCTGTTCCTGTTCCGTCAGAACTGGCGAACAGCCATCAACCGTTCAGCTGAGGCCATGACGATCTTCGCGGTCATCTGTGCCCTACTGTTCCCCGGTATCCATATCGGTCGCCCCTGGCTGCCCTACTGGATGTTCCCGCTGCCCAACCAGATGGACCTCTGGCCGCAGTTCCGAAGCCCCTTGGCTTGGGACGTATTCGCAGTCGGTACCTACTTCACCGTGTCCTTGCTGTTTTGGTACATGGGCATGATTCCGGATCTCGCGACCATTCGGAACCGGGCAAAATCGACCCTGCGCCGCTTCATCTACGGCGCCCTCGCGATGGGTTGGCGTGGTTCTTCTCGCCAGTGGCATCGCTACGAGCGCGCCTACTTGATTCTCGCAGCTCTCGCGACTCCCCTCGTGCTTTCCGTGCACTCAGTCGTTAGTTTCGACTTTGCGACCGCCCAGCTCCCGGGTTGGCATACGACTATCTTCCCGCCGTACTTCGTTGCGGGAGCTATCTTCAGCGGTTTCGCGATGGTGGTCACGCTGCTTATACCAGCGCGGCAGTTCTTCGGTCTCAAGGGGCTGATTGAGATGAAACATCTGGACATGATGTGCCGCATCATCTTGGCGACGGGCACCATCGTTGGCTACGCCTACGCGATGGAGTTCTTCGTCGCCTGGTACAGCGGCAGCCACTACGAAGGGTTCGCCTTCATCAACCGCGCCTTCGGCCCCTACGCTTGGGCCTACTGGACCATGGTGTCCTGCAACGTCATCTTCCCGCAGATGTTCTGGTTCAAGAAGATTCGAGGCAACCTCTGGGCCATGATGTTGATCTGCATCGTGGTGAACGTTGGCATGTGGTTCGAGCGCTTCGTGATTATCGCGACCTCGCTTCATCGCGACTTCCTGCCGTCCTCCTGGGGTTACTTCATTCCCACCCCGTTCGACTTCCTCGTGCTGATGGGCAGCTTTGGCCTGTTCTTTACGCTGTTTCTGTTGTTTTGCCGATTCTTACCAATCGTCGCCATCGCAGAGATCAAGAGCGTTCACCCCGCAGCCCATGGAGATCACTGAATCATGAGTGACGAAGAATCCAAGAGCGAGTCGGCCATGGACAACACTGAGGACAAGCCCAAGAGTGACGCTCCCACCACCGCTAACGGCGAGCCGCTGCACGGCGTGTTGGCCGAGTACCACACTCCCAAAGAACTTCTGGCGGCAGCCGAGAAGATCCGCGATGCGGGCTACACCGTTTGGGATACCTACAGCCCGTTCCCCGTACACGGGATAGAAAAGGCTCAGGGCATTCCTTGGACCATTCTTCCCTGGTTGGTGTTTGGCGCCGGCTGCACGGGGCTGACGGTCGGGCTGGGAATGCAGCTGTGGACCAACGGTGTCGACTACAAGTACCTGATCAGCGGCAAGCCGTTTTTCAGTATTGCGGCTAATATCCCCATTACCTTCGAAATTACCGTGCTCTTCAGTGCGTTGACTGCCTTCGGTGGCATGCTCGCATTGAACCGGCTCCCCAAGCCGTCTCACGCACTCGATCACGTGGAGCGCTTCAACCGCGTCACGGACGACCGCTTCTTTGCTCTCATTGAAGCGACGGATCCGAAGTTCGACGACACGGCGACCCGCACTTTGATCGCCGAGACGAGCCCGCACCACGTAGAAGACGTTCCGGCGGACACTCGCTCCGAGAATTTGCCGAAGTTTTTTACGTACGTGGCTGCCTTCTTGGCGCTCACGGCTTTGATTCCTCTGGGTTACGCCTACAGCGTTCGTGGAACGACGAGCACTCAGCCTCGTATCCACATCGTGCCGGACATGGACTTTCAGCAGAAGTTCAAGCCCCAGCGCGGGAACCCCTTCTTCGAGGACGGCCGGGCGATGCGTCCGCAAATCGAAGGCACGGTCGCGAGCGGGGATCTGCAAGACGATTCTCACTTCTACCGAGGCAAGGTCGGCAAAGCCTGGGCTCGGACCTTCCCCAGTCGGTTCACGCCGAATGAAGCGGCCATGCAGCGCGGCCGCGAGCGCTACGACATTTTCTGCGTGCCCTGCCACAGCGTGACCGGAAACGGCTCGGGCATCGTGGCGCAGCATGCTCTCGAACTGGCCGAGGGAACCTGGATCCCGCCGACAAATCTAACGCTGGCCAACATCAAGCAACAGCCCGTTGGCGAGCTGTACAACACGATCACCCACGGCATTCGCAACATGCCCGCCTACGGGAGCCAGATCGATCCGGAGGATCGTTGGGCGATCGTCCTTTACGTCCGCGCCCTACAGCGCGCCCAGGCCGGCAACGTGAGCCACGTCCCGGCAGCCAAACGCGCAGGCCTGAAGTAGGCGGAGAATCTGATGGCAAACGCAAATAATACCACCGATGACGTCATCGTCCTCAACGAAGAGGGCGCCAAGTTCGGCCGTGCCATGCTGATTGCCGGGCTCGTCCTGATCGCTGTCGGCGTCGGCGTCGGCTTGAGTTTTGACACTCGCGGACTCAAGGGTCTGCTCCACTCCTACTTGATCGCATTCATGTACGTGCTCAGCCTTGGGCTCGGACTGTTGTGGATTGTCATCATCCAGCACCTCAGCAAGGCCAGGTGGAGCGTCGTTGTTCGACGCGTGGCCGAGGTGCTCGCAGCGGGCTTGCCCATTGTCTGCGCGCTGGGCTTGGGCATCATCATTCCGATGTGGTTGCACAACGCCGATCTGTACATCTGGGTTGATCACGAGTTGGTACAAAACGATCACTTGCTGCATCACAAGGCGCCGTATCTCAACGTGTCGTTTTTTACCGTGCGCTGTGCGGTGTACTTCGCCTTCTGGGGCGGCCTGTCCACCTTCTTCTTGAAGACCAGCGTCCGTCAGGATGAGACGGGCAAGGCAGAGCTCAGTGGGCTGATGCACGGAGTGAGCGCTCCGGCGATGATCCTCTTTGCCATCACGCTGACCTTCGCGTCGATTGACTTCCTGATGTCCCTCGACCCGACCTGGTTCAGCACGATGTTCGGCGTCTACTACTTCGCTGGTTGCATCATGAGTGGTCATGCCCTCTGGGCCTTGTCCCTGATGTGGCTGCAGAGCCATGGGCACATCACCACGAGCGTGACCGCAGAGCACTACCAGGACATCGGCAAGATGATGTTCGGCTTCGTGGTCTTCTGGGCCTACGTCGGATTCTCGCAGTTCATGCTCATCTGGTACGCTGACATTCCCGAGGAAACTCACTGGTACCATTGGCGCTTTGAGGAGCCCTGGAAACAGGTATCCATCGCGCTGCTGATCGGTCACTTCGTGTTGCCGTTCCTCGGCCTGATGTCGCGCTGGGTGAAGCGCAAGAAGGTGTCATTGGCCTTTTGGTGTATCTGGCTACTCATCGTCCAGTACATCGACATGTTCTGGCTCGTTTACCCGAACGGCGAAGCCGCCGATCGAGTTCCGCCGAGCGCCCTAGTGGACCTGACCTTGGCAGCAGGCATGGTGGCTCTATTCCTCGGCAGCGCCATCCGACGCGCCGCGGGCATCAATCTCATTCCGACCAAAGATCCGGCGCTTAGCGATTCGCTAGCGTTCCACAACATCTAGAGGACGATATGTCAGCGCAAGACACGTCAGTCGAAATCAGAGAGCCAGGCGTTGGCCTGCTCGGTCCGGCCCTCATCATGGGTGCCTTGGGCATCTTCGCGGTCATCCTGGCGATCAGCGGCATGGCCCAGAAACCCGTTCTTAGCACTCGGGCAGCCGAGGGCGCCGAGATCAAGGACCAGCAGCGGGCGGAGATCGAGTCTGACTACTCCTGGATCAGCAAAGGTCGAGGCGTGGTTCACGTGCCCATCGACAAAGCGATGGCGGCCGTAGTCGAGGAGATTCGAAAGAATCCCGCGGCGGCAACTCCGGCGGCTCCCGATGAGGATGACGCTGGCGCCCCGGACGCAGCGGTCGAACCCGTCGAAGAAGCGGAGCCGGCAGAAGAGAAGAAAGCCGAGCCTGCCAAGGTGGCTCCGAAGCTGGCAGTACCTGTCAAGGTTGCTCCGAAGCCGGCAGTACCTGCCAAGGTCGCTCCGAATCCGGTGGCACCTGTCAAGGCAGCGCCGCCTGCACCGGCAGCGCCCGCACCCAAGCTCTCTCCCTGAGCCCCAGCGAAAGCGAGGAGCCAACGGGTGTCTGAAGTCAGGCACCCGTTGTGCATTTAGGGTCGTGATTACGGGACTGCGGATCCTAGCGGCGTTGACCGCGCCACGGCTCGGGTCTGACTCGCGGGCATAACTCTCAGCGATAACGCCCGGCAATAGCCTGGGAGGCCGTTCGGAGCAGCGGTCGACACAGTCCGGGGCTTGAGCTAGATCCTCTAGCCGTGAAGGGGACTAGAACCGCGCTGACCCAACGTTGGTACGACGAGGGCTTCTATTCGAAGTTAACGCTCCGCGACCGCATGGAGAGCGCGGTCGCCGATTTCGGTTCGTTAGAATTTCGCGTCGTTTCCGCTGTGCGCCCTGCGGTGACAACTCAGTTGGAGTTGATGACTCGCGGACGAGATCTTGCTGGCAGCTTGCTAGATTTAGGTCTGGTCCCAGGAGACATCGTGGCCCTTCAGCTGCCGAACTGGATCGAAGGGGCGGTGATGTACCACGCGTGCCTGCAGATCGGACTGGTAGTTCTGCCTATAGTCCATATCTACGGCACTCCCGAAGTCGATCAGATCCTCGCTTCCTCGGGGGCTCGAGCGATTGTTACGCCGGATAGTTTTCGGTCGGTGGACTACACGACCCGTGGCTACCAGACCCGTGACGACCTGCGGTGGATCGTGGTCGGGGAGACGCCAGAGGGCGCCCACAATTTTGCGGCGCTTGAGGCTCGTGGGCACCGGAACTATCAGCGCCCAGAGCTGAGCCCTGACGACGTGCACATCACGAACTATACGTCGGGGACGACGGCAGAAGCCAAAGGTGTGTTGCACACACACAACTCCCTGTGGGCGGAGAGTCTTCAGCTCAACGCGGCGTCCCAGGTCCCCCGGGGCCTCGGAATCAGTCTCTCGCCGAACCCCCTCGGTCACATCGGTGGCCTGATCGCCAATATCCTGTTGCCGCTGTTTCACGGGCGGTCGCTGATCATGGTCGACGCATGGGACCCCGGCGAAGCCCTGTCGCTGATGCAGCAGTATCGAGTCACAGCTTCCGGCGGGGCTCCGTACTTTCTAGCGAGCCTGCTCGACCATCCAGATTTCGCGAGCTTCGATTTGGAGCGAATGGACATCTATGGTTGCGGCGGAGCTGGGGTCGCACCGGGACTCATCGAGCAGGCCGACGCGGTCGGGTGGCGCGCGTACCGATCCTATGGTTCGACGGAACATCCCTCGGTGACCGTGAGCTCGGTGGAGGCTCCCTTGGAGAAGCGAGCCTATACCGACGGCTTGGCGGGCAAGGGGACAGAGCTCCGGATCGTCGACGAGGGTGGCGCCACTGTCCCGACGGGCACTGCTGGGTGCATACTGAGCATCGGCCCGGATATGTGCGTGGGCTATCGCGATGAGGAGCACAACTCTGCGTTCAGTAATGACGGTTGGTTTGACACCGGGGACATCGGCAAGTTGGATGACGAGGGCTATCTGACCATCACCGACCGAGTCAAAGACATCATCATTCGCGGGGGCGAAAATATCTCCGCCCAAGAAGTGGAAAACATCTTGGTGTTGCATCCCCATGTCGCCGAAGCGGCCGCCATCGCCGTGCCTGATGAAAAATTCGGTGAGCGTGTATGCGCAGTGGTGCGATTGGCTAGCGGTCAAAGCTTCGGCTTCGAGGAGCTGCAGGCACATTTCCAAAAGAGTGGCGTGGCGAAACAGAAGACGCCCGAGCGCCTGGAAACGGTGAAGGATTTTCCCCGTACTCCTGCCGGCAAGGTGAAAAAATTCGTGTTGCGCGATCGCTACGGGAGCTGAGTTAGCTTTCCGAGGTCAGCGCGCCGACGTCGCTTTGCAGCGCTTTCACAGCACGGTCGATCCGAGAGCGGATGGCGGCGTGTTGACCGCCGATTCCGGTGACCAGGAACGAGAACGCGATGCCCTGCTGCGAGCCCGGGCGCAGTACATAGCCGCTGAGTGCGATCGCTCGGTTGAGCGTGCCGGTTTTCGCCCGGACCTGCCCGCTGGATCGGGACGCTGGGAAGCGCGAACGCAATGTGCCGTCGACACCTGCCACCGAGAGCTGGGCCGTGAATTCAGGGGAGATCCGCGCGTCGTTGTGGGCGTGGCGTAAGACGGTTGTGATGCAGTGGGCGCTCAGTCGGTTGGTGTCGAAAAGGCCGGAGCCGTTCTTGATGATGATTCCGGAATGCCATGCCCCGATATCTCGCAACCATAGCTCGATGGCGCGGGCCCCATCGCTGCTTCGGGCGGGCACCGTACCTGTTTCCGCGCCCAGAACCTTGAAGAAGGTCTCCGCATAAAAATTGTCGCTGCGTTTTCCTAGCTCCTTGACGAGTTCGCCCAGCCGGGCCGATTCCACATAGCTGAGTCGCCCTTTGACGTTGGCGCCGCCGAGCACCGGAACGCCGTGCACTGGCACGCCGCGCTCCTCCAAAAGTTGCTTCAGTACAAAGCCGGCGTACAGTCGCGGGTCGGACACACGTTTCTTGAAACGAACGCGTCCGATGCCTCGCGCGATGTGTCCGCTGAGGGTCGAGCGCAGATGGATGTGCGGGTGCAGGGACCACAACACGCGCTGCCCAGAGCCTGCGGCCCGGGTTTGTACACTCCCGTCGGAGCGCACGAAGCCTTTCGGTGCATACCAGCTGCGCGCAGCCTTGCCGGTTTCACCTGGGGCGACGTTGAGCGTGATGGTGTTGCGCTCCAGCGCGACGGCACTGATCGGGGCACGGAACGCAGCCCATTCCTTCGGTTGCTGGTCGAATCCGGGGGGAATGAATTCCGCGTCGAAGCGGCTTTGGTCTACCAATATTGCGTCCACATGTTTTACGCCCCGATCGGCAAGGGCGCTGGCCAATCGCCAGAGCTCGGCGACTCGCAGGGAGGGGTCACCATGACCGCGCAACACGAGCTGTTCGATCTTGTCGCCGCGCCGCGTGCCGTACAAGCCGGTGCGAAAGCGATAGGATGGCCCCAGTTTCGCCAGCACAGCAGCCGCGGTCAGAACCTTCATATTGGAGGCAGGATTGAGCGCGACTTTCTCGCTGTAGCTGCCGCGGCTGGCTCCGCTGCTCAGCTCGACTGCGTTAGCGCTGAGTTGCCCGCCGTTCGCTCGGACCCACGCACCGAGTGCGTGAATGGCGCGCTGTCCGGCACTGGGGCGTGCGGCGCCAACCTGGGCGCCAGCCGGTGCAGGCGCGGGAGGCGCGCCCAGGGCCGTCGTTGGGAGAGAAATCCCCAGCAGTCCGATCCAGACCGCGGCGGGGAGAGATTTCGAGGAGAGCATGGTGGGAGCTTAGCCTGTCCCGTCGAACTGAGTTAATAGAGATCCGTAACATGCCCGCCCCGCCCGTACCGAGCCGAAATCGCCCAACGCGCAGCGGTGGCCCGTTCTGGCGAGGCTGCGTCGCCCTGCTGCTTGGGCTGGGGAGCCCGGCGTGTGACGGCGCCGATGGCGGCGCGGACCGCCCGTTGGAAATGGTGATCCCGAACGATATCACGAGCGCTGATCCGAGATTTACCATCCGGGGATATGACGTAAAGCTAAGCCGTCTGGTGCACGCTGGTCTCGTAGGCCTCCACCCGAGCACTCTGGAGCCAGTGCCGTTGGTGGCCAAATCTTGGCAGGCACCGGACGAGCGCACCCTGGTGATGCAACTACGCCCCGGGCTGCGTTTTCACAGCGGCGCCAAATTGGAGCCCGAAGATGTCTGCGCCACCATCCGGGCGCTCCAGGAGCCCAGCTTGGGCAGTCCTCACCGGGCGGTGGTGCGATCCATTGGTAGCTGTCAGCCCGAACCCCCGCTTGGCTTACGCATTGTGCTCATGGAGGCCCGGGCGACACTGTTGACGGATCTCGAAGTGCCCATATTGCGCCGCGACCAGGCCGCCATCCTTCCGGAACGGCTCAGCGCGCCCCTCGACGGGCTCGGTCCCTATCGCATCGGAAAGATGTCCCCCGGGGAAGTCCAGTTGGAACCGTCCGGCAATGGGCCGCTTCCCAAGCCCGCCCGTCGACTGGTGGTGCGAACTGTGCATGACGCCAATGCTCGGGCGCTGCGGTTGCTCGTGGGCAAGAGCGACATCGCTCCCAATGCTATCTCCCCGGTCCTTCTGCCGTCGCTGGTGGGTCGCGACGGCCTGGAGGTGACGTCGAGGCCGGGGGCGAACGTTAGCTACCTGCTGCTCCAAAATGAGCGCCCGCCGCTGGATCGTCTGGAGGTGCGCCGTGCGTTGTCCGCCGCTATCGATCGGCGCAGCATCACCCGCTACCTGTTCGCCGATATGGCGCAGCCTGCCGCGGGTATCTTCCCCGCGGAACACTGGGCGGCACCCGATTCCCTGGTAGTGCCCCAGTTCTCTCCCGATCAGGCCCGATCAGTGCTCTCCGGGCTGCCGGAATTGACACTTTACACGAGTACGGATCGGGCTCGTGTGACGGTCGCGCGGGCGATGGCGCAGATGTTGGAGGATGCTGGCGCCACAGTGCGGGTGGTGCCACTGGATCTCGGCGTCTTGCTGCACCGAGTGGATACCGGCGAGTATGAGCTAGCGAGCTTGCAGTTTCCGGAGCTGACCGAGCCGAATATTCTGAAATGGTTCTTCCACCCCAGCGGCGTGCCGGGAGAGGGGGGGGAGGGGAAAAACCGCGCCCGCTATCGGTCAACCGTGGTGGGTCGGCTGCTCGATCAGGCCTCAGAAGTGAGCGATCGGCGGCAGAGACAGCAGGCTTACTTTCAAGTCGCTCAAGAGATGGCTCAGGATCTGCCAGTGATTCCGCTTTGGCACGAGGACCAGGTGGCCGTGGTCTCGAAGCGGGCCAAAGGCTTCCGGCTCAGCGCCGAGGGACGTTGGCTCGCCGTCGCAGCACTGCCCTGAACGGTCCCACCATCACCGATCCCCGGTTTTATTCGCGAACTAGTCTGCCCCTTGCCTTCCGGGCACAAACAAGCACAAACCCGCGGCCGTGTTGTCCCCCCCTCATCGCGTCGCCTTGTGCCGAACAACCCAAGCGGGAATTCTGGCGCTGGCCGTGCTGGCCGGTCTACCCGGCACGGCCATGGCTGACGAGCCAACGATGCCAGAATCTGACTTCGATCCGTCGAAGTATCCGGAGTCCGGTGTCCGCTGGACCACTGTGGGTGCCGGTGCTGCCTTAACGGTGGGCTGGTACGGCGTCGGCTACGGCGTTTCGGAGTTGTGGAGCGACGCTCCCGGCGCCGACGATCTCAAGATGCCCGTAATCGGGCCCTGGCAGGCTCTAGGGCAGTCTGGCTGCTCCGAATCCGAAGGCAGCGACTGCATTTTCATGCCGGTTCTCCGAGGGGTGTTTCACGTTCTCAGTGGTATCGGGCAGGCCGGTGGCATCTTGGTCATGCTTGAGGGAGCGTTCCTCCCTTCCGCGCCGGCTGAGGCCGCAACTATTGCGGGTGGGACAAGGTCCTCCACGGCTGACCCCTCGAGCGATTCGGCCGCGGCATCTTTTTCAATCGCTCCGAGTGCCGTAGTCACCGACCATGGCTTGTCTCTCGGGCTTATCGGCGCGTTTTGAGCGTTATCATGGCAATTGAAATTCCAAAAATCTTTGGATGCGTGCAGCTCGGAGCCGTGATAGCAAAATCTCCCATCATGCAAGATGGTGTTCGATGAGCAGGCGCACGAAATTCGTCCTCGTAACAGGCGGAGTCGTCTCCTCAATAGGTAAGGGCCTCGCATCAGCGTCGATTGGGGCGCTGATGGAAGCGCGTGGCCTCACGGTCACGCACATGAAGCTGGATCCGTATATTAACGTCGATCCTGGAACGATGTCGCCGTACCAACACGGCGAGGTCTACGTCACCGACGATGGTGCCGAAACGGATTTGGATCTTGGACACTACGAGCGCTACACCAGCGCACGCCTGACGAAGAAGGCGAACGTTACCACCGGACGTATCTACGAAGCGGTGATCTCGAAGGAACGTCGAGGGGAATACTTGGGCGCGACCGTTCAAGTCATCCCGCACATCACGGACGAGATCAAAGCGCGCATCTACGAAGGCACCGTAGGTGCCGACATCGCCATCGTCGAAGTGGGCGGAACCGTCGGCGATATCGAAAGCCTTCCTTTCTTAGAAGCGCTGCGGCAGCTGAAAATCGAGAACAGCGTCGAAGACGTCGTGAGTGTGCATGTGACGCTTGTTCCTCACATCGCAACAGCTGGCGAGTTGAAGACCAAGCCGACCCAGCACTCCGTTCGTGAGATGCGGCAGATCGGCATCCAACCCGATATTTTGATCTGTCGTTGCGACCGCCCCATTGCCAGCGGCCTCAAAGAAAAGATTTCGCTGTTCTCTAACGTCCGCGCTGAGTGTGTGATTTCCGCGGTGGATGTGAAATGCATCTACGAGCTACCGCTCGTCCTACACGCTGAGGGCTTGGACACAGAGATCGCATCTCGACTCAACATCTGGTCTCGTCAGCCCGAGCTCGCGGAGTGGAAGCGGATCGTCGAGCGCTTCAAGAACCCCGAGGGGACCGTGACGATCGGCATCATCGGCAAATACGTTCACCTCAAGGATTGTTACAAGTCCTTGCATGAAGCTCTGGTTCACGGTGGCTTGGAACAAGGTGTCGGTATCGATTTTGAGTACATCGACGCCGAGGACCTAGAGGGGGCAGATTCAGTATCCGCCGTGCAGAAAGCCCTCGGTGGTCTCGATGCCGTACTAGTCCCCGGTGGTTTTGGCGATCGCGGTGTCGAAGGAAAAATCAACGCAATCCGCTTTGCTCGAGAGCAGTCGATTCCGTATTTCGGGATTTGTCTTGGTATGCAGCTGGCGGTTATCGAATACGCCCGCAACGTGTGCGGGATTCGTAAGGCCAGTTCAGAAGAGTTCTCCGATGGGTCTTCCCAACATGTCATCCACTTGATGCCGGACCAGCACGACGTGACGGACAAGGGCGGGACGATGCGTCTCGGCGCCTATCCTTGCAAGTTGAATGAGGACAGTCGGGCCGCCACCATTTATGGCAGCGCCGACATCAGCGAGCGGCATCGCCATCGCTTTGAGCTCAACAATGAGTACCGCGAACAACTGAGTGAGGCCGGCTTGATCCAGAGCGGCACCAGCCCGGACGATCACTTGGTGGAGATCGTCGAAGTACCCGACCATCCCCACTTTATCGGCTGTCAGTTTCATCCCGAGTTCAAGAGTCGCCCGCTCGCGCCCCATCCCTTGTTCTCAGCCTTCGTCCAAGCCGCTGTTGTGCAGCGTGCGACAAAGTCTGAAGCAATCAATACGGACCCTCCAGAAGTGCCCGGGGGCGAGGCGCCGTCACCGGCGGCCAATTGAGTCGCTGGCTCGTGTTGAGTCGCTGGCTCGTGTTGCGGCGCAGCCTCGTGATTCCTACCCCGAAGCGGCACGGACGCCTGATGGGCCGGGGGTTCATCGCCTGGGGCTGCACTATCTGTTTATCCCTGGGCTGTTTGTCGCTGAGCGCATGTTCGCCCCCCAATGCGGTGGAGGCCGCGTTGCACGGCGACTTGCCGGAACTGAAGACGGCTATACAACAAGCTCAAAAGGACGGTGAGCTGAGCGAGGCTCGGGTTCGGGAGTTGGCGCGCGCAGTGGTACGTCGCGAGGTGATATCCACGTCTGGCTCTGCGGGCGCTCGGCGTATTCGTTCGGTCAGAGCCTGCGCCAGCACCGTCGCGAAGGAGGCAGGCGTCCGCGCCAAGTCTTTCGATGAAGCGGGGGCTGAGGCGGCGCTCTTGTTGCTCTCCTTGGGCCGCTACGACAGCCCTCAGCTAGTGAAGAAGTATCGGGCTGTGGACAACGGCGCGTGGAGGGCGGTCGCCGCGAGAGCGGCGTCGGACAAGGCGTACCGCTCCTTCCGTCAGGCGAGCTACGTGGACGTGGACGATCGCGTGCGGCGGGCCGCGTTGGCGGCGGGGTATGAGTCACGGGATCCTGCCGATCTCGAAGCGGCGCTGGAAGTCACTCGCTTGGATCCCGATCCGCTCGCGCGTAGTCTCGGCGCCCGGCTCTCGGGTGCCATCGGTGGAGACCGAGCGGTGTTGGCGTTGCGAGACTTGTACTCGCGTGCAGATGAGTCGGACCGTCTCGTGATACTCGAGGCGTGGTCCGAGGCTGCCGCTCGTACAGCGGGGGGCAACCGCGAGTTACGCCGGGTCGCAGAAACCGAAACGGGCATGGCGCAGTTGGTCGCCGCGTTGAAACTGCATGGTGTGGTTGCAGATCCTGAAAGTGACACACCCGACGGGGCGGAACTGGCGAATATCCTGTTCGTGAGAGCTCTGACCGATGGGACTCGTGAAGAGCGCCGTCTGGTGCTGAGAATCGCGCCTGAGTCTCCAGAACTGATCGCCGCTGCGCTCAAAGCGGCAGAAGACGAGGACGATCAGGTAAAGATTATGGCCAACGCTAGATTGCTGTCGGACTCGAAAGAAGCTGCCGGTGCCAAGAAAAGGCTGACGAAACTGGCCATGAAGCCGGGTGATCTGGGGAGTCAGGCGATGGCTGCCCTTGCCAGCGTCGGCGATCACAGCGTGGCAGCCAGCCTAAAAAAGCGGCTAGCCGACGGGCCGGCAAGCCAGCGAAGGGCTGCAGCCTTTAGTTTGGTGCGTTTGGGAGAGTTTTCGGCTGCGGCGTCCGCTTTGGCCGACGATAGCCCCCGGGTCCGTACGGCCGTGGCTTGTCGATTATCAACGCCTGAGCCTGGTTGAAGCGTCCCGCTTTTATCAGTAGACCCACGGCCATGAGGCTAATGAACTTGAGCTTTGGGGCGACTCACCGTGCACTGCTGGTGGCTGTTGCCTGTAGTGTCTTCACCACCGGCTGTCTGGAAAAGATGGGGCTGAATGCCTTTCTCGGAGCGACCCGAGATGGCTCCCACTCCCTGAACACCTTCCAAGATTTCGAGATCGCTCGAGAGGCGACCGCGGCTGGCTTGGGTCAGTTGGAGGGCATGCACAAGCTGGCGCCCTGGAACGAGGACGGACTCTTCATGTTGGCCCGCGGCTGGGCGACGAACTCTTATTTCTTCGCCGAGGACTCCTACGAAGAGGCAGTGGCCAAGGGTGACGCCCCCGCAGCGAACTACCACTTGCGAAGGGCTCGCGCGGGCTTCGTCCGCTCTTTGTACTTCGGGCAAGAACTGCTCAAGCGCTCCGACGACGGCTTTGATGCCGCGACCCAAGACGCAGGAGCCATGAGCGCCTGGTTGGACGACAACTTTGAGTCTGACGAAGATGCACTGCGGCTCTTGTGGGTAGGCTTTTCCTGGGTCGAGCACGCGCACGTATCCAAGGAGCTCAAGGATGTGCAAGCTCGCCTCTTCGTCGGTCTGGAGATGCTCAAGCGTTCCCTCGAAATCGATGAGAATCTTGAACACGGCATGGCTCACACCCTGCTCGGTGCCTATGGTTCCGATCTCGCGGAAAACGAGAAGCACTTTAAGCGCGCCCTTGAGCTCAATGACGGAGGCTTTCTCCCGACCAAGCTCAGCTACGCCACCACATTCTATTGCGCCAAGAGCGACAAGGCCGCCTACGAGAAGCTTCTTGGTGAGGTTCTGTCCGCAACAGATGCGATTCCGGCAGCACGTCTGCCAAACACCGTGGCCAAGCGCCGCGCCCGCCGTTACCTAGGCGCACCCGCCTTTCAGAAGAGCTGCGGCTTTAGCTGAGCTCCTCGGGAGCCTTGAGGCCCCTTGTGAAGCACGCTTCTTGTGAACGATGGTTTCAGGCAGCTCCCTTTTCTGACCATCACGGCTGACGCTAGCGACGAGCCCCACCCCGGTACAGGCGTCGGCGCCGTTGCGCTTCCGTCAAAGGGCAAAGCAGCTGAAATAACAACGCTTACGGAAGCGTGTATTGAGCTGAAGACCGTACGCGCATCCCAAGTTCTGACGAAGCCTCAGGCTCTAGAATTCGACAAAGCACAGTGACCGTATAATCCAGCAGCAAGACAACCCCTGGGGTCTTCAGCATGGGTCCGTGGGACCCCCGTGGGACGCCCGAAAAGAAGCATTTTACCGCGGATTAGTGGTGACGGCCGTGCCCCGTTTGGCATAACTTCGCGCCCATATGGCCGACAAAAAAGACGATTCGCCGGACGACGAGAAGCCCCCGGAGTCAGACGCTCCCGCCTCGACGGACAGCGGTGACTCGACGGAATCCTCCGAGGACAATACCTCTGCGTCGGAAGAGTCCGCTTCGGCCGACGATTCTAAGCCTGAAAAAGTCAGCAAGCCGCTGGCTCGTCGCGCTTGGGGAGAGCCCTTAGTGCGTATCGATATTCATTGGACGAACTTCGAAACCTGGCTCGCCGTAATCGTGATCACGGGCGAGGTCATCGCACTGACCTTGTGGATTGGTTTGCGAGGCATGTCGACCCCTGCCGAGAGCGCAAGTTACGCCGGTATCGTCTTCCGTGCTTTGTTCGGGGCCACGGTTCTCGGCACAGCAGCATTATTTGCGCTCCGCAACAAAAGCATTGTGGCTCAGCGAGTAGGCTCACTCACCGGCGTGTTTCTGGGCGTGGCCTTAGCCAAGATGTGGATCGGCTTCGGAGTCGACTACACATCGAATCTTCTCAACTGGTTTCAGCAAGCATCGAGCTTGACCCTGTTCGGTGGTCTTCGCGGTGTCGGTACCCGATTGACATTGCTGTTAGCAATGCTGGGTGGCTCTCTGGCGACTGCCCGTGGCAAACACATCACCATCGACCTAGTTACGCGCTACGTAAACGACACTCTGCGTCTCCCGATCGTGCTTGCAGGTTGGTTAGGCGCGTCGGTCATTTGTTTCGCCGGCTCCTGGGGTTTCTTCGATTACATCTCGATCGAGAACTTTGGCGCCAACCCCGATGCCAGCCCGACCGAAAAAGTCGTCAAGGTGGGCGAAGAGCTGGAAGAGCAATTCTTCATCGCCCGCAAGCAGGCCAATCTGGACTTCAAGAGCATCGTTCAGGTGGGCATCAAGGGCAAGAAATACTCCGACTGGCTCGGCGCTGAGGAGTGGAATCAGTACCTCGACGATGGCGGTTTCAAAGAGCGCTACGGTGCTGAAGCCATCGACCCTCTACGCCTCATGCCAGGCGAAACACGCGCTCCCATCGTGGTGGTGCCGGGCCGAGGTGAGCCTCGAGGCGAGCTCATCAACGCCGCCAACTTGGTGTTCCCGATTGGACTGTTTATTATCGCGCTGCGCTTTTTGCTGCGGTCGCTGTTGGCCTTGAGCGGACACGTGAGCGTCGATCCTGAAGACTCCGGTGACTTCACGACAGATCTGAGTAAGGTGATCAAGAAGAAGGGCGAGGCTAAACTCAAAGCCGACGCCGAAGCGGAGGCAGCCGAAGCGGCGGCCGCGGAAGGCGAGGCTGCCACCAAATCGGATGAAGACTCGGAAGGAGGTGCGTCATGACGATACTTCTCTTCGTACTCATCTTTGCGCTCATCGGGGCGCCGGTATTCGCCGTCATGGCGGGTACCACCCAGCTCGCTTGGCTGCTCCACGAGGACAAGGCCATGCAGTTCCTTCGTTTTCTGGCACCCGATGTGCTGGACGAGCGATTCGCTGGCTCCCCGATCCTCGTGACGGTGCCGCTGTTCACTTTCATCGGTTACATGATGGCGGAGTCCAAGACTCCCGACCGCATTGTTCGCGCGTCCAATGCCTTCTTCGGCTGGATGCCGGGTGGCTTGGCCATCGTCTGTATTTTCTCAAGCGCGTTCTTTACGACGCTCACCGGCGGTAGCGCCGTCACCATCGTCGCTATCGGTGCGCTGTTGTACCCGGCGCTGATCAAGCGTGGTTACCCGGCGGATTACTCCCTCGGTCTGGTCATGACTGGCGGCTCCCTGGGTCTGCTTCTGCCGCCCAGTGTCCCGATCCTGGTTTACTCGCTGGTTGCAGGCGTCGACTTTACGAAAGCCTTCAAGGCCGGCTTGGTTCCGGGCTTCATGGTGATCGGCCTGCTATCGATGCACGCCGTCTACGTTGGCATCAAGGCCAAGATCCCGCGCAACAAGCCCAGTCTCAACGAGATGGTTGCGGCTTCCTGGCACATGAAGTGGGAGCTGGGTATTCCGGTGCTCATCCTCGGTGGTCTGTTCACCGGTCTGACGGGCATCGACGAGAGTGCGGCGCTGGCATCGGCCTACGTGCTGATCGTCGAGGTCTACATCTACAAAGATCTGAAGCTCAGCGACATGAAGCGCATCGTGCGTGACTCCATGGCGCTAGCCGGAGCCATCGTGCTCATCATGGCCATGGCCATGGCGCTCACGAACTTCATCATCTCAGAGCAGATCCCGACTCGGGTATTCGAGTGGGTGACCGCTCAGGGTGTGACCGAGACCTGGCAGTTTCTGCTGACCCTCAACGTGTTCCTGTACATCCAGGGCATGGTGATGGACGGCTTCAGCGCCATTCTGGTGGCAGTCCCGCTGTTGATTCCCTTCGCAGCGCGCTTCGGGCTCTCACCGTTCCACTTGGCGATGATGTTTTTGCTGAACCTCGAGATCGCGTATCTCAGCCCGCCCTTGGGTCAGAACTTGTTCGTGACGAGTTTCCGCTTCAATAAGCCGATGCTCCAGCTTTACAAGATTGCGATTCCGTTCATCGCCATTCTGCTCGTTGGATTGGTCTTGCTGATGACAATCCCGAAGCTCTCCACCGTGTTGGTGGAGCCCGACATCAGTTTGGCGAAGGCCCAGGCGGCTCGTTACAACGAGGCCCCCCGGGAAGCCTGGCTTATGGAATGTGTGCAAGAGGACAAGAACAACCCGCTGCCCTGCAAAGAAGCAGAGAAGCAGAAGTGGTGTGAAGTCCCGGATGATTGTGCACTCATTAAGACGCCGGGTGCCGACGTCGAAGACGAGCCGGATGACGACCCGCTAGGTGGCGACGACATGTTGGACGATCTCCTGAACGACGATGACGACGATGAGCCGGAAGGCTTGCCGACTGAGGACGACATGCTCAAGGAGCTAATGGAAGACTAGTCAGCCCGCGGCTGCATCCGCCGTGCGTTCAAACCGAGATGGCCGAACCCGCGAGGGAACGGCCTTTTCGGTTTTGTGGGCAGAGTTGGCGCGGCCGAGCCGGTGATTCCTTTTGTTTGGAGCGTCGTCAGCACGATGGCTGGCGGCTGCTGGTCCGTTTGGCGTGGTGCTCGCCCCAGTGCCAAGGCCGTTCGGTGCTGATGTGGGTGGCGAAAGCTCCTGCTCTAGATCTTGATCCCGCTCCAGTCGCCCTGACGGAACTTCCAACTCATGACGGCGGCCAGCAGGGTGACGTAAATCATCGACGAGGTCCAGATCCCGACCAAGCCGTACTCAAGCGTGACACCCAGCAGCCAGGCCAGTGGCACCAGGCAGGCAAAGTGCAACAGCAGCTCGGTAATCATGACAAACCGAGTGTTGCCGGCACCAAAAAGCGCTTGGGTGAGGATCATGCCCACCGCGATGAGCGGTGTGCAAACGCCCATGATGCGCATGGGAACGGTGGCGGCTGCGATTACGGCTTCACTCTTCGTGATGATTCCGAGCAGCTCTTCGGTGAAGAAAACGCCCTCGATGAGGCCCACCGCGCCGAAGATGAACAGCCCGAGACGGACGGAGACCCAGCCGAAGCGGGATGCTTGCTCCGGTTTGCCCTCGCCGAGGGACTGGCTGACGAGGGTGGCCGTCGATGTTCCGAAGGCGAGACAAGCTGTGAAGGTCAACTTGAGCAGCCCCACAATCACCGAGGTGGCGGCACTATTGACGGGCTCTGCGTTGGGATCTCCATCCGCGACAAGGGCGTCCAGGTGGCTCACGATACCGGCGAAGAGCAGGAAGCCGCTCATCACGGCGATGGTGGCCACTGCGCTGGGAATCGACAGGCGTAATATGGCCGTGATGACGGGGCGAGAAAAGTTTCGCCATCGAAACGGTGAATACTGGCGGTAAGCGGGCTTGGCCGCCCACCACACCATGATGAACAACCCCACCCAGGTGGAGACAAATCCAGCCAGCCCCGCGCCGGCAATGCCCATCTCCGGGGCGCCCCATTTCCCGAATATTAACAACCAACAGAGGAGGACATTGATCACGTTCATGACCACGGACGCGGCCATGTGGACCACCGTGCGTCCGACGCCATCGAAGAACGATTTGAACGAGAAGGTGAGTGCCATAGACGCGATGCCGAGCAGGCGCCATTGCAGGTAGCTCTCGGCTGCCTCTCGCACGGCGGGAACTTGAATCATCGCGCTGAGGATGAACGGCAGCGATAGGTAGCTGGTGGCTGTAAACAGCACGCCGGCGATAGCCGAGAACACCCAGGAGTTGACCAACACCGTGCCGGCCGCGTGCACGTCACTTTCCGCTATTCTTCGGGCGGCGAGGGCTTGGGTGCCGACGCTGATAGCGCTCAAGGAGCCGCCGAAGAGCCATAGCAGCACCAAGGATGGCATCAATGCGGCCTGTGCGTTCGAAGCGTCCGGTTGCGGTAGGTAAGCGAAGAAAATGATGTCGACTTCGTTCACGATGCTCTGACTGAGCATGGCGAGCACGGTCGGCAAGGCCAGCGTCAACACCGCGCGATAGGCGCGCTTCGAGTCGGTGCTGAGCTTGGGGGGAGGAAGAGGGCTAGCCATGGTCCGTGGGGTGCACCGAAACGAAAACGGGAGGTAAACTCGGTGGGCAGGGTGCCGCAAGAAGCATTGGAAGAATGCGGGTACAGAAACGCCCTACCTCATCGCTGAGGCAGGGCGCGGGAGCCGGATCGCCCCGTGACAGAGGCCTAGTTGTCCAACATCGCGACGCGTTTGCCCTGGTAGCGGTCCAATAGGGCGAGGCCCTGTTTGTTATGGGGATCGACGGCCAAAACTCGCTTGATAGTGGCGATGGCGCCGTATCGCTGGCCGACTTGTTTCTGAACTCGCGCAAGGTAGAGCTGAGCTGTGGGCGTCTCGTCGACGGCGCCCCAGCGCAGAGCGATGCGAAGAGCTTCGCCCCAACTACGGGTCTTGACAGCGGCGCGGCTCCAGCCTTCCAAGACCCGAGGATCTTGCTCGTATTTCGCGCCGAGTTTTCTGTAGGCGGCGAGGGCGGCGGCCTTCTTGTTCTCACTCACGTAGATCTCGGCGTTGGCCAAGGCTCGTTCGACGGGGTCGCTCGCCGCCGGTTCGGCGTGCATGGGCGGAGCGGGAACGGACGCTGGATCCG
The DNA here is from genome assembly GCA_013214025.1 of Polyangiaceae bacterium. Lineage (GTDB taxonomy): Bacteria > Myxococcota_A > Polyangia > Polyangiales > Polyangiaceae > JABSRN01. The sequence goes on from JABSRN010000080.1 coordinate 122,699, forward strand.
GATCATCGGTGGCGACATCCTCGGGGACCGCATCGCCGTCTGTCTCATTCTCGCTATCGCTCACGCTGGCGCTGCGCTCGGAGGGCGCAGGAGTCGGAGCAACAGTAGCCGGCTCGGGAGCGGCGAGTTGCAGCTCGAAGCTTGGGGTTTCCTCGAGGGTCGCGGTGACCGTGCCTTCGGCGGAAGACTCGGGCATCCAGCTCATGATGCCGCTGTGCTTGAGCCACGCTTGGGCGCGCTCCTGAGTGCCCGGGTCGTTGGACTGTCGGAAGGCTCCGATGGCGAGTAGCAAGCTGGCGGCTGAAACGAGGCCAGTTGCCACACGACGCCGGCGCCGGCGTTGCCGCGCTGGCGCATCGAGAGCCGCCTGTAGTGCGTCGTGAAGCGCCTCAGCACTCTGAAAGCGATCGGCGGGCTGCAGGCTCAGCGCCTTCAGCAATGTCTTGTCGACGGCTCGTCCGAGGCCGCGCTGGGGAGCCCGCAAGGATGGGGGTTCGGGATCGAAGCGAAGTTTTTTGTCGAGCAGCGCGACAGTGTTGGCTGCCACATGGGGCAGGCGACCGGTGACCAGCTCATAGAGCACGGCGCCGAGAGCATACACGTCCGTGCGCTCGTCCACGGCTTCGTTTCCGGCTTGTTCGGGCGCCATATACTCGGGAGTCCCCATGATGGATATAGCCTCGCCAGAGTCGGAAGTCTGGGACTCGGCTGCGATTTCGGCGATACCGAAGTCGAGCAGTTTGAGGCTGCCGCCTTCGGTGAGGAACAGATTGCCCGGTTTGATGTCGCGATGAATCACGCCGGTGGAGTGAGCCAGGCTAAGTGCGCGGCATGCTTGTTTGCCGAGCTCGAGGGCTTCACGCCAGTCCATGCCGCTCTCACGATTCAAGTAGGACTCGAGGGTTTCGCCTTCTAGGCGCTCCATCGCGTAGTAGGGGCGGCCGTCGCTGGACACACCGAAGTCGTGCAGGCCGACGAGGTTCTCGTGTCGCAGCCGAGCGATGGCGCGGGCTTCGCGGCGGAAGCGGGCTTCGAACTCCGGATTGTCACAGCGGTCTTGGGGCAGCACCTTCAAGGCGACGACGCGTCCGAGGTCCACATGGTGAGCCTCGTAGACGACGCCCATCTCCGAGCGCGCGAGCTCCGTCAAGATTTCGTATCGGGTACCCGGGAACAGACGGTCGCCGTCGGCGACCGGCGCGGGTGCGGGTGACGGCAGCTTGTCGGACGAGGGCGCGATATCGGCTGCCTGAGAGCGGCTGAGCAGTCCGACAAATTCGCTACGGGAACGGGCGGGCTCCGCGGGGTACAAGCTGGTCATCAGCTGAGCGATACGAGCACGAACGCCACGCTCGCCATCCGCGAGGCTGGGGGCCTTTTTTAGCAATCGCAGTAGATCGGTCATCGCTTCCCGGGCGGTGGCGTAGCGATCCTCGGTGCGGTGAGCGGTCAACCGAGCAATGACGGTATCGAGTTCCGGGGGGGCCCCACTGAGACTGGAGAGCGGACCGGGACGTCGCTCGCCGGCAGCGACGGCGGCGAGATGAATCGAGGCCTCGCCGGTGAGGAAGCGTCGCCCAGCGACCAATTCCCAGAGCATGATGCCGACGGCGTAAACGTCGGCGGGGATGCCGCCAGGATTGTTGTTGGCGACTTCCGGGGCAACGTAGCCGGGCTTGGCGAAGACGATGCCGCTGACCGTGTGGCATTTGCGGTTTTCGCCGCGAGCGGTGCCAAAGTCGATGAGCTTCAGATCGCCGGAGTAGCCGAGCATGACGTTCTGGGGGCTGAGATCCCGGTGCACGATGTCCAGGGGTTTGCCGCTGGGATCCGTTCGCTCGTGAATATGAGAGAGGGCTTCGGTCATCGAAACCGTGATGGCGATGGCGTCGGCCCAGCACAGCTTGGAGTTCAGGGCGCTGGCGCGGTGTCTGACTTCGCCCATATTTCGGCCTTCGATGTGCTCGAGCACCACGAAGGGTTTACCGCTGGCATCGGTGGCGGCTTCGAGAACCTGCGCGATGCCCGGGTGCTGCAGCTGGGCTTGGATACGGGCTTCGTCGAAGAAGCGAGCCAGAAAGGATTTGTCGGCGCCGTGCTCGCGGCGAATCACTTTGAGCACACAGGGGCGTTCAGCCCCCTCGATGCCACCGGAAGTGGCGAGGTACACTTCGCCCATGCCGCCGCGAGCGATCCGGCGGAGCAAGGTGTAACGGCCATAGCGACGGGGCAAGGTGTCGGCGTCCTCATCGGCTTCTTGGGTCGGGGCTTTCGGGGGCGCGGCAGACTCATCGGCTGCTGTGGCTTTCACCGCATCGTTGACGGGCATGGACTCGGAGGCTGTAGCGATGGCGCTATCCGCTGCGCTGGGGACAGGCTCGGCTTCGGGCTCCGGGGCGGCGAGGGTCGGTCGGGCACTGTCGATGATGTCGGCACCGCTCAGTTCGATAGACGGGGCGAGGGCAATCGAGGGTTCGACTGGCACCGGGAGAGAATCAGCCGAAGGCGCTTCCTGAAGTGACAGGGGTGCCGGCACTGACATCGGCATGGGACCTAGACCCCGGGGGGTGTGGTCGATGGTCGGAACCGCTGAAGCCGGTTCGGAGGCGCCTGGCACGACCTTCAGGCCGGAGCCTAGATTACATAGGGATTTCAGTGGGTTAATAGAGGCTTTTGAGTCCGACATGCCCCCATGGTGCCGATGTAGGACAATGTAGCCAAGAAAACGACAGTATTTCCTGGGAATAGTCGGGATTGCTTTCGGGTTCTCTAGTCCGAAAGCGTGGGATAGGCTCCCGGCACTTGGCGGAAATAGGCATGCATCAAGGGGTTTTCAGCGGAATCACACAGCGAATGGCACACGCCTTCGCGCGTCTCCTTGTTGCTCTCTGTCTGCTGAGCACGACAGCCGAGAGTTTTGCCTTCGAGCTCGCTCCCGTTTGCGATCCCAGTGGAGCCAGCGCCATAGCCCCGATCCCGGTAGTGCCCATCGTGGACCCCGCGACTTGGGACTACGCGCCCTGCGGCGATGATTCTTTCGATGAGGGCGCTTCCGAGCACCGTCAGTTGCGCCAAGCCAGCGCGCCGCTGTCGTCCGTCGCCGCTTTCGCCCCCAGCCATTATCTGCCCTCAAGGCGCGCGCCCATCGCCGTGCCCCTCCCCCAGGCTGACGTGAACTTGTCCAACGGATACACAAGTTCGCTATATCGCCCCCCCCGCTAAACAGACTCTTGTCGTCGCTGTTTGATACCTAGCATTCACGGGACCTCCCGTTCGCAGAGTGCCGGGTTGCTGTCGTGTTCGGCCGAGCGCGAGGGTTGTGCTGACGACGTATAGGCCAACAAACCCTGAAACGATTTTTAGGTCTCGGGCTTTAGGTCTCGGACCCCCATAGGAGAGTAAAACTAATGAATAAGGGAACCGCACTCGTCGGCTTCTTCCTGTCGTTTATGGCAGGCATGATGCTGATGTACGGGATTGATCGCAAAGGCGGCATCGAGATGTCGGCTGAGCCTGAATCCGCCACCGCAGCGCTGACTGGCTCCGCCACTAGCGAAAAACTACCTGTTGGACCGGACGATGCCGTCTGGGGAAACAGCGACGCACCGGTCACGATCATTGAGTTCAGTGACTTTCAGTGCCCATTCTGCAGTCGGGTCAACCCCCAGCTCAAGCAGATCAAGAGCACCTACGGACCCGACAAGGTTCGCATCGTATGGAAGCACAACCCGCTTCCCTTCCACAAGCAGGCCCGCCCGGCGCACATCGCGTCCCAGGCAGCGTTTGCAGTGGGCGGCAGCGAGGCCTTCTTCAAGTTCCACGACAGTGCCTTCGCCAACCAGAAGACTCTGACCCCGGACAACTTCGCCAAGTGGGCAACTGCTGCCGGTATCGATGCTGCCAAGTTCAAGGCAGAGATCGCCAACCCCAAGCACGCCGCCAAGATCGACAAGGATCTCGCGATTGCTAAGGGTGTTGGCGCGACGGGTACCCCGGCGTTCCGCATCAATGGCGTTACCCTCGTTGGAGCTCAGCCCTTCGACAAGTTCAAGGCTGTCATCGACACTCAGCTCAAGGCAGCCGCTGCCTTGGCCGCGTCCGGTACTCCCAAGAACGCCATCTACGCCAAGCTCGTGGATACCAACCTCAAGGCCACTCCCGCCAAGCCGGACGCCAAGAAGAAGCCCGCCCAAGACGACAAGACTGTCTGGCGCGCACCGGTGCTCAAGAACGACCCCGTCAAGGGCGGTCGTAATGCTCTCGTCACCATCATCGAGTTCAGCGACTTTCAGTGCCCATTCTGCAGCCGCGTGAACCCCACCATGAAGCAGATCATGGACACCTACAAAGACGACGTGCGCATCGTTTGGAAAGACAACGCTCTTCCCTTTCATAAGCGCGCCAAGCCGGCCGCGAACTTGGCTGCCGAGGCATTCGCCCAGGGTGGCAGCAAGATGTTCTGGAAGGCTCATGACGCACTGTTCATCGGTCAGAAGAACCTGGAAGACGACGGCCTAAAAGCTGTCGCCGCCAAGATCGGCCTCAACTGGCCCGCCGCCAAGAACGCCATCGACACCGAGAAGTACAAAGAGAAGATTGCCACCAGCATGGCGCTCGCTTCCGATCTCGAAGCTCGTGGCACGCCTCACTTCTTCGTCAATGGTCGTCGCCTCTCCGGTGCACAGCCCTTCCCGAAGTTCAAGGCTCTGATCGACGAGGAGCTCATCAAGGCCAAGGCCCTGGTAGCCAAGGGCACGCCCCGCTCCAAGGTCTACGCCGCGATCATGAAGCGGGCCAAGGGCCCGGGCGAGCCTGACAAGCGCGACGTTCCGGCTCCCGGCCGCAACAACGCGTCCAAGGGACCCGCCAACGCCAAGGTTGTCATCCAAGAGTTCAGCGACTTTCAGTGCCCATTCTGTGGCCGAGTCAACCCGACCATGGCGCGCATAATGAAAGAGTACGGAAACAAGGTCCGCATCGTGTGGCGCCATCATCCGCTGCCCTTCCACAAGGATGCACCCTTGGCTTCGGAAGCCGCTCAAGAAGCCTTCGCTCAAAAGGGCTCCAAGGCTTTCTGGGCTTACCACGACAAGCTGTTCCAGAATCAGAAGTCCATCAAACGACCTGATCTCGACAAGTACGCAACCGAGCTCGGTCTCGACATGGGCAAATTCAAAGTTGCCCTCGATACCCACAAGCACAAGGCAGTGCTGGACGCGGACATGGCAGCAGCCAAAAAGGCTGGTGTCCGTGGCACCCCGGCGTTCACCATCAACGGTTACTTCCTGAGCGGCGCCCAGCCCTTCGAGAAGTTCGACAAGTTGATCAAGTACGCCCTGAAGAACTAGTTCGAAGTCGAACTAGTCAGACGAACGGTCCGAGTGAAAGCTCGGGCCGTTTTTCTTTTTGTTGGCCATTTGGATTAGGACGTCGTCAACACGGCGAGTCCGGGACGGCAACTGTGTAGGCTGACGCGGAGAGCTACAGGCGGTTGGCGCAGCCCGCTCAGGCGCGCAGAACCCGGGCCAGTAGTAGGAACAGCCCGGGCAAGGCGAGGGAGCCGAGCCAGGCGTACAACATCTGTCCCTGCTCGGCGGCTTGGGCTCCCAAGTAGGCGTAGCAGGCGGCGATGCCGAGATTGGCGGCGGAGCTATAGAGCGCGAAGGACCCTTTGGGCATCCGGGCCATGCCAGCAAAGATGACGGAGATCTCCGCCAGCACAGGTACTGGGCGGCAGACGGCGATCACCCACGGTCCCGACCGCTCGAACACGGCACGGGCCCGCGCCAGCTGAGATTCATTGAGCAGATAGCGAGCGAGTGCCGGACTGGCGCTCGTGCCTAAACCGTAGGCAATGGCGCACCCTAGGCACATACCGGCGGTCGCGCTGAGGGTTCCGAACCCCACGCCGAGCAGAGCGCCGGCTGCTGTTGCCACCACGCTGCTCGGTACGGGAAGCAGCACATCAGCGGCCATCAAGGCGATAATCACAACGCTGAGTAGTCCGCGGGGAGGATCGCTCGCGAGGAACTGTGCCGTCAGAGCGTTGATGTCGTCCTCCCACAACAGGAAGGGCACGATCAGCAGACCGAGAAGTAGCAGCCCGAGCCGTCCCCACTGGAGCGCAGTTGAGCGGACTGGGCTCCATGGGCCACGCTTTGACGGCGCTGGTGTCGAGGCTACCGGTGTCGACGGCGCAGGCTTTGACGGCGCTGGTGTCGACGTCATGATCGTCCTCGGACTAGGGTAGCTTTTTGGCCGCCGTCACGATGCCCTCAAGCTCGTCGCCGCTGATGTCTCGCTGCTCGGCGTAGGCAATGCCGACAATGGCGCGGATCTCTCCGTCGGCTGCGTGAACCGGGATGGCGATTCCCGCTAGGGCCTTCACGGCCTTGGCGCCCGGCTGCACGTCACCGCTCTTGTCGGTTTGGAGGTTGCAAGTGTTCACCACGTCGTTGCGCTCGAAGGCGAGCCCCGCCATGCCCTTGCCGCGGGGGATCCGATCCACCTGTTTCAGTACCCGGGGAGGGATGTTGTGTGCGGCGCTGAGCACGAGCTCGTCGTTCTCGCGCAGGTGGACTGTGCCGGCCACGCCGCCGCCAGCCTGGATGAATTCCGTTAGCCACACGCTAGTTTCGTTGGTCATAGTTCTAAACCGCAGCTCTAGATAAAGTAATCGGGCAGCAAGGTAGCGGTGGGGTCCATCGCGTACTGCTCGAAATCCGTCACTCCGCATTCTTTCAGCACGTCGTCATCGATTACAAAATTAGCTGTGTATTCTTTGGAGTTGCGGATGAGCATCGCGTGCGCGGCGTCTCCCATGATCTCCGGTTTGCGGCTCCCGCGCACGGCGGCGTCGCCTCCCAATAGGTTCTTTACAGCGGAGGTGGCGATGGCGGTGCGAGGCCACAAGGCGTTGACGGCGATGCCGTCGGCGCGAAACTCTTCGGCCATGCCAAGCACACAGAAGCTCATGCCGAATTTTGCCATGGTGTAGGCGACGTGGGGCGCGAACCACTTGGACTCGAGGCTGAGCGGGGGCGACAGATTAAGAATATGCGGGTTGTCCGCTTTCTTCAGGTGAGGGAGGCACTTCTGCGAGCAGAGGAAGGTCCCGCGAACATTGACGTCGTTCATCAGGTCGTACTTTTTCATCGTCGTCGCTTCGGTCCCCGTAAGCGAGATAGCGCTGGCGTTGTTGACCAGGATGTCGATGCCACCGAAGGCATCCACCCCGGCTTGAACCGCGGCCTCGACCGCAGCTTCGTCCCGGATGTCCGTGACGCTGGCAACGGCTTTGCCTCCGGCCTTCTCGATTTCTTCGCAAGCGGTGTAAACCGTCCCCGGCAGCTTGGGGTGCGGCTCGGCGGTCTTGGCGACTACAACTATGTTCGCTCCGTCTTGGGCGGCGCGGAGGCCGATGGCCAAACCGATGCCTCGGCTGGCGCCGCTGATGAGTATCGTTTTCCCGGCGAGTGTAGGCTTAGACATTGCCCTGGAGGCTTAGCCCGGTCTTGCCTGCTTGTAAGCTTCCATCTGCCCGCCGCCACTGACACTGTTCACGGGGACAGCTTCATTGTTTCGTTCTGTGGCGATTGTTTCCAGAGTGCTGCGAATCGGGGCGGATTGGTAGAGCGAGCGCCGGACCGGTCGCTGCGGCTGCCGACGTAAGCCTAGTGGTCGCCGGAATCTCTGAGATGAATGTCACGCGTTCGTGATGTCACGCGTCGGTGAATGTTACAGAGCTACGGAAAGATGCTTTGCGCACCGCCGCGACCAGTTCGAGTTGAGAATGCACATCGAGCTTCTTGTAGATCGAGCGAATGTGATTCCGAACCGTATGGGTCGAGATATGGTTCTCCGTGGCTATGTGCGCGGGTCGGGTCCCGCGCACCAGAGAGATGGCGACTTCGATCTCCCGCTTGGAGAGCTCACGTAGCTTGAGCCGTTCGGCGATAGCCCCGTAGTCGGTGCTCGCCGGGCCGCTCTGTCCCGCCGTTTCTACGACGCCACCGGATGCTTCGATCAACTGGGCGGCGAGCGCTTTCACTGCCTTGATGCTGCGCAGTTCGTGAGTCAAGGCGGCAGCCTTGGCCACGGCATCCACGAGGGTTTTCGCTTCGAATGGTTTTGACAGGTAGTCGACCACCCCGTGTTGCAGTGCGCGAACAGCACTGTCGGTGCTTGGCAGGCCCGTCATCAGCACGACCCTGGGGCTCTGGTCGTCCAGGTCCTGAAGAAAGTTGAGTTGGTTGTCGTCGTTGAAATGCACATCCGCCACGACGACGTCGAACTTCCGGGAACTGACCAACTCCAATAATTGTTTAGCTGAGTCGGCTCGCCAGCAGCGGTATTCGGCTTCTTCCAGAGCGTCCTGGCAAAAGTTGAGGACCAGCTCCTCGTCGTCTGCGATCAGTACGGCAGTCTCCGCGGGGTTGGGGCGTGTCGAAGAGATGAGCGGCACAGCCGAGTTATATCACACCGCCTCGTCAGGATTCTCGCTGTAAGACTAGCTCTAGGTACTCGAAATCTATTGGAAACAGAGTGGTAAGGAGCGGCTATCCAAAATGGACGATTCGGCCATGTGGAGATCAGCGGTCGCCCGATGTCTCAAGTGGAGAGCGACGGGCTCGCCAGAACTCGCCGGATTCGACGGGCGACCGACCGCCCGGATAGAGGCTGCGGCTGCACCGCGATCGCGGGCGGAAGACCTGGTGCCAATGTAGGGATTTTCACGCTGTAGTGCCCGAAACCTGGGCAATACAGGTTGGCGGGGCTAAAGTGGCGGTGCCGCCTTACGGAGCGGTGTTTAGCTTCAGGAGTCGGACCAATGTCGCAAGAAACGCGCAAGGATCCGCGGGCCAAAGTGCTCGCGATGACCGTTCGGTACAAGAGCGCGAGCGTAGACGAATTTATCGAGAATCATTCCTACGACGTCAGTCGGGGTGGGCTCTTCGTCAAGACGCCGTCGCCATTTCCCCAGGGAACGCTACTAAAATTCGAGGTTCGCATCAGCGGTGAGCAACGCGTGATGCAGGGCGTCGGACGGGTCGTCTGGACCCGGGATGTCGAGGACGGGCCAGAATCCCCGACTGGCATGGGCGTGAAGTTCATCAAGATCGACAATGATTCCAAGGGGCTGATCCAAAAATTGGTGGAGAACCGCGGCGAAGGCGAGAGCGCGTTCGAAGTCGGGCAACAGCAGACCAGCGGCCCGACAGGTACGGCCGTCATGCCAGCGGCGACGCCGGCTGCCCCCGAGGTGGGCCCGAGCGGCACGGCTGTGATCCCCGTACAAGCTGCCGGCGCGACGCCGACGGCACCGAAGCCCGGTGGCGGAGCTGTCCATAAGGGCACCATGATGGGCCTGGGAGCGGTGACGGCCCCGGACGCCAAATCTGACCCCCCGGCTAGTTTCTTCCCCGAGGGTCAAGGCCCTGCCGCGCAACCACCACCGGAGGACCGCACGGTGATGAAGCAGACCGCCGAGTTGCTTCAGGACGCGCTCCGCGAAGCGGGTGGGTCCATGGACGAAGTGGGCGGAACGGTGCCCCTGGAGCTGGGTGGCAAAGGCGAGGTGAAGGATTCAGATTCACCGGAGCGTCAAGAAGCTACCGCAAAAGCAGCGAGCGAGCCACCCAAGGCCGCCAGCGCGCCAAGTGAACCGCCGGCGAGTTCGAAGCCGACGACCAAGGTCGAAGACAAGAAGGCCGAGGAGTCTGAGGCGGAGAAGCCGGCGGCAAAGAAGTCCGCTTCGAAGGCTGAGACCGCAGAGCCAGCGGCTAAAGAAGAGTCCGAAGGCGGCGCCGGAGGAGTTCTACTGGTTGCGCTGGTGCTGGCAGTCGGGCTGGGAGTCTATTTGTGGGTGCAGAGTCATCCGCCTGAGAGCACGCCGGAGCCGGCAGTCGTGGCTGCGCCCGCGCCCGCGCCGGAGCCCGAAGCCACGGCGGCTGCCGAGCCGGAGCCTGCGCCATCAGCTTCCGCTGAGCTGGCGGAGCCTGCGCCCTCCGCCGAGCCGGAGCCCGAGCTATCGCCTGCCGAGTTGAAGGCAGTGAAGGCGGCGAAGGCCGCCGAGGAAGCCAAGGCTGCCAAAGAGGCAAAGGCTGCCGAGAAGGCGAAAGCTATAGAAGAAGCGAAGCTGGCAGCTGCTGAAAAGGCTACTGAAAAGGCCAAGGCAGCGGAGGCGGCGAAGGCTGTTGCCATTGCCACGGCAGCGGCGAAAAAGGCCGGACGGAGTGCCGCGCAGAAGGCTGCGACCATCGCTGCCAACAAGCGGGCCGCGGAGAAACGTAAGACTGCAGCCAAGGCCGCGGGCAAGGCCGCTGCGGTCGCGCAGGCTGCAGCGAAGGCTGCAGCGCAGGCTGCAGCGAAGGCTGTGGAGAAGGCTGTCGTTCCGACGCCCGTGAAACCCGCAGCACCTGCGCCCGAGACCACGCCAGCTCCCGAGACTAAGCCGGTAGTTCCCGCACCTGCGCCGAAGCCCGCGCCCACCAAGCCGGCTCCCAGCGACAACCCCTACTGAGTTCCGGTGCCCCCTCCCCCTTAGGGGGCCAGGATGAAACAATGACTGAGCTCGACGCAGACGGCAGAAAGACCGACGTGCGCGTGGGTACTGTCATCGCCGATCGCTACCGAATCGATGCGCTGATCGATGAGGGGGCGATGGGCAAGGTGTACGTCGGCGAGCACCGGCTGATGCGCAAACGAGTCGCCATCAAGCTATTACGACGCGAGCTGACCATGGTGCCCGAGGTGGTCGCGCGCTTCGAACGCGAAGCGATGGCGGCGGCGAACATTGAGCATCACAATGTGGCGGCCGCTACGGATTTCGGGAAGCTGGAAGACGGGACCGTTTTTCTCGTTCTTGAGTTCGTGGAGGGACGCACTCTGCGTAAAGAAATCGAGCTCGGCCCCATGGAGGCGCAGCGGGCGTTGCATATCGGGGAGCAAATCCTCGGGGCGCTGATCGCGGCTCACGAGCTCGGTATCGTGCATCGGGATCTCAAGCCCGACAACGTGATGTTAGTCGAACAGAGCGGCGATCCAGATTTCGTCAAGGTGTTGGATTTTGGCATCGCCAAGGTCCCACTGGGAGATGTCGGCGTGACGTCCGACAAACCCATTACTCGCGCCGGAATGATTTTTGGGACTCCCGAATACATGCCGCCCGAGCAGGCGCTGGGCAAGGATGTAGACGTCCGTGCGGATCTGTACTCGCTGGGAGTCGTACTTTTCGAGTTGTTGGCGGGCTGCCGCCCCTTTCCCGACGACAACGATCTCGGTGTGCTCGGCTTGCAGCTGAGTACCGAGCCCCAATTTGCTGAACGCGCGCCGGGCGTGAAGGTCATCGCTGGGGTGGAGCGCCTGGTAATGAGTCTGCTCGCTCGGGAACCAGAGGCGCGGCCCCAATCCGCTCAGGAAGCGATGAAAGGGCTGCGCGCCTTGATGGATTCCTCCCCGGCAGTGCGCGTTCCGCAAACGCGCGCCCCCTTGGGTAGCGCGAGCGATCTCCAGGTGCCGGCTCTGGCGCCGCCGATGCGCATCGAGATGCCGGGTGCCGGGGGCTTGGACGTGACCGTGAATGCGTTCAAGACAGCCCAGGGTAAGATTCGAGAGCTGCAATTGGTGGATCGAGCTCGCACCGCCAAAGCGTATTTGCCCGCTCCCTTGAACAGTATGCCCACCGCTGCGGTGTTTGCAGCGCCGGTGGTTCTGCTGTTGTTGCTGATTTGGGCATTGAGTGGTTCCGATGCGGAGGAGGAGTCAGAGCTCGCGCTGGGAAGTGCCGGGCTCCTATTGGCTTCGGCGCCCGCGGAGCACATGGACTCGACGAACACAGCGCCGACGAGAGCGGTGCCGCCCGAAAAATCGGTGCATCGATCTCGGGTGAACGAAGCGAAGCGGGCTCCGTCGAAGGAGCTTCGGGTCGCTCGCGCCAAGGGCGGGGCGGGTTTGAAGACGCTCGCGGCGTTGTACCCGAAAGATTCACAAGTGCAACTGGAGCTGGCGGGTGCCCTGGGTGCTGCGAAGGAACATCGGGCTGCCGTTCAAGCGGTTGAGGCTGCTGTGAAGTTGGATCCGAGCCTGGAGAGCAACGGCACCTTGGCTCGCGCTGTGTGGTTTGGTGCCCAAAACCGAGCCGCCGAGAACGCCTCCTTCCGGCTGATCACCGGCGCCTTAAGTAATCGCGGATGCGAGATCGCTTTTGATCTCGCTACCACCCCCAAGGTTCCGGCTCGGGTGGCGGCCCGCGCGCGCAATTATCTCAGGGCTCGCGGATTTCAGAAAAAGGGCGAGCCTCACGTGAAGGTGGCGGCGTCCCTGTTGTTGGCAAAAAACTGTCAAGACCGTGCGGTCCTGCTAGGCGACGCAAAGAAGTACGGCTCTACTCGCGCCCTCAAGCTGCTAAACGATTTCGCTCGCGCCAGGGGATGCGCGAAGGGCGAAGCCAATCCGTGCAATCAATGCCTGCAGGGGAATCTGTCGTTTAAGCAAGCGGTGAAGACGATCACGGCGCGCACAAAAAAGTAGGCACGCTGTTCGGTCGGGGTCAGTAGGCCGAGCTGCCGCGGTTCAGTCGAGACGGGCTCACACCAGAGCGGTCGTGAGGAAGCGGCCGAGCTGTTCGGCCATATGTGCGACGGCGCGGCGGTCTTCTTCGTTGAACTCTGTTCCGCAGCCGGGGTCGGCCAGCTCGAGGGCGCCGAGCAATTGATTGTTGCTCAGCACAGGGGCGCACAGCAAACTACGGTTGACGGGAAACGACGACCATCGATCTTGCTGCACGCGAGCATCTAGCGTGACGTCCGCCACGATGATGGCATCTTGAACGGCGATGGCATCTGCTAACAGAGGGTCCTGCCGGTCCGTCTTCCAACCGATGAGATGAGCTGCGCCGGGGCCGTGAGCGGCGCGGACCACGAGGCGGCATTGTTCGGCGTCGAACATGTGCCCGAGCCCCCGTTTGGCACCGAACATCGCGACGAGGCTGTGCAGAGTGAACAGCACGCCGTCATCGGCAGATCCCAACATACCCAATCCGGTGGCGGCATCGGCGACTCGCTCAAGCAGCTCGGTGCCGCGAAGTCGTCGTGTATCCGTGAAGGGAGAGAGGGTCAGCGGTTTGTCGCTTGGATGGGAAGGGCGTTGACTGGGCACACGTCCGTTCCGGCGAGTGGGGCGGACGGATGCGCTTGTGCGAGGCTGAAGCTTGGGAATTCCGCCCAGCCCCGGTGATGGCGAAGGAGAACGAGGTGGCGGTGGCAGCGGCACCCCGTGTCCACCGTATTGGTCGCTGGGGGGAGGCGGAAGCAGGTGGGACTTGGGCGACGACTCCCGGACAATTGGTTGGCTGGCATCCGCTTCGGACGAGAGGCCCTCGGAGAAGAATCCGCTATCCAACACTTCGCTGATCGCTGATTGAATATCACGCGGTGCTGACGACCAACCACGAGTGGACGAAACTTCGGTCGTGTCGGACGGCGCTTGTCGGTCGGAGTCAGCCGGGCCGTTGGGAAATTGCGTCTCCCAGTTTTCGGGGAGATCCGAGGAAGGCAGTGGGCTCGAAGCACCGGTATCGTCGAGCGGGTAGAGTCGAATCACGTCCCCGCCGGCGTCCTCGGAGAAGCGGGGGAGCGGGCTACGCAGCGTATTGGCGGAGTCCGTTGCATCCGGGATTGTATCGTCGTGGTGTCGCGGGGCGCTGAGAGGCAACAGTTCGTCGAGGGGGGCCTGGTCGGGGACGAGGGACAGCCGAGGCTTGGCACGTAAGGTCCGCAGGCGGTTGTCTTCTCGCGCGAGCTCCTCTTGGCGACCGGGCACGCGATTGTATTCGCGTTCCAGCTGGAGGAATACGATGGCGTCCGCGAAGTTGTCTGCGAGTTCGCTCAGTTCGCGAGCGCCTCGGGCGGCCTCGGCGTGTTCGCGGAGCTTCAGTGCGGCGCGATAGCAGTCCAGTGCCCGGTCGGTGTCGTCCAGCGCGTAACGGTGGTGGTCCGCGGCCACGACATACGCGTCGGCGGCATGGGCCTTCAGAGAATCGTCACGCTCGGCCAAGGCTCGGAGACTGGTCGCTCGACTCAGATACATCCTGCCGAGTTCGCGTCGCTTACCGGACTCGCGGAGACCCGACGAGAGCAGGCCGGCCGCGGTGCCGTTCATCGGATCCCGGCTGATCGCGGTTCGGAGGAGTAGGAAGCTGTGGTCTTCCTGCGACGGGAGGTTGCGGTACACCATCGCTGCCTCCGTTAGCCAGTCGCTGGCCCGGGGCAGATCCGTTGTACGATCTGCCGCGTACTCAAGCAGCGCTGCGAATTGCTCCTGGTCTTTTCCGCAGTGGAAACGCAAATCCTGCAGCGCCTGCTCGGAGCGTTCGCGCAGCAGTGCCTCAAGGGCATATCGGTGCTCGCTGCTCGGAGTCATAACGCTGGAAAGCCGCCCTGCGTGACGGCCGAACGGTCTTCGGGTTCCCCGGACACGGCGTCAAGGCAGAGGTGAGTGCATGTAGTTAATTTGCCGCGAACTTTGCGAACTGTTGTTTTCTACGTCCAACGGAAATTCTCTTAGTTTGTTGAAATCAAACAACAAATGGCTATGGCGCGCTGCTCCACGAGTCCCGACAGATTGCGCGCGCGTGTTATCTTGCTGTGACCGTTATGGCCTCGGCTCAGCATTTTCGTGCCCATCGACGACATCGGACCAACTACCCGGCACGGCTTACGCTCGCGCCGGGCGTGCAGGTGGATGCGGAGGTTCGGGATCTTGGCATGGGGGGAGCGTGTGTTGCTCTTGAGCGAGATGCCAGTCGCTACGATGTCGTTACGCTAGAGCTGGCGTCAGATCTCCTCTGGGACACTCAGCGATTTCAATGCCGCGTGATCTGGAGCCGGCATGAAGACGGCGGACACGCAGTGGGTTTGGCTTTCGACTACACGTCACCGATCGGTGTGCAGGGCTTGCTGACCCTGCTGCGAGGATAATCCCAGGCTGGGGGATTGCCCTGCGGCGCGCGGCGCATCCAGCGTGCTGGCTCAACTCTATGCGAGGGCCGCGGTAGCGGGTGGTGTGCTGTAGGCGGCTGAGACTTCCGGCGGCTCGTCGAAAAAACCGGGGATGAGCTGCTCGGCTGGGATTTGCTGCCGAATCTCCGCGTGCAGTTTTGGCAGCAGTGACCAGTGAAGACCGGGTCGTTTGTGATGGGCCGTGTGCAAACCGAGATTGCAGGTCATGAAGTTGAACGCTGCGCTCTCGCGGTTTCGGCTGGCGGTGAGGTGATTATCCGAGTGATAGCCGGCATGGTGCTCGTAGGTCGCGTAGCAGGTGTGAATGACAGCGATTACGCCAGGCACGAAGAACACGATGAGATAGTTGATCGGGTTGATGTAGAAACCGAGGGCGATGAGCGCGTAGAGCGGTAGCTTCATCCACAGGTAGTGTTTGTAGATCTTCGGGTGCTTTTTTCCGACGCGGTAGATGTCGATCTGATGGTTCAGATACAAATGCACGGTGTACTCAAAGCGCCCCATAGTGGAGCCGTCCTCGCGGGCCCAATGGGATTCATCCACCTTATCGTGAGGCGGCTGATTGAGGTAGTTCATGTGGTGCCCGAAGTTGTGGTGCAGCACCCAACTGTAGGGACCGATCCCGGTTTGCAGCGACAACATCAAGTCGTACACGCGGTTCGCCCATGCGTCGCGAAAGGCGTTGAGGTGCTGGTGGTGATGATTGATGGGAGCAATGAACATGCTCAGAATCGTCAGAGGCAGGAACGCGAGCAGACACACCAGGGGAGTGGCGAAGAGCCAAAGCGCGACGTGAATCGCGAACATGATGGTAACGAAGGCGACGGGGCGTCGGTCAGCCTTGTACTTTAGGATGGTGCCGCGAATGCTCTGGGACTTACTCATTGGGTGCTGGACTTTCGGAGGGACATCGCCCATTTTTTATCAGCACATCCGGGGGCTTGGACCAGATCCACGGGGCTTGTGACCTCGATATGACGCGGCCGTGACAGCCTCTTGCTTCCCTGACGCGCCGCGTGGCGACGGCTCCGCAGGCTTAGGTAAGTGTGTGATTATGATGGTTTAGAGGGAGGCACCCGGGCGATGGCGGGAATTTTGGCGGTTCAACGGGGGGCCAGCGGCCCCGCGCGGCCGGATCCCGGCAGCTGACGGTCAGCTGTCTTCGGCTTCTCGAGCCTGTTGGCGTCCGGCGTCCACGTCCACGAAGCCGAGCAACAACCCACCCAAAACAAAAAACGCAATGATCGCCAAGATACCGAGCCGGCTGGAGCCTGTTGTGTAGATGATCAGGGAGAAGAGACCCGGGCCAATGATGCCCGCGAACTTGTTGAAGACTGAGAAGAGTCCGAAGAACTCGCTCGATTTGTGTTTGGGGATCATGCCCGCAAACAGTGAGCGGCTCAGGGCCTGACAACCGCCCTGCACAACTCCGACTAAGGCTGCGATGACGTAGAAGTGGGTGACCGACGTCATGTAGTAGCCGAGCACGCAGATCCCCGCGTACGCCGCCAACGCAACGTAGATGGAGGACTTAGCGCCAATTTTTCCTGCGATGGCACCAAACAAGAACGTGAAGGGAATGCCCACGAACTGGACGAGCAAGACCGCTCCGATCAGAGCGCTGGAGGGAAGACCCAACTCTGTCCCGTAGGCAGTGGCTAGCCGGATGATGGTACCGATGCCGTCGTTGTAGATGAGGAAGGCGAACAGAAAGAGTAGAGCGTGCCGATAACTGCGCAGCTCGGCGAAGGTCTGGCGGAGTTGAGCTGCAATGGCGAACCGTTGCCGGTTGATTTCGGGGTTGACCGCTGGCTCGGGGACGGTGCGCAGCAAGGAGACGGAAAAAACTGCCCACCAAATGGCGGCAGTGGCGAAGGACGCGCGGGTTGCGTCGGACTTGGTGGCGAAACCCAGGGCCTCGTAGTTCAGGATGCCGGCGATGTTGATGGCCAGCAGGATGCCGCCCCCGACATATCCCAATGCATAACCCGCGGTGCTCAGGCGATCGAGCTCGTCGTTTTTGGCCAGATGCGGGAGCAATGAGTCGTAGAAAATCAGACTGCCGGCAGCGCCAATATTAGCGATTGCGAACAGAACTGCTGCGAGTTGCCATTGGCCTTCGCCGATGAACACCATGAGCAGCGTAGCGATAACACCGACGGCCGTGAACGCGCCCAGTAGTGTTTTTTTGATAGGTCGGCGGTCGGCGATGGCGCCCAGCAGAGGCGAACAAAATGCGACGACGCTCAGCGCGATGGTGGTGGTCAGCGCAAAATGAAAACTGGCCTGCTCTTTGGGGAGGCCTGAGGACGCGACCGAGATGAAGAAGATCGGGAACACCGCCGAGATGATGGTCGTGGTGAAGGCCGATTGACCCCAGTCGTACATCGCCCACGCCCGGTTTTCGGGACGATGCAGGGCAAGACGATGCAAGAGGCGCAAGACCCCTCGGGCTTATCTGAATTCGTGACGAAGCGCGAGCAGGAAGGGCACAGGGCAGGAACTGTCGGGTGTCTCGGTATCACCGATGGTGTCGTTGCCGCTGTAACCGTCGTCACAGGAGCAGCTGTAGCTCCCGGAGACGTTGCTGCAGCTGGTGTCGGCGTGACACTGGACGCGCCAGTTGATTCCCACTACTCCGAGTTTGTTGTTGCCCACAGCTCCGATGGTGCCGGTGGATGTCTCCCAGGCGTTGGGGGCGCCGATCTGTTCCAGTGCCCACCGTCGGGAGTACTCGGAATCGTTGGGCACTGCTTCGATGCGGACTGCGTAGTTGCGCTCGATGGACACGGCCACGTTCCTGTCTGCGAGGGCCTTGACGGCGTCGTCGTTGCTGATGGTGTCCGGTAGCTCGATGCGTACAAACCCGAGCTGGGTCGCCATCAGGCTGTCTTCGGCGATGACCCTCGCCCCCATATCGGTGAC
>JABSRN010000081.1 GCA_013214025.1 Polyangiaceae bacterium
CATTGCGATCGCCGCCGACCGCGCGAATTGCGAATTGCATGTCATCACTGTGCTGCGGCGTGAGGACGAGCACTTGGGCGAGGACTACCGGGTCAGTGTAGAGGCGGAGCACTGCCTACTGAAAGCGGAACAAGAACTGGCCGAATACGTCGACGAAGCCCTGATCGAACGGGCGCATCGGGGTGGGGCAACTCCGATGGGCATTCGGCTCCACATTGCAGGTGGCAAACCGGCGCTCCACATCGCTCAGCTGGCAGCTGACTTGCAGGCGGATCTAATCATGGTGGGAACCCACGGGCGCACTGGAATCAAGCGTATGGTGTTGGGTTCGGTCGCTGAGGGAGTGCTGCGCATGGCTCATTGTCCTGTGCTCGTGGCTCGGCCGGTGGACTACGTTGGCGTGGAACGCGCTCCCGATCTGGACCCACCCTGTCCAGATTGTTTCGCTACACGTTCGCATTCTCACGGCGCGGAGTTGTGGTGCGTCGAGCATCAGGCTCGGTACAATCGCTGGCACTCCTCTCACATCGGTGGGAGAAGCACGCCGATCCCGAAGGCCGGAGGCACAGCCAGCATATGGCGCTACTGAGCGCTCCAAGGGATCTCTCAGTTTGACGGCGCGATTAGTGTCTGCTTTCCCGCTGAAGGAGTCGCGGTTCGCAGCGACTGTAAGTGGCTTTTCCATTGTGGCGACCCGCTCACGGGCTCATTGTTGGCGAGGGGGACTTCTTCGAGGAATTGTAGAGGTTTGGTGGGCGGGGCGAGTCACAGACAGGGGTCACGCTAGAAGGCCGTGCCGCTGAGACTTCAATTCGGTCCGGAAGACCGGTCGCTTAGGCGGTATGCTCCGGCCAACGTAGCGCAAAGAGCGAAGGCCGCGGCTATTGATGCGACCGCTCCCCATTGCCCAAGCAAGACAAATGCGTGTCGCAGGGTCCAGGCTAGCTGGAGGACGCTAAGTAAAGATACGAAGCTAAGCGTGCCGCGCCGCCCAACTTTTTCGACAGCGAGCGCTCCTAGGGGCGCTCCGAGGGCGATTACGCTCGCTGCTGCGATCCATAGATCGAATACTTACGGGCTCAAACTATCTGTAAGCCATCAGAGGTTGTTGGACAAGGCGAGCCTTTCGCTGAGACCCTCTTTCTGTCCGAATTCAGCTGACGGGATACACGTTCTTCCACGTTGCGATGTCGCGTCGCGCTTCCACGTCGTGTTTCTGTGGTGCCTCGGCGCACCCACTGCCTCCGGTTCCGTGAGCGTTGTTTCAACCAGTGCCGGCGAGTCGCGCTCTGCGGTGACCGCGGGATTGTGAAGGGCCGGGGGCGGTATGGTTCAGGTCAACTGGGGACGCGGGGCTGTCGAATTGCCGGTTGTGCCGCAGATGCGGCTCGGTTGGGCTGCTCGCTCGTAGAAGACTTTGGGGGGCTGAATACAAGGAGCCAATCGATGAAAACCCTCAACATGAGCGCTCAGCTTAGCACCACGATGTCCCTGCTGGCGGCAGCCCAGGACATCGTGGTGCTGTTCGTGTACACGCGGGATGGCAAGACCGACTCAGTAGCGTCTTGCGATGGGGATGATTGCGGCGTCCAGACAAGCAGCGCGGACGCGAATGGCGATAGCTTCGAGGTGCCCTCACTTTATGTAGGGCGCTTCGAAGCTATCGCCTCTTGGCGCGAGTTCCGTTTCCCTGATCGTGCGCGAGAGAGGGCTCGAACCTCCACACCTTGCGGCGCCGGACCTAAATGCGACCGACGCTCAACGATTCTCGCAATATAGCGATACGACTGATTGGGTAGTCGCCGATAGTCGCCTATTCTCGGGTGGTGAGGGGCAATGAGAGGGCTCGTACCGGCGTTGTTGACGCCGGGCTTGCCGAGGCGTTGATGTTGGCAGCGAACGCTGGTCGCTGGGATGTGCTGAGTCAGCTGGCTAGCGAGCTAGAAGCGCGGCGCGCTTGGGAGGGACGCTGTGGGTAGGCTACCCGGCATCTCGAGTTCTCATTTTGAAATTCGTTCTCACATTGCAACAAGAGGAGGGGGGAGGTTTACCGCAAGTCGCTTGTAGTCGCGTACGGGACGTGGCGTATTCTGTGTCGCGCACCCGCCCGGGCTATGGCTTTCACGCGTTGGCGTGACTCATGCATGCAATGCGCGTTGTCCAGGGCTCAAGTCTCAACTGGGGAGCATCACATGCGATTCTTCTATGTGTGGTCGGGTTGTTTCGTTTTTTTGATTGGCTGCGATCAACAGCCACCGGCATGCGCGTCTCCGGACGGCTGCGGGCAGCCGTTGCCCGCTTGCACCGATCTGAACTGTTCGAAGTGGCCGGTCGGATTTGATTGGCAGACCCACCGCGAGGTCGCTTTGTCCCTGGCAGTCTCTGACTCCAACGGAGGCCGTTTGCCTGGCACGCGAGTGGAAGTCTACGCGGCCTATGACCCCAGCCTCGGTGGCACGCAGCTGTTGTTCTCCGGTCAGACAAACAACAGCGGAGTGCTCGAGCTCAACCATCGAGTGCCGAAGTCGCGGTCGGTGGTGTGGGTCAAGGTTCTTGATGGCCGGGCTGACCCGTGGTTTACGGTTTCTGTAGCGGAAGGCAACGATGTAGCTGTTGCAGAGGTGCTGCGATGAATATTCGGAAGTTTCAGGTCGGATTGGCCACGGGTACGTTCGTCGTCGCTGGCATCTCTGGAGTGGCTCACGCGGCGAACAACAACGCCTACTTTCCTTCGAGTCAGGCGTTCGGTACCGTGATGTTCGAAGATCAGTTTCCTTGCGAGGCGGATTACGACTTCAATGATCTCGTCCTTGAGTACAACGCGACGGTCACAACAGACTCCAGTAGTGGCGACATCCGTTACTTGGTGTGGAATACCCGAATTGTCGCGGTTGGGGGCCGAATCAACAATGGTTTTGGCGTGGAGTTGCCCTACACCAACAGCCAGATCTTATCGGTATCGGGCGCGACCTGGGAGAACAACGGTGCGAGCGAAAAGGTCGTGTTGCGGATGTTCGAGAATGCTCATGCCGAGTACGGCGCGGATGGATCGCTCAACACGATGGCTGAGCGCGACGAAATGGCACCGGTTGAGCGCGCCGTGGTTGTCACCTTCAACAGCAACGTCTCGTCGCTTGGTACACCACCCTACAATCCGTTCGCCTTTCGGAGCGATAGCCGCGCGCACGAAATCCACCTTGCCGGCGAGAGTTCAACCGTTAACGGAATCGATTTTGACGGCGTCTGCGACGTGGATACGGACTACAAGACGCTCGCAGGGCTCCCTTTTGGTATTCACATCTCGGCCCAATTCGGATGGCCGATCGAGAATGCCAGGTTGGATATCGCGTATCCGGAATTGGTAGCTTGGGCGTCATCCGGAGGGCTTAGCAATACAAATTGGAATGACGCGCCCGCGGCCGGTCAAACACTTGCGTCGTCGCTTGCGGATATGTGCACTCTCGGTAGCAGTAGTTACTCCTACACCGCAACGGGCATCTCGGTGCAGTCGTCGGACTCGACGGCGGCCACCAACGCGGCGATCGCCGCGCAGATCGCAATTGATTTTGCGGGGCACCCACAGGGCACTCCGGTGATCATGGATTGGCGTGACATCGAAGCCATGACGGCCAGCGAGCTCGCGATCTTCATGACCACCTCGCCGACTACAGCCTTTGTGACAAAAGACGGAGATATCGATCTCTATGCGGGGCGCCCCTACTTTATCCGACGCATCGAAGGCTACACTAACTCGGGCGCGTCGATCCACGATGCAGTCTGGCTCGACCTAAACGATCCAACGAGCGTTAGCGACTATTCCGGTGGTTCCGTGAGCTTCCCCGACACGACCGGCAAGCGGGGGATCTGGCTCGGCTCCTGGAAAGGTGCGAGGCCGGCTCTGGTTGCCTGGTAATAGTTGCCCCGATGGGTTCGCCGGGCGATTCGAAGTCTTGTCTTGTCTTGTTCAAGCGTCGTGAATCTCGCCGCGTCGACCGTGGGCGTTGACCTCTAGACTGGCGAAGTCGAAAGTTGATAAGATTCCCCATGCCCCTGGCTGTCGGTGCGTGGAGGCCGGTCAATTCCCATACCCGAAAGCGACCTTACATCGTCGTCGTTCGATGCCCAGGCGCAAGCTGGAGAACCAATGGCACCAGGGATCGTCCCGCTCCCTGGTGAGCATCGGGGTGGCGGCCTCGTTGGCTAGGCCATCATCAGGCGGCTTTCCGCTCGCTGTCAACGCGGTCGATCCGTTCAGCGTGCTTTCGTAGCTCGGCCGCGAGCGTAAGTAATCCTGTGTAGCCCTTGATTCGCCGGAAGCCGCGTTGAGCTTCAAGGATACCGTTTGCCACCCAGCGTTTGACCATGTCGCCATCGCGCAAGAGCTTCACGCGCTTGGAAACTCGCCGAATCGTGTCGTTCATGTTCTCGATCGCGTTGGTCGTCGACAGCGTTCGCTCGAGCATCTCCACCAGACCCAGACCTTTCAGCGTGAGCGTCTCTTGCCGCCCTTCACGCAATGACGCAGCAGGGTGCTAAGTTTCGAGGGACCGAGCGAGGCGCTCCAGTTGCCGCTGGGCGGTCTTCTTCGACTTCGTCTTGTACGCCTGAAGCATCGACTTCGTAACGGTCACGTGTTTGCTTTTGGGTAGATGACTGCGGACGTTGCGAAGCTTGTGTGTCTGACACCGTTGGACCAGGGAGCGACCACCGTAGCGTTGCCGAATCGCCCTGCGCAATGCCTTGCTGCCATCGAACACAAGGAGATACGGTTGCAGTGGGTCGAGTCCACGTTCGGTCAACTTATCAAGCAGTCCGCCGCACACGTTGCTGTTCTCGGTCGCCCCTAACCGCACGCCCAGAGGGTGTTTCTTACCAGATCCGTCGATGCCCAGCGCAGCGATCACCGTGTGCTCGCCAACCCAATACCGTCAAGCATGAGCACGCACAGCGATAATTTCGACAGATCACGGTGTAGCCATTCGTCGAGTTGCTTCTTCGCCTTTGCAACAAATCGCCTGCTCGCAGCACTTCTACTCGTCCCGTGTGGCTCAAGTTCATCAGGGAGCTCGTCGAGCGAGCGCTCATAGCTCCGCGTCGACACGCCGAGCAGGAGCTGTTCAGCGGTGCGCTCGTTCAACGCGTCCTCTTCCGCGAACTCACCCCACGACGGCAGGCTCACCACCTCGCCATTCTGGCGCACTCGTGGCTTTCGCGCGATGACTCGCCTGCCGCCCATCACCAGTCGGGCTTCCGTGCTGCCCCATCGCACCGGCGCCCCAGGCTCGCGCTTGCTGTTCGACGGACCGCACAGCGCCGCGCGATCTTCTTCCAGGACAACGTCGGGTGCCTTTATCCGTTTGCGCATCACAAACGCCATCAAGTTGCGTCGGATGAGCGGTGCCAATTGCAGAGTTCGCTGCGTCGGAGCTACTCGGCCTTTGTTTGCTCTTCGTTTTTTGACATTCTTGCTCATGGCGGATCCTCTCGTTGATCTTTTGCTCCCGATATTTTCTCGGGTTCCAACGAGGACCGCCACCTTTTCGTTTACATCAAATCAACAGGATTCGGGACATCCCCACGCGCCAAGATGCGGGCGCTAGACGCGCCTTGCTTCCGTTCCGCTCCGAAATCGCAGTTGGCTTTTCCTACGCGCAACCAAGACAAAATACAGGACCTTCTAGGTTTCTTGTTGGTTCGTGGTGTTCTGACAGAAGTGGACGACCACGCTGGGCGCCGGTAAGTCGGGACGATCCGCAGGAGACAGAAGCAGCTTGCTCGAGTGACGCCACGACCAACGTCGGGACGGAAGCATTCGCCTAAGACGGAAACAACCGCTGTTGTGGGCGACCGAAATGCCCTAAACTCCTGGGTTGTGCGGACCTGTGCCGGTCCGAATACCCGTTGAAGGCCGTTGAACACGGCAAGGAGTCAGGCTCATGCGAAAAGTCTTGTCCGCCGTTATCACTTTTACTCTGTTTGGTTGCACGGGGAGCGAGGGCAAACCGGGTGCGACCGGGACCACCGGGACCACCGGGACCACCGGGACCACCGGCGACTCGGGCACAGCGGGACAACAAGGTCAAGACGGAATCCCGGGCGAGCAGGGTGAGGTTGGGCAACAGGGCGCGCAGGGCGACACCGGAGTGCAGGGTGAGGTCGGCCAACAGGGCGCGCAGGGCGACACCGGCGTGCAGGGTGAGCCCGGCCAACAGGGCGCGCAGGGAGACGCTGGAGTGCAGGGAGACACCGGCAGTCCGGGGACGGCCTTTGACGCCGGCGCCCTCTGCTCCGGCGATGACTGCGACGACGGCTTCGCGTGCACCATCGATGTCTGCGACATCAACTCCGGCACATGCGTGCACGTGCCGGACACCAGCGCCTGCGGCGCCAACGAGATGTGTGTTGCCGGCGCTGGCTGTGTCGCTGAATGTTCGGTGCCAGCGGATTGTGACGACGGAAACTTCTGCAACGGCGTTGAGATATGCTCTGGCGGAGCCTGCGTCCCCGCGACCACGTCTGGCTGTGACGATGGAGTCGCGTGTACCTTCGACGCATGTGACGAGGGAGCCGACAAGTGCCTGTACTTTCCCGTTGAGAGCTACTGTCCGGTGGGCGAGTACTGCGACGGGACGGTTGGCTGCACGATGGCCGGCACCGAATCGAATCCAGGCAGCTCCTGCCTGGACATTTTGCAGACACAATCGGATGCGGGCGACGGAATCTATTGGATAGACACTCCGACGGCACCAAGTGGCGATGCCGGGGCGGACGCTGGCGGGGCCACCGGCCCCTACGAAGTGTATTGCGATATGGTAACAGATGGTGGCGGCTGGACGCTCCTCGGCACGATATCCGGAGCGGACTCGAACACCTGGAACACTGAGTTTGGTTACTGGAGCGACCGCAATGTTCAGGGTAGCTTGACCACCCCGTGGCTCGACTACAAGTCCCGATCATGGACCGAGCTAGACGTCAGCTCCGCCGACATTATGTATCAGCGTCGCTACGACAACGTGGTTCGGGCAAGGGCTCGCATCAAGAATGCTTGCCTTTGGGGCTCTAGCCGTTTCATGGATCTGTTTGTGAGTTCCAACACCACTCCGTGCCCCGCCAGCCAGATCATTGTGTTCGACCCGGCCCAGAGCGGTACCGGCCTCGCAAGTGTCAACTATATGGAGGGTAGCGCGAGCGGTATCGGCGGTACTAGCAGCAACGGGTTCTGCTGGAATGGCGGCGACAACTCAGGCAACACGTTTATGGGGCACGCCGGGTGGAACAGCACCGGAGACCCATGCATTGAGCCGGCACACCTCGCTTACATCGCGGTGTGGGAGAACTCCTCCGCCCAATACACCAATGCCGACTTCACGGGTACCAACTGGATCAACGGACAGAACTACGCCTTGATGGACGTCTCCTTCTTCGCTCGATAGTCCAACAGCAATATCGAACGACAAGGCACGGAGCATCAGCGGGCTTGTCGCGCCGTGCCCTTCCCAGTCAGAACACCTCGAACCGGCAGGCTTGTCGTCGCTAGTACCTACACGCCGGCAGCGGGAGCTCATGGCGGTTCTGCATCGTGCGGATTCTGAGTCTATTGAGTGAGGATTTCGCCCATCATGAATCACTGATTCCGGGTCGTGATCACTGATTCCGTCATCATGATCGCCGAGCAATCTGGGGAGTGAGTTGAGGTTTACTTCTGCTTGCGCGTCTTTCGTTTCGAGTCGCCTGTCAGTTCACACTTGTACGCGGAGTGGACCA
>JABSRN010000082.1 GCA_013214025.1 Polyangiaceae bacterium
ACAGGGCATCCGTCAGCATGCCGAGTCGCGATAGTCTGTGAAGCTGTGTTGAGCCGTGAGGTTCTACGAGCTGATTCATGACGCAGAGCGTAGTCAGATATTGGTTGAGACGGCAGGATTTTTTCGCGCACATTCCCAGCTCCACGCCGGAGCTCGCACACACCAGTCGAGCTATCCACCGGGTGATGCGGGTCGGTACTCCGGCGTCTCAGTGACTGAAACGCTCCGATGCGGCAGGAGAGTCGAATATTCATTTTCGCGGACCCGGCGAAAGAACGCGTACGAAAGCTGGCCGCAGTAAGCCCACACAACCGGTCGGGTCATGCTGAATCCTCCAGTCGTCTTTGGGCAAGGCGGGACATCGGCATGGTGATTGCCCACAAGCGAAGCAGCCTGCCCGCCGCCCTCGCAGTTTTCGCAGAGTGACGAGATAGGGAGAGCGCCAAGTGTCGGGCGCGCCGTCCCGAGGACAGCGTGCTGCATCGCCTTCTCCGAGAGCTCAATGGCTTCCTGTCGGAAGCGCGTGACAACCCTGCACGCGGCTTGCCCAAGTACGTCGAGCAAGAGTTTCGCGCTTAGCTTGAGTACGGCATTCCAGTCTGCGGTATTTCGCTCGCACATTGTCGCGTCTGCGGCCTAAAGTTCGTGGAACGGCGGCAGCCGGAGCCTTCGAGCTGGATTTCGATTGCCCAGCGGCTGATTGGTGAGGGCTTCCCCGCGCCCGATGGCTGGCCCCGAAGGCGCAGTTCGCCAATCGGCCGATTGGCTGACGCGCGGAGCTGCGCTTTGGAACCGGTTAGCGATTCGAATCTGCGGTGACCGCGGGCTCGTGAAGGGCCGGGGGTGGCACGGTCGGGAGTTGCTTGGGCCACCATCGACTGCGCTGGAGTTTGGATTTCCTGTCCTCTGTGGGGTTCAGCATCTGGGCTTTGTCCTAGGCCAGGCAATGGCATCGAATGTTGCGCTCTCTTGAAACATCGCAACCCTTATGCGACCTTGCCCGACGATGCGTATCGCCGTGATCACCAACATGCCGCGCGACCATCAGGTCGAGTTCCTGGGGGCGATCTCCAAAGAACCTGCATGCGATATTCATGTGTTCTTCTTGTGCAGGCTGACCCACGGACGGCAGTGGGCGGAACATCTGGAGCCTGATTTCCCCCATACTTTCGTGCCCATGTTGCCGGTACACAATGCTGTCTACTTGAACTTCGGCTTGCTGCCTGCTCTCCGCCGCTTCAAACCCGATCTCGTCATCCTCGGACAATATGCCAACGTCGCCATGCAAATGACGATGTACTACGCGTCTATGGCAAGGGTGCCATGGGTGTTATGGACCGAGCCTGCGGGCGTAAAATATAGCGACAAGCCATTGCTTAAGTCCGAACGAACACGGCTGTGGCTTCGTCGGCTTGCGCTGCTACCCCCCCGCCGCTGGGCCCGAGAGATCTGGGCCATCAGTGATCTGGCGCAACAGCAGTACTCGGATATGACCGAGGCCCCATGCCATAGGCTCGACTACTATTCAGATCTCAGCCGCTTTCTCGCGATCAAGCGAGAAGGATTCGAGCACCCAGTCCGCTTCTTGTGCTCGGGGTCTCTGAGCTTCCGAAAGGGAATCGATCTGGTCGCTGAAGCGGTCCGTCGCTTAGCCGAAGCGAAGATCGCGTTCACCATCACATTCATGGGCGACGGACCGCTCCTATCCGATGTCGAAGACTTGAGAAACGATTTTCCCGATCAGGTGAGTATTGCGGGATTCAAGGAAATTGCTGAAGTCGCCGGAGTGCTAGCGCAGCATGATGTGCTCGTCACACCATCCCGATACGACGGCTGGGGAATGGTCGTGCCCGAAGCGCTAGCCGCCGGCATGCCTGTCGTCGCCACCAATGCCATGGGCGCCGCTAGCGAAATGGTGGATACAGGCGTCAACGGTCACCTGATCGAAGCGCTTTCCTCGGACGCGCTATTTCGGGCGATGTTAGCGCTAGCGAAGAACCCTGGAGCCATTTTCGCAATGGGCCTTGAGGCTCGCCGCACAGCCAAACAGTTTAGTGCAGAAGTGGGAGCCCGACGCTTCGCAGCTCTTGCCCAAAGCGCCTGCGAGCCGCCGTGAAACTGCTCACCCTCGCACCGTACTTTCCGAGCCCAGTGGGACCCAGTCACGGCCTCTTCATCCTCGATCAACTCCTCGCGCTCCGGGACTCGGGCGTGGAATCTGAGAACATCGCTGCCACGCCCTGGGCACCGCAGCTTCTGGCCGGAGTTTCGGACCGCTTCAAGTCCCTCACGGAAACGCCTGACCGTGAAAGCGTTGCTGGGCTGGCAGTCACTCACCAGCGATATCTCAAGGCGCCCGGACGTCACCTAGCAGCAACGGCGGGCCTATCGTTAGCCGCATCGCTCGCGAGACGACTGAATCACTTTGACGACATCGACGTGATCCATGCCCATGGCGCGCTGCCCTGTGGACACGCGGCCTATGCGCTGTCGAAGCTGCTCGGTGTCCCATTTGTTATGACCATACACGGAGAGCCAGCGCAGGCCTTGTTAGCCGGTCGTTTCGCGAAACTGGCTTACCGTGGCGCCCTCAAGAACGCATTTCGCGTTGTCCTGGTCGGTGAGCCACTCCGCGGTCACGTGCTTTCCCTTGGCGTGCCGAAACAGAACATCGTGGTGGTTCACAACGGGGTGCGCCGCAGTGACGTAGCGACCACGCCGAAGGCTCGATCTCGCGATCTGCAGTCAGCATTTCTACTCCTCAGCGTGTCGAACCTCGCCGACAACAAGGGCATCGTCGACAATCTCCGAGCCATGCGGATGCTCCTCGACAAAGGACATGACAATGTCCGGTACGTCGTGATCGGCGAGGGCAGCCAACTTCCCGAGCTCAAGGAGTTGACATCGAAGCTGGGACTCGCGACCCACGTTCGGTTTCTGGGACAGCTCGGGCACGACGAGGCCATGCGCTGGATGGCGTCGTGCGATGTCTTCAGTCTCCCCAGCTGGCGCGAATCCTTCGGCTTGGTCTATTTGGAAGCGATGCTCCACGGAAGGCCCGTCATCGGAATTTCCGGGCAAGGTCCCTCGCAGTTTGTGGAACATGGCAAGACGGGATTTCTGGTGGAGGCCCATCAGCCAAGGCAGATCGCAGATGTAATATCCGATCTAATTGCCACCCCTGCTCGGGCCCAAGCGATTGGAGACGCGGGAAAGAACGCAGCTTGGTCAGAACGCTGGAGCTGGTCGCGCAACGCGGTGGAGATGGCAGAGATATTTCAGTCTGCTTTCGAGCATTCCGCAGCGTCCGGGCCCCGCTCCGTCTCCGACCTCGGGCAATCCGGGGGATAGGCGAAAAGGCGGTTTCGTACAGGCACCGACGCGCTGATCGAAGCCCTGTCGGATCTGCTCGAAGATTCGGAGTTGGCGCCGAGGGTTCCCGCACATTTGAATGCCACTCGAAGGTGGCGCAACATAGCCATTGGACGTCGCACCACGGAAAAGGCCGCAATTTGATAGATGGACACAGTTTGACAGCTCAATTACCCTCCCGCCGCATGCAATGCGTGAATTTGGGGTGCGGGCAAACACCAACGCCAGGTTGGCTCAACGTCGACAACTCGCCGTCGGTTCGCCTCGCTGGGCACCCGTTGCTATTGGCCATGGGCTCCAAGCTGGGTGTGTTGAAGGCCCGGCAAGTCGAATTCGCGAACGCCGCTCGCCAGGGCGGGGTGGTCTGGGCTGACGCAGGCAACCTGCCCTTAGAGGACGGTAGTGCCTCCATAGTGTACTCGTGTCATATGCTGGAGCATCTCAGCCGGGACCGCGTCCGGGTCGCGCTGCTGGAGATCCGCCGCGTGCTGATGCCCGGCGGCTACGTTCGCCTCGTGCTGCCGGATCTAGCTAGGCTGATCGAGGGCTATCAGAAAGACGGCGATGCCGACGCGTTCATGAAAGGCACCTACCTAGGTCACGAGAATCACGAAAATTTGCAGCAGCGAGTGGTGGCGCTCTTCGTTGGAGACAGGCTGCATGCTTGGATGTACGACGCTCAATCGTTCATCCGATTACTAGAGGAGCTCGGGTTCACCGACGTGCAAGCGGTCGGTGCGGGCGAGACGAACATCCCTGATACCGGCGACTTGGATTTGAGCGAGCGAGACGACGAGAGCTTCTACGTCGAAGCCAAGCAACCCAGCTGACCCTCCGCCTCGAGCTCCACAGGCACGCATCCCGGTCAGCGTGACAGTCTTAGTGAAGTGCCGGGCGTCCCGTTCGCCGTTGCCTGAGGGCGTTTGGTGCGTGGTAGGGTTGCGTGATGCAAGCGGCTGAGGTGTTGGAGTTTTGCTTGGGTCCGGTTGCGTGGCCCGGCCGAAGCCCATGAAGATCGCACTCAATCTCGCCAACCTGCGCGGCTACGGGAGTGGTGTTGTTGGGCGCAACGTCCTGCGAGCCCTGAGCCGGGTTGGTCAAATGCATGAACTGCGGGCTTGGATCCCCTACGAATGGGGTTGGACCCAGTCAGACGCTCCAGGAATACGCCTGCACGTGGTGCGTGGTGGGGTGCCGGCTAAACTCCTGACCGAAAACCTAGGCATACGTCTGGCCCTAAAGACCTGGCCGGCGGACGTGTTGTTCTCGTTGGGCGATACCAGTGTTCCGCTCTGTGGGGTGCCCCACCTGCTGCTCGTGCATCAGCCCTTCATCGCCCATGCTGCGGAAGATTGTGCCCTGCCCTTGGGACGGCGTTTCCGGGCTCGAGTGGCATTGATCAATGGATATTTTTCGCTCGGTCTGAGCACAGTGTCGAAGATCACCGTGCAAACGGAGCATATGCGCCAGGCCATTCATAGACGTTGGGCCGTGCCGCTGGATCGTATTGTGATAGTGCCAAGCGCCATTGAAGCGGTAGAGCTAGAGGCGGAGCTAGCAACCAAGAATGAAGCTGAGTCCCCGTTCCTTTGTTACATCGCAAGCCCGGGTCCCCATAAGAATCACGTCTTGATTGCCGAGATCCTCGCCGGGCTCGCCCGTCGGGAGATTCGCATTCCCTGCCGCCTCACTGTGGAGTCGTCGGCGGTTCCGGATCTCTGTGCTCGCGCACAGGAGCTTGGGGTGCTCGAACAGATCGAATTTCTCGGTGGGGTTCCCCTGGTCGAGGCTCATCGCCTGATGCGATCGGCTGTCGCCGTGCTGATGCCGTCTAAGATGGAGAGCTTCGGCATTCCTTTGTGGGAAGCCATGGCTGCCGGCGCGCCACTGATCGCCAGTGACTTAGATTTTGCGCGAGAGGCTTGTGCTGATGTCGCCGCCTATGCCGATCCAGACGACGGAGAGGCCTGGGCAGCGCAGATCGCGCGCTGGCTCGAATCCCCAGCGCGTGCTCAAGAGCAGGGGGCCAGGGGCATCGAAAGGCATCGGCAATCGGCGACAACGTGGGATGACATTGCCCGTCGTTACCTCGACGTGCTCGACAGTCTACCTGCCTCGCCCAGCGTGATCAGGCGTCTCTAGGATGCCGGGCACGATGAAAAAAACGAGCGGCGGTAAGCGCGACACGCTGTTGACGGGCGCCGGCATGGTGGTGATTCAGGTCACGACCTATCTGACCCTGCTGGTCATTGGGCGCTCGCTCGGCGCCGAAGGTGTCGGGCGGTATCAATTGGTATTCTCCACGACCTTGATGCTCGTGCTGCTCACCAAGGCCGGTTTGGACGAGGCGCTCGCCTTCGTCGTGCCGAAAGCAATGGTGCGGGAGCCGGACAAGGTGTTTGGGCTAATCCTCTACGGAATTGTCGTCCCTGTGTCCGTTGCCGTAGCGATCGGGGCGGCGGTAGCGCTCTTAGCAGAGCCGGTATCGATACTGGTCACAGGCTCGTCGCAGCTGACGGCCGACTTTCGGTACAGCATCCTACTGCTGCCGTCGTTGACGTTGATCACGATGCTGAACGGCATACTGAGGGGTCTGGGTCGCGCTGATGTTCGGGCGTACGTTTATTACATTGGCGTCGGGTCGCTCTTTCTCGCTCTCGTGGCGGGTGCGCATGCTGTTGGCGGGCTGGCGATCAACGACGTGTACCTCGCGAGGGGTGCCAGCTACGTTTTCGGCGGCGTAGTCAGCATCCTATTAGTCTTCCGCATGGTGAAGCGCGGCGCGATGCGCCTGGCAAGGAGTGACATTCGCTCCTTGCATGGTTTCGGCGGCTTGCTGGTGTTCGTTAACTTGTTTGGCTACTTAGTCGAATTCCCGATGCTGGACTTGGTCATCGTTACGCGGGTCGCCTCCGCAAAAGTCGCGGGGGGCTACTACATCGCGTACAAGCTGGCCCATCTGGTTTCTCTCGGAACTGCGGCTCTGGCTGTCGTGTTCGGCCCGCGGTTGTCTTCGGCAGCTGCGAAGGATGACCGCGTAGCGATGGTTGCCCTCTATGAGGAGAGCTCTCTGTGGATGAGCCGTTGCGGGATATTTTTCGGCGGCGGACTTCTGCTGATCTACTCCGATGTGCTCTCACTCTTCGGCAAGGAATTTGAGTCCGGTACCCGCTTTCTGTTTATTTTTATGGGAGCGCAAGTCCTTATCGGTCTGTCTGGCCTGAATTCAGTGTTGCTGGTAGCCACGGGTCGTCAGCGGCTAGAATTTAAGATGACCGGCATCGCCAGTCTCTTCGTTCTAGTTCTCACGGCAGTGGGTGGGTATTGCTTCGGTGCGGAGGGCGTCGCGTGGGCGAGTGCCTCGGTCACTGTCGGTCTGGCGACGGCTCGGTATCTGGCCGCGCGGAGAATATTTGGGTTGAGGACCACTCCTATTCCGTCCTTGGTTGTTCTGTTGATCGCTGTTGGCGCCAGTCTGGTGGGACTCGGGGTGCGGAGCATACTGCCACCGCTTCACGCAGTGTTCGCGCTCATCCTGGTTGGGGGAACTTACGTTGGGGTATTCAGCGCGCTGAGCTACGCTGTGGGATACCGCCTACCGGGTCGGAGAGGGGCGCGCGGTGGTTCCGCAGGGGGCTGAGCCTTCGCACGAAGGCGTGCCCGGTGCCGGTTGTTGGTGCGTGGCGAGCTTTTGCTGTGCCTGACTGATTTTACCTTAGGAATTATCGACGGCAATCCAACGAAGAGCAGGTTTTCCCGTCCTCGTGCGGTAGATTTAGCTCATGGGGCGACTTGTAGACGGTAAGTGGTTGACCACGGATCTTGGTGCGGATGAGCGCGGGCGTTTCGTCCGGCGCGCCGCCAAATTTCGTGGTCGCGTGAGTTCAGGATCGCCATTCGAGCCCGCCACGGGGCGCTATCATCTGTATGTATCGGCGGCCTGCGGCTGGTCCCACCGCGTGCTGATGACGCGCCAATTGCTGGGTCTAGAGAGCTGCCTGCCGGTCACTTTCGCGGATGCCTTCATGGGAGAGCAAGGCTGGGTCTTTCCGGCGTCTGAGACGACACCCACCGAGCCCCATGAGCCGTCCGGGCTTGTGCCGCCCGGGTTTGTGCCGCCCGGGTTTGTGCCGCACCAAGGACCGCTATTCGAGCTCTACGTTCGCCATCAAGCAGACTACACGGGCCGCGTCTCC
Source organism: Polyangiaceae bacterium (assembly GCA_013214025.1). Classification (GTDB taxonomy): domain Bacteria; phylum Myxococcota_A; class Polyangia; order Polyangiales; family Polyangiaceae; genus JABSRN01. The sequence continues at coordinate 7,569 of JABSRN010000082.1, forward strand.
GTACCCGTGCTCTGGGACAAGCAGCGGTCCTGTATCGTAACCAACGAGTCGGCGGATCTCGTGCAAGATCTGAACTCAGCTTTTGCGCAATTTTCCAGCGATCCGGTTGCCGCATCCAAGCTTGATCTGTACCCCACAGGCGAGCAGCAGCGGATAGAAGCGATGATCCTCGCCAACTACGGTCCTATCAACAACGGCGTTTACCGCGCTGGCTTCGCCGGAAATCAGTCAGCCCACGAGGAGGCGGTGCGGGCTGTCCCATGAGTGCCGGGTCGAGTCTGCGTAAGGTCCCGTTTTGTCGCATTCTGCACCTCATCTGGTGCGTTCGTGTTCACCTTGTTCCGGGTAAAGGTGCTGTTTCCAGCAGGATTCGTGCTGCTTTGTGAGTTTGACCCAAATGACGATTCGCAGGGTTCAAATCCCGTTGGGGACGCTGGCCCCGGATCACGAGAGTGATTCGGGGCTTTCTCTATTTCGCGGCGTTGCCGATGACCGGCTGGGGTGCGGGTGCGGGCGAGTTGGGTCTGGTGGGGTGCACGACAGGGTGCACGACAGGACATCGCTTACACATTTGTGAGGGGTGTCCTTACGCTTGCTCGCCCTTCTTGCTGTTACGTTTGGGGGGGGAATGGAAGC
>JABSRN010000083.1 GCA_013214025.1 Polyangiaceae bacterium
CCCAAGACGTTCGTACAGACATTGCGCAATCAACTGCACATCGGTCTTGATTCGCTCGTCCTGAACCAACTCCAATAGAGACACCGCTTTGACAACTCGCAGCGCGAGCACGGGATCGGGCAAACCGTCGGCCTTGTGCTTATCGCAAAACGCAAACGCCCTCATGAGGGTGCTCTGGACATCTGCCTCCAAAGCCGTGTGCAACACGTCGTAGATGCGATCAAGAGTCAGGAGCGTGCCCACTTCATGGGAGATCAGCTTCTGGTCTCGGAACAAATCACCCAACAACTGCAGCAAGCCACGGATAGCCTGGCTGTCGCCTTGCACTCGGGTGGAGCGGGCGCGCAAACCGGTCGTAATCGCCATCAAGAGGTCGATGTGCCCGGGCAACATCGGATAGACCTCGGTGAAGTCCTGCACGGACATCTGGTTGCCCTGGTACGCGTAGAGCTCGATATCCGAGCGGTGGCGTTGATACAGGCTCTCCAGATCGGGCACTACGCCGACCTTCTTCTTCAGTAGGCGCTGGTGGACCACGTCGCGAATATTCGCACTGCTGAGATGCACTCGTAGATGCGCCGGGAAGCGGTCTTTGAGCTTGCCGAGGGTGGTAGTCGCAGCCTCCCCCTCTTCGAGCTTTTGCTGACCTGTTGCGAGCAACCACACCTTGCCTTTGAGCCGTTGCCCCAGTGCCGAGACGAAGGACTGCAGCGCTAACATGCGGTCCTCGTTGTCGTGCACGTACTGGCTGACTTCGTCAATAACCAGGAATAGGGTGCGCCCAGGGTATCGAGCGGCGAGCATGTGTTCGATGTCGCTCACCGTCTCCGACGCAGAGCGGCCAAGCTTGCGGCCGGCTCGCGCGTCCATCCATGCCATCTCGTCGCCGTAGAGCTTGGGCTGTAGGGCGTGCAGAGTGGCGGAGAACAGGTCTTCGGCGAGCTTCTTGTTCCGTAGGTCGGACCACGATTTGCCGTGGAGCTCTTTGACCTTGGCTAAGAAGTCATCGTACAGGCCGTCAGCCTCCAAACGGATCTCGTGATCGGCAACCAAGTCGCTGGTCCCGCAGTAACCCATCGCTTTTTGGCATTCGCGAACCACTGCTGCGTGAATGTGCTCGTCGTCGCGAGCGACACTGCCAATGTCGAACACAACCGCCATCGGCTTGATGTCCTGAACCAGATTTTGCCACGCCTCGATAAACTGGGCCCGATTGGGCGATTCGTCCCGCTTCAGCAGGGCGTCCGCGAGCTTGGTGCCATCTGGAAGAGCCAGGTTGTTTAGGCTCATGCCCAGCAGTTTGGCGAAGCTCGACTTACCAGAGCCGTAGAACCCTGAGATCCATACCGCCGGCAGCCCGGTCCCACCCTTCTTGAGGTCCTTGCCCATCGCCCCAAGCAGACGGACGAACTGTTCGTGAATGCCGTGCTCTATGGCGCGATCGTCTTCCTCAGGGTAGCCGCCGGTGATGATGTATTCGGACACCTCCGCGGCGACCTTCGCCGGATCTTGCTCGTGGAAATAGACCACCGGGTTGATGTCACGAGTTACGTCTCGTTGAAAGAGGTCTTCAATCATCACCATAATAGTCCTCAGCGGTAGATACGGGGTCGGTAGTCGCGGTCCGCAGGCAGCTTGCCCATGAAAGAAAGCCCGGTGTCGCCAACCACACTACCGGGATAGAGCAAGATTACCGGCACGTTTTGGGTGTGGTCCGCCACGTGTTTGAGTAACGCAGACGTCCGGAAGAACGGATACAAGGCGCCCGCCCGACTGATGAACACCACCATGCGGTCTTTATCCACAGCGTGTTCGTCGAGCAGTTTCTTGATTTCGCGAACGACGTCCGCGGCTAGCCCGTTGGGGCCCTCTATCTCTTGAACGATCTTTTCGCTCAAGTGGGTCATCGCGCGATCGGGGCTCCGCCCATGCAGGCGCTTCTCGCGAGATATCAATGACTCCAAGTACTCGTCGCCCAGCCCGCGCAGCCGCTCCAGCATCAATGTGTGCAGAGCGATGGCCGCCACCGTCCAACTTTCCTGGCGTAGCTTTTCCGAGAGTGCGTTTACGTGCTGGCGTAGAGCGAACTCCTCAGCGGGCTCGTAGGGCACGATCGCGAAATTGTAATTCCGCGTGGTGCTGATTTGCGGGCCGCCTTCACGGAACAAGTCCTTCTCCAACGCCTTGAAGGTGCGCTGCAGAGCGCTGTCGTGTTGAAACTCGCTCATGCCGCCTCTTTCTGTGCGGAAGCCCAGCTCATTAGATCTGGATACGTCCAATCGAACTCTCGTACGTCGCCCAGGCTTTTGAGGCGTACCGCACGCAACGCGCCGAGAGCGTAGGACTGTGAGGACTCGTCTGGAGCGACCGAACGGAAGTAGGGCGAATCCAACAGACCCCCCTCCACGGTGGTTTCTCGGAGCAAGTAGAGCAGGTACTCCAGAGCCACGACCGGTACACGCGGTGCAGTGAGCTTGCGCGGGTCTTTGCCATCTGTGAGCAATCCGGTTTCAAATGCCGTAGCGAGCATGTTGCCCCCAAACTTTACGCACGTCACTGGCGCCCATCGGCCTGCCCAATGCTCGTCAACCCAGCGGGCGACCGCATCACGATCTACCGTCGAGTAACCCTTCGCGAGGCGCTCGGGGAGATACTCACCGGAGAAACGTCGATACACCGGATCGGACAGCTGGGTGTGGAGGTGGCAAATCCACGGAGCAACGTCGCTGGGCGGCTGCCAAAACCTCAACGCCGCGAGCGCTGAGGGGTAGGCATCGAAGCGCAGGTCCAGATGGGAGATGAGCGTACGGACACGAGCCTCAGACTTGGCGCCAAACCAATGGCCGTCGAACGCGAAACGTGCCCGCTCCGACGCGGTACCGGGAACGACGGGCGCCTTCCAATAGGCAACGCTCTCAGGAACACAGAGCGTCATCTTCAAGATGCGCGAATGTACCTTGCCGCTTTCCGCCGGCCGCTGGCTTCCCCCCAAGACCGTTACCCCTGACCTTGCATGTCGGCGAACGGCAGAGGGTACTCAGCGCTCAGCGGAAGCAAGGCCGCGGTCAATCGCTGCGCGGTCTCCGCCGGATCGGCACCGGACTTGAGCTTGCGACCCGCTGGGTTGTCTTCAACCTTGGAGCCCTCGAGTCCCCCAAGGAACTTCGCGAACTGCTTTTTGTCCCAGGAGGACTCGACACCCCACCCGGCCGATAGCACTTCACCGGGAACGCTCGCGTGACGCTTGTGATGTTCGAGTCGGTCTTGCAACGCCTCGTCCAATTCGAATCCGAAGTGAAAAAGCGTATTGGCCGCGTCCGGTTTCGCCAAACGCGCTCGTCCTGTGGCGTCCGTGCGAATCGCCGCCTCTCGCGCCATCTGCAAACCCGCCCACGCCGCAGTCTTCGGCAGCAGCCGACTGAACAGGTCACCTCCGGCGGCTTCGTCCACGAGATCGGTATCCCACCAGCCCAGCCGCTTAGGCTCAGCCGCAACCTCTCCTGCCCAGGCGACAGTGAGTTGGAGGGCTAGGATGGCGTCGAGTTGTTGGGTGTCGGGGGCGGTCATGGAGCTCGCGAGATTCTGAGGAAAAGAGCGCTCATATTAGGCCTTCCACACAAGCCAAGCAACGGCTGACTGCCGGCCCCGGACGGGGGCTGTCATAGCTGGGTGGGGGGGGCCAGCTGCCCCGCCAGCAACAGCCCGAGGCTACCGACCGACGACCGAAATCGAGGCCCTCCGGGGTCACTGAGCCCCGACGCGAATCGGACAGCTAACGCGGCGCGGCAATTCGCCGGCCGGCCTCTAAGCGAGGGAGCTAGGGCTATCCAAAGCCGACCGACGAGGCTCCTGACCCGCCGACCCTAGTTCAGCTCGCGCGAGCTCCCAGCGCTCTCCCCTGCTCCACCCCAAATACCCCCAACATCGCGTCATGGATCCCCTGCCAGGGCTGATCCAATTTGATCGTACACACACGAACGTCCCGCCCCTTCAGTACGCACTCGCCGAAGCCCGTCGTGACGAGCATGGCTAAACGCGCGACAAACCGTGCATGCAAAACACGAAAAAGCAGGCAGCCGCGTTGCGGCAGCGAGTTCTCCGCGAGCGAAGCAGTAGCGGTCTTCGAGTTCGATTCAGCAAAGCGCTCCGCGGAGACGTGGTGGAATTCGTCGGAAGTTCGGGACTCTCGCGAGCTGAAAGCGGGCGGCTCGTCGGGCTGAGCGACAATGTCGTTGGTCGATGGCTGCGAGGAGCGAAGGGCAACGGGAGCGTTTCAAATGTAGCGCGCCTACAACGGGTCAAGGTGGTCGAGCAAATTCCGCGAGCCACCACAAGCGGATTCACGCTGACATTCCCAAGCGGCGCCCGCGTAGATGGCATCGAGTTCGAACAACTTCGTGCCCTACTGGGAGGTGCCACGTGATCGGTCTTCCCCGGGGCGTCGAAGTGTTTCTCTACGACGAGCCGTGCGATATGCGCCGCAGCTTCGACACGCTCTCAGTCATCGTCGAGCGCGATATGAAGCGCGAGTTGACTGACGGCGATCTATTTCTGTTCGTATCGAAGAATCGCAAACGGGCGAAGGTACTGTACTTCGACGGCACCGGTCTGTGTCTATTCGCGAAGCGAATGACGTCGGAGAAGTTCCCGGCTCCGTGGAAGATGCGTCAGCGGCAACTCACGCTAAGTGAGCTCGCGTTGTTTATCGAGGGCGCCGTCGCCGTTCGTCAAAAGCTCAGTCCCCCGGTGATGCGCAAAGTCGATCTCAAGATGGGACGAGTCGAAACAGAATCATTGTGTTGTTGATCAGATATGTTAGCTCTGATGCGTGACCTTCGAGAACGTGACCGACGTCGGTGTGCTGCAAGAGCTGCTGCGTCTTCAACACCTCGAAGGTGTACGCATCAAAGCGAAGCTCGCCGAGGCGCTTAAGAAGCTCTCCGAGAAGAACGGCGCTGAAGCTGAGCAGCTAGCATTGGAACTCGATATCCTTGAGAAGAAGCATGCTGCGGCACTCCAGCGTGCGTTTGGTCAGAAAACGGAACGTCGAGGCGCAAATGGTGCATCGACCGAGGGCAAGGGCAAACAGCGTGGCCACGGTCGCAAAGAGCAGCCTGAGCTGCCGATGGAAGAAATCGTCCACACGTTGAACGTGGACGACGCGATCTGCGACGCATGCAGCCGCGCGATGACGCCTTGGAACGGGAACTTTGAGGAGTCGCTCGAGATTGACTTTATCGAGCCGCGCCTGATCGTAAAGAAGCACTTACGACAGAAGTACCGTTGCACCTGCGGTGGCTGCGTGAAGACGGCTGCAGGACAAACGAAGCTGTTTCCAAAGGCTCGATACAGCATCGACTTTGCCATCAATATTGCGTTGAAGAAGTACTGCTATCACCTCCCGCTCGACCGGCAGCGACGAGAACTCCGACGTTTGGGCCTAGAAGTCACGACGACGTCGACGCTCTGGGATTATCTGTCAGCGCTAGCTGGCTTGCTCAAACCCGCCTACATCCGATTGCCCGAGCACATCCTCGCGCAATCGGTGATCGGCGTTGATGAAACGACGTGGCGGCTTCTGAAGACGAAAGTTCCAGGCAAGTCGAAGACCTGGTGGGTCTGGGCACGACGTTGCGAAGACGCCGTCCACTACACATTGGATCCGAGTCGCGGCGGAGCGGTCGCAAAAAAGCTACTTGGCTCGTACAAGGGAACCGTGCTCTGTGACGGCTACGCCGCGTATGAATCGCTCGCACGAGAAAATACCGGACTTGAACTAGCCAACTGTTGGGCGCATGCCCGGCGTGAGTTGCTTGCGCACGAAGGAACGCCCCGCGCGGATCGCGCCATCCGCGTGATCCGACGCATGTACCGGTTGGAGAAAATGGCGAAAGAGCTTCCGCCAGATGAGCTATTGGCGTGGCGTCAAAGAAAAACGAAGCCGCTCCTCGAAGCGCTGTTCAAATGGATCGCTGAGCAAGAGATCCCCCCGTCAAACTCGCTAAGGAA
>JABSRN010000084.1 GCA_013214025.1 Polyangiaceae bacterium
GAGCTCGATTCGGATGTCGCCATAGATGCCGACGTCGAGATAGAGTCAGACGAGGCGGTGACCATGCCGATGGCCGCGGTGCCGGCGTCCACGAAGTCCAAGGCGCCGAAACCCCCACCGACGAAGAAGCGTAAGAAGTCTCCGCCTCAGCCGCCACCCGCGCCGGAGCGTACCGGCGGCCGCGACGCCGCCGAGTTCAAGCCCAACGCCTCGACGCCGGCCAAGGTTGATCCACTGGGAACCAAGCGCCACCGATTGTGGTGGGACGAGTTGTTCACAGATGAGTTCGGCCGGGCCATCCCGGATCTGACGCCGCCCCAGCTGAAGAAGGAAGCCACCTTCATCGAGGAATCCTTGGCGGTTTCCCCCGGTGCGCTGGTGTTGGATTTAGCATGCGGTACGGGTCGACTCAGTGTGGAGATGTCCAGCCGGGGATACGGAATCGTTGGCTACGATTTGTCGGTCGCTCAGTTGGCGATCGCCGGCGAGCTTGCCCAAGAGAAGGGCGCGAAGATCAACTTTCTCCAGGGCGATATGCGCGAGATGGCCTTCGAGGAAATGTTCGACGGCATTTTTTGTTGGAACTCCAGCTTCGGCTACTTCGAAGAAGACAAAAACATCGCGGTCGCGGAGCGCATGTTCAAGGCTCTCCGATCCGGCGGACGTCTTGTGTTAGATGTGCCGAACCGCGACTTCGTGGTGGAGCAGCAACCCAGCCAGTGTTGGTTCGAGGGAGACGGTTGCGTCTGCATGGACGACATGAGCGTTGATTTCATCACCAGTCGGTTGGTCGTGAAACGTACGGTGATGCTCGATGATGGTCGCAACATGGAGTGCAACTACTCCATTCGCCTCTACGGTTTGCACGAGCTGGGTCGGTTGTTTCACGATGTGGGATTCCGTGTCACGCAATTCAGCGGTCAGCCTGCTATGCCCGGCGTGTTCATGGGCTCGACATCGCCGCGAATTCTGCTGCTCGCGACAAAACCTTAATCTCGCGATAGCTAATCACTAGTCGCGCCTGCGAGTGTCAGCCTCACTCGCAGCGAACGAAGGCGTGCCCGTCGCGCTCTTCGCAGGCGCAGTCGGTAAGCTGATTCGCTAGGCAGGAGCAACTCGACGTCGACGCGCAGGCGGGCAACCAACTGCAGCCGGGGCCGTTGGCTCCGCCCTCATCGCAATAAAAACCCGGAAAACAGACGGTGTCGCCGCATTCGAAACAAGCGCCGTCGGAGCAGGGGCCGCGTTCGGGCCCGGCCTCTCCCGTTGTGGGGTTGCCGTCTTCGTCGAACTCGCCCTCGGCGTCGCCGCCCGCGCCGTGGGCGCCTTCCGGCCCAGACGTAGAGCCGCCGCAGGCGGATACCGCGAGACTCGCCGCCACGACAAACACAGCGGCTGGCAGCGGCCAGCTGGGGGAGGAGCTTTCTCTCACGAGACGTTCATACGCCGCTGTGCGGGCCTCCACAAGAGCGGCGACCCGTGGGCCTCGATGTTGATGTCGGCGGCAGTGTTGCCGTTCAGGGTGGCGGTGGCCGCCGGCTGTTTCCCAATTCCAATGTGGCGCCTAAACCGGCCAGTGCCTGTTCCACGGCAATTTTATCCTCTTCATCGAGAGGTCCGGCGCCAGCGTGGTGGATGGCGTAATTCACCAGGCTGGCTTCGAGGTTCGAAAGCGAAGTGGTGCGCACGTAGTTGAGCCGCAGCACCTGGTACTTGAGCAGCACACTGCCATCCGCGAGTTCGTAGCGCCCGACGATTTCAGCGGGCTCGCGGCCCTGTCCCAATAACTGTCGGATGATGCCGCGCAGGCGCTTGGCTCGGCGGCGTGATTTCTTCAGCGTAGGTTGCTCGAAGAGTTCGAAAAATTTGTTACGCGTGAACGTTTGCGGCGCCAACACTAGCGCACAAAGCATGGCTTCCGGCGGGATGACCGGCGGCGAATTCACGCGAGCAGCTCCGCTTGATGGGCGGTGCGGACCGCATCGATCAGCTCGTCCAGATCCCCTTGCATTACCTTCTCCAGCTTGTGCAGGGTGAGGTTTACTCGGTGGTCCGTCACACGGTTCTGAGGGAAGTTGTAAGTACGGATTTTTTCTGAACGTTCCCCAGCGCCGACCATACCGCGGCGTTCATCACGAATGCTGGCGTTCTGCTTGGCTTCCTCGATGGCCAGCAGCCGGCTCTTCATGACCTTCAGAGCCTTTGCGCGGTTCTTGATCTGACTGCGCTCGTCCTGGCACTTCACGATCATGCCAGTAGGCAAATGGGTGATTTGTACGGCGCTGTTGGTGGTGTTGACGCCCTGTCCGCCGGGTCCACCGGAGGCGGCGATATCGTAACGCAGATCGCCGTCGGCGATGTGGATCTCCACGTCTTCGGCCTCGGGCAGCACCGCGACTGTCGCCGTGGAAGTGTGCACGCGGCCCTGGGTTTCGGTGGATGGCACTCGCTGCACCCGGTGCACGCCACCCTCAAACTTGAGGCTGGAGAACACGTTTTTCCCACTCACCAGGGCGATGACTTCTTTGAAGCCACCAGCGGAGGATTCGCTCTGACTCATGAGCTCGATCTTCCAACCGCGGGATTCGGCGTAGCGCCCGTACATGCGGAACAGATCGGCGGCGAAGAGAGAGGCCTCGTCTCCGCCGGCACCGCCGCGGATTTCTAGCAGCGTGTTCTTCTCGTCGTTGGGATCCTTCGGCAGCAACAGGACGTGGATCTCTTGCTCCACAGCGGGGAGTTTCTTCTTGAGCTCGGGCAATTCCTCCAAGGCGAGGGGGCCGAGCTCCGGATCGTCGATCATCTCTTCGGCGTCGGCGATCTCCCGGGAGATCCCGCGCCAGCGCTCGAACGCCTCGACGATGGCTTGGATGCCGCCCCGCTCCTTGTTGTAGGATTGAAGCTTTTCGCGGTTGGCGATCACCTCCGGATCGCACAAAAGCTGGTCCAGCTCTTGGTTGCGCCGGCTGATCTGTTCGAGCTTTTGGACGGGAATCATGAGGAGATCCCTTACTTATCAGGCTTGCCAGGGCCGAAGGGGCTTTCCACTGGCCCAAGAGCTGCTCATACGTTTAGCGGCAGGCGCCGGTGCGAGCGGAAGAGTCGGGAGCCTCGCAGAGCCTCGGTAGCAGGGCTCGGGCTTGACGGAGAAAGCCCTGCCACCGAGGCTAGCCCCCACGTGAGCCCGTCTATCCCCCGCAGAGAAGCGTTGCGACGCTTGGGTGCTGCTTCCGCCATGCTCGGTGGAAGCTTCGCCCTGGGGCGCTGGGCGTGGGATCCGGGGGGCCTGCAATTGGCGGGACGAGGCGACGGGCAGGTTCGGGACTTCCGCGTGAACGCCGGCCCTGCATCTTCGCAATCCGGCTTGCCGTTGCCGCAAATGGCCATCGCCAAGAGCACGAAGGATCCAGGCGAACTGTGCCGTCGGGCCGTCAACGCCCTGGGCGGCATGAATCGATTTATTTCCCGCGGGGACGTCGTTGCCGTCAAACCCAACATCGGATGGGATCGATTGCCGGTGCACGCCGCCAACTCCAACCCGGCGGTGGTGGCGGCTGTGGTGAAGATGGCCTTCGAGGCCGGCGCGGCTCGCGTGGTGGTAACCGACGCCTCCTGCAACGAAGCCGTCCGTTGCTTTCAGCGATCGGGTATTTGGCAGGCCAGCTACGACGTGGGCGCAACGGTGATTCTTCCTGCCGACCATCGCTTTGCGGAGTTGCGACTCGGTGGCGAGGTGCTTGATTTATGGCCCATCTACAAGCCGGTGATCGAGGCGGACAAAGTGATCAACGTGCCGATCGCCAAGCACCACAACCTTTCGTTCTACACGGGCGCCTTAAAGAATTGGTACGGCTTGCTCGGGGGGCGGCGCAATCGCCTGCATCAGAATATCCACACGTCCATTGCCGATCTCGGAAGCTTCCTTCGGCCCACGCTCACGGTGCTCGATGCTACTCGGGTGCTGCTACGAAACGGCCCCCAGGGTGGCAATTTGGATGACGCGGCATTTCGTCACCAGGTCATCGCGAGCACAGATCCGGTGGCTGTGGATAGTTACGGCTGCGCCTTGATAGGCCAGGATCCGACTCAGGTGCGCTATCTGGCGATGGCCGAAGAACGTTCTCTCGGCACTCGCGCGCTAGAGACCGTGCGCACGGTGATCGCGTGACCCAGCAACCTACCGATTTGAACGGCGCGACCCATTACGTGCCTCCGGCGGAGGCACGCCGCGATCCTGCGGCATCCCCCCGCAGTGATCCCGGGCTCGGGGCTCAGTCGGCGCGGGGCTCGGCCGTCCCCGGCGATCACTGGCCGCGCCCCCTCGAGTGGCTCTCGGTGGCGGGCTCGGTGCCGGCGATTGATGAGCCAGCGATGGATCCGACTCGGGGGGCAGTTCCGAGCGCCGGTGCCCCCGCCGCGCCCAAATCGCCAATGGCGATCCCGTCGTCTCCTTCGGGACACCGCCGTTTGACCGTGCTGAATAGTTCGGCGCCGCTCGCGGGAGCTTCGACTCCGCCGGCGAGTCGTTCTGCTTCCGAGAGCGCCAGCTCGGGCGTGTTGGCTTTCTTTCGTAAGAAGCAAAAGAAACGCCCCGGCTCGGGGATCCCCGCCCGCACTCGCATTCGCGCCTTGCGCTGGCTGCGACGCATATCCCAGACGGTATTTGCTGGTTTGTTCGTGTTCTTGCTGCTGCAGACGACCTTCCGCGGAAGCTTCGAGGTGGATGCAACCGATCCTGTACGGCTGCCCTACACGGTCGAAGCTTTCTTGCTGGCGGATCCCTTCGTCGCCTTGATGACGCTGCTGTCGACTCAAAAACTTTACTTAGGACTGAAGTGGTCGGGCGCTGTGATCGCGCTCACACTGGTTTTTGGGCGAGTATTTTGCGGTTGGATTTGTCCGCTGGGCACTCTGCATCACGTGGTCAGTTGGCTGTTTCCGAGCCGCGATATCCGCTCCAAGCGACGAGTCGAGGCGAACAAGACCCGTCCGGCTCAGGCCATCAAGAACTACATCCTCTTCGGCTCGCTCGGGGCAGCGCTGGCGGGCAGTGCCATCGGAGGTTTGATGGATCCCATCTGCATCGCGGTGCGTGCGCTTGGTCTCGGGGGACTGGCGGTCACGCAGTACCTAGGGGTTAGGCTGGGGACCCTTGCCGCCGAGACGAACCTAGCGACTTTGCAGCACGCCAATGACGCGGCCCAGGACTTTCTAACGAGTACCGTGTGGACGGCGAAACAAGCCTACTATCATCAGAGCTGGTTAGTGCTGTGGCTCTTCGGCGCAATGGTGTTGATGAATCGGTTCATCCCTCGCTTTTGGTGCCGCATGTTGTGCCCCTTGGGTGCGCTCTTGGGTTTCCTTTCTCGCTTTGCTTTGTTCGGCATGGAGAAGGACCACAGCAAGTGCACGGACTGCAATCTTTGTCTGGTGGACTGCCAAGGCGCGGACAGTCCCCAGGGAGGCGTGAAACATCGTCAAGACGAGTGCCATGGCTGTCTGAACTGCGAAGTGGCCTGCCCCGAGGATGTCATCAAGTTCCGCTTCCTGCCGAACCTGCGCAGCGCCCAGACGGCTCCGGATCTCGATAGACGCGCGGTGCTCGGTTCAGTGGCGGCAGGTGCGGCGCTCATCCCCAGTTTGCGCGTGGGCAACTGGCCGGACCGCGCCTACAACGAGAAGGTCATTCGCCCGCCAGGTTCCCTAGACGAACGCGACTTTCTCGACCGTTGTATTCGCTGCGCTGAGTGCATGAAAGTGTGCCCGAACAATGCTCTTCACCCGGCGATGTTCGAGGCGGGCATCGAAGGTCTGTGGACTCCCATCCTGATCCCGCGCATTGGCTACTGCGAGTTCTCCTGCGTGCTTTGTGGCCAGGTATGCCCGACGGGAGCCATCGCGAAGATCGATGAGTCTCAGAAGATGGGCATCGATCAAAAACCCATCAGTCTAGGCACTGCTATGTACGACCGCGGGCGCTGTCTGCCGTGGGCGATGGAGACTCCGTGCATTGTCTGTGAGGAATTTTGCCCGACCTCGCCGAAGGCTATCTGGGTAGAGCATGTGGAGGTGGCTAAGCGCTCGTCCCAGAAAAATCCCGACGGTGGTCCGCCTGTAATGGAAACCGTGAAACTCGGCCGGCCCCATGTAGATCCCACGTTGTGTATAGGTTGCGGCGCTTGCGAGACCGTTTGCCCCATTGTGGATAAACCAGCTGTATACATAACCTCTGCCGGGGAGAGCCGATCCACGACGAATGTCATCCTGCTTGAAAACACGAGCTATAATCAAAAAGGCTGAACGCCCAGCGACTAGTGATGGCGCAGGCCTGCCGGCAATGACGCCGGGTCGGTCGTGACGGCGAAACAGGATGGGCGGAGTGGCTCTCGGGCAAAGATGGCAAAAAGAGGAGTAAATCCCAAAGATGGCTCGGCGGGCGCGTTAGGTTCTGGTGTGCCGTCCATGACTCGAGTTCACACTGCCGTCCGGATGCCCCTCTGGATCTTCTGGCTCCTGCTGCCTCTGGCGCTTGCCGGGGCGTGCGGCCGTTCGGAAACCGATTTCACCAACTACTCCAGCGAAGGGCCGCTCAGCGCGGACGCTAGCCAGAGCAGCGACGTCTGCGGCGATTCGATCTGTGGACCGAGCGAATCGATGGTGGACTGTCCCGACGACTGCAGTTGCGGTGATGGCGTCTGCTCCCGCGGGGAAGACGACCTTCTTTGTCCTGTCGATTGCTCGGGCGATTGCGGGGACGGTCGTTGCGCTTCGACCGAAAGCCCTGAGTCTTGTCCGGCGGATTGCTTTGGAGCATGCGGCGACGGTATTTGCGCAACCGACGAGGACTGCCCTGACGATTGCGTGGTCGACAGTTGTGGCGACGGCGTTTGCCTCGGTACGGAGACCCTTCGCACCTGCCCCGGCGATTGTGTCGTATGTGGCGATAGCATCTGCATCCCTCCGGAAGATGAGAGCTCCTGCCCTGTAGATTGCGAGGGCTGCGGCGATGGGGTGTGTGACCCGGGTGAGGAGGCGTCGAGCTGTCCGGCGGATTGCGACGTGTGTGGCAACGGCTTTTGCTCCCCGCTCGAAACTTTGCTGGGCTGCCCGGCGGACTGTGGTAGCTGCGGCGACGGCTTGTGCGCCGCGGGGGAAAGCGCGGAGAACTGCCCAGGGGATTGTGGCTTGTGTGGCGACGGCATGTGCATCGACCCCGAGATTGCCGCGAGTTGTTCAGTGGATTGTGGCAGCGTGTGTGGTGACGGTACCTGCACAGAAGACGAACAGAACAGCGGTTGTTTCGAAGACTGTGGATTCTGTGGCGATGGTGTGTGCTGGCTGAACGAGTCGGAAACCACCTGCTGGACTGACTGTGTTGGCTGCGGGGATGGGATCTGTGGTTACCTTGAGACAGCGACTAGCTGCGCTGAGGACTGCGGATTTTGCGGGGACGGCCTGTGTCTCGAGCCCCCGGAAGAGTGCCCGGGGGACTGCATGGTGTGCGGCGACGGGCTCTGCTTCGAGACCGAATCCCCCGAGGGCTGCCCCAGCGATTGCGGCTTCTGCGGCGACGGGGTGTGCGCCGAGGAGCCTTCCGAGTGTCTATTGGATTGCGGTTTCTGTGGCGACGACGTGTGTTTCGGTCCCGAGACGCCGGTTAACTGCTCCGATGATTGCGGAGGCTTCTGCGGCGATGGCGAATGCGCGCCTGGTGAATCGGTTAGCAACTGTCCTCGGGACTGTGGGTTCTGCGGCGACGGTCTGTGTACCGGTGAGGAAGATCCCGTCAGTTGCTTCGAGGACTGCGGAAGCGCTTTTTGCGGCGACAATCAGTGTGATCCCGATGAGGACCTCAACAGCTGTCCCGAGGACTGCGGCGGAGTGTGTGGTAACGGCATTTGCGAGCCGCCGTTGGAGCCCGTGTTTTGCCCCCAGGATTGCCCAGTCAACAGCTGCGGGGACGGGTTCTGTGACGACTCGGAAGATTCCCAGAGCTGTCCGGAGGACTGCCTGGACTTTTGCGGGGATGCCCGCTGCACCGGTTCTGAGACCGCCTCCAACTGCCCCGGCGATTGCGGCAGCACAGGTGGTTTCTGCGGCGACGGCTACTGCGGTTCTGGGGAGAGTGTGAGTAACTGCCCGGCGGACTGTGTCGGTGGTGGCTTTTGCGGTGACGGCCTGTGTGCCGATCAAGAGAGTGAAGGCAATTGCCCGATCGACTGCGCGGAGCCGGGTTGCGGCAATCGGGTGTGCGAGGGCTTGGAAGTACTATTGTGCCCCGAGGACTGCCCGGGTGGCATTCCCGGTGGGGGGCTCATCGGCGGTGGCGGCTTCGGCGGCGGCTTCGCGGGAGGCGGGTGATTGCCGGACAGCCGTCGCTAGCTCGAAGGGCCGGAACGCGGTTCGGCCAACGGGCCCCTCTGGATGAATCTCCGCTAAGCGCTCAGGTTTCTTGCCGAAATGGTTTCGAGGCCTTGCGTCTCGGGCCCATTCTTTCGATCATCATCGTCTTCTCATGTCTGACTCAGTGAGCGAATCGAGGGCGGTGGCTGGCCGCGTTGCCGCCTGGCTCGTTGAACGCAGCCGCCCGGACGAAGCTGTCGCGCTTCTTTGCGCATGGGCTGTGTTGGGTCCGAACGACCCGGAAGGCCAAGCGTTGCTCGCGGACGCGCTCAGGATCGATCCCAGCGCAGATGCTGCCCAGCAAGCCTTCGAGCGGATGGAAGGCATCGACGGAGATCACGCGGTACTGGAAGCCGCGCTTCAAGGCTTTGGTGCCGAGCAACTAAAAGCGTTCCAGACCGAGATGCATCGCCCCACGTTTCGGCGAGCACAAATCGGCTTCAACAACAACGTGAACTATCAGGGAGCCGTCTATCACGTGCAGACGGAAGACTCCGGGCTCGACGCCCCTCATGTGATCACCCACCTGTTCGCCGACGGCGGCCGTGTGATCAAGAGCCATAAACGAAACTACCACGACGCTGTCAATCGAGACGATGTCGCGACCTTCGTCAAGGGCCTGATGAAAGCTCAGCACCTTGAGATGGTGATGAAGCTCAAGGGCAAGGAGTTTGATCCTGTTATCGCCGGCGAGGCCATCGGCGGGATGGAAACCTTCACGGAGCCGCCCCAGGTAGACGTTCGCAAGCTCAAGAAGAAGAAGGACGCCGCGCAAAAGGCAGCTGCAGCTGCAGCCGCGGCGCCTGCCCCGGTATCCGCCGCCGCCCCGGTGCCTGCCGCCGCCCCGGCAGCTCCCGCAGCCGACCCCAGCTACTTCAGCTTGGTGGTGATGCGCAGCCTGACGGGTGGACCCGAGCGTTACGCACCCACCGGTGACGTGAACATCATCGGCTCCGGTGGATCCATCGATCTTCCCGGTGAGGTATTCTGCGGTCGCGACGAAGCGGTACTCACCTGGCGAGATGGCACTCTTTGGCTTGAGGACTTGGACGGCGGCAATGGCGTCTTCTTACGCATTCGCACTCCGGTGGAGTTGGAGCTGGGTGACGAATTCGTCGTGGGTGATCAGCTCTTGCGGGTTGAGCGGAACCCGAATCCCGACGACGGTCCGGATCCGGCGCCTACCTACTTCTATTCCTCGCCTAAGTGGCCGTCGTCCTTCCGCGTCGTTCAGGTCTTCGAGGGCGGCTCGTTGGGAGCCTGCGTCGTGGCTCGCGGCAATACCCTGCAGGTTGGTTCCGTCGTCGGCGACCTAGTATTCTCCGACGACCCATTGGTCGATCCGCAGCATTGCTTGATCGAGGAACACGCCGGTACGGTGGTGCTCACGGATCTAAACTCCCGCACCGGACTCTTCGTGCGCATCCGCGGCGAGCAAGACTTGACGCAAGGCGACGAGCTACTGATCGGTCGCACTCGCTTGGTTGTCGACCTAGCGCAGCAGTAGTTATTCCGCACGGTGCTCATTCCGCCCAGAGGTAATTCCGTGGAGTCGTCATTCTGCGGAGTAATCATTCTGCAGGTCGGTCGTTACCCCCCAGGGCGGTCGGAGCGGCGTCAGCGGTGATGCGTCGGCGGCAAGACGCTCGCGCGTGGGCTGCGGGCAGGGGCAGCCGGTGATTCAGTGATACAAAATGCAAACGGCCGGAAGCGTGAGCTCCCGGCCGATATACACGAATGCAGATTTACTCTTCTGCGGGGGCTTCTTCAGCAGCTTCTTCTGCGGGGGCTTCCTCGCCAGCAGCTTCCTCTGCGCCTTCTTCGGCACCTTCTTCGGCAGCTTCCTCAGCGGGAGCTTCCTCTTCCGGAGCTTCTGCCGTCTCGTCGACCGCGGTCTCGGGCTCGGGCATGGTCTCTCCGCCACAGGCGAGGAGAAGTGAAGCGGTGCTTAGTGCGATTAGGGTGTTACGAATGATCATTCTAAATGCCTTCCCAGCGGGTACGAACCTGTCCCGTCTGTTCGTTTCAGAGCCGCCAGGGGACAACTTCGGCTCACGTACGGCAACAAATATTTCAACATTCTGCGAGGCCGTCCGATTACGTAACTGAAATAGGCATTATCCTAAGCAATATCCGTGACTTAAGCTGCGCTGGAAGATTGCGGCGACACCGTCACTCTCGCTCATGAGCCGAAACTGCGTCAACGTGCGTCTGGTATTTGATGCGCGGCTCTCCTCGACTTCATTTGGTGACCGATTCGCCTTCCGTCGAAGGTAGCAGCGAGGGTGCATCCGCGGCGTCTGAGCGGAAACCCTTGGCCTGGCTCGGTCCGCTGGCTGAGCTTGACGACGCCGCTCTCGTCCCGCTGCTTGGCCAAGGCAACGCCAAAGCTTTTGAGGTGCTGTATCGCCGCCACGCGAGAGCCGCGATCAACCTCGCCGTTCGCCTCCAAGGAAATACCACCGACGCCGAAGACATCGTTCACGACGCGTTCGTGAAGGCTCGCGCCAAGGTGGGGGATTTGCGGCAGCCCGCAGCCTTTCGGGCGTGGTTGCTCAGCATTGTGGTGCGCATGGTGCGGAGCCGACTCCAGCGCGACCGATTGTTTCGCGCCTTGGGCATGGGCACACGCACGGAGCCTGTCGACTTGGACGACTTGGTGGTCGCCAGCGGGAGCGCCGATTTGCGAGCACAGCTCGCGCAAGTTTACGCCCTGCTGCAGGCGCTATCGCCGGTGGATCGCGTCGCCTGGACGCTCCGCCACGTTGAGCACTGCCAGCTCGAAGAGGTGGCAAGCCTGTGCGATTGCTCGCTAGCGACTGCCAAGCGCCGCATATTACGGGCCCAGCGTTTTCTGGACGAACGCTTTGTTTCATTGGAATCGGCCGGCGCGGATACGAGCGCTGATGACGGCAGCGACGCAACCGAAGCCAAGACGACGGACAGTGGGGCCCCCGCGGCCCGGGTTCGGCGCCGCGCTAGCGCTTCCAACCGAGATCGGGAGACATCGTGAGCGAGCGGCGGCGTGAGTCCGGGGCGGTGCCGGAGATAGGTAGCGAAAGTCTGCTTGATAACGCGACGGAAGTTCGCGTCGATCGGATTTGGGAACGACTGGAGGGTGATCTGTTTTTGCCTGAGCCCCTGCCGCGTCTGCGGGGTTGGCTGGTACCGGTAGGGGGCATGGCGCTGTTCGTTCTTGGCTTTGCCTTCGGTACCCAAAACGCTGACATCCCGGCGCCCGTTACCGCGACTCTGTCCGCGGAGCCGGCTGCCTCGCTGCCCGCGCTGGCCGTTCCCCAGAATTCAGCGCTCGCTCCGCGTCGTCCGAATAAGCTGCGCTCCCCGGTGGTTGCGCCTCCCGCCCAGGTGGCGGAGCCGATTGCGGTCAATCGGATTGACGAGGAAGCCGCGCCTGAGCCGGTCAGCGTCGAGACACCGGCGATTTGGCAGGAGCTCGCGGATCGCGGCAACTACGAAGGGGCGCTGCAGTCTTTGGAGCAATCTTCAGGATTTGAGAATGCCGTGTCTATGGCGAGCCCGGAGCAACTGATGCTCTTGGTGGACGTTGCGCGGGCTGTAGGTCAACACTCCCGCGGCGTACTGGCGCTACGGCGCATCGTGAGCGAACACAGTGCGGACCCGAATGCCCCGCTTGCTGCGTGGATGTTGGGCAATATGCTCGATAAATCCGGAGACCGCGATGGAGCCGCCAAAGCCTTTGCCGCCTACCGAACGTTATCGCCGTCCGGAGACTTCGCCGAAGACGCCATGGCTCGCGAGATCGAAGTCGCTATCGAGCAGGGTGACTTCGGACGTGCCCGCGCCATGGCGGATCGTTACGCGTCGCAGTTCTCTACGAGCGATCGCCTGGCGCGGATTCGAGCGCAGTTGGCGTTGGTCACGGCGGCGGACGCCGGCACTACCCAGGCGCCAGCGCGTACCGAGACGCTAACGCCGACCGATACACCTGCGCCGCCGGGAGCGCGTACGTCTGGGGTGACCGGCCCGACCCGTGCGACCCAGCCCACCGGTGGACCTCAAGACGCAACCGAAGATTCCCAATAGACGCAGTTTAGGTATTGGCCAGAGACTGCCCAGCGGTGCACTGGCCGAATACGCGTCGCGCCGAATAGGCGGAGATTCGTCCCTGACGAGCGGGGATCGTGTGCACCGGCGTCCCGCTCGCGCTTTGTACTGGAAGCGATAGCGCCCAGGCGTTGTCATGATAGGGATGGCCCCATGCCGTCCATTTCTCGGTTCGTCGCCTGCCTGGGTCTGGTGATGACAACATCGAGTGTGGGTAATGCCCGCAGCGTCAATGCGATTGTGGTGGAGCTGGCAGCCGAGGTGGACATGGAGCTAGGCCGGGTGCGTCGGTTGGTGCAACTTGAGCTAGCGGACATCGGGGTACCGGCCCGTTTGGGTCGCCGCCGGGATTCGGCCCTCGTGCTTTATTTTCGCATGGTGCCCGGCGACGACGGCGATCTGGTGATCGAGCTGTGGCAGGAAGGCACGCTGTACGGGTCCCGGCATTTGTCGAAAAGCCTGAGCCCGAGACTGACTGCGAGGCGGGCGGCCTTAGCTGCCGGTCAACTTGCGCGTCAACTGCGCCGCAAACGGCGGGCGGCGGCGCGTCGACGGCATCGCCCCAGACGCCGTTCCCGTCGTAAGACGCCTCCGCGTCGCGACTCGTTTCCGCGCCCGGTGTTGTCGGCCAGTTTTACCGGAGCCGTGATTGGTCCGGGCAAGGCGTGGTTGGTCGGTCCGCGCTTGCTGGGAACCGAGCGCCTCAGCCCCGCCTGGAATGTCGACGTCGGTTTTGCGCTGCTGACGGGCATGACCATCGGCGATCTCGAGCTGCACACGCGCCGCGACACCTTCGCGTGGTACGAGGCGTCCTTCGCGCCGTCCTACAACTTCGAGTTGAAACGAGACCACGATTTCCGGCTCGGTTTGCGCGCTGCCGCCGCAGTGTTCCGATTCTCCGGTCCCACCGAGATCGACTCAATGCCCAATGCGACGGAGTCGTGGTCCGCCCGTGCCGCTCTGGAGGCGCGCTATCGCTATTGGTCGAGCCGCTCCTTCGCCCTCGAAGTGGGCCCCGATGTGGGCAGCACCTTGCGGCAGAATCGTTTGAAGTTCACAGACGGTGCCTCCGGGACCCTGGGCGGCCTCTGGCTCGGGCTGAGTGCTGGGATCGTGCTGGATCCGGGCCGCGGCAGGCACTAATCAGCGTTCTGCGTCTCTTCTGGCGGCGCCGCTGCCGCCTGCTATAAGGCCTTAATGGCGTACCGAAGCCGAACCACCACCCACGGACGAAATATGGCCGGAGCCCGCGCTTTGTGGCGCGCCACCGGAATGACTGACGGAGATTTCGATAAACCGATTATCGCCATCGCCAACAGCTTCACCCAGTTTGTGCCCGGGCATGTGCATTTGCACCCTGTTGGCCAGCAGGTGAAGAAGATCATCGACAGCGTGGGCGGCTACGGCGTCGAGTTCAACACCATCGCTATCGATGACGGTATCGCGATGGGTCACGCCGGAATGCTCTACTCTTTGCCCAGTCGGGAACTGATCGCCGACAGCGTCGAGTACATGGTGCAGGGTCACGTGGCGGACGCGCTGATCTGCATTTCCAACTGTGACAAGATCACCCCTGGCATGTTGCTGGCAGCGATGCGCTTGAACATCCCGACAGTGTTCATTTCCGGAGGCCCGATGGAAGCGGGCAAGACCGAGGGCACCTTCGATCGCGATGGCAAGAGGATCCGCCGAACGCTCGATCTGATCGATCCGATGATCGCTGCCGCCGACGACAAAGTGAGCGACGCGGAACTCTTGGAGATGGAGCGCTCGGCGTGTCCGACCTGCGGCTCTTGCTCCGGCATGTTCACCGCAAACAGCATGAACTGTTTGAACGAGGCTCTGGGTTTGGCTCTGCCAGGTAACGGGACCTTGCTGGCGACCCATGCTTTGCGGCGCGATTTGTTCGAACAATCGGCGGCCCGCATCGTTGAATTGGCGAAGGCGCACTACATTGACGGGGACGATAGCGTGCTGCCACGAAGCATTGCGACCATGGGAGCGTTCGAGAACGCGATGACGCTGGATATCGCTATGGGCGGCTCCACAAACACGGTGCTGCACCTATTGGCAATCGCCGAAGAGGCGGGCGTGCCCTTCACCATGTCGGATATCGATCGACTCAGTCGTAAGGTGCCAAACATCTGCAAAGTGGCTCCGTCTTCGGACTATCACGTGGAAGATGTGCACGCCGCCGGCGGTATCTTCAGCATCCTCGGCCAGCTGGATCGCGGGGGC
Source organism: Polyangiaceae bacterium (assembly GCA_013214025.1). Taxonomy (GTDB): domain Bacteria; phylum Myxococcota_A; class Polyangia; order Polyangiales; family Polyangiaceae; genus JABSRN01. The sequence continues at coordinate 14,728 of JABSRN010000084.1, forward strand.
TTGCTCAACACGGAAGTGAAAACCGTGCATGCGCCGACCATCGGCGAAGCGTTGAAGACGGACGATATTCACAGCGATGACGTGACTGAGTCCGCTAAGCAGCGTGCGCTCGCGGCGCCAGGTGGTGTCCGAACCATCGAGGCGTTTTCTCAGGATAAATACTTTGAGAAAGCGGACATGGATCTCGAAAAGGGCTGCATTCGTAGCGTGAAATACGCCTACAGCCAGGACGGTGGCCTCGCCGTCTTGTACGGCAATATCGCCAAGGACGGCTGCATCGTGAAGACCGCCGGTGTGGAAGAGGCCATCTGGGTCTTCGAGGGGCGCGCCCGGGTCTTCACGTCCCAGGACACCGCCTGTGATGCGATCCTCGCCGATGAGATCAAATCGAAAGATATCGTCGTCATCGTCTACGAGGGGCCCAAGGGCGGACCGGGCATGCAAGAGATGCTTTATCCGACGTCGTATTTAAAATCCAAGGGCATGGGCAAAGAGTGCGCTCTGATCACCGACGGCAGGTTCAGCGGCGGCACCTCAGGATTGAGCATCGGCCATATTTCGCCGGAGGCCGCCGAAGGGGGCGCTGTCGCCCTGATCGAGGAGGGCGATACCATCCTCATCGATATCCCGAACCGCAGCATTGAGCTGAAGCTAGCGGGCGGCGAGCTAGAGAAACGCCGAGAGGCCATGGTCGCTCGCGATAAACCCTGGACTCCGGATCGCGATCGTCAGGTGTCAGCCGCTCTGAGAGCCTACGCGATGATGACGACGAGTGCCGCCCGGGGCGCAGTGCGCGACGTTGACCAGCTGAAAGACCGCTGAACGAGCCGAACTCGGCGCTACACATTTCGCCCCCCTTTGGGTGAGGGGGAAATACTTCGCTGGTTCGTCGGGCTCTGACTCTACCGGGCCTATTTTTTCTAGGTACTCGGCCTTGCGGGCCTGCGGCGTCCTTGGCGCTTCGCGGCTGCGGATTCTTGCGGCGGGGGCCCCCAGCCTATGGATTCTACGGAAGTTCTTGAAACATTCCGGTGAGCGTGAGCAACACTGAGGGTGGCTAACGAAAAGATCGAGGATATCGAGGACGAGTTTTTGGGC
>JABSRN010000085.1 GCA_013214025.1 Polyangiaceae bacterium
CAACGTGACGCCGGCTGACGCCTATTGCGGACGCCAGCACGCCGTGCTGAGCGAGCGCCAGCGCATCAAGCGGCTCACGCTGCAAAGCCGTCGAAAGGAAAACTACGCAATCCTCTCAGCTTAACAGCTACGAAACGTCAATCCCGTCTCTAAGCGAAAGGCTCTTCTTGTCCGAAAACCTCTGACGACCTACAGCCAGTTTTTTGCAAGGCCGTGAAAGATCTACCGCCGCGCTACGCCCAGCGAATCAACGACATCAATTTTATTGGTGTCGTTTGCGTGGTCTTGCGATTGAATCGTTCGTTCTCTGAGTACTACTGGCTGAACGTGAATGACCCGCGGGTCCACTTCAACAGTTGCATCGAGTACACCCGTTTGATCGCGGAGATCACGGGCGATGGCTCGACCTTGCTCTACATGCCGCATACAAGCCCCAGGTTTGACTTCCCGGACGAGCAGACCATCGATGATACCCTGTACGCCCTGGAGAAGATCAATCCGGAGTTTTCTCGCGACTGGGTGCTCGATGTGCACCTGGCACGAGATCGCTACGCCCAGGTGATTTGCAAAACGGGGTTCGGCCTACTCTTACCGCCACACAAAACTCCGATAGACGGGCTTTACCTTGTTGAGTCAAGCCAGCTCTATCCCTCCGATCGTACGGTGAGCGGGACGCTGGAACTGGTGTCCAACGTTGCCCGAATGATTGGCCCAGCCGAATCGTGAGCTGCGCGGTTTGCGCGGGCACTGAGGTCTGTCAACCGGCGACTCGGGCGCCAGCTTCCCGGCTGGGTGCCGAGGGCTTTGGTTCGTCACGCAGTGGTGTCACCCTGCAGACGCTCGCCGTTTGTCGGAGTTGCGGACATGCATGGCAGTTCCCGCTCCCGAGCCAAGCTGAGCTTGACGCGATTTACGCCCAACTCGAAGACACGACGTACCTGTCCGAGGGCGACAACCGTCGTCGGAGCGCTCATCGTGCGCTCGACTTGATGGAGGGTTACACCGGAGGGAGCCGCGGCGACATGCTGAACACCGGCTGCTTGGCCGGCATTTTTCTGGAGCACGCGAAGGCACGTGGCTGGGCCGTGTACGGCATCGAGCCGTCCAAAACGTTGGCGACAGCAGCCCGCCTAGCGACGAATGCCGCGATCGAAACTTCGAGCTTCGAAACGACCTCGCAGGACGGGCGGAGCTATGCCGCGATCTGTTTTTGGGACGTTCTGGAACACGTCGCCGATCCGGCTGCGTTTGTTCGCGCCGCCAGCGCTTGCTTGGCTCCCGGCGGGATCTGGGCTCTCAACCTGCCGCGCCGTGACAGCTGGGTCGCGCCGATATTGGGCCAGCGGTAGCCGCTGCTTCTACCTGAGCACATTCACTATTTCACGTTGGCATCGATCCGCTTCTTGTTGCGGGCCGCTGGCTTCGAAGTTCTCGGGATCCACGCCCTCTATTTTTCGCTCTCCTACGTGCTCCGTCGCTTGTCACACCACGGCTGGCCGGTTGTCTCCCCAGCCCTTGTTGACCGAACGCCGCTGGGGGATCTAGCGATCCCTCTCTTGATGGGCGAGGTGACGGTGATCGCCCGCCGTGTTTGAAAGGGCGGCTGCGCTGGTTGAGCGTGTGCCAGGACCGCGCCCAGAACCGACGGGGCCGGTTGCGATTCAAGCAGGCTGATCGCGGAGAAACAGCCACTTGTCGCCCGTACTGCCGGCTTTGTGAAACTTGTAACCGTCTAAACCGAACTTCTTGAGGGGGGTGGGCTCAGTGAGGCGCTGCTGAATAATGTAGCGTGCCATCATGCCGCGTGCGCGCTTCGCGCTAAAGCTGATGATTTTCGCTTCTCCTCCGCGCAACTCTTTGAAGACCGGCGTAATCACCCGGGCCTTGAGACTACCAGGCGAAACTACTGAGAAGTATTCGGTGGACGCCAGATTCACGAGTACGTCCGAGCCCATCTTGCTAAGACGCCTGTCGATTTTGTTGGCAACCCTATCGCCCCAAAAATCGTACAGAGACTTCCCGCGTGGCGTTTTCAAACGCGTTCCCATCTCCAGACGATAGGGTTGAATCGCGTCCAGCGGCCGCAAGAGACCGTAGAGGCCAGACAAGATCCCAAGGTGCTCTTGGGCAAAGAGCATATCCTCTTCGGAAAACTCACCCGCTTGAAGGCCCGAGTAGGTATCCCCGTCAAATGCAAGTGCTGCCTGCTTGCTACCCTTGGGACGCGAGGCTCGTGCATCAAATTCCTGGAAGCGCTCGAAATTGAGTTCCGAAAGGGTATCGCTCAACTTCATGAGCCTCTTAATTTCATTCGGCAAGAGTTTGCGTGTTGTCTGGGAAAGAAGCTTCGTCTCCTTGAGCATTTCCGGAATCGTCGACTTCAGCTGCAGACCGTCTGTTGAAAGAGGGCTAAAATCTAGCTTTTTTGCCGGAGAAAGGACGACTAACACAGCTGGATCGTCTCACCCTGGGCGCATCTGAGCAAGCCTCGTGAGTCCAACGCCGAATGTAGTCTACGCGCATGGGTTGCGCCCTCACCCCGAGGAGGCAAGCAATCCGGCGCCACGACCAATTGCTAAGAGCGCTGCGGAGGGCTCCTTCTGCCTGAGCTACGCTCTGACAGAAGGAGCCGGACATGGGGCACCCCATGTTGCAACGCTCGTCAGTAAGCTATGAGTAATTGCGACCGCGTTCTCCCGTACCGCCCCCCGGTATTCACAATCTCGCGGTCACCGCAAAGCGCGAATCGCCGGCTTCGCGCGATAATTGGGTGAGACAATCGTCTTTTGATGGTGGACGGCCGGCCAAAGCCGCCGTATCAGCCGTAACTGCACCCCATTGGTCTTTTTCGAAGTAATGGAGTCCGGGGTGTGCGGGGCGGTACAGCTGTGCCGGTTCCGGGCCTGCGTAAAGACCGCGTCAGGCAACGATCGAGAGGGACATTGAGTCCCCGAGTTAGTGAAAGAGACAGTAGAAAATGAGTGCAAAACTATTCGTGGGCGGCTTGAGCTGGAACACGACCGACATCGAACTTCGTGAAGCCTTTGAAGGATTCGGCGCATTGGACGAGGCAATCGTCATCACCGACCGCGACACTGGTAAGTCTCGCGGCTTTGGGTTCGTAAAGTTCCAGGACCCTGCCAACGCACAGGAAGCCGTTGAGCAAATGAACGGCTCGGAGCTCGACGGACGCACCCTAACCGTCAATGAGGCGCAAGAGCGTGCTCCGCGTGGCGGTGGCGGTGGCGGTGGCGGTGGCGGCGGCTACGGCGGCGGTGGTCGCGGCGGCGGCGGCGGCGGTCGCGGCGGCGGCGGCGGCGGCGGTCGATACTAGATCCCCAACTCCGTAGACGTGAAGCCGGCCCACTCTTTGGGGGCCGGCTTCGCGTCGTTTGTGCACAGATGTGCCGCTGGGGAGACCGCAACGCCTCCCCAGATTTCTGGCTCTGGAGCACGACCGGGATTACGTCACGGCAGCATGAGTCTGACCTGGGGGACCTAGATCTGACCCGCGGCACTCTCAGCCTAGACAAAAACAAGACGGAGGACCCGCGGAGCTCGATCCGGAAGCAGTGGGAGCCCTCAAACAGTAGAAGTTCCGATTCGCGCGACGCCGTCTCGACAGAAATTAGCACGCCCGCCCCGATGCATTGAGTGCTTCCACGCTTTCGGGATGCAGAGCCCCCCGAAAGCGTGGAAGCACTCAATGGGCAAAACCGAATCGGAAAGCGTCTGCTAAGGCATCTGATCAGCTTGAGGTCTCCGGGAGCTCCAGACGGCTTCTCGCCCAGTCGCCCCCCTCTCCGGTAGTGGCTACCATCTTGAGATCATACCGCGGGGGGGGGGGGAGGGCGGCCCAGTGGATGGCCGTGATGAGTCCACACACCCAGGAGCGGCTGCTGACGACCGCGACGCCCGCGCAAAACACGTTGAGGTCGTGTTCTCTCCGCTTGAGCACCGTAGACAACAGCTTAACGATGCTCGGCGTCGTTGCTCCGTATTTGGTCGGACATCACGATGAACACGAACGGAATACGAGTGGCCGACAGCCACGGGTCCAGCGTGTCACAAACTTCCGCGACGACCTCCACCGTGGGTTCCGGTTGCGGCGTCCAAACGTAGATAGGGGCCTCGACGTCATCGTGCCCGAAAGCCACCACTGGGCAAATCGAAATTCTCGCGCTTGCCTGCCTTTCCAACGATTCTCCCACCAGCGCCAGAAATATCGCACTCGGGGCGCTAGCCAATCGAAACAAGCGGTCCGGATACCGCTGCGCTCGCTGGCAAGGCCAACACAGCCACATTCATCACGGCGGACAACTGTTCCAAGGCGGCACCACCCACGGCATCTCGCGGCTGGCGCGCCCCGATGCATTCGCAGCTTCGCGGCGTCGGGTCCTACGAAGGCAGCGGATAGGGTCGTCGTTGAAATGCTCCAGCCAGCTGGACCATTTCACCTCCGCTCGAACGGGAACAGCCATCTAGGACCGGTATTCATCGTTTCCTTACAGCGGTCTTTCGGACAGGGATAGACATAGGTGGACAGGGATGGGCACTTCGCAACGGAGCTACGCGCACATCCCACGCTCGAAGAATGATGGCCCGGGGCCCTAGCGGGTTTGCCTGACGGAGGCTGGAAGCCCATCGTCAAGAAGTGTGGCGGTTGTCAGCCTCCGCCGGTCTACCTGCAGCTGGAACAAGTCCGGCCGCCCGTAGTGACCCGCCACGTCTAGGGAGCGCCTCGATCTTTTTACCTCGTCCAGATCCAAGTCTGCGTAGACCAATCCCACCTCACTGTTTACCGGCCCAACAATGGCGTCACCGAATGGCTGAATCACCATCGAGCCCCCCAAGTGCTCAAACTCGGAGGCGTGGCTCTGTAAACGCTCCGGCAGATCGGAAGCGCCGATGGCGCTAGCCACGCACGCGACCCAAGCCCCGCTCTCGCTGGCAATATGGTGCATGCTGTGCTCCCAACGGGGGCCCCGATCCCAGGTGGGAGCCAAGTACAGGTCCAATCCCTGATCGTACAAAGCGGCTCGGGCTAAGGGCATGTAGCTCTCCCAACAGAGGAGCACGCCGACCCGTCCCACAGGGGTGTCCACCACTCGGAGGCCCGATCCGTCACCGCGGCCCCAGACGGTTCGTTCCAGGTTGGTCGGGATCAGCTTGCGGTGGTGAAGCAGGGTGCCGCCGTCCGTCCCGATCAGCAAGTAGCTGTTGTAGAGCGTTGCCCTGCCCCCCCCGAGAGTCGAGCTCGTTGATGCCAATACCGACCACCACTTGCCGCTGTGCGGCTCGCTGTCGCAGCTCGTCGAGCATGTCGCTCTGCAAGTCCACGGCCTGCTCTTGCAGCTCCAGGTGGAGGTTGCCGAGTTCGGCCCGGTCGAGCCCGGGGCGCAGGTTCCAAACCCAAGCCGGATAACCCGGGACAAAGGCTTCCGAGAAGGCTACGAGCCTGGCCCCGCCTTCAGCAGCCTGGTCCACCCAGTCCAGTGCCCGCCGTAGGGTGGCACGTCGGTCGAGCAAGACCGGCGGTGCCTGCACAAGTGCGATTCGCTTCGTCGTTGTCATTTTCTTCTAGCTCTCGGATTTAGGAGCGCGCTGCCACTACCAGGAGTTCGCAGGGACCTTCATGTGCAACCCGGGAGATGGTTGACGTTTTAGACCGGCGACATGGTTGACACTTTTCTGGCGCTGGATCAGTTCAGGGTTGTGGGTCGGTCGATGATCTTTCGGGTTTCGGTGTCCAAGTAGCCAAAGTCGAGGTCCATAAA
>JABSRN010000086.1 GCA_013214025.1 Polyangiaceae bacterium
CCCCCCCCCCCCCCCCCCCCCCCCCCCGGCGAGGTCTGGAGTCCCCTTCGGCGAGCCCGAGATTCTGGGCCGCCTTCGCTGACGACAGACCGCCAGAATCATCGTCCACCGCAGCTTCGACGCTTGAAGCTTCGACCCCGTAATCGCCACCCGACCATCCCCCCGACGCTGGCCAGACTTACTTGGGTATTCGGCGCCCCAGGCGAGCGACAAAAAATCGGCACAGAGGTGTGTGCCGCGCACACCCCACAGGTCTCTCTACCGCCCAAGAACCCATGTTTTTTTTCCAACGGTGTCAAAACGTCTATTGGCATCCTATGTGCAAATCGAATGGCTCTCGGCCACCAGCGGGCAACAGGGGGATCTCAGTGCAGAACGCAAGCAGCCATCGACCGGCCCGGACACGCGGGCAATTCGCCCACGCAGACACCGCGCCCGTGCAGGCGGGCGTGCGACCACGTCCGTTGAAGTATTCCCGCGTGCTACGACGTGCAGACAACGATTCCGGCGAACTTGTCGATGTAATCCCAGAATCAGGCGTCCAGTCCTCCCATTGGCGCAGTCCGGCTCAGACCAGTCGGGAAAATCTAGAGGACTGCCGATACTCGGTGATCCGCGAAGTACCCGAGTGAATCCTGCTCGGCGAGCCCCCCGTATGAACTCCGCCGCTCGATACGATTGCGACCGCCGACCGGACTAGACAGCCCCTGAAGTAGGTGGCGACAGCGCATCCTGCGAGGCGGCATTTTCGGTGGCATCCGATTTAGCGCCCAAGGCTGACGAGCTAGAGGCGGCACGGACCAGCACGATCTCGTCTGTCTTGGGCGGTGGTCCGGAAGAGTCCAACGAATCGACCGGCGGATCCGCCGGTCGCTCAAGTTGAGCGTTGAGTTCAGCACCGAGCAGAATGCACGCGCTCATCAACCACAGCCACACCATCAGAACAGCGACAGCCCCCAACCCGCCGTAGTAAGCTGAGTACATCGCGAGGCGCGACGAATAGACCGCCAGCACGTAGGACAGGCTCATGCCCAGCATCACCGAGAGCGTCGCACCGGGCAACACCCGGCGAGCCAGCCCAGGTCTGCGGACGCCCCAACGGAAGAAAGCACTCAGCAGCAGCACCAGGAGGATGGTCGTAAATAGTAGCCCCCCCTGAAGGGCTGCCTCAAATTCGAGCCAGCCTCGGTTGAGCGTATCGGACTGAATTTGATCGAGCAGAAACGTCGGACCACCCGCGCTCAACACCGTCACGACGCCGGCCAAACAAATCACTAGAACGAAGCCGAACACGAAGCTGACGGACATCAAACGCTTCTTTGCCCAGCTCCGGCATTGGGCTCCCGGCCACTGCTCGAACACATTCATGACGGTCTGCAAAGCCGTGGCTGCGAGCCACACTGATCCCAGCAACACTAGGGGCGCTATCGAGCCGTTCGAATGGCGATTGAGGTGGCGCTCGAACAGCGCCTGCACTTGCTCAGGCGCAACCCGAAAAGCATCCGATAATACGCCAGTAGCCCGAACATCGAAACGAACCAGCTTGGACATCGCCCAGCCGGCAACGCCTAGGATTGGCACCACGGCCAGAAAAAAGTCGAAGGCCATGGCGCTCGCGGTCATTCCGGCTCGACGGGCCCACAGAGCCCCCAGCACTCGGTGGAGCAGCTCGAGTCGGAGACGTGTCTCTCTGAGCGGGAACCAGCTTGCCATGAACGTCGGACCCTAACGCCCACGGCAGCCCACCGCGACCCCCTAAGGGCAGAGCCCGTACGGAACCCCCAAAAAATGGCATCCACGGCGCTTCGGCCCAGAAAAGCACCCTATTTCGGCACCTGAATCCACCGAGCACCGCGCCATCTCAGCTTGACCGTACCTGGCCCACGGCCGCAGCTAACCATCAGACACTCCACGACATCTATGACCGCAGCAGCCGAAAAGCGGGCTCACACCCCCACACCCGTTCCAACTCTCGCGAATTATCGCCGGGCATTCCTAAGAAGATTCATAGCCCATTAAACGCAGCTAGTGAAGCGACGAGCGACTCAGTCGTCCGGTTTCGACGAGCTGGCTGCACGCTCCTGAAACGACGACACCCAACCGGCTCAAGCCTCTCCCCGCACGAGCATCGCGTGGTACGCTGTCGGGATGCTAGATTCGTTCAACAGCTGCGAGAGTTGCTATGGGAAGGGTGAAGTCGGTTCCGAGCGCGGCCCCCTAGACTGCCCCGATTGCGCAGGGCTCGGCCGCTTGCCCTCCGCAAGCGTGCTCACGGAGCGGCGGCTCAGGGAGCTCGAACAACGTCATCGAGGTAGCGGGAGCCCGGCACCGGATATTCGGTGGCTGGTGTCGGAAGTACGACGAGGTCGCCATGCACTGCTCCAGATTTTTGCCGCGAGCCAGGACCGAGAATCGGACGACCCCATCGCCAACAAGATCAAATTTCTAGCGAACGACATTCTCGCCCTATACTCGACCGATGAAACGGACGATTAACACTCGCCCCCATCGCCTGGGACAAATTCTGCATACCCTCCGTCCCTGCCACAGCCACCCGCCCGGCAAGTTTAGGCACTGACCCGCCGGGCCTCCGATTCGTTGAGCCCTCGGTCTATCAGAAGACATGAAGTCGCCGGTAGCCTTCGGCTCAACTATCCCCGGGTGTCGCACCCGCCGGCGGAAACTCCGAGCCCGGTCGTTTGGGATCAGACGATTTCTTCGGATCGCTGGAAACCTGAATGGCCTTCTCGATGCCATCCGCCCAGCTCTTAAGCGATCCATCGGAAAACCATCCAGAGACAATTCGACTGACCGACTCAACCCGCACGCGGTCACTGAGGCGAAGAGACTTGCCAGTCCGTGTTGCGTTTTCCACGAGAGCGTCGATCATCGCTCGAATCGCCGTCGCAGCCGCCATCCGCTGACCCGCCTCTGCCGCGCGCGCCACCAGCTCCTCGACCAGCTCCAACGCGCTGCGCTGGGCGAGCGTGGTGGCGTCTTCTTCCACCCCCGAATGGGTCTGCTCCAGCGCGCCCTTCTCGCGTCGCACGAGCTCTAGCTTTTCGTCGCCCACCTGGATGACGTCGCCGGGCTCTAAGGGGACCGAATCTTCGACACGAGTCCCGTTCAAGAAGGTGCCGTTCCGGCTGTGTAGATCGCGCAACACCAAGCCCCCGACTTCGATTCGAATCATCGCGTGTTCGCGAGACACTCGTTCGCCACTGAGCACGATGGACGCATGCTGGGGACTTCTCCCCAGGGTGACCTCAGGGCCCGTCAGCGGGAACTCTGTGCCGCGGTACTTGAGTCGATACCTGACCATAATGGGTCACTATGGCTCAATTTTCGTCACGTCGCATCTGGCGTGGTGGTTTCAATATCCGGCGGCAACCCCACTCAAAACACCTAAACCATTGATATTAAAGAAATGTGCCAGCTGCCGGGCGTTACTAGGGCGAGATCCGGAAGTTCCCCACGGGCTAAGCCCACCCGAACTATGGCCGTTCTTACAGCAGCCGTGTCAAAAGCTAGAAGCCCCCAAACGAACCAACTCACGGAACCCGAAATTGGCGACGTGATTGAGGGTCGATACGAACTCCGTCGAGAGATCGCTCGGGGCGGGGCGGGGGTCGTGTTCGAGGCTTACCACTTGTTTAGCCGGCGTCGGGTGGCGGTGAAAGTTCTCACCAGCCAAGAGCTCTACAACCCCGACAGCTGCGAGCGACTGATGCGCGAAGCCCGAGCGCTCACCCGAGCGCGACACCCCCACGTGGTCGCGTTGCTGGACGCTGGTTATTTCGGCGACGGACAGCCATATCTTGCGATGGACATGTTGGAAGGGCGGACTCTCTCGGGCATCCTCACGAGCCGCACTCGCATCCCGGTAGCCGACACGATTCAAATAGGGCGCCAGCTATGCGCCGCCATCGCTCAGAGTCACGCCCGCGGTGTTTGGCACCGAGACTTGAAACCCAGCAACATCTTCGTGGCCCAAGGCAGCGTGGGCGTCGAAACAATCAAGCTCTTCGACTTCGGCATCGCGCACCTCCCGGGCGAACCCCACGCGGTCCCCGACAGAAAGCTCACCCAGCACGGCACAGTGCTCGGCACGCCCGAATACATGTCTCCGGAGCAGCTGCAAGCTCAGCCCGATGTCGACCATCGCGCCGACATCTACGCCTTGGGGATCACCCTGTACGAATGCCTGACGGGCTCCGTGCCCTTCGAGGGTACTTATGGGGAGGTATTGTTAAAAGCCTGCACCCAAGAAGCACCTCCGCTGAGTGCCCACGCACCCGACGTACCTGAGAAGCTCGCTCGCCTGATCGCCAAAGCCATTTCGCGAGATAAGAACAACCGCTTCAGCAATGTTCAAAGCCTCGGGCTTGCGTTGATGAAAGCCTGCGGCAACGAGGCGGGGACCACCAACCTCCTGGGACTCGATCGCGATCCGAAGAGCGATACCGACCGCTGGCTCGACAACAAACCTGCGGCTCCTCACAGCTTGGCGCCGGCTGCGCCTCGCCGGCGTTTCGCCCGCGCCCCCTACCTCACTCCTGTATGGGTCGCCCCAGAGACGGGCCCAGCCTACGTGGGGAATAGCGAAGACATTTCGCACGGTGGGCTACTCATTCACGCACCCCACGTGGGTGACAATGGCGCGGATGTCTTGGTCCGATTCGCCCTGCCTCTTACGGGAGAATTGGTCACCGTCCGCGCGATCTCTCGTTGGGTGCGCTCAGCCCGAACCAACGGAGCAACGGGTCTACAGTTCGTTGATCTTCCCGACGCCATCGGCGATCAAATCGATGCCTTTGTCACTGCCTTGGATCGCGCCATCACCTAGACGCGCGGGGGCCCAGCACGGGTTGGCCTGAACTGCCAGAGACGCCCGTGTCTGGACGACGCCATATCCAGACGACAAAGTAACAATCGCCCCGAGAGCCCGCTGGCTCGAGGCGATCGAATCGACGTCCCGCCGGCTGCGGAACGGTGGTGTTTGTCTCCCGCTTTAGCGGAGGCCGTACTTCTTGAGTTTCCGGTAGAGCGTGGTTCGACCCAAGCCGAGCTCTCTCATCGCTTGGGTCATGTTGCCCCCGGTTCGAATCAACGCAGCGATAATAGCTCTGCGTTCTATCTCTCTCATGGGCATGGGCGTACGAAGATCAATACCCTCCTCAAGATAGATTTCGCCTTCGGACTTCGGTGGGGTAGGCGGCAATGGATTGACCTGGTTAGCTGGAATTTCGGTGGGTAGTGCGTTTGTTGCTGACATCACTAGATACAACGGCACTCTCAATCTAAGCTTTACCCTCCCAAACGCACATAATTGCCGAAGCCCCTCAGCCGGCCCTCAGCCGGCCCTCAGCATCGCAGTCTCGCGCGCCGGGAGCTGGCAGGATTTCGGCCTCTTGCCACCAAATTCTTCACCAAATTACTATTCTCACGAGTCGCACAAAGCGCACCGTGAAGCGCCCGAGCAGTGCTGTGCCACCAGCTGAGAGGCGACTTTGGCGACTTTGGCAAATTTGGCGAGCTTGGCGAGCGCCGGTAGCAGGCGCTCGGGCTCGGGAGACCCCATTTCGGGATCGACGCTACGTAACAGCCATGTTTCCAAGCCGGGGGCCTGGCGCCGTCCTCAGCACATACCATTGCGGAAACATTCGGACCGAACTTTCACCGAATCGACACAGTGTCGGTCGGGCATCAAGCTCTACTTGGTCAATCCCGCTGAGCGAATGTAACCAAACGCCCCTGTTCCTGAGGTCCTGCGACTAGGCTAGCCGGGCAACAATAGCGATTCGCCCACCCAGCCTTTCACTCCTGCAGGATGGGCTTGCAGCGCTGCCGGGCACCCCAAAGATTGGTTTCGTTAATGTTTCCACGCCGGCAGGTTTCCCTCTCGTTTCACACAGTTGGCGGGTTCGATATTGCTTGCCTATCGTCGCGCGGTCCGTAGTTTGGTCGCTGTGAGCAATTGGATCTCGACCCTGGTGACAGCAGCCAACGCCCCGTTGATGGCAACTGCTGTGGCCTGCGGCGCCGTCAAGATCCGTCACCGGTTGTTCACTCAAGCGCCGGAATTGCTTCGCACGACGCCCTTGGCGCGACGCGGCGAATGGGAACGACATGTCTGAACAACTTCCGACGACACTGACAGGGCGAACGATCGCCCTCCCCGCTGGATTCGAATCCCAGCCGCTGGCCCGATGTATTGAGAGCATGGGCGCCAGCATCTGTGCCTACGACCTCCGAGTTGGTAGCGACGCAATTCGCCCCATCGAACGTTGGATCCAAGACGTTACCGACCATCAGTTCGACGACGTGATTTTCGCAACCGGCCAGGGAGTGCGCTTGTTGATCGAGCTGGCGCGTGAACTCGGCAAAGACCGCGGCTACGTCAAGGCACTCGGACAGTGCCGGTTGATCACACGAGGGACGAAACCGGCCAAAGCACTAGCCGAGCTTGGACTGCACGCGGCCGTGCGCTCCGAGTCCGGAAGCACCGACAGCTTAATCGAGGCGCTCAGTGGTCTCGATTTCGCGGGACGAACGGTCGCTCTGCAAACTATCGGCGAGCCGGACAATCAGCGCATCGCCACAAGGGTGGAGGAAGCCGGCGGAACCTTCTGCCGAATCTCACACTTGACCGCTATGGACGGCCAGGCAGCCGACGTGCTCCGACGCGTAGTCGCCCGCGATATCGACACACTCGTCTTTGACGATCCCGTCCAAATTCGCACGTTGATGGACGCGGCCGAAATTAGCAATACGCACCGCGAGTTCGAAGAAGCTCTTAGCGAGACCCTTGTGCTTGCCACCGACAGCGTTATGCCCCAGCTTCGCGCCCGCCGCATCGACGCTCGACCCCTCACCCCTGACGCCATCGAAGCCACATCACCGGACAAGATTTTCATGCTGCTTTCCAAGCAACCGAACGCCAAAAGCGAGACCCCCGCCCTCACCGGAGGTAAAAAGCGCATCGTCGTGATCGGCAACGGCATGGTCGGCTACAAGTTTTGTGAGAAGCTTTGCGAGTTCGACACTGCTGGCCAATTTGAGCTGGTGGTGTTGTGCGAGGAGCCGCTGCCCGCCTACGACCGGGTGCAACTGACAAGCTATTTCGAGGAAGGCAAGACTGTCGACGATTTGTTGATGGCTCCCCTCGATTGGTACAAGTCGAAAGGCATCGATCTGCGGGTCGAAGAAACCGGCACCCGCATCGATCGCGAGAAGCGCATAGTCCACACCAGTGAAGGCGCTACCATCGCCTACGACTACGTCGTGCTCGCCACCGGCTCGGAACCCTTCGTTCCCCCAGTGCCCGGCATGGATAAACCCGGTGTGTTCGTCTACCGGACCATCGCGGATCTAGACGCCATCATAGCCTACGCGAAAGATTCCAAGAGTGCCGCCGTCATCGGCGGGGGGCTGCTGGGGCTCGAAGCGGCCAAGGCGGTGCACGACCTCGAACTCGACACCCACGTCGTCGAGTTCGCGCCCCGGCTCATGCCGAGACAGGTCGACGGACTCGGCGGAGCGCTCCTTGCCGACCGCATTCGGGAGTTGGGCGTCAGCGTCCACCTAAATATGCAAACCACCGCCGTTCTCGGGAACGGCAAATCATCGGGGCTGCGCTTCAAAGACGGCGAACGACTCGACGTGGACATGATCGTGGTCTCCGCGGGCATCCGCCCCCGAGACGAAATCGCTCGCGAAGCCGGTCTCAAGGTTGGCGAGCGCGGCGGCATCGTCGTCGACGATAAGCTCGCGTGCTCGGACCCCGACATCTTCGCAATCGGCGAATGCGCTCTGTACGCCGGCATGATCTACGGGCTTGTCGCTCCCGGCTACGACATGGCCGAGGCCGTCGCCACAGTTTTGACAGGTGGCACCGCTAGTTTCTCCGGCGCGGACATGTCCACCAAGCTCAAGCTGATGGGCGTCGACGTGGCTAGCTTTGGCGATCCATTCGCTGACGAAAAGGGCGGCAAGCCCATCGTTTTTCAAGACTTCGTCAACGGCGTCTACAAGAAGATGGTAGTCAGCGCCGACGGCACCACGGTGCTTGGCGGCAGCCTCGTCGGCGACGCCAGTGAATACGGGACTCTGCTCCATTACACCAAGAGCCGTGACAAGCTACCGGAGTCCCCGGAAGATCTAATCCTCGGTTCTAGAGGCGGCGGTGCCGATCTCGAGCTCCCCGGAACGGCGCAGATCTGTTCTTGTAATAACGTCACCAAAGACGACATCTGCCTGGCCATCCGCGAGCAGGGGTTGTCCGCCGTCGGCGAGGTCAAGACCTGTACCCAGGCCGGCGCTGGCTGTGGCGGTTGCCTGCCGATGGTCACCGACATCCTCAACGCCGAACTGGCCGCTGCCGGCAAGAGCGTAAAACCCCGATTGTGTGAGCACTTCGACCACACGCGCCAGGAGCTATTCGACATCATTCGGGTCAAGAAGATCAAAAGCTTCCAAGACGCGATCAGCAAACACGGAAGCGGGGACGGCTGCGAGATTTGCAAGCCGACCGTCGCCTCGATTCTGGCGAGCACGTGGAACGAAATGATCGTCACCCACGACACACTCCAGGACACCAACGACCGCTTCTTGGCCAATATCCAGCGGGGCGGGCTCTATTCAGTAATCCCCCGCATCCCGGGCGGAGAAATCACGCCGAAGAAGTTGATGGCCCTCGGGCGCATCGCCGAAAAGTACAATCTGTACACCAAGATCACGGGTGGTCAACGCATCGACTTGCTCGGTGCCCGAGTGAATCAGCTGCCGGACATCTGGGAAGAACTGATCGCCGAAGGCTTCGAGTCTGGTCACGCCTACGGCAAGGCGCTCCGTACGGTAAAAAGCTGTGTTGGAAGCACCTGGTGCCGCTACGGCGTACAGGACTCCGTGTCCTTCGCCATCCGCGTCGAAGAACGCTACCGGGGGCTTCGCGCGCCCCATAAGATCAAGTCTGCCGTCAGCGGTTGCACACGCGAGTGTGCGGAAGCGCAAAGCAAAGACTTCGGTATCATCGCGACGGAAAATGGCTGGAACGTCTACGTCTGCGGCAACGGCGGCATGAAGCCGCGACACGCCGATCTACTCGCGTCGGACATCGATGACGAAACGGCCATCCGCTACATCGATCGCTTTTTGATGTACTACGTACGTACGGCCGATAAGCTCACGCGTACCTCCGTCTGGCTCGACAAGCTCGACGGCGGCATCGAGCATCTCAAGGACGTCGTCATCAACGACAGCCTCGGCTTGTGTGCGGAGCTCGAGAAGGACATGCAGTACCTGGTCGATACCTACGCCTGTGAGTGGAAAGGTGTCGTCGAAAACCCCGAGATGCGCGCGAAGTTCCGCCACTACGCCAACAGCGGCTCCGGTGACGACACCGTGGAACTGATCGACGAACGGGGTCAGATTCGTCCCGCAGATTGGCGTAAGGACGACGATTCCGAAGCTCAAGGTCGTGTTTCGCTGCCGATGGTCCACACGCAGTGGGTCAGCGCGGGTAAGGTCAGCGATTTTCCCGTCGACGGCGGCATGGCAGTTCAGCACGGCCGAGCTCAGATTGCCGTCTACAACTTCTCGTCCCGGGGAGAGTGGTACGCCGTCCAGAACGTATGCCCCCACAAGAAAGAGCAGGTTCTCGCTCGAGGCTTGATCGGTGACCAATGCGGCACACCCAAGGTCGCCTGCCCGCTTCACAAGAAGACCTTCTCCTTGAAAGACGGCTCTTGCCTGAGCGGAGAGAAGTTCGGCCTCCACACCTTCCCGACCAAGGTCGTCGACGGTGAAGTGTTCGTTGAGCTCCCCGCCTCCGATGTGCTGGAAAAAATATTCCCACAAAAAGAGCCCGAGAAACTCGCCTTGTCCGAGCCCGCGCAAGCCTAGACCCCACTCCGCCCAGACCTCGCGCGGGTCGTTCGACGTGGTGATCGCCAAGCAATCCAGCGACCCGGTCAAGGTCGAAGGAAAACAAGCCTGGGCGCGCCGACGCGGCCTGCGGTCTGAGCGCCCTCGAAAGCCACCGCCGGTCCGTCGCCGGATCCGGCCTGCCAACGCTATCCGCGTAAAATATCGGACAATTCGCCCCTCCCCCGGGTCGCTCTCAGGTGAATGGCACTGTATACTTCTCTTCAGCCGCGGCAGTGTGGAGTCGAAACGGAACAAATGGGGGAAAGCACAAACAGCGGAGCGCTCGTCCTGGTTGTGGACGACGAAAAAAACGTTCGCACTGTGGCCCAACTCACCCTCGAGGATGCGGGCTTCCGTGTGATGACCGCGGAATCCGGCGAAGACGCGGTCGAAGTATTCGAAGCCCACGGCGAAGCAATCCGCTTGGTGCTGCTCGATGTGACCCTGCCTAAAATTTCCGGAACGGAAACCCTCATTCTACTGCGAAAGCAGCGCCCCGACATCCCCATCGTGTTGTCCACGGGCCGTGACGTTCGAGACGCTCAGTCCCAGCTGGATGCCAGTGCGCTCCCCAACACGAGTTTTTTGCAAAAACCCTATCGTGGCACCAAGTTAGTTCAGCTGATTCGCGAAATCATCGAATCCTGAGCACGAAGCTGCCGCTGGCCGTGCCCGGCGTGGCCCTCACAATCGCCGGGGCACCGCAGTAGCTCGCACCGCCACCTCGTCGCCGTCGGCAGGGCCGTCAAGCGGGCGATCGCCCCGTCGTCGTGGGGCGCCAATTACCCCGACCTTCCGCAGCGCCTAAACAGGAATCCGCCACCTAGCCCAAGAGCCACCATCGACGCGCGGGGGCGAAACCCTAGCCTCAGCCGGAATAGACCAGCTCCAAAACTCGTCCCATACTGGCAAATTGGCGGCTCTGGCGTTCGCTACCAGCGGAAGTTTCCGTAATTCTGCTAGTGTAATGCCAACACGGCGCAAAGGCGTCCCCCGCCGTGGCATCCCAGGATTTCTAACGCTACCCTACGCCCCGGGCGGCAACTCCAAGTGGCGCGACCGGAGAGATCCGGAGCGCATCCACGCCAGCCAGGCAACCTCCACGATGAAGAACGAATCCGGGCTCGATATTTTCGACCATATCGCGCCGAAAAGCTCACCGTCAGAATCAAAAAAGAGTGATGGGGCAGCGCCACCGCCGCCACCGCCGAGTGTTTTGTCACGACAAAGCAACCCGCCACCCGCGACCACCCAGGGCTCGGAGCCCCGGAAGGGACTGCCGCCAGCCAACGCCTTGTCGTCCGACGGCTCATTACCCGATGTCGCCAGCACGCCAGCCGTGGCGAGCTCCCCGGACTCTGACAGCTCACCGGAAGCCGCCAGCCTTGACGAGCCCACAGCCCCGCAGACGGCCCTAGATCCCCCCTCGGAGATGCTCGAAGAAAAGACCTCCGCCCTGCCCGAGCCGCTGCCACCCGACACGATCGATGAGGCCGAGCGAGAAGGTTTAGTGGTCGCCCCCGTACCCATCGCTGCCGAAGATGACGGCGGCGATACCGTCGTGATGGGCGGGGAGGCAAGTTCCGACGCTATTGAAGGTGACACGATGCCTTTCGACGACAACGGCCTCGCGTTGATCATGCAGCCGACTCCAATACCGGGTGGCAATCTGCCGCCCCCGCGGGAGACGACCGATACCAGCATCGATACCCGAACTCCCGGCGGTCCCTCGGTATTCGAGTTGCTGGAAAAAAATCGGACGCTCATCGCAGCCGCCGCCGTCGTGATGCTCGT
The DNA here is from genome assembly GCA_013214025.1 of Polyangiaceae bacterium. Classification (GTDB taxonomy): domain Bacteria; phylum Myxococcota_A; class Polyangia; order Polyangiales; family Polyangiaceae; genus JABSRN01. The sequence goes on from JABSRN010000086.1 coordinate 11,722, forward strand.
CGCCATGTACCTCTTTGGTCGAAGCGACACCGGGAGCTTGATGATTACGGTAGCCGGGCCCAATGGAGTCCAGCTGCGTAACCTGCAGGTGCTGGTTGACGGACAGGTCCGCTGCAACGAGTCGCCCTGCCGAGTAGAAGAGCTAAAAAAGGGATCCCACTTGGTATCGGCTCGGGCCGAAGGACACACTAGCAGCACCGAGACAGCTGTGCGGGTCGCCGCAGGAGAGAGCTCCACGCATCAGCTGCAACTCGAACGGGGCGGACTCGCCAACGGTCTGAAGGTAACAGCCGTGGGCGAAGGGCTGAGCCTGCACGTCGACGGAAAGCGGCTGGGCACCCTACCGCGCGAACTCTTCGACGTGGAACCGGGTCCCCACACCATCAAGATCACCGGCGAGCGCTACGCTCCGTACCAAGTCAACCTGACTGTGCTTGGGGACGCTCCGACGCTCATGGGTCCCATCACGATGACTCCGATCAAAGGGCTCGTTCGCCTGGCGGCCGGAGAGGGGGCGGTCGGCGCTGATATCGAAATCGATGGTCGCCCGGTCGCGCCGCTACCGGCCAAGTTGATTCTGGATCTGAAGACCCCTCACGAACTCGTCGCCAAACGAAGCGGATACGCGACCCTGCGTAAAACCCTCAGTTTCAGCGCCGGGCAGGATGTGCTCGATATCGAGGTCCAGTTGTCTCCGAAAGAGCTGGCGAAGGCCCCCGCGGGTCCGGCTCAAACCACCCGCGCGGGCAGCCGCGCCAGCGCCCCGGCCCGCGCCAGCAGCAGCCGGGGTCAGAGCGTGCTCAATATCAACTCGGTTCCGATGTCGCGGGTCGTATTGGACGGCCGCCCACTGGGCACCACCCCGCGGATGGGCGTCAAGGTCAGTCCAGGAGTGCACACCATTGTGTTCACGCACCCCAAACACGGCCGAAAAGTAACCAGTACCCAAGTCAACCCCGGCGCGACCCAGACCATCGCCGTTCGGTTCCCCTAGCCCCATGCACCCAGCGCTCGAAACACTCCGCGCGGAGTTGGAGCGACTTTGCGAGATTGATGAGCTCGATGAGCTCGCTCGCACAGTCCTCGGCGACCGCCAAGCTGACGCTCTCGGCGGAAGCAACTCAAAAGCCGCACGTGCCGGCGCACTGCTAGGCGCCTGCCGGCAAGCCCGTGCGACCGAAGCACTGTGCGACGCCCTGGTCGCCCAACACGAGGCCGTGTCGCCGGAGATATCCCAGCTGCGCCTGCTCGGGCTCGAGGGGGAGAGCCGCCTCGACGCCGGGGCGAGCCTCGGCTCCTTTGCCATAGTTGCTGAATTCGGCAATGGCCGGCTCAGTACCAGTTACCACGCCGAACGCGACGGCGTGGCGGTGCGCCTGCGTTGTTATAGTTCGGGTGCCTGCCGAGATATCTCCGGGCTCAACCGCAGCCTCACACAACTGCGATTGATGCGCCGAATCCAACACCCGGCGCTGCCCGCCGACGTGCAGATCGAGCGCGCCGCCGGGCAAACCCTGGTCGCGCATTCCCTATTCGACGGTGTCTCCCTCGACCAATACTTGGCGGCAACAGGCCCGCTGAGCTTCGCCGATTCAGCGCCAATCCTCAGTCGAATCGCCGACGGCCTCTCGGCCCTGCACTCCTCACGCTTGGCTCACGGCAACCTGAGCCCCAGCAATGTGCTGATTAATACCCGAGGCGAAGTTTGTTTGCTGGATAGCGGCGCACAATTCCTACGCCTGCGAGCGCCGAAACAAAACGGCCAGCTCATCGCCATGAACCTGCCTGGGGATTCCCGCTGTCTCGCGCCAGAGCTGATAGCGGGCGAACTTCCGACACCCGCCAGCGATCTGTACGCCCTGGGTTGCCTACACTTCTTGTTGCTGACGGGCCAAGCGCCGTTCACCGGGGCTCCCAGCGAGCAAATCGTCGGGCATTTGCATTCCCCGCCGCCGGATCCGCGAAGGCAGTTGCCCAACGCTGGGTTCACGGCAGTTCAGAGCGAATGCGTGCAATCCCTGCTCGCCAAGCAGCCCTCCGAACGACCCGCATCCGCCGAAGACTTGTTGGGAGAGCTCGACCGCCTGCTGTCTGCCCCCATGACGATCGCCTGCGCCGTCACGGACGACGAGCTGAACCAAATGGCAGAAGAGATTGTCACCAATCCCTGGGATGAAGAAGCCTTGGACCGGCTCGCCGACAGCACGAAGCGTGAGGCCGAGCCTGCACGGGTGATTTCATTGCTCCAGCACGCTGCCCGGCAGCTGAACGGCGATGAGGGGCCGGCGGTGCAACGCGCCATCCTCAATATCCATCGGCGCGCGGGTTCAGTTGCCGAGAACTCGAAACAATTCGAAGCCGCCGAAGAAATCTACCGCCACCTTCATGTGCTCGATAAATCCAATGACGAAATCCTTACGGCTCTGACGCGTGTTCGCTGTCAACTCGGCCGACATGAGGAAATAATCGAACGGCTTTTGGCTGAGGTGGATGCCGCGACTTCAGCTGTGACACGGGCCGCAGCTCTCGGACGCATCGGCGAGATATATCAACTCGCGGACGAGTCGGATCAGGCACTGGTCGCCTATGCGCAAGCCTTCGTGAGTTTGCCTAGTGTTGAGGCCTACGCGCGCGCCATCGAAGAGCTAGCCGGCAGCCATGACGACGCCTGGGCCGAAGCGCTGTCGAGTTGCGTCGAGGTCGCCGAGGCCAACGAACTCGCTCCCGACGAAAAGCGCCATCTGTTGCTACAAATGTCGGTTTGGTACGTCGAGCGGCTAGGACGCGGCGATTTATCGGTGCCCTGTTATCGCCAGCTGTTGAGCGATGATCCCACCGATGTTGCCGCCATCGATGGCTTGTGCGCCGTGCTGCGAGAATCTCAGCAATGGACCGAGCTCGGTACGATCTTGCTCGCCGGAGCGGCAGCCTCTGGCAATAGCGGCCCCCGAAGTCGTCAGCTTCTGTTCGAAGCGGCGGAAATGTTGGAATCCAAGCTGAACAACCCGGTCGGGGCTTGCGAGCTATACGAACGTATCCACAACGAGGACCCGACTCACGAGGGGGCGGGAGCGGCTCTTGAACGTTTGTACGAGCGGGCGGGCAATTCCGACGCAAAAGTGCGATTGCTGGCCGAGCGTGCCGGCAGCCTGCGGGGCGAAGAGCGCCTCACCGCCCTCTGCTCGCTCGCGGTAACCTACGAAAACGAACTCGACCGGCTCGAAGAGGCCGAAACCCGATTCAGCGAAGCTCTCAAAGAATCCCCCCTGTGGCTCGACGCGCTCCGGGGCCTCGATCGAATTTATACGCGCACTCACCGCTACCACGAACTCGCGCAGAACCTCACCCAACAGGTGACGGCTGCGACCACACCGAGACAGCAGATCACTCTGCACGAGCGCATTGCGACCATCGCCGCCGATGAATTTCTGGACCACGAGGCCGCCGCCACGGCGTGGACCTGTGTGCTCGATCTAGATGGCGACCATCTGGCGGCTCTCGCTGGACTCAGCCGTCACTACCGCGCTCTCGAGCGCTACGAAGATCTGTTGCCCGTGCTCGAACAGCACATAAAATTGCTGGTCGACCGCAGTCTACGCCTCAGCAAGCTGGTCGAACTGGCGTCGGTTCTCGACCAGCTCGGCATCCCCGAACGGGCCATCGCCGTGCTCGAAGAAGCGCTCGACGTCGATCCAAAACACGCAGCAGCCCTCGAATCTCTTGCCAAGCTGCAGGCCCAAGGCGGGGATGCGGATCGTGCGGTCGAGGCCATCGATGCCCTGGCCCGAGCCGCCGGCAACGATACGGAACGAGCCGAGCACTACCTGCGTGCCGCGACCTTGCTGGACAATCAGGAGCTGCCCCAGGAGGCCATCGAACACTACAAGCTGGCGCTCGATGCCATGCCGAGTGACCGAAAGATCGCAGAGCGATTGCGAGCTGCGTACACGACCACGGGCGATCCGAACTCAGCGGCCGAGCTCTTCGAGCGAGAAATCGCCGATACCGAAGGCAAAGCTCAAGGCGCTAGATTACGCGGTCAGCTAGCTCAGCTCTGTCTCAGCAGCCTGGATGACACCGAGCGGGCGCGCACCAACGCCAACGCGGCGATGAAGCTCGATCCGACCAACCTCGAAGCGCTCCGAGTGCTGGGTGACATCGCGAGCAACGAAGAGAACTTCAACGAAGCGATCACTCATTACGAACAGGTCATCAGTCACGCCGATTCGCTCTCGAAGCTCGACGCCTCCCGGCTGTCCGAGCGTTACACCACGGCACTTTTGTCCAGCGGGCAAAAACAAAAAGGGCTCGCCGCAGCCGACGCCTGGCTGGTGCGCGACCACGACCAATACGAAGTCGTGCTCCGAGTCGCCGATATCTGTTTCGAACACGCGGCTCCCCAGCGAGCCTACGATCTTTATGCGGATCTCCGGCATCGCTTCGAATCCAGCTTGATCGACGAAGACTTGGCTCACCTGAGCTACCGACTCGGCGAGTCAGCCCGCCGCACAGGGCAGCTCGAAATCGCGTTCAGCGAGCTCCAGCGGGCCGTCAGTCTCGACGCCACCACGCCGCAACCGATCGAATCCATCGCGAAGATTCATGAAGCTCGGGAGCAGTGGGAAGATGCCGTGCGGCTGATGTACGAACAAGCCGAGTTGGAAACGGGCGATGCCCGGGTCGAGATTTTTATCAAGATCGGCGACCTCGCCGCCGCCAAGCTCGGCGATCCCAACTACGCCGCCGAGAGCTACCTCTTTGCCCTGAGCGAACGCCGCGGCGACCGCAAGATCCTCACGAAGCTGATGCAGCTGTACAGCGAGGGCAAAGACTGGGGCATGCTGATCAAGGTCATCTTGAAACTGGCCAAGGGCGTCGACGATGTGCCGCAACGGGCGAAGTATCTGCACACCGCGGCGATGGTGGCGAAACGCGAGATGGGCGACACCAATCTCGCGGGGCAGCTGTTGGAGCAAGCGATCGAGCTCGTCCCCGACTTCTCCGACGGACTGCAGACAGCTGCCGAAATTTATCGCAGTACCGGCCAGTTCGAAAAACTGAAGAGCATTCTGAAAATGACGGCAGGCGCCGCGGCCAACTCCAAGGACAACGCCCTGCTGTTGCCGACTCTGACGGAACTCGCGGAGCTCTACGAGTACACCCTGGGGCAGGTGGATCAAGCCATCGCCGTATACGAGAGCGCCCAGAAGATCGAACCCGACAACTGGCCTCGCAACCATCATTTGTACGAACTGTACTCGGCGAACACCGGGCGCTACCTACAACAGGCACTGAAGAGCCAGTACCGCATCCTCGACGGCGACAGCTTCAACCCCGACGCCTGCCGGGCTCTCCGCGGACTCTATACCGACGCCAAACACACGGATGGCGCCTGGGCGATGTGCCAAGCCTTGGCTCTTTTGGATCAAGCAGATGCCGAAGAAAGTGCCTTCTTCAACAGTCTCCGCTCAGAAGACGCCGCCACCCTGCAGAATCGAATCAGCGACGAGGACTGGCAGACCCGCTTGATCCACCCGCAGGTCAATACCGTGCTCACTAGCGTCTTCGCCCTGATTGAAGCGACCTTCCTAAAAGTCCGCGCCAAGACCGCGCCCCAACTCGGCTTCACACCGGCTGACGTCATCGACGCGTCTACCAGCAACGAAATCGCCGTTCGCTCCATTGTGTACGCGGCGGATTGCTTGGGCGTCCCCGAACCTCCCCTGCTCGGCAAGTTGGAGATCGCAGGAGAACTGAGCATCGTCAACACGACACCGCCCGCCCTCGTGCTGGGCGATGCGGTGCTAGGCGTCGCCGTCGCGGTACAGGCCGGAGCGTTCATGTCCGCCCGCATCCTCACCAGTTTTCGGCCCGGCTTTTTCATTCGCCACCTGATGCCGTCGTCAGCGGGCCTAAAGGCCGTACTGTTCGCCGCCATTCGCCTGGTCATGCCCAAATTCCCGATCCCGCCGAAGCTGAAACAAGCCGTGGGCGGCGCGAGCACGGCCCTCGCTCAAACCATCCAGGGCGACGCTCGCGCGAAGCTGAAAAAACTCGTCAAGCAACTGATTGAAGCCGAGGAGCTCGATATCAAGCGTTGGATGGCCGGCGTCGACTACACAGCGGACCGAGCCGCCTTCCTCATGTGCAACGATCTGGAGGTCGCCGTTTCTATCATTCGCGCTTCCCAGAAAGGGGCCGCCTCCGTCGCGCCGGAAGAGCGCGTGGAAGCGATCTTCCGTTTCGCCGGCAGCATGGAATACATCGATCTCCGAAGCCGCCTCGGCATCGTCTCCCACTCCTAGCGCGGGGATCGCGCACTAGGCGCTAGTTTTTGGCGACACGGGCGAGGGGGTTGCCACCGGACGGGACCCAACGGGCCTCACTGCGAGCGAGATCCGAAGAGACCAGGTACGGCGAGCGGAGGCCGATCTTGGTTGCCCGATAGGCTTCGCGTTCGACCGCCAACAGCGTCTCGGCCTTGGCGAAGAGCGCGGCTTCGACCTCTTCTCGGGTTGAGCACAACTCAGCGACAATTTTTCGCTCGTGACAGCTTCGGGCCTTACCCATCTCAGAAAACTGAATCACCGACGTTTGATACTCCGCGGGTACCGCGCATCGGCAAATCGCCGCGGTCGCACCCAAAATGGGGATGCCATTCCGAACCTCGTTCAGTCCGTACTGATGTTCGTCGGAATCTAGGGCGATGCGATAATCCGCCGCGAGGAACAACATGAATCCTCCGGCGATAGCGTGCCCCACGGAGCCGGCCACCACAGGTTTCGGGAACAGAAACACGCGCTGCATGGTGGATACGAAGTCTTTGAAGGCCTGGCCCACCTCCGCCGGTCCCAGCTGGGGCAACGCTTTCAGATCGAGGCCTCCGGAGAAAAAGCCGTCCCGCCCGAGCAGACACACGACGGAAATCTCGTCGCTCTCCGCCTCGTCCAGGGCCGTGCCCAACTCGGCACACCAGTCGGGACCGATGGCGTTGGCCTTGCCGTCGTCCAGCCGAATGACCAGCACCGCGCCGCGTTTTTCAGTCTGTATCCGCATTCGGCCCGTCCCTTCTCGAAATCCTGAAGCGTCTCCACAACCCAGCGCTTTTCGAAAGCCAAGCGCTGATGGCTTCAAAGTCTCGCGCTTCGAGGAAGGCCATATACATAGGCGCCATCACCACCGCAAACAGCCCGATCTTGCTCATCAGGGAAATGCCGAAGTGCAACGACAGTCCGAGCACCAGCCCCAACAGACGTGTCGATCGTTTCCACATGAGCCACGGGATAGCGGCTTCAACGATCAAGGTACTCCAGGTCAAGAAGGTATAGACCGCCGGCCAGTTCGCCAGATGGGCGCCAGGGATCCGCGCGAACATGCTCATGGAAAAATAAGCCACCGCCTCGCCGGACCGCCAAAAAATGTCCGGCGCCTTGAGCCACACGGTGCTGGTGTAGATGAGCAAGAACTGCCACTGGATCAATCGCAGCCCGTATCGTGGGAGCTTCGTCGGAGGGCGCTCGCCGTCACGGGCCCGAACGGTCCAGACCGAACTAGTGGGCGAGATCAGCACCACGATGGCCAACACCCGTAACACCGCGTCGAAACCACTGTAGGCGGGCAGCACGGCCGCGCCCAAACTGACCTGATACACCCACAACACCAACGCCGAGAGGCGTACGCCGATGCCCAAACCCAACAACAGGCAGGCCAACAGCGCGATGCCCAACAGCAGCGAGACTCCCGTGGGAGACGACTGCACCCAAAGAAAACAATTGATCGGTGCCCGAACCCAGTGACCGCCGGCATTGTCGATCATGCTGGCGTGTCCGATCAGTGTGTGTCGAAGCCGCCACAAATCCAAAAGCACACAAGCCGTTGCTGCCGCGTAGCCAATCCGAAATGCTGCGTAGGCTCGGGCATCGACGGGGGCGAAAAACCAATTGTTGATGGCGCCGAGCAGGGGAACAGAGGACCTCCCCTCCTCGGCGGTCGCCCTATCCTCGGCGGTCAGCTTGACGGCTCCGGGCTCAGTCATGGGGTGCCCTCTTCGCAGCGGGTGACCGCCATGCGAACGCGCTCTCGCTTGCCGAGCACGTTGTCTTTGCGAACTTCGGCGAGACGCCGCAAGCGATCGGCCAGGATGATGACCTCGACACTCTCGGGGCTTCGACCAGCACGCTCGGCGATCGCACGACACAAACGTCGGCCATACGTTTTGGCATAGGCTTCGTATTGGGGCTTAGGAAAGGCCGTGCGCAAGAAGAACCCGTGCAAACGATTGGCATCAGGATAGGCGCTCAGTTCGGGCAAGAGCGGACCGAAGTGCTGCGTCTTGCCATCGGTGAAGCGCGCATTCGCCACCGCGTCCAAGTGATGAAAATAAGGCACCGTGGTGAACATGTTCCAGCGCTGCCACAGCCCCAGGCCCGCCAGGTAATGGTTGAACGGAGCGTGCAGCGACTTGCCCACAGCCCCGTCGACCGGAAGATTGGCCACCGTGATTGCCGCCAGGTGGAACACCAAACACCCCAGCACTAGCGGACGGACTCGACTCGACGCGCTCACAGGCGCCGACTCTAACACCCGAGCTGCAGAGAGCAGACTTCGCGGCGGCCGCCCGGACCCGGCCAATGCCGCAGAATCGCGCGGAAACTCCGGCTACCAGAGTGGCCCCGGATCGTACAAAATGCCGATAAAAGCGGGACTTGCCGCTCCGACGAGAACAAGCTTTAACAACATCTGCTTATTTTTAATACCCGTCTGACTAGAACCCCGGCTGAGTAGAAAGTGCTCTGACTAGAAACTCGGCGGTGCCCTAGGCCCCCATCGCGAACTGTTGGATCAGCGCTCTTGCGCGGGCCCGTAGATCGTGAAAAATGCAGTCGCGCGCGGGAAACAACAGGAATGACATGCGAATTCAGACCCCCCTTATTCTTTGTGGCTTAGGCCTATCGCTGGGCATCGCCTGCGCGGATGACGGCACCATCACTGCAAGCACCGGGAACGGCAACACGGGAGGCACGGGAGGCACGGCCGGTACGGCCCCTTTCGATGCCAGCAACCAGGGCGGCGCTAACAGCACGGGCGGCGCCAGCACATTATTCGGCGGCAATGGCGGACAGATTTCGACCTTCGGCGGCAACGGCGGCGGCACCACGATTCCCGACTCATCCATCGGAACCGGCGGCAACGGCGGCACTGACGCAGGACCGGCCGCCGTCTGTGGCGATGGCCTGACCGCAGCCAGCGAACTCTGCGATGACGGCAATATTCTCGACGACGACGGCTGCAGTAGCCGCTGCGTTCCCGAGCCTGGTTTTACTTGCCGCGTACAATATTCAAAAGACTACTGCAACGAAGACCAAGCGCGCCACACGAGCTGTGTGCTCACGGCCAACTGTGGTGACGGATTCATCAACACAAGCGAAACCGGCTCGTCTGCTGGCGATGGCGGCGTGGACGCCGGTGATTTGGACAGCGGCAGCGATAGCGGCGATGGCGGCGGAGCCGACGATTTCGCCGGCGCCGACGAAACCTGCGACGACGAGAACTTCGCCGATGGCGACGGCTGTAGCGCCGCTTGCCAGGTCGAGTGGGGCTTCAAGTGTGACGGCGACAGCGACAGCGACTGCTACACCACCTGCGGCGACTGCAAGCTAGCGGGAGAAGAAACCTGCGAGGACGATCCGCCCAACGCCATTGGCGGCGACGACTGCAGCGCGACTTGCCAGATCGAGATCTGCGGCAACCTCACGCTGGACGTGGGCGAAAGCTGCGAAAACGGCCTCGGCGATGTAGAGGGCTGCGACGCCGACTGCAACGAGGAGTACGGCTGGGAGTGTAACAGCGAAGCACCGTCCGTCTGTGTCGTCACCTGTGGAAACGGCACCTACGAGCCCGGCGCCGAAGAGTGCGACGACGGAAACGATAACGACGACGACGGCTGCACGGCTTGCGCGATTGACTTCGGGTACTCCTGCACCGGCGACGGCCCCGCCCCCACCGTGTGCACGCCCATTTGCGGCGACGGCAATGTCATCGGCGACGAAGAGTGCGACGACAGCCGCCGAGACGACGGCGACGGCTGCGACCAAACCTGCGAAGAGGAAGCCAACTTCCGTTGCAATGGCGAACCGAGCGTGTGCTGCCGAGACGAGGCGGTCATCATCACTTACGATTTGACGGGCACCATCGTGCACGTCGACGAGAACAGCAACGGGAACCGAGCCTGCAGTGTCGGGGAATCTCCTCCGGTATCCAATCCTGATTGGGAATGCCCGTCCATCGGAGGCTGCGGCGTCTCCGGAGAAATGCGCATCCGTTACGAGCTGGACGACCCCGGCACTGGCGCCATGGATGGCAAGGTCGAACTACTCAGCTATCACCTGGACTGGGCCTACGCGACCGAAAATGGCGGATACACCCGTAGCACCGAGGGCTGGGCCGAGATGGGTGCTGTCGACGGCGCGGTGGATCGCTGCCAGTCCACGGTCCTGAACTTGCCCGATCCCGACGACGACGAGCCCCACAGCGGCCATGCCGACGCCAGCACCTACAAACACCTGACCGGCACCCTGAGTGACGGCGTCATCACTTGGGATGCGGCCGGTGCGTCCTTGCACAAGTTCGGCGAGACCGAGTGCAGCGGCATCTGGCTCTGGTGTAGCGGTAGGCCCACCGAGGACCACTTCTTCGTGCAGCACTTCACCAAGAACTTCCAGCTGAGCGCGGACGTCACGGGCGCCCATGACATCAGCCTGGTGGGAGGCGGCAGCCAAACCCTCGAGTACCTGGAAGACGACAAACGTCACGTCGAGCTGCACGCCAGCGTGATGAACAGCGGTAACTTTGCGGCTCCGGCCTGCTGGTGCCCGCTATAAATACCGAACAGCGCGGGCCGCGCCCCGCGTCATAGGCCCGGGGGCCGCGGTAAGAGCCGTGGCCCTTTTGCTTTTTTGCCCGCGCGCCACAGCCCGCCCGCTTATATGCCGGCACGACAGCCGAGACGTTCGCTTTTGTGCCGTGTTGAACGCCGTGCTTTTGTGCGGCGTGGCAGTGACTCCAGGCTAGACTGAGCCCCCCTGCCCCCGACCTCTCGATGCTCCGATTTCGTCCTTTCCGCGCCGTTGCCGCGGCGTTCCTATTTTCCCAACTTCTGATCAGCTACGTCTGGTTTGGCCTCGTCATTTGGCCAGCTCTGGCTGTTGACGAACGCCCACGGAAACTCCGGGACACCCACGAGCGAAATGCGCTACGTCTGTACGACGCCTTCGTGACGCTCAAGGGCGTCTACGTCAAAATCGGGCAATTCCTATCGACCCAAGCCGTGCTCTTGCCCGCGCCGTACCTCGCGCAAATGGTCAAGATGCAAGACCGCAACCCCAGCGCCTCCGAGCCCGCCGTACGCGCCCGCATCCACCAGCAATACAACGCCCCCGTCGAAGAAGTATTCGCTGCATTCGATCCCGAGCCCCTCGCCTGCGCCTCCATCGGTCAAGTCCACCGGGTCACACTGAAAGATGGCCGAAACGCGGTCATCAAGGTCAAGTACCCAGGTATCGATAGGTATTTTCAGGCTGATCTTGCCGTCGTCAGAACACTGCTGCCGTTCTTCGTCATGGTGCTCGAATACGTCATCCATCATGAACGCACCGGCGTCGACCACCCAGCGATAATCGCAGAGTTCGTCAAGTACATCAGCCTAGAGCTGGATTACGAACACGAAACGGAAAACCACCGCCGCATGTACGAGCAGCTGGGAGGCCTACGCAAGAAGGCCCTCGTGATCGTGCCCGAACTGTACGAAGATCACTGCCGCGAGGCGGTCATCTGCATGCAGTACATCGAAGCCCACCGCCTCAGCGAGTGGTACGCCGATCCCGAAGTGCCCGGCGGCAAGAAAGACCTTGTCTTCTCCAGCTTGGTGGAATCGCTATTTTACACCATCGCCTATCACGGGTTTTTTCAAGCGGACACACACCCCGGGAATTTCCTAGTAACGGACGCCAACCCCTTGGACCCGGACAGCGATGCCGTACTGGTGATGCTCGATTTTGGTTGCACCAAGGAGCTTCCAGAAAACGGTCGCACCGGCATCGTCGACATCGTCAACGGATACCTCCAGGGGGAAAGCCGCAGTGTGACCGAAGCCCTCTGGGAACAAGGCCTGCGCACCCGGATGCACACCAAAGACAGCCTTCACCTCTGGGTGGACAAGGGAGTGTTGTTCTTGGACGAGATCTTCAAGTACTTCAAATCCGGGAACGACATCGTCGCCCACCTACAGAACCACCTCAGCTACATCGCCGAAGAGTTCCACACCCTGGGTTCCGGACACCGCATCGCCGCCGTCCCCGAACACTATTTGTTACTAGGGCGAGTCGTCGCGACGGCCCCCGTCCCCCTCGACAAGTACATGCCCCAAACCGACATGATCCGCATCGCCATGCGCTACATGGGAGTGCTAGCCGCCAAAGCCATGCAGGAGAAATCGTCAGTGGTCTTGCGCCGGAGTTCAAGACCTCCGGCGCAAGACCACTGACGAGCCTGTTTGACGATCGCTACTCAATTGCCCCCCTTGAGTGAGGGGCAATTGCTTCGCTCCTTTCGTCAAGCCTGGCTCTGCTGACGATTTCCTTATCATTAGGTCCTCCCTCCTTCGGATCTGCGGCGTTTCGCCTTCGGCGAGGCCAGCTACGAGCCCGAGGGGACGAGCGAAGCCGTCCGCCCCCGCTGGGCTCATGATCATACAGAAGTAGTAATTGCCGATCAGGCATGATCTACCGTTGTTCATGAATTCCGGGGAGTGGCTGGCGGGGGATGTGGCGACTGAGTTTGACGGTTCTGAGCTCGGCGATCCGCGGCGAGAGCGTCGGCTGAAAAAGA
>JABSRN010000087.1 GCA_013214025.1 Polyangiaceae bacterium
CGAGACATGACCTACCGAAGCGTCACACTGTCCACGAGTCTGTTCGCGTTGCTTGCGACAGCGTGCGGCGAGACGGCAGAAGTCGACGCGGTCGATGGCACAAGGAGTACGCCGGCGTCTGTCTTCTGTAGATAGCGGGCGCTAAATTCAGTGCTACGTTGCGGTTCTGTGCCGCCCCTGACCCTTCCCGCTAATCATCAGCGCCCGCCGGTCGCTCTATTCTTCGTGCTGCTTGGGATCTGCGCCGTCACGGCTATCGACCCACCCGCCGGGCGTTTCAGTTGGGCCCTCGAGGTAGTGCCGGGGCTGGTTGAGGTCGGCATTTTCGCGGCCATCTTCAAGCGCTTCCGATTCTCCAACGTCGTTTACATCGCGATCTTCTGTCACGTGTTGGTGCTCGTTTACGGCGGAGTTTACACCTACGCCAAAGTACCGCTGGGCAATTGGGCGATGACCGCGTTCGATTTGAGTCGTAATCACTACGATCGCATTGGCCATCTGGTGCTCGGCATCTGTCCGGCCTTCGCCATTCGCGAAATTTACCTGCGGGTGATTGGCGTCAAACGCGGAGCGTGGTTGTACTTCACCGTTTCGTCCGTGGCGCTGGCCATCGGCGCCTTCTGGGAGCTGCTCGAATGGTGGGTCGCACTGCTCGTATCGTCCGATGTTGGCGATGACTTTCTCGGTTCCCAGGGCGACATCTGGGACGCCCAATGGGACATGCTGTTGGTGCTGCTCGGCGCGATGTTCGCCCAAGCGCTAATGAACCCGTTGCATGACCGGTCGATGGCCGCCGTGTGCGACGATTGAGATGTTGCCTGGGTTAAGAACTGTCGGGGAGTTTGCCGTGTTCTGCTCGTCCGGCGTGTTCTGCTCGCCGACGTGGGCGTCTACTGACATACGGAGAGAGCTGGGTAATACGACATCGGTACGCAGCTGCCGGCGCATGCGGATTTCGGGCCATCGTGATCACCCGTTACGGATCATCGTGATCACGGATTACGGCATCGTGATCAGCCTTTTCGGCCATCGTGATCACGGATTACGGCATCATGATCAGCCATTACGGATGGTGATCGGTCGAGCGGTCGGGGGAAGAATGCGGATTCACGAAAGGAATTCGCATGGGAACCCCACGGCTGGACATGGCACGAATCAAAGAGATCTTAAGACTGAAATTCGAGACGACGCTAACGCACCGACAGGTGGCGTCGAGTCTCGGCGTGAGCGCAGGTTCGGTCGGCGGAGTGATCGCTCGGGCGAAGGCCGTCGGGCTAACGCTTGAGGAAGTCATAACGCAAGACGAAGCCGAACTCGATATTCGGCTTTACGGTGATCGAAGCAAGGACGGCTTGCGAACGACGTTGCCAGCAGGAGCGTGGATCCACACTGAGCTGAAGCGTCTGGGTGTAACACGAGCGCTGCTCCATTTAGAGTACCTGGAGGAGCACCCGGCTGGCTGTAGCTACACGACTTTCTGCGATCACTATCGTCGCTGGAAGGAAGCGGCGTCGCCCTCGATGAAACAGGTGCATCGTGCGGGAGAGAAGATGTTCGTTGACTACTCCGGCAAGCGGCCTCGTGTGGTCGATCCAAGCAACGGCGAAGAGCGCTTCGTCGAGCTGTACGTCGCAACGTTGGGCGCATCGAACAAGACGTTTGCGATAGCGACCGAGAGTCAGCGATTGCCGGACTGGATATTTGCCCACGTGAAAGCATTCGAATACTTCGGTGGAGTTGTCGGCGTGACCGTCCCGGATCAACTCAAGAGCGGGGTGCGAGGGTCATGCTCCTACGAGCCGCTCACCAACCGTACGTACGCAGATTGCGCGCGACACTACGGCACGGTGGTGATCCCGGCACGACCACTGAAACCGAAGGACAAGGCGAAAGCAGAAGTGGCGGTGCAAATCGCTCAACGCTGGATACTAGCTCGTGTCCGCAACGAAACATTTTCAAGTCTGGCAGCTCTGAATCGGCGGATCGCCGAACTGCTCGAAGATCTGAACAATCGACCGATGAAAAAGTACGGTGGAGAGAGCCGTAACGAACTCTTCGAGCGCATCGAAAAGGCGCACTTGAAGCCACTGCCGTCCACAGCCTTTGAGTACGGCGAGTGGAAGCATGCTCGTGTTGGCATGGATTATCACGTGACGTTTGATGGCCACAGCTACTCGGTGCCCTACCGCCTGGTGAAAGAGCGAGTGGAGATCCGCGCGACTCGTACTGCGATACAAGTGTTTCGAGGCGGCAAGCGAGTCGCGTCGCATGCCCGTGGAGCGCCGTTTTCCGGTTCGAGCACTGCGTCTGAGCACATGCCGGCGTCGCATCGTGCGCATAGCGAGTGGACTCCAAACAAGCTGGTGGAATGGGGCAACACCGTCGGCCGCAACACGGGGGCGCTGGTGCAACTGATCCTGAGCGACCGGCCCCATCCAGAGATGGGGTACCGGTCCTGTCTTGGTCTGCAAGCGTTAGAACGAACATACGGCAAAGTACGACTTGAGCAAGCAAGCTCGCGGGCGGTGGGACTGGGGGTGCGCTCCTACCGTCATGTAGCGACGATGCTGAAGAACGGCTTGGAGGCAGTCGACGAGAACGAGAGCGACTGCTCGAACATTCCACCTCACGAGAACGTGCGGGGATCTGAATACTACCACTAACAAAGGAACCAAATGTTGAACACACCAACCGAAGAGAAACTGATCGCGATGCGGCTCGGCGTCATGGCGGAGAGCTGGCTAGAGCAGAACAAATCGAACGGCATGCTGGAGATGCCGTTCGATGACCGATTTGGTCTTATCGTAGATGCGGAGCACTTGCATCGCGAGAACCGCAAGCTAGCGCGACTGCTCCGGGATGCGAAGTTGAGAATCCCGAACGCCAACATCGAGGACGTGCGTGCATCCGCCGCCAACGGACTGCCTAAGGAAACCGTTGCGCAACTGCGCGGGGAACGCTGGCTGGTCGAACATATGAACGTGTTGATCACCGGATCGACCGGGGTGGGGAAAACCCACCTGGCTTGTGCACTCGGTCAATTTGCCTGCCGTCGCGGGCACAGAACCATTTACAAACGTCTGCCACGTCTCCTCGAAGAACTAACGTTGGCACGGGCGGATGGCTCGTATGCACGACTCCTGGCTCGTCTCGAGAAGGCGCAACTATTGCTCATCGACGATTGGGGTTTGACGCCACTAAAGGACAGCCACCGTCGCGACATCCTCGAAATACTGGAGGACCGATACGGAAAAAGCTCAACGATAATTACAAGCCAGCTGCCGATATCCAAGTGGCACGGCTATATCGGAGAACCGACAATCGCTGACGCGATCTTGGATAGACTGGTCCACTCCGCGTACAAGTGTGAACTGACAGGCGACTCGAAACGAAAGACGCGCAAGCAGAAGTAAACCTCAACTCACTCCCCAGATTGCTCGGCGATCATGATGACGGAATCAGTGA
>JABSRN010000088.1 GCA_013214025.1 Polyangiaceae bacterium
CTCACAGCTCGGCTCGCTTGCCGCTGATGCTGAGACTGACGCTGGCACGATCTGCTTTCGCCACGCCGAGTGTGGTGCCAGCACGCCGTGGAAGCGCACCAGTGGATGGCGCGGGGGCGGTATCAATGCGCTCATCCTCGCTAAGAACTCAAGCGGCGTCATCACCCGGTGCGTCTGGCTGCGTTTCCACGGGTTGCGTACCTTGTAAACGACCAACCCTTCTCGACTGACGCTCAATCGGTCCAGCGCGAACGGGCCACGACCGCAGTATCGGAACAGTCGCTCGCGTCCCGCCGCATCGCCAACCTCAACAACCACTCCCGCATGAATGCTGTAGCCGTTGCCATCCCGAGCATGACGGCCGCGCTCTCGAATCCGTGGCGCGGGGGCTTCGTCCGACTGCTGCGATTCCCCAGTGCTCAACACCCCCGGCTCCTTTAGCTCCACCAGTTTTCCGACCCCGAGTGAGCCCTGGAGGCAGGCGTCTAGCGCGCTCGGCTCCGATGGTTCGACCGGCGACCCATCGTCATCGAAATCGGCGAGGAGACCGCGCTTTCTCAGCCAACGCACCACCCGTACATGAACGGTCTGAGTGATCTCCTGAAGATCCATCGCATCTGGTGCCGGCGCTGGCAAGAATCGACCCGGCCCGCCGTCGTCAGATGCCGTGTAGACGCCGTCCAAAACACAAACATGAAAATGCACGTGCAAGTTAAGACTGCCCCCGAAGCGATGGTGGAACGCTACGGCTCCACCTCGACTCTTCAAGGCTCCGGTTGAAGCCGCCCGTGCTCGTTGCCAGCGAAATATCTCATCCACAAATACCCGACTGACCAGCGTCAGTGCGTCCGCGCGGGATGCGAGCAATAGCCTCAACTCGAACGGCACCGTGAGGACCCATTGACGCACACGCTCGTCTGGGAAGACGCGATCGGCGAGGTTGGCCGCGGTGTTGCTCATGCGGCGCGCATTGCAGCTGGGGCAGGCCCCTCGCTTCTTGCATGAAAAGGCGACAACGATGTCCAGGCCGCAATCACGACAATGGGCCAGCGCAAAACCGTACGCTGGAATGCCGCACTCAAGATAAGCGCGAAACTCTTGCTCGACGTACTTGGGTAAGCCGCGTGCATGGTTGTCACGGGCTTCCGACAAGAAGCTATTGAGATGCTCTCGGAGGATACGATGCAGCACGCTGTCTTCGGGACGGCGTGGCCGATACTTGGGGCTTGCACGTGACTCTGCGAAAACTGCGAGGGCGGCGGGCACGCTGTTTCGCTCCGCGAGAAGCGTGCCGAGCGTGAGGAGCGATTTGTCTCGGGATTTTGGGCATGGCGTGCGGCCACCGCCGACGGTAGACGGGCTACCCGCCGATGTCGGAGCTACCCCCGCTGGCCACTAGTCAGCTCCGCTCTTTACGCCGCAAGGTCTGGAGACCGCGAGTCCTCTCTCGCGCACGATAGAGAATCGCGCCAGTTGGCGATCGCTTCGAAGGCCCCCACATGAAGTGAGGGGGCTTTCTTCGCTTCTTGCGACGCCCCTTTGCACGAGTTCCTATCTCTTTGTGCATTTGGTTTGGGGCCCCCGATCCTGAGGATCCGACAGCAAGCTATTTGTGTAGGATCCTCAGGCTCCAGCGCCGCCTTGGCGGAGCCGCGTCCTCCGTGTTTTTTAGCTGCTTCGCCCAATGCAGCTCGTTCGGTTGAACTGGTTCGGCTCCGGGGTAGTTGCAGAACAGCTAACCCCGCCAAAACCCCCAACCGTCACCGTCGACTCGTTCACGAGCGAGCGGGTCTGAGCCCTTCAACTGGCCAATGGCTAAGGGGGCAATCATCGCCTCGACGGGACAGCGGCCCCGGCATGAACAACGGCCGATTCCAGAGGTGGGCTAATGCCCTACCCAATTTGAAACGGTTCATTGCCATCGGTCCAAATCGGGTACACTAGGCCAGACAGCCTGCCCACGCGGCCAGCTTGACCACTGTTCCCGTATTCCGATGTCTACAACACGAGTCCGATCGTCAGTCGAGCACTGGCCTGTAGTCACCCTCGACATCAACGCCAGCCCGATGCTCGACCAGGACTTCGAGCGGATGTTCGACGCCATGACCCGTGTGCTAAAACGGGAGCGTCGATTCACGCTGATCATCGACGCTCGCGGCTCGTCCAGCAAACTGACAGGATCGGTCCGAACCGTCATACAGTCCGGTCTGTCAAAAATATACGAGGACCTCGGTCGCTATCAAGTCGCAACGGCAATCGTCTTGGAGTCCGCCTACGCGAAAGGCCTCATGACTTCCGTCCTCTGGATTTTGCAGCAGCTGGGCGATCGCGACCAGCACAACTACGCGGTCTTCGCTACCTACGGCGAAGCCGCCAAGTGGGCCGTGGCCCAGCTCATCGAAGCCGGCATCACCGAGAGCTCCGAGCGAGCGTCGCTGCTTCGCGGAGTGACCGGAGGCAGCTCGCCCACGGCCAGCCCGTAGCTTTCTCCCGCGCAGATCCACCCACTTCCCCCCCCGTGCGGCTCAGCCGAACTGGACCGGTAGGCGGTCGGGACTGCGGAAGGAGAAGCCGAAGATTCCGCATTCTTCCCCTTCTTTCAGTCGAAGGTTCGGCAGCCGCTTGAGAAGCGTACTGATGGCAATCTGAGACTCGGAATAGGCAACCCGCGATCCCATACAGAAATGCCGACCGTGACCGAAAGCCTCGTGGGCTGGTTCGTTGTTTCGGTAAATGTCGAAGCGATCGGGATCGGGATATCGCTTTTCGTCGCGGTTCGCCGAACCGAGAGAAACGTGGATCTTGTCGCCCTCCTTCAACTGTACCCCCCCGAGCTCGAAGGACTGGGTAACGACCCTAGACACAATCTGAACCGGTGCTTCCCATCGTAGTCCCTCGTCAATAGCGGACCGTACGAGTTTTTCGTCCGCCAACACCGCATCAAACTGATCGCGGTTCTTGAGTAGACCGAACATGACCGAACCCAGCAAATGGTATGTGGTCTCTGCCCCAGCCAAGATCATCAGGCGTAGGAAGTTGACGACCGCCTCATCAGATAGCTGCTCCCCGTCGACTTCAGAGTTGCACAACATGGTGATCAAGTCAGTGCCCGAGCCACCGCGGCGTTCCGCTACGACAGGAGCGAGATACGCCGCGAACTTAGCGCCTGAGTCCATTCCAAGAAATGGGTCACTCACGACGCGACAAAGATCGATGGCCCACTGGTGCACCTGCTCGTAGTCGTCAATCGGCAGGTCTAGAATCGTAGTGAACACGCGAAGCGGGTAGGTGAAGGTAAAGTCAGAAATCAAGTCCGCCTCTCCCTTGTCGACGAACTCATCGATCAAGTCATTGGCGATCTTGTTGGCCGCGACTTCAAACTTTCCGCGCAACGCACTCGGAGACAAAAACGGGCTAGCGAGCTTCCGGTGATCCAAGTGAGCCTTGCCATCCATCTCCAGAATCGTCTTACCCAACACCATGCCCACGCCTTCGGCATAGACCGCGTTGGAAAACACTGTGTCGTTGGCCATTACCTCGTGCGCGAGCTCAGCACTGGTGACGAGATAGAACTCGTAGATCATGCCCTTCACGTAAAGTATGGGCGTTTCGCGCCGGAGTCGTGACCAAACCGGATGAGGGTTGGGCAACGGGTCCAGCTCACTGCCGCCAAAGAGATCGTTGATAGTCGGGGGGGTTGTTTCCGTCATGTTCTATTCCTCAGCTATTTCCTCAGCCGCCGCTGCCCCACGAGATAGCCTGAACCTCCAGGTACTCGTGAAGGCCGAACTCTCCGCATTCGCGTCCGATGCCTGATTGTTTGAATCCACCGAATGGTGCTTCCAACAAGTTAAGCGCTCCGCCAATAGACACGCCACCTGTACGAATTTGTTTCGCGATCTCAATCGCTCGCGCAGTGTCTTTAGTCAATATTCCACCGAAGAGGCCAAAGCTCGAATCGTTCGCGATCTGAACGGCCTCTTCGACGCTATCGTAGGGGATGACGCTAACAACGGGGCCAAAAATCTCGTCGGTCGCGATTCGCATATCGTTCGTGACGTTGGAGAAGATCGTGGGCTCGAGAAAGTATCCCTTCTTCAGATGTTCCGGCCGGCGTCCGCCACAGACGAGCCTCGCGCCATCTGCTTTACCCGTCGAAATGTACTTTTCAACAGCCGCGCGCCGTTCTTCACGAATAAGGGGCCCGAGCATTACGCTTTTGTCATTCGGATCGCCGATCTGAACGAAGGCCTGAACGAACACGCTCATTTTTTCGACGAGTTCGTCGTGTCGAGCGCGGGACACCAACACCCGCGTATTCATCGCGCAGCCCTGGCCGGCGTGAAAAAAAGCCGGTGAGGCCGCATACGGTGCTGCCTCGTTGAGATTCCAGTCGTCCAATATCAAATTGGCGGACTTTCCGCCGAGCTCCAAATGGACTCGTTTCAGAGTGGCTGCCGCACTGCTCATGATCCGTTTGCCCGTCTCGACAGAGCCGGTAAAGCTGATCTTGTCGATGCTCGGACTTTCGGCCAGTTCGATTCCAAGATCCGGCGACTCTCCAGCAACGACGTTGTAGACGCCCGCCGGTACGCCCGCCTCCTCCACCAATTCGGCGAACAACAAGTCGACAAGCGGACCGAAAGGCGATGGCTTCGTCACTCCAGTGCAGCCTGCGGCAATGAGCGGACCAAACTTCTGCACTGTCACGTACAGCGGGAAATTCCACGTAGGAATCAAGCCGCAAACACCAACAGGCTGACGATGCACCATAGAACTAACAGCCATGGTGCCGTTCTGAGTGGGCGCCGTACCCAATGGCAGCATCTGATCAAACTCGAAGCGAAGCGCGAGATCGGCGTAGTAGCGGAGGAGCTGAACCGGCATCTTCAGGTTGATGTAGTGGGTCACCCACTCGCAACCGTGTGTTTCGATGAGCAGCTTCCGGAACTCTCTCCGGCGCTCATGCAGCAGGTCAGCGATACGGTGAAGAATTTTCGACCTGTCTTGGGGGGTGGTTTGGCGCCAAGGCCCCTTGTCGAATGCACGACGCGCGGCGGCGATAGCCATCTTCATATCCTCGCGGGTTCCGTTGGGAGCCTCCGCCACGATATCTTCCGTAGCCGGATTGATGATGCCAAATGTGTCGGGCGTAGCCACCCACTTGCCGTCGATATAATTCTTGTAAACGTTGTTATCGGAAGAGTTACCCATATCGGGCTCCTAAGTTTCAGCGTCCAATGGTGGATTCGCCGTTCGAGCATAGGTTGCAGCCGAGCCTTTCAGCCCGCGCCGCGTTCGCAACCGATTGCAGAAGTTGCACGACTACGCCGGAAACTCGATCACGCTGCGTATGACCGTGCCGGCCTTCAATGCGTCAAAGGCATCGTTGATTTGATCGAGCTCGAAACGCTTGGTAATCATCGCTTCCAAGTCCAACCGCCCCGCCTGGTATAGGCGGATCAGCCGCCCGAACTCGGTGCGAACGTCTGCCGAACCGTACACGCTCCCTCGCAGCGTTTTCTCCGAATAAAAAATCTCCATAGCGCTGAACTGAACCATCTGGTCCATCGCTGCGACGCCCAGAATCGTTGTGGTCCCTCCTCGCCGTGTGGCATCCCATGCGCCACGAACTGTCGCCGCAGAGCCCACTACCTCGAAGGCGTAATCGAAACCCAGTCGCCGTGTAAGTTTTGCCTGTAGCTCCGGCAACTCATCCGGTGTGATGGCGTGGGTCGCTCCGAACTGCTTCGCCCACTCACGCTTGCTCTCTACCGGATCCACCGCGACGATTTCTGCCGCGCCGCAAATCTTCGCGCCCTGAATCACCGAGATTCCGACACCGCCAGCTCCGATCACCACCA
Organism: Polyangiaceae bacterium; assembly: GCA_013214025.1. Taxonomy (GTDB): domain Bacteria; phylum Myxococcota_A; class Polyangia; order Polyangiales; family Polyangiaceae; genus JABSRN01. Next base: position 5,865 of record JABSRN010000088.1, read on the forward strand.
CGTTCGAGCCTGGCGTCACCTTCGCGCCATTCATCGCCGCGCCCACCCCAGTCGTCACGCCACATCCGATGAGCGCTGCCACGTCGAAAGGCACATCTTTGGGGATCTTGATCGCCGATATTTCGGGAACGACGGTTTCTTCACAGAAGGTCGCCGTACCAATCGTCGCCATCACGGGTGTTTCGCCCAATCGAAAATGGGGCATGCGCGTCTTCGCCATGCCCTTTTCGCAAAGGTTGGGCTGGTGAAATCCACAATAGGCGCAGCTGCCACAGGGCGGTCCCCAGGCGATGATCACGGAGTCCCCAGGCTTCACGCGAGTCACGCCTGTCCCGACTTCGACAACAACCCCTGCCCCTTCATGACCCAACACGCTGGGTGTCGGCGCCGGCATCCGCCCCTCGATGCAAGAGAGATCTGAATGACACACGCCGGCCGCGCGCATCCGAATACGTACCTCGCCGGGTCCTGGCCCATCGAGGGAGAGGTCCTGGATTTCGAGACGGCTGCCAGTGGCACCTAAGATGGCGGCTTTCATGTGTGTCCTTTTTACTGGGGTAGACCCTCGGCCTGACCGCGCAAACACTACCTACCCCATGGTAGGTAGTGTTTCAATAGGTAAACCCTGAGAATGCGGACATTATTCCACCTCTCTACTACGGTGTTCCCAATATTCAGCGATTATTGATGGCGTTGACGAACCAGGGCCGCCGCCGATACAGTTCGCCAAAATGGCGCGTGCTCCCCGTCGGACATCAAAAAAGAAGCCCTCCAAGCGGCCCGGCCCCGTCCCCGGTCTCGATCAGGCGCGAGCCGCGACCGCTTCAAAGAGTCTGCTCGGCCCCCTTCAGACCTTATCTCTCGATATTCGAGAGCAGTTCCGCGAAGGCCTGCGCCGCCGCGGGCACACAACTCGGCCTGTCCACTTCCAAGCGGTGGCCAACCTGCCCCAGGCTGGCGCTCGCCTGACATCGCTCGCTTCCCGGGCTGGCATCAGTAAACAAGCCATGGGCAAGCTGGTGGAAGAGCTCGAAGGCATCGGCTACGTCGAGCGCATCCCCGATCCGGCAGATGGCAGAGCCCGCCTCGTGCGTTTCACAAAATCTGGAATCGCTCTTATGCGCGACTCCTTAGTAGTGATCGACGAGATCTGGAGCGAATACGAGGCGATTCTCGGTCCTAAGAAACTCGTCCAACTGCGAGATTCGCTGGCGAAACTAAACCACGGGATCAGCAGCCAACGCTCCCACAACCTCGCCATGAAACTCGAGCTAGAGGACTGATCTCAACCATAGCGCTATCGCGCCGCCGCCGTCCCTCGACCCAGAGGCGCCAAAATAGAGCCCCAATTCGCCTGCCAGCCTCCGGATCGTCCGATTCCGTTTTCAATGGGCAACACATCTGTCCGCTGGCAGTAGACCGGGCTAGGGCAACAATCCGATCGCCCGGGATTACTCCCGCATCACTTAATTTTGATTCGTGCCGCCACAACGCGAGCCCAGCTCGCTCTGATAAACTACCCCGACCTCCCCTTAACCTGCCTCACATAAACAAGGTCCAGACCATGCGCTCGTCCCAATTTTTGTTTCAACTCGGCTGCAGCACGGTAGTTTTCGCTCTCGCTTACGGATGTTCCGAGGCCGGTACGCCAATCAGCGGCACCGACCCAAACACAGGCACCACAGGCGGAAACGGGGGGCAGTATGGCACCGGAAGCGGAGGAAGCGGCGGGCTCCTAGGCTCCGGCGGCGTCGGCTTTGTCCCCGACAGCAGCGCCGGAACCGGCGGCATGCTGAATTTCGCGGGCTCCGGCGGCACCGGCGATGCGGGAACGGTAGACGAGGTGATTGTCGACTGCATCACCGATCAGCAATGCGACGACGGCAACGCGTGCACCAGCGACGCGTGCACCGGCGCCGGACTCTGCGACAACGTTCCCATTGATGGCAATTGCGACGACGGCAGCAGCTGTACGACCAGCGATACTTGCGATGCCGGAATCTGTGTCGGCACCGACACCTGCACAGACGGCAAGAGCTGCATCGCCGGTTTCTGTTCCAATTGCCGGACGGATTCTGACTGCGATGACCGCAACCCCTGCACATCGGATGTTTGCTCCGCCGGAACCTGCAGCAGTACCGATCTCGATGCGGGCGAATGCACGGACGGCGTCGCCTGTACCAGCGGAGATCACTGCGTGGGCGGCACCTGCATCTCCGGCGTTGGCGACAACAACGTCTGTAACGACAACAACGTCTGTACCGACGACGCCTGCACATCGACCGAAGGCTGTAAAAACACTGGCAATACTGCTAGCTGCGACGACGGCGTCGCGTGCACCACAGACACATGCTCAAGCAAGGTTTGCGTCGGCGTACCGACAGAGGGCTCCTGCTCGGACGGCAACCCCTGCACCGCTGACATTTGCGACACCGTCTTCGGCTGCTCCAATCCCGCAGACGACACAGGGTCTTGCAGCGACAACCCGACGTGCACGATGGATAACGCTTGCTTGGCCGGCGTTTGCAAAGGGACCGACACGTGCAGCGGTGGGCAATTTTGTCCGCCCACAGGCGGCTGCACCGACTGCACAAGCGACACGGACTGCAGCGATGACGACCCCTGCACTGACGACGTGTGCGGCGGTTCTGGCTGTGAATATACGTTGAACACCGCCAACTGCGACGACGGCGTGGCTTGTACCAACAATGATACGTGCAACGCGGGGATATGCGGAGGCAGCCCCGACAACGGCTACTGCGACGACACAGAGAACTGCACCACGAATACCTGTGACCCCGCCCAGGGCTGCGTCGTCACCAACAACAGCAATGATTGCGACGACGGGTATTCTTGTACTCACGAGGACCGCTGCGTGGGCGGTAGTTGCGGCTCGGGAACTCCGACACCGGCGGACTGCGACGATCAAAACATTTGCACCACCAACTCTTGCGACACCACCAACGGCGATTTTCTCACCGGTTGCTATACAGTCAACAATTCAAATGACTGCACGGACGACGTCACTTGCACCGATGACGTTTGTTATGAAGGTGGCTGCTCGTCAGTGGCCAATTGCGACCCTGGAGAGCAGTGCGTGACCGAGACACAAATGTGTACGATTGTGACGGTCCGTATGCATCTCACGTCGGAGAGCGAATTCAAGGCAGTCGAAACCAGCGGGTTGTTTGACCCAGAAGACGCCGCGGTGAGCGATTTTGACCCGGCGACCTTCGAGTTCAGTAACGAATCCTCGTCCCTCGACGCCGAGTTCGACTGCGGCTGGCTTTGCGGCAATCGCAAAGACAACATGGACGCCATCGCATCCTATGGCGGGGATCTCGTCGTCTCCTTCGATCGCAGCGGCTCGCTTCCGGATCAAGATGACGTACTCGAACACGAGCTCTGGCTGTACAACGGCGCCACGTGGAGCCTTTGGCTGGACATCTCCGGAGGGATCGACTGCCGAGGGATCGGCTGCGATGTAAGCCTGGACGCGGCGCACATCATGGCCAACGGCGACGTATACTTCTCCCTGGGTGGACGGGGCACGATCATCACCGGCGACGTCGACTTCGATGAGGGCGACATCATCCGTCATAGCGGCGGAGTGTATACACGTGTGGCGGTACAGAGTTCCTATGACGACCGCGATATCGACGGCATCAGCGTCAACCCCATCACCCAGCGCTTCGTCGTTTCGTTTACCAACGACGGCTCCAACGGATCCGCCTTCGAGCAGGAAGATATCGTCCAGTTGGCGTTCGGTCCCGGTGACATTGCCATCCCAGGAACTACCATGTTCATGGACGGCTCAGCTCACATGGTCGATGACGGGGGCAACATCAATGGCGTACACATCGAGTAGGGCGCCCCTCGGAGGCACGGGAAACTCAGCTCATCGGGGATCCTCATCCAGCCGATCCCCCCATTCGGTAATCAGTGGCAACGCCCCTCGGAGCTTGCGCTGACCGCGCTCCTCTCACCAGGAACTGCCGACAACTAGCCGGAGTCCCGGCGACGATCTCGACGGGCGCACGCCAATCCCATCACGCCCAGGCGCGTTCGCCCCGCAGTGGTGCGCTATTAGCTGCTTCCACCCGCGAATCGCGGCGCTCACCCTTCCGTCTGCTGCGCACTATCAGCGAATCGCCAGTAGGTCGGAGCGCACAGCCGGCGCCACCCGCGCATTGCCGCGTTCACCCTTCCGTCTCATGGCGCGAATGGCTACACCACCCGGCAATCGCCGCGCCCCCCTCGTTCTGACGACGCCCAAAACACGACGGCCCCGCTCACCAAAGGTGGGCAGGGCCGTGCGAGAGCGTTTCCGCTCGAGTCTCTATCGGTAGAGAGTGGCTACTGCTGGGTGGCGACCGTCTTCTTGCCGATCCAGCGCTTCTCGCGGCTGTAGGGTACGGCGCCAGCTTCTTCGGCACTCACCGACTCTTTGTCGAGCTTGGTGTTCTTCGCCAGCGTGATCATGAACACGGTGGAACTGCCCTGGGCGCCGATGATGACAGACCAGGAAAGGAACATCATCCACATGCGGAACCAACGCTCACCGTACTTGGCGACGATGGCCTCTTCGTTGGACTTCCAGTTGTCGTACCATTTGTGAATGGTCACGGAGTAATGAACGCCGCAGTTCTCCACTCGGTGAACTTCAAAGCCTGCTCGTTCACACTGGCTGGTCACGAAACCGAGAGGGCAACTCGCGTCCGCTCCGGGGAAAATGTACTTGCCCATGAATAGGCCCCAGACCAAGTCTTCGTACTGCCAAGAGCGACGGAGTCCGGCAATCTGCAGATAGAAGATACCGTCGTCCTCAAGCATGCTTCGGACTTGGAGCAGGAACTTTTGGAAGTTCTTGATACCAACGTGCTCGGCCATTTCCAAACATGTGATCTTGTCCCACTTCTGGGCGGGTAGATTTCGGTAGTCGTCCACGATGACGGTGACCTTGTCGGAAACGCCGTCGTTCTTGGCTCGCTCGTGAGCCCAGTCCGCTTGCTCTTGGGCGAGAGTGATCCCGGTGCTGATGCTGCCGTGATTCTTAGCGGCGTGGCAGACTAGCGGTCCCCATCCACAGCCGATATCCAGGTGGCGGTCGCCTTCCTGCATCTGCACGTACTCGCAGACTTTTTCCAGCTTGCGTCGCTGAGCGTCCTCCAGAGTATCCTCGGGATCCTCAAAAATGCCGGTGGTGTACACCATCGTGTCGCCGAGGAACCAATTGTAGAAATCGTTACCGCGGTTGTAGACGTTCGCGATATCGCCTTCGTCGGAAGTCACCGTGTGGGTGACGTTCTGGCCCAAAAATTCACCAAAGTAGAACTTGGCGTCGCCCCACGTAAAACACATGCGAAACAGCTTGTTGCGCTTCAGCATGGTCTCGTAGACGTCCTGCTTGAAATCGAGCTTTTCGGCCATGTAGGCCTCGTAGAGGATCTCCATCGGGATCTTCTTGCCGCTCCACTTGGCCGCCATCTTGGCGTCCTTGAACTCGACGAAGGGGGCCCAGTCGACAGCTCCTCCATCATGCCTTCGTGAGCCGATGATTAGGCTCATGGCTGGAATGCCCACCAAGACCAACGGAACAGCGATCCATGTGCCAACGAAGACTGGCCAGCCGAGACCACTCGCGAACATCGCCGCCGCGGCTATCGCCGTCGGAATCAACAGCAGCAAGAAAACGCTCTGCTCCAATACCCAGAAAATGAAGGGCAGTGCGTGGGAGCGTCCGGTCTCCGAGTGCTGGGACGCGACCGAAGTGGTCGGCGATGAATTTAAAGGAAGATTGTCGATCGTTGATTGGCTCATGTTTGGTTCTTGGCGTTCGCGAGCTGCTCCGAGGAGGATGCTTGCCAGCCGAATGCAGCCAGCATCACCCCCGAACAAATGCGGCCAGACGGCCGCAACGGCGGGACCTTACTCGCATATCGCTGTCAGTGCGAGAGGCTCAATCCTTGGCTGTCAAAGAAAGCCGTCGACCCTAGACAAGCCCGGAGCCCCCAGATAAATCTGGCGTTCCGACGCGGGCCTTGCCCGCGACGCGATCGATGTGACCCGCCCTATGCTTCCTCGCCTCCCCCCACAACTCCTGTTCGCATCCGCCCTGCTTGTACTCGCCTCAGCCTGCTCTGACGCAGCCGATGGGACCGGCCGAGGCAGCGCGAGCGGGGTCAACCCTTCGGGCACCCTCGGAGCCCTCAGCGAAGCCCAGCGCCGACAGTTGTGCGATTTTACCCAGAACAACCTGCACGCGGGGACCACACTCCAATGCTCAGGCGGATACACGGTCACCACCGGAAACTACGACCGTAAGGGTGTCGACCAGTGCGCTCGTCGATTGGACCAATTCCCCTCGGACTGTACCGCGACCGTGAACCACGCCGAGCAGTGCGCTTTAGTAACGGACGGCGACCCCTGTGACAGCGAGGCGAGCGCGGCGGCATGTGAAACCATCGTTGAGTGCGGCAATCGAATTTGAGCCAACTCCACGGCGGCTTCAGCGAATTGACCCCGTCGAATTGACCCCGCCTGACTGATCCCGCGGCGCCTCGTTGCACCGAATTGAGTGAATCGCGGAATTATGGGCATATTTCGCGCCACAAGCTGGCCTCAAAGCGCATCCCATGCGATGGGGGCGCGTGACTTTCTCAGAGTTAAAGCTGATCCCCGAGCTTCTCAAAGCGGTGGAAAAGGCCGGCTATACGACGCCGACGCCCATCCAAAAAGACGCGATCCCCCCTGCCCTGGCGGGCAAGGACATCATCGGTACGGCCCAAACCGGAACAGGTAAGACGGCAGCGTTTTCCCTGCCGGTGCTGCAGCGTATCGACGAGATGGCAGGCAAGGAGGTGGAGCTCCGGTGCTTGGTCCTGACCCCCACTCGAGAACTCGCAGCCCAAATCGCCGATAGCTTCAAGACCTACGGCAGCGAACTCGACATCTATCACACGGTGATATTCGGGGGCGTCAACGACAAGCCTCAAATCCGCGAGCTTCGTCGTGGTGTCGACGTCTTGGTCGCCACCCCCGGACGGCTGCTAGACTTGATGAATCAAGGGGTCGTGAACTTGGGCTCTGTCGATATTTTCGTACTCGACGAAGCCGATCGCATGCTGGATATGGGCTTCTTGCCTGATGTTCGTCGGGTCACTGCCAAGTTGCCCCAGAAGCGACAAACGCTGTTCTTCTCCGCCACCATGCCCGCCGAGATCCGCGAGCTGGCTTCGGGGCTGCTCTACAAACCCGTCGAGGTTTCGGTCGCTCCTGTATCGGCGACCGCTGAACGGGTCGAGCAACACATGTATTTTGTCGACAAGGGCAACAAGCGGCACCTACTGGTCGATCTAGTAGAGGCCGACGACGTAAAAAAGTGCCTCGTCTTCAGTCGAACCAAGCACGGTGCGAACCGAATCGTGAAGGGGCTCCGCGCCGCGAATGTCTCGTCAGAGGCGATTCACGGAAACAAGTCGCAGAACGCACGTGTACGTGCCTTGGAAGACTTTCGAAACGGTGAGGTCAAGGTCCTGGTCGCCACCGACATCGCGGCGCGCGGAATCGATATCGACGGCGTCAGCCACGTCATCAACTACGATATTCCGAACATCCCAGAGACGTACGTGCATCGCATCGGACGGACCGCGCGCGCCGGCGCCGAAGGCATCGCGCTGTCTTTCTGCGAAAGCGAAGAGCGCCCCTTCTTGGTCGACATCGAGCGCTTAATTCGCCGCAACATCCCTCGCGTCGAAGATCATAGCTACCCGCCGAGTGAGCCAGTTCCAGAAGAGACGGATCTGGAACGCAAGGGCCGCGGCGGCGGAGCACGTCGTGCCGGTGCCGGCAATTCAGGGTCCCGAGGTCGCGGCCCACGGCGCGGCGGTGGCGGTCGGCCCGGTGGTGGTGGTGGTGGTGGACGCGGCGGGCAACGCCCCGGACGCCCGGGTGGACAGCGTCGCAACGGTGGCGGCTCCTCCGGAAGCGGTCGCCGTAGCTCAGCCTCGAAGAGCCGTTAGCCTGCCGGCTCGCTAGCAACCCTGGCCCGCTGGCGCTGCGGTCGCGCGAATGATAGCGCCCGGGGTTGTAGCCGCAACGACGGGGGTAGTGGGGGCTCCAGCGCGTGGACTCGAACCACGGACAAGTCGGTTAACAGCCGACCGCTCTACCAACTGAGCTACGCTGGAATATCTCTATTGAGGGGGCGGAGACTACCTCGCAGATCCGTCTGGTCAAGCGGAATTCTGGCTCATCTCATACGTATCTGGTCCGCGGCGGACTTTGCTTGCCGTCGTCCTGCCGGCCGGGTTGACGTCTTCGCCCGCCCGATGCGATAGCCGTGTCGCTTTGGAAGACTCGAAATCGACGGCGGCCCCGTCCACCGCTGATGCTGTGCCCGTCAAGGGCGAAACCGCCAGTCAAGAAACGACCCGCAAGGCAGGCAGAGGGGGGCTCGCCCTCGCCGCCGGCAAGATCTATTTTATCTTCCTCGGCCTGATCCAACAGATCGTGCTGCAACGAGTGCTGGGGCTCGATGGTTACGGCGGTCTCTCCACCGTGCTCAGCCTGGCGAGCATCACTTACAATCCCATCGTATCGTCATCCATCCAGGGCGTGAGTCGTGCGGTCGCGCAAAGCCCCGACGCTGAGCGGCCCCAGGCGCTCCGGCGGACCGTGGGCATTCATTTCCTTTTGTCTGTGCCCGTCGCCCTTGCTTTCTTTTTCGCGGCCCCCCTTGTGGGCGAGAGCTTGCGGGCTCCGCATCTGGTGAGCGCTCTTCGAATCGTCTCGTTCGTCATCTTGTTCTACGGGCTGTACACGCCTCTGGTCGGTGCTCTGAACGGACAACAAAAGTTTTTTCATCAGGCCGGGCTAGACGCCGCTGCCGCCACCCTTCGAACCTGCGGCCTGGTGGGGCTCGGTTGGTGGGGGGCTACCCAATTCGGTCGCGGTGTGGATGGAGCCGCAACCGGCTTCCTGCTCGCCTCCGCGACGGTCTGCCTTCTCGCCTGTGGCATCGTTGGGTTCGGAAAGCCCGGCGAGGGAGGCCCGAGTCTCAAGGCTCACCTCGGATTTATTGCGCCCCTGGTGTTGGGGTGGATCGTCTTCAATCTACTGCTTCAAGCAGACTTCACCATGCTCCGCCGCCTAGCGGCTGATGCCGCCATTGAGTCGGGCGGGCTGGCGAAAGACGCCGACAAACTAGCCGGCGCCTACCGAGCCACGCAGCTGTTTTGTTTTCTTCCGTTCCAGATGTTGCTCGCCGCGACTTTCATTTTATTCCCGATGCTCGCCCAGGCGCACCGCGACCGCGACAGAGAGGCGGTCGCCCGCTACGTGCGCCACGGTGTGCGCCTTGCCGTCATTCTTGCTGGGCTGATGGTGAGTGTCAGCTCGGGGCTTTCCGCATCGCTACTGCGACTCGTGTTCAGCGACGAGATCGCAGATCTTGCCGGCGAATCGATGCAAGTATTGACCTTGGGATACTGGTTGTTCGCCATCTTCCTGGTGTTCACAACCGTGCTCAATAGCCTCGGCCGCGAACGGATCAGCATGGCCATCACGGCGAGTGCCTTCGGCTTGGTCGTAGTCCTATGCTTCGTACGAGTGCCGGGAACCCCCTTCGGCAAGGAGCTGCTCTGGCAGACTGCCACCAGCACAAGTCTCGGAATCTTTTTCGCCACGAGCATTGGCTACCTGGCCGTCAAGCGCGTTGCCGGTAGCGTCGTCTCCTGGCTCAGCGTCGGGCGAGTGGTACTGGCCATGACCGTCAGCATTTCCTTGGGTCGATGGCTCCCCTACGAAGGCAAGCTCTTCACCCTCGTGCACTGCGCAATAGTGTCAATTTGCTACTGTGCGCTGTTGATAGGCTCTCGGGAGATCGGCCGCAACGAGCTGGGGATGCTAAAAACCATCCTGGCCAAGACGCCAACCCCTGCAGCTTAGCCCTACGGCTAGCTGAGCTTCCGTCGCATTCCCGACAGCTGGACCCGCTGCCGGATCACCCGGGCCACCACGTGATCAGCGACTCGCCGATTGTTCCGCGGGCGGGGCTTCGCCGCTTTCGATCGCCTCACGGACAAATAGATCTTCCAAGGTTTCGTGAACGGGAGCGACCTCAATGATCTGGGCCGATTCGTCAAGGGCTGCTCGCACCACCGCCTGTACGTCAGCCCCTCCGTCAACAGTGACCACCAGGCGACCCGGAACTCGACGAAGCTCGTGGTTCATAGCAGCGAGTTGCGACTCAAGAGCCTCGCCGACGTCAGCCAGCACCACATTCGTGTGGCGGACGTCCCGGTTCAGCAATTCGCTCAACTTGCCGGTCACCACCACCTCGCCCTTACGAAGGATGGTCACCCGATCGCAAAGGGTCTCTACATCTCCCAAGATGTGACTCGAAAAAAAGATCGTCCGACCCGCGGCACGCTCGGCCAAGATCAGTTCTCGTACCTCTTTGCGACCCACCGGATCCAAGCCGCTCATCGGCTCATCCAGGATCAGCAGCTCAGGATCCGCCACCAGTGCCGAGGCCAGGCCGGTGCGCTGCAACATGCCCTTCGACAAGCGCCGAACGGGACGATCTGCTGCGTACAAAACCCCCGTCTGACCGAGAACCTTCGTCGCCTGAGCTCGCGCGTCTTTGCGGCTGAGTCCCGACAGTTGCGCACACATCTCGACAAACTCGCGCGGCGTCAAAAAGGGGTACACATACGGGTTCTCGGGCATGAAGCCCACGCGTGCCATCGCGCGAACGCTCGGAATGGGATCTCCAAAGATGGTCGCATCGCCCGAAGTCGGGGATATCAACCCCGTGATCATCTTGATAGTCGTCGTCTTGCCGGCACCATTGGGGCCGAGAAAGCCGAAGATTTCACCCTGCCGCACCTCAAGGGAGACATCCTTTACTGCGTCCACCCGGCGCCTCATGAGCCCCAGTCGAAACACCTTTTGCAGCCGGTTCACCTTGATCAGAACATCAGACATGAGCCTTAGATTATCCGGGATTCTGTATCTTGCCTAGAAACCCATATGTCGATGACATTACACAAGTTAAGTCACTCCCCCGCGAGATCTGAAATCCCTCCCACGAGGGAATCATCGCGGCAAGATCTGCGCTGGCTGGGTGGGAAACGGTGGTACAAGTGAAACACCTCACATACTCAACAGTATCTATGCGCTCTCTATCTCGTTCTCTTATTCCCAGCCTCCTGATCAGCGCCCTGACGTCCACCACCGCAAGCGTCGGGCAGCCTGGCCCACCGCCCGGACCGGCTGGGCCTCCCCCGGGACCGGCAGCTCCGACTCCTCAACCTGCGCCGCAGCCGGCCTACGGCGGTCAAGCCCCCGCCCCCACCGAATATCCAGCTCCCGGTGGTTACGGTGTCCAGCCCGGCTACAACCCCAGCGGCAGCCCAGCTCCGGCCCAGCCTCAGACGATGGTGCCGGGACAGCCCGCCTACGGTCAGCCAGCAGACCCCGCCCCGCAACAGCCAAGTCCTGGCACAGGCTTTGAGGGCCAGACTCAGTTCGGCACCAACGGCATCGAAGCAGGCGTGGCCGGCCCGGCGGTGCCAGAAGATTCCGAAGAGAGCTCAAGCAAGAGCCCGGACTACCGAGCGCTGTCGCTAACGCGCCACAACGGACTCGAAGCCTCCACGGGGCTGTGGCGAGTGCGCGCGGCCGACTCCGGAGCACCCGGGACATTCCGCTTCAGTCTCTCATCTGCCTACTACGCGGGCAGCAGCTTCTTGTGCCCGCAATGTGAAACCACCAGCGGAACGCCGAACGTAATCGACGAGGTCGAACGCGTCGGAGCCCACATTCAAATATCTGCGACCCCCGCGTCCTTCCTCGAGGCGCACATCGGCTTTCATTCAAGCGCCACCTCCAACGACTTAGGCCTCCCCACGCTCCTTCAGGTGCTCGGCGATGCCAATATCGGACTGAAGGGTTTCATGCCGCATGAACCCGACCAACTATTCACCGCAGGCGGCGGTGTCGATCTGGTGCTTCTGAACGGCACCGGATCGGTGGGTGTGGGCAACGCAAACTTTCGGATGAATGCTCTGGCAACCGCCGATTTCTCGAACAAGCGTCAAGAATCAGAACGAGTACCCCTTCGTGCCCATTTGAACATGGGCTACTACTTCGACAACTCCGCGAACCTCGTCGAAGACGTAGAAACGGCCCGGGGGGGCTCACGCATTACGAGGATTGAGCGCTTCGGGCTCGGCATCAACCGAGTGGATCGATTCGAGATCGGACTTGGCCTCGAAGGGGTGTTCGAATACGTTCGGCCTTTCGCCGAATGGACGATTGGTATCCCCTCCAATCGTCAGGGCTACGCTTGCGATCGCCTGGACACCAATCTGGGAGACCGCTGTCTGGGGGACGAGAGCAACTTCGGTCACACCCCATCGCGATTCACCCTGGGGGGGCGTGTGCTGCCTCCCTTCCTCGAAGGGCTATCGGGCTTACTGGCGCTAGATATCGGAACCGGCGCCACTTCCCAGTTCGTCGAGGAAGTCGCGCCGGAGGTGCCATGGAATCTCCACATGGGGATCGGCTATGCCGTCGATATTCAACCGCGCGTTCAGATCAAGGAACTGCCGCCGGAAGCCCCCGTCGCCACCGAAACCGTCCGGTACTTTATCGAGGGTAGCGTCGTAGAAAAAGGCACAGTCATCGCCGTCGCCGGAGCTATACTTCGCTACGACGGAAATGAATTGACCGGCATGGTCGCCAACACCCACGGACATTTCCGCTCCGCAGCTCTCGAGCCGGGCAATTATACGCTCAGCGTCGACAAAGACGGCTACCACACCGGAAGCTGCGTCGCCGCCGTCGGCCCGCAGCCTCCCTACGTGCCCACGGGCTACGGTCAAGCTCCAATCGTTCCAGGGCAAGCAGCCCCCGGCTACGGCGGAGCCTATGGGCAAGCCAGCGCGTACAATGGCCAACCGTACGGGGCGCAACCGCAGAGAGGGCAGCCGGGCACGGCTCCCCTCGCCCAGCCAGCGTACGGGCAACCGGGAGCGATGGGCCCCAATCCCATGGGACCGGCCTATCCCGGGGGGCCCGTGCCCGCAGACGGCGCTGGCTACGGCTCTCCTCCGCCAGCACCTGAGCTGACCGGACCGCAGATCACTTCGATTCGCTGCGAGCTCCAGGCTCTGCCCCAAGTCGGACACATCGACGGCGTCGTCACGGACGCAGAGTCCAATGATCCGGTGGCAGGAGTGGGTATCAAGATCACCGACAAACGGGACCGAAGCCTCGATATCGTTGCAGACCAGTCAGGAACCTTCCGCTTCGAAAACATTCCCCCGGGCACGGTCACTCTAGCCGTAGAGGCCGACGGCTACCTACGCACAGTGATCCAGGTCGATGTGGCCGCTCGCAAGGAGCAGCGCGTTTCAATCCCGATGGCCAAACGCCCAGCGCGATCGAACGTTGTGGTGACGACAAAAGAAATTCGGCTCAAGAAACAGGTTCACTTCGCTCACAGCAGCGCGGAGCTCATGCCTGACTCCATCGCCATCATCGCGGAAATCGCAGAAGTGATGTCTGACCACAGCGAAATCGAGCGGATCGAAGTTCAGGGGCACACCGACAACACCGGCTCCCCCGCCTACAATATGAAGTTGAGCGCCGACCGCGCCGCAGCTGTGCGAGAAGCGCTAATCGTGAACGGCGTGGCCCTAGGACGCATTACTGCCAAGGGATACGGCGACACCCAGCCGCTCGCTCCGAATGTTTCAGACCGCAACCGCTCCCGGAACCGCCGCGTACAGCTGGTCATCAAACGACGGCGCTGAGGGCCGACAGCGCTGAGGGCACGGCCGGGGTGCAGCGGCTAACGCCCGTGCTGCACAAGTCGCGTCGCAGCTCCGACTCCTACTTCTGAACGCGCTCAACCCTGGCTAGGAGCCTTCGGGGCCCGGCTCATCCTCGGCCGCCGAAGGCAACGGTCCCACCTCGTCTAGGATTTTCTGAACATTTCGCTGCGCTTCGGGACCCACGTCATACTCGAAACGGAGTTCCGGCACTCGCTTGAGCTTGAGGTGCTGCCCCAGCCCTTTGCGCAATTTGCCAGCCGCGCCCTTCACACTCGCCACCGCATGGCGGCGCATGCGAGGGTCGTCGTCCCCCACTAAGAGTACGAATTTTACCCAAGCCACGCCGAGGTCAGCTGGCAACTTCACGTCAGTGATTACCAGACCAGCGAGACGCGGATCCTCCAAGGTGCGGGAAAGCTGCGCGCCGATATAAGCTCGGATCTGCTCAGCTACGCGACGCGGACGTCGACTGTCAGCCATAACGGTGCGTTCCTCCGAGCAAGGCAGCCAACCGACAGAAAATCATTCGGTCACCACCTCGCCCGCTCAATCGAGCGTCTGGGGAACCTCTTTGAGTTCGTATGCCTGAATGATGTCGCCCTCGGCGACATCGCTATGGCCATCCAGCGACATGCCGCAATCGAAGCCCTCTTTGACCTCTTTCACGTCATCCTTGAATCGCTTGAGACTGTCGAGCTTGCCTTCAAAGATCTGCTCGCCAGCGCGCACCAATCGAACGTGCGCAGAGCGGCGGACCATGCCCTTGACGATCATGCAACCAGCGATGATGCCGGCTTTGGTGATCTTGAACACCTGCCTGACTTCCGCCTCACCGAGTGCCTGCTCTTCGTAGATGGGCGCCAGCATGCCTTCCATGGAGTTGCGAACATCGTCGATCACTTCATAGATAATGCTGTAGTTGCGAATCTCGATGCCCTCTTTTTGGGCGAGAGAACGCGCCTTGCCGGCGGGGCCAACGTTGAATCCGATAATCACGGCCTTGGCCGCGGCCGCGAGGTTCACATCGCCCTCGGTGATCGCGCCCACTCCGGAATGAACCATCGTGACGCGAACCTTGTCGCCGGATAGATCCACCAGGCTCTGCTGGAGCGCCTCCACGGAACCCTGAACATCACCCTTGATGATCAGCTTGCATTCCAGCTGGTTGGCTTCGTGCATCGCCTGGGCCAAGTCATCCAAGGAGACTTTAATGGTAGTCGACATCAGGCTCCGACGCTCTTTGGTACGACGGCCTTCCGCAATCTCTTGCGCGTCCTTTACGTTCTTCACCCAGTGAACCGGATCGCCGGGAGAAGGGACTTCGCCGAGACCGATTACGGAAACCGGTGTGGCGGGGCCCGCCTCTTTGATGTTCTTGCCGAGGTCGTCGACAATCGCGCGGATCTTGCCGAAGGCGCCACCTGCCAGAACGACATCTCCGCGTCGCAACGTGCCTTCGGTAACCATCACGGTCGCCACCGGGCCGCGTCCACGGTCAAGCTTAGATTCGACAACAACACCGCTTGCCGGCCGGTCCGGGTTTGCCTTCAGCTCCATGACTTCCGCTTGAAGCAGCACGGTGTCCAGCAATTGGTCGATGCCTTCGCCGGTCATCGCTGAGACCTCAGTAAACAGAGTGTCTCCACCCCATTCTTCTGGGACTAGGTCCAGCTCACCGAGCTGACGACGAACACGTTCCGGCTGTGAGCCTTCTCGGTCGATCTTGTTGATCGCTACGATGATCGGAACCTTGGCTGCCTTGGCATGGGAGATGGCCTCTTTGGTTTGCGGCTTCACCCCGTCGTCAGCTGCGACTACTAGAATGACGATATCTGTCGCGTCCGCACCACGAGCCCGCATGGACGAGAACGCGGCATGTCCGGGAGTGTCCAGGAACGCGATACGGCCTTTTTTGGTCGTTACCGAATAGGCGCCAATGTGCTGGGTGATGCCGCCAGCTTCGCCGGACGTCACGTTGCCGGAGCGGATCTTGTCGAGCAGGCTGGTTTTGCCGTGATCGACATGGCCCATGATGGTGACGATGGGCGCGCGAGCTACTCGACCGGCATCTTCCTCGTCTGATTCTTGGCCCTGAGCCTTGACGATGGCCTCGGCTTCACTGACCGCGACATCTTCAATGTCCCAACCAAATTCCTGGCCAACGATCTTGGCCGTGTCGGCATCGAGGGTCGTGTTGATGTTCACGCCGGTCATTCCGAGACTCAGCAACTTCATCAGTACTTCGCCGGACTTGGCGCTGATCTTCGCAGCCAACGCCTGTACGGAGATGCTCTCCTCGATCTTGACGACCTTCTTATGCGCTGAACGTTCCTGAGTAACGCTACCTCCACCACCGCGGCGGGGCGCGAAAGATCCGATACCGCGGCGCGGGCCACGGCCCATTCGGCCGCCCATCATCGGTCGGCCGCGATGCCCACCACCTGGGCCTCCGCCACCGGGACCGCCGGTCTTCGCGTCGTACTGAACCCGGCGAGGGCCAGCGCTCCGCGGAGGTGTCGGGCGAGGCACGCCAGGGCGGCCCTCCCAAACGTCGATACCCGTGCGCGGCGCCGTCGAGGGACGGGCTGCGGCATCCGCACCTGCGGGCGCAGGCGCAGCTGGAGCTGGCTCGGCCGGCGCGGCGGCCGCGGCGGCCGCGGGAGGTTCAGGAACCGGAGCGGGGGCTGCCGCTGGCGCCGAAGGCTCAGGGGCTGCTGCCGCTGGCGCAGACGGCGCTGCGGCTGGCGCAGACGGTGGCGAGGCGGCGGCGGGCGCGCTCGGAGCGGCAGCAGGCGCGCTCGGAGCGGCGGCAGGCGCGCTCGGAGCGGCGGCAGGCGGAGGCGCCGCTGCCGGCACTGCTGCCGGCACTGGCGCTGCTGCCGGGGCAGACGCTGCCGGGGCAGACGCTGCCGCGGCAGCAGAAGCCGGAGGCGCCTCCGTGGCGACCTTCCGAGTCCTACGCTTCACGACGCCGTGGCGAATCTGCTCTTCGACCGCCTTTTCGCCACCTTGTCGAGCCAGTTGCCGCTTTACACGGTCAACCGCCTCAGGCGCGACAGCGCTCATATGGTTTTTCACATCTGTCACGCCGACGGACTGAAACAAGGCAACCAGTGACTTGTTGTCGACTCCGAGATCCCGGGCCACCTGGTATACGCGTACCTTGCCGCTCATCTATCCTCCATGGGTTGAGCGCTCATACCGCCCAACCGCGAAATCATCTCGGCTCGGCGAATTTCTCTGCCGAGCCGGTTGTCCAAAAGGGCCACGATCGCGATTTCATCGCGTCCGCATGCCAGCCCAAGAATCTGTTTTGTACCCCACGCGATAGCCCGACCGTCAGCGATACATCGCTGCACGTAGTCGAGGGTCGCTGTGGCGGCTGCGTCGCGTGCGACGATGCACAGTTCGCTCTTTCCCCCGATGACAGCATCTTTGGCAGCATCGGCCCCGGTCGCTGCATGGCGCGCGCTTACCGCGGCGCTCAGCAAACCAGCGATTCGGCGATCCGCGCCGTCCGCGAGCAGAGCGAAAAGCACCGGCAAGTCGCAATCAACCGCGGTGCGAAAACTACGGGCGAAGCCCCGCTGCGCAGCCTTCTTGAAACATGAGGGGCTGACGTGAACCCAGGCACCGCGACCGAAGGCCCCCCCTCCGAGATCGGGCAGAAGCCCGCCGTCCGGTCCGAGTACAATTCGTACCAGCTCGCGCTGCTCGGTTCGCTCACCACAGCCGACGCAGCTACGCGTAGGAACTCGCTGGCGCTCCTTACTGCTGTGCCGTTTAGGCTTGGTCATTGTGCTTAACTGCATACCTGATATTCACGGAACACGGTGGTCGTCGTTTAGACGGTCTCCGACTTCTCTGGCTGAGGGATCTTGAGACGCGCCGCATCGATTTGAGGCGCCTCATCCCGTAGAAATTCGTTGGCTGAAGCCTGAACTCGTCGGGCCTTCTTGTTCGCGAGACCGCTTCGAATACTCAGTCGGTCGGCGTCTTCCTTGATCACCTCGGCGATCGATCGATAGCCGCCTTCTTCGAGGAGCTGCAGCGTCCTGAGACCGATACCACTCACTAAGCGTAATACCTCCTGATCGGTCGGGGGCTCCACTCGGGTACTTGCTTCGACAACGCGCTCTTTGCGTAGGCGCTCCATCGTCTCGGCGGCACCTGATTTGAGAGTATCCGCGTCCTCTTTCGCCGCGAGGCCCTCGACCGCGTGAAGCTCCTCCACGTCGGCTTCGGCGACCTCTTCGAGCGCACGAAAACCCAGCCGATACAGCCCATTGGCGACGTCGTCGGTCAGGCCCTCGATCTGGCGAAAGGCATCCAAGCTTTCGTTCTCCATCTGCTTGAATTTGCTATCGCTAATGATGTCTAGTTTCCAACCCGTGAGCTGGGAGGCCAGGCGTACATTCTGGCCCTTGCGACCGATCGCCAGGCTCAGCTTCTCGTCCGGAACTACTAGTTCCATTCGATTGTCAGCCTCGTCGATGATGACCTTGTTTACATCGGCAGGCTGAATTGCCGCGATAATGTAACGAGCTACATCCTCGTCGAAGGGAACGATATCGATCTTTTCCCCGCGCAATTCCTGGACAACAGCCTGAACGCGAGAGCCCTTGATGCCGACACAAGCGCCGACCGGATCCACGTCACCATCCCGAGTCGCCACGGCGATCTTACTGCGGAAACCCGCTTCGCGAGCCACGTTCACGATGCGCACGATTCCTTCGTAGATCTCCGGGACCTCGGCCTCGAACAACTTCTCGACTAGATGGGGATCGCTGCGACTCAGCAGAACCAACGGTCCCCGCGCCTCTCGGTCGATATCCTTCACGTACGCGACGATGCGATCACCGGGACGGTAGGTCTCCCGCGGCGTTTGCTCTCGGTAGGGGAGAATGCCTTCGGTCTTGCCGAGATCGACAATCACATTGTGACCCTTTTCGAAGCGCCGAATGATTCCGCGAATGAGCTCGCCCTTGCGGTCCTTGAACTCGTTGAAAATCAGATCACGCTCGGCATCGCGAACGCGCTGCAGCAAGACTTGTTTTGCCGTCTGGGCAGCGATGCGGCCGAAGGTGCTCCGCGCTTGTTTGATGTTGAGCACATCTCCAAAGTCTCTTTCTTGCTGGGCCGCCTTCTCCGCGTCCTTCGGGTGCCAAAACACCTGAAAACCAAGCTCTTCGCCAATTTCCGCTTCCAAGCCGTGAGAGCGGGCCAGGGCCGCAGAGATCTCATGTTCGCTCTCGTCGACTTCTTCAACCACCGTCATGTACTGAAACAAGTCGATGTTCCCGGACTCTTCATTGAAGTGCGCTTCGAACTCACGCCCCATTCCGAAAGCAGCTTGAGCCGCCTTGAGGATGGCAGCTTCCATGGTTTCGATCAGGATCTGTCGATCGATGCCCTTTTCGGCGGCGACCTGGTCGACGATTCCACCTAGGTTTGCTTCGAATGCTTCAGCTTTGCTTGCCATTGAAATTACCTACTTCGCTGCGGCGCCCTTACGCCGCCGGTGCCCAGGATTGCGATTCTTTACGGATCGCTCGCCTTTTGGCATGTCTAGGACGAGTTGTGCACGCTCAATGAGCGCATAAGAAACGTTAGTGGATCCAATATCCGCATCGATCGCAATTTCCGTACCGTCTTCGCTCACTCCGGACAGCGGACCGCGGAGGGTGAACTCACCATCGATGGGCTCAGACATTTTTATCTTGGCGACGCTGCCCTTAAACCTACGAAAATCATCGATGGAGTAAAGCGTTCGGTCCAGACCGGGCGACCCGACGTCAAGCCGATAGGCCGCTTTGATGACGTCAGCAACGTCGAGCGCCGCGGAGATATCTCGGGAGACCTCCGAACAGAGATCTAATGTCACTCCGGCAGCCGGCTCGGTCGCGTCCGGCCGTTCGATGGTGACGTACAACACGTGAGAGCCATCATCCCGCTTCCATATGAGTTCAACACCGACCACGCCATGCGCACGCAACACCGGCTCAATCAGCGAAACCAGACGGTCCCGGTCGAGGGTTTTGAGTCGTTCAAACGCGAAAGGCATGACAGAGGAACGGAGCGACGAGAGCAGGAGAAAAACTGGGCTGAGAAAAGCTGGTTGAGAAAAAAAAAACGGACCGCCCATGAGGGAGTCCGACCATCCATCCGAATTCGCGGCGCGAAACTTATCCAACGGTTCAGCACTATTCAAGTACTGCTCCCGGCGCTCGAAAAGCGCCACCACCGGATCGGGGGACCGCCTCCTACACCGGATTTAGGAAAATTCCCAGCCCCACAAGCACAAAGTAGCGAAAATATAGGAAGCTTTCGCTATTTACCGGCAATCGGATAGGTTTTGCCGGCAATTTCCACCACCAAGGTGCCGTCAGCAGCGGTATCCAGCCACGGTCCCAACTCAAGCTGGGCGGTACGGCTGAATTTAGCGTCAAAACTCTGGGATTTCACACGCACCAAAAGCACATCATCCTCGACAATCCTCAAGGATTCGACATCGAGGGGTTCCTCGGAGCCGTCACTGAGCACCGCCCGCACGGCATCCCCATGTTCGCGCAATCCCTCGACAAAATATGGCGTGCCCTGGACGTCCAAATAGGTCCAGTCGTATCCGTTGCTCAGGATCCAGCGCTCATCGTCCGGGTGCCGGCGCAGCCACGATGCAAACGCCCGAGCCATCGCACGCCGTTCCACCTTCGCGCCATCGTGCCAAAACTGGCCCTGGGCATCGAGCACGATCGTGCTTTCCCGCGACTGGCCCTTAGGCGGCGGGAAGCGAAAGAATTCGGGATGATCGCCGGGGCGCACCTCTCAACCCTAGCACCAGCAGAATATTCGACTGCCGACAATCTCGCTCGCTCTGCCTGCCACGGCTGATTCGGCATCACCGAACGCGGCCTCACCCGCGCCGGCCCCTCCCGCGAAAGCTGCGATTTTCGGTAGCGCCAAAGCACCGGAGTGTTAAGTCCCTGCCATGAACGCCACCGGAACTGACGACGCGAATCGAGCGTACTACGACGCCTTCTCCAAGGGCTACGAAGACCAACGTGGAGCCAACGCCCCCGACGGCTATCACGAGCTCCTGGACGAATTAGAAACGGGTTTCGTCCGCCGTTACGGCCGGGGCGCCAACATCCTCGAAGTTGGCTGCGGGACCGGTCTGGTGATGCGACGAATTTCTGAATTCGCCCGAAGCACTCAAGGCGTCGACATCTCTCCCGGCATGCTGGAGAAAGCGCGAACCCGTGGGCTCAACGTCCAGGAGGGCTCCGCAACCAAGCTGCCCTTTGAAGACAACAGCTTCGATCTGACCTGTTCCTTCAAGGTACTCGCCCACGTTCCCGAAATTGGAACCGCACTGTCCGAGATGGCCCGAGTCACCCGGCGCGGCGGCATCGTGCTGGCTGAGTTCTACAACCCCCACAGCCTCCGCGGGCTGGTGAAGCGTTTCGGCCGAGCCGGGGCAATTTCCGACGAGAAGAATGAAAGCGACGTGTACACACGCTTCGACTCGCCAGCAGAGATCGAGCGAATCATGCCCTCGAACTGCGAACTAGTGGACGCCCGGGGCGTGCGAATCTTCGTCCCCACCGCCCACACCATGAACCTGCCGGTGGTCCGAAGTATCTTCCGCTGGGCGGAACGAAAGAGCTGCGATTCGCGATTGTCGCGCTTCGGCGGCTTTTACATCGCGGCCATGCGCAAGCTCTAGTCAGCGTACCCCGCGGACGGCTGCCACGGTTCCCCCGACCGAGGAGCCCCGCCACTTAGAAGCGTGCGCCCCATCCGATAGCGAAGCCATCCTGGCTCGCCATCAGCTGCGTCCCCAGACCCGCAGCTGATGGCTTCTTACGCCGGAGCTCCTTCGGGAGCTTTCGCCGACGCTCACTCTCGTGTTCCGGCACGTAGGAGGCGTGCGCCTCAATGATGCCCGTGATGGCCGTCACCGCTAGGGCGCCGGCAGACCAGAGAAATACCTGGTGAGCCACCTGAAGGTTTTCGTTCAACACATCGGTGTCTTCTAGATCGCGAGCTCTCTCGGCGGCCTGATGGTGCAAATCCAACTCGATGGCGGCCGCACTGATGGCCGTCACACCCAGCGCCGTCTCAGCCCCGAAGAATATCCATCCCAGGAGCGGGTCTCGATTCTGGAACTGCCCCACGCCGAAGGGCATCGAGGCGAAGGACCGGCGATGTCGCTCAACCACCGGCTGCCGTTCCGCAAAGGATTCCAGACCCAAAATACGTTGTCGCTCTGCCGCCTCCCTCGCCTCGGCGGAGCGACGCGCCGCCTCGGCTCGCGCCAGACGCTGATCCTGCGCGCGGGTGATTTCTGCCAATAGCGTCTCCCGAACAGCAAAGAATCGATCGATGACAGGGATCGGGAACACGATGCCATCGGGAGGTGACATTTGAGGGTTCTCCTGAATAGCCAAACGAAATTGTTCGCTGGCACTCTTCTCATGACCCAGCGCCAGCTGACAGGCCGCCAGGTACGTGCGAGCCTGTTCGCGAGATTTCGGCTCACGAACGCCGTCGTGCTTGAGCGCGCTTTCAAAAGCCGTCACACACTCTTCGTAGCGACCGGCTTCGAAGTACGTCGCAGCCCGGTCGACGAGCTGCCCTTCCGACGGCGCTACGTCGACGACGGGCGGCGTGTCCTCCACGGCTGCTGCGGGCTGCGCGACCGCAGACCCAATGCCGGCAGTCGCGCACGCCAGCACGCCCCCGGCGGGGAGCCGCAAGAAGACTGATAGGGAGAGATGTCTCATGATTGCGCTCGGCGACAGCTCCCGAACGCTACGCGCCAGAGTCGCTCAGCGCCAGTTTAGCTGTGTTCGCTGACCGGGTCGAAGCGTAACCTCCAAAGCCTTCGCCGGTATACCTTCCGTTCCTGGAGCTGGCTGGAGCTCACAACGAGCGCTTATCGAAGGGCGGGACATCGGTACCAAGCGCTCTCCAGGAGCCTCCATCGAACCCAAAAACAACGTGGGGCACAGCACTGAACCCTTACCCGCCGGGACAGCCAGCGTCGCGTCCCGGTAGGAGATGCGGCCGACAACCCGGAGTTCGTCCTGTCCCGCCGCGATCTTCACGGTCTTTCTCTCACCGGTGCAGCAAGCAGTATTCGGCGGCAAGAACTCGAACTCGTGCGAACCGACCGATAGATCGTGAGAACGCGCAAACCATTGGCGTGGCTTTCCGTCGATCAGCAACCGGCCGCCGGGACCCGCTATGTGCACCCGAACCGCACGCATGCCAGCCAGCGCATGGGATGCCTTGCCTCTGGGTGCTATCGGCCGGGGCACTGCCTTGCGTGGGGGAGGGCGACGGGGCTGCTCCGACGCCACTGGTCGGGCAATAGCCGTCGGGACCGCCGGACTGTCCCCAGCGACCTCAGTGGGGCCAGCGGGCTCGCTGAGGGTTGGCGGCGGCACACTCCCCGCCCGCTGTGCGAGCCCCATCCACACAGCGCCGACAACACCCACACCGAGAGCGCCAACGACCACGCGCCGAAAGGCCCGGCGCAATTGGCGACGGCGTGCGAGTGAACCGACCGCTGCGAGGATTTCCGAGTCCCCGGGCTTGTAGGCCAGGGCGCGGTTGTACTCCGCCGAAGCGATTTGAACATCGCCTGCCTCGCGCGCCCTGCACGCCCGAGACAGCAGCTCCGGGACCACACGCGCCGCGTAACTATCGGCATACTGAGTGCTGTCCGCCAGGTACTCACCCAACACGACCATGGGCTCGTCCAAGTCGAAGGAGTTCAGCTCGTTGGATAACGCCATAGCGAACTCGTCGATACTTGAAAATCGTTCTTCCGGCGCCACGCTCAGTGCTTGTTCGAGGATGTCGCTCCAACGCGCCCCCACGCTGGCTCTCTGTTGCACCGCGGTCGGGTGCTCTCCGTCCAACACCCGCCGCAACACCTGCGCCGGGTTGCTGCCAACAAAGGGGAGCTGCCCCACCATGCACTCGTACAGCAATACCGCCAGACCAAACACGTCGGCGCGGACGGTGACTTCTCCGCCCTCGATCTGTTCCGGCGCCATGTGGGCGGGTGAACCGAGCACCTGCCCCGTCGAAGTAATTCCCTGGGCATCCAACATCTTCGCGATGCCGAAATCTGTCAGCTTGATACTGGGAAGCATGCCGGGCTCTTCGTCCCTGGGCAGTTCGACGAGCACGTTCTCTGGCTTGATATCGCGATGGATGACGCCGTTTTCGTGAGCGTGAGCGAGCGCAGCTGCGACCTCAAGAACCGCCATGACAGCGACCTCCGCCGGCATGGGATGATGCCGGTCCAACAACTCCCGCAGGGAGGCACCCCGAACCAACTCAACGATCAAATAACGTTCGTCGGTTTCCTCGCCGGAGACGTCGAACACCTGAACGATGTTTGGGTGACGAAGCTTCGCCACGGCCTGGGCCTCACTGACGAATCGCTGAGAGACTTCCTCGTTCTCCCGCAAATGCCGATGAATCAATTTAACGGCGACATCGCGCTGGAGCCGCTGATCGTGGGCACGGTAAACCGTCGCCATTCCCCCGTGACCGATCTCCTCGAGCAGATCGTACTTCTGAATCCGTGGGACTGATTGGATGGCGGTAATCATCGAGGTATCGAGGACAGCTGTCTCGCCGACCCGTCACTGCTGTGAGACTATCAATTCTCGCACTGTTAGGCCGCCTGAGCCCAGGTGAAATGTGCCCCGAGAAGGAGCGGACAGGGGAGAAAGTTCCGTTTTGACGCCGTCCCAGGCTCCCAGAAAGGAGGGTCTGGCGCCCCCAGCAGCCCCATTGATCATTCGCCTAGGCTCCCCTGCCCTGCTAATCAGGGGCCATGTCTGGCTTTCAGCGAAATTCCTCAGGGCAAGCGGTGATCGGCGCGGCGGTTCTCCAACACATCGTCGAGACCGGCACGCTCACCACTCCAGCGTACATCTACGATTTGGATGGAATCGAAGAGGGGGCGAAAGCCCTGGTGGACGCCCTAGGCCACGACAACATCGTCGCCTACGCAGTCAAAGCGAACACAGCAGGCTCGGTCGTCAAGCGCGTCGCCCGCGCCGGTGCTGGAGCCGACGTGGTCTCAGCGGGTGAGCTTCAGGTAGCCCTGGCATGCGGCGTCCCCCCGGCTCGAATCGTGATGAGCGGCGTTGGAAAAGACACGGCCGAGTTTGACCAAGCCATCAGTGCCGGCATACGCGGAATCCAGGTGGAGAGTGTGGAGGAGATCGCGCGACTGGCTGCCCGGGCTTCCGCGCTGAGTCATGACGCGAACGTTTCAATCCGTATCAACCCCAGCGTGGAGATCGATTCGCACTCGCATATCGCGACGGGCCACGACGAAGCCAAGTTCGGCGTGCACCTCGATGATCTCGACCGCGCTTGGGCCGCCATTGATGCCGCGCCTCACTTGAAGGCTGTCGGCGTCTCAGCCCATGTCGGCTCGATGTTGACGTCCCCGGAGCCCTACGTCGCGTCCGCGAAAGTTGTGTGTGACTCGGCCAAGGCTCGGCGTGCCATGGGCAAAATGTTGGAGTTCGTGGACCTCGGCGGTGGCTTCGGCATCGATTACGGCGGGCAACCCGCGCAGCCGCCCACGGTGTTCGCCAAGGCAGCTCTGCAATTGCTCGCCGAACAAGAACTCGCGGACCACCAGCTGGTAGTCGAACCCGGTCGTTCCATCGTCGGCCCCTACGGGGTGTTGCTGACTCGCGTGCTCCAGTCGAAGACCAGCAGCCCCCGTCGCTGGGCAATGATCGATGCGGGCATGAACGACCTACTGCGCCCGGCCCTGTACCAAGCTCATCACCGAGTCGAATCCCTCAGTGCGCCACCTTCGGGTACGCCCTGGCGAGTGGTCGGTCCCGTCTGCGAAAGCTCGGACGACTTCGGTCTGCACGCCATCAGTGAGACGCTGCCCGACTACGTGGTCATTCGAGACGCCGGAGCCTACGGCTTTACACTCGCCAGTGAGTACAATGGCCGCGCCTTAGCCGCCGAGGCATTCATCTCCAAGGGGCAGATCGAATCCATTAGCGCATCCCCTGGTGTGGATGCATGGATCAAGAGCCGCCTCGACGCTTGAGCGCATCGGCTGCATTGCCGCGTTGGTTTTCCGACGCCCACTCTACCCCGCCGGCATCCAACACCAGCGATGCACGTTTTCCCGAGGGCTAGGCTCCCGGGGGGCTAGGGGCAAAGTCGTTCACTTGGCTTTTTGAGCGGCTGTGCTGGTTGACGACGCTCGTTTTTGCGTTGTCGTGGACGATGCTCGCTTTTGAGTTGTTGTACTCGCAGCGGACGCCCGCTTTTGTGCGGGCAAACTGGTGGAGGACTTTCGCTTGGCAGCCGGCATAGCCGCCGCCGACTTCCGACGGCGCGTCCCGCTTTGACGGCGGTCGGGTGCCACGGAAACGCGCCGCGCCGGGGGCGCAGTGGAGCGCGTGCGGTAGGCCTCGCCGTCGAGGTAAACCTCGATGCCCAAAGCACGACAGCGGGACGCAATTCGTTCGATGTCCACGCCGGCGCAAACCAGAAGACCGCCAGGCGGCGAGGGGTCGACGAACATCTCCGAGGTCTGGCGGCGGCTGCGGAGCAATTCTCGCAATTCGGGGTCGTCCACCCAGAGGAAACCTTCGGAGGCGACGAACTCCGCTCGACCCAATACCGTGCTGGCTTGGGTGAGCATCCGTTGAATCGGGTCCGAAAGTGCCGCGACCGCAGCGATTCGCCGCTGAATGGAGTCTCCGGATAGACCGCCACCCAAAGCGCGTGCTACACCTGCCTGGTTGATCACCACATCGAGATGATTGGTGACGCCCCCCAGATCGATGAAGGGGGCGAGGGCAATGACGTCCCCGACTTTTGCGTCAGCACCAATACGTAGAGCCTGATTGTCCAAGAAGCGAGACTCGGCACCCGCTGGAAGGGCCTCGTCACTCAAGAAGGCACGCGCGCGCGCCGTGATGCGGAGGGTCGGGCTCATCTCCGGGTCCGAGTCGTCGTCCATGCCCACGTCGCCCAAGTCCACAGCGCCCAAGCGATGCAGGGTTTCCAGAGCGATGCGCTGAGCGACCTCAGCAGGAGTCATCGTCTCTACCCCGGAGCGCTGTGCCCATCGTTGCAGGAGTCGACCCACGCCAGGGGTTCGGCTGTCGGTTCGCACATAGCCAGCAAGTGCTTCCCACGGTACCCAGCGGCCCTCACCGAGCTCACCGAGCGCGTCGACCACCATCTCGCGAAGAACACCAACGGCGCTGGCTTCCCGGGCGCCTCGTAGAACTTCGCCTTCCGGGCGAGCGTCGTCCCACGCTCCACCTTGATTCCAAGCATGGAACAATCGTTGGCCTAGCTCGCCAACAGTCCAGGAACCGGGAGGAGTGCCGGCGTCAGCAGCCGAGGTGTCCCAGAGACCGATCGCCCGACTCAACGCCGCGATCAGTGCGACGTCCTCAACATCTCGCCCGAGGCGAGTGGCAAATTTTTGAACTAGTGATCGCGGTGTACCGACATCAGCGCGAACCGCGTTGGCCGACTCGCGTACCAAGATCGCCATGGCCAATGCCAGAGGAACCGGATCGGCAGCGAACTGCGCACGGCGCGGAGCATGATCTTCACCGAGCACAAAGGTTCGGATCTCCCCTCGGCGCGCGTTGCGCTCGTTGCGCTGGCGCGCGCCAACCACTCGCCCGACCTCGCTGGGGACGATGTGACGGTTGGGGTGAATCGGCACGAGAAAGCCACGACGCTCCAGTGCGAATCCCACTCCACGACGGGATGGAGTCGCGCCCCCTGCTCCGCGGAGGCGCATCGGTTCGCGCTCGAGATCGAGCAGCTCTTCCGTGTCTACCTCGCCACCCAACTGTTCAACAGCCTCCAACAATTTGCGTTCGAGAGGCGCCAAGCGAGCGACTTCCTCGTCCAAACGCTGGGGATCGTTGAGAGCCTCCCATGCCGGCTCCAAGGAGAGGGAAATGGGCGGAGTCGCTGGCCGACCCAAATAATGCGTGGCGATGCTGCTCGCGACGTCCGGGGAAACCTGAGACAGCAGCGCGCGGAGGCCTCGCGGGTCATCGCCTTCCCATGTGCGGAGCTGCACGAGGTACGCGATCGGGAGAAGTAGTTCTACGCCGCCATTGTCGCCACCACGGGCGAACACCATGCCTCGAGCCACGAGGGGCTCAACCGCGGCCGGCAAAGCTTCGACCTCCAACACCCCGCGAGCTTCGCAAATCCGATGCAAGAGCTCGATGGTGGACATCGGGAGACGCGCGGGGTCGCGGGCTTCTGGCAGAGCAACCAAGGCGCGCGCCACCTGGGACGCGGTATCAATCCGCTTGGTGGGGTCGATGTTGATCTTCAACCGGTCCGTAAGATGTTTGATCTCCGATTTCGGTAAAACGCGGAGAACGTCCGTCAAGCGCAGCGCGCGCGGAGGCGATTCGATCTCAGGTTCATGTGTGTCTTGCTTGCCCATAGTGACTCTCCGCCGACTGTTTCGGTCAGCATATAGCGCGAGGACTATCGCAGTTTCGTTCGTGTCAGTCCAGGCCCCCACCCGTGTGTGGACGCTATGAGCGAGGCTCGAAGACGCGTGTTTCTATTAGCGAGCGCCTATAAAAACTATAAACGAGCGCGCAAGTTATTCAGTTCTTGCGACACACATTTCAAAGCTGCAATGAGCACGTTTCATCAACGTAAGACTCGCGCCTAAAGTTGCCAGGGTCGTTTTGTCCACTGCGCAAAGAACTCATAGCGCCGACAATTTATTCCCTCGGAGTCAAGCGCAAGTTTTCCCAAACGCTCTCAGGTACTTGGCGGGATCAAGCACGCGTCCCGCCGTGCCATTCCTGTCAACACGAATTGCGTGCCCGCAGAATTTTCGCCCCGGCAGCCAAACGCTGCACACGGGGTGGCGGAACACCCCCCGATCGGGAAAAGATCCGGAAACAGATGCGCCGTAGGGCAAAAATTGCCGGAATATCCGCGCCGACGACGTTCGAAATAACCAAAAATAGGCTAGAGCTAGTCGCCCGTGCCGGCCGAAATATTCCTCCCTTCGCCTCCAAAGCGCAATAATCACTCATGATTCTTCGCGATCCTGTTCATGGCCTGGTGACCTTCGAATCGGACGAAGTTGAGATTATCCCGACGTTGCTCGCCACTCGCGAAGTGCAACGTCTGCGCCGAATTCGCCAACTGGGACTCGCCAGCTACGCCTATCCCGGCGCCGATCACACTCGTTTTTCCCACGCCTTGGGAACAGCTCACGTGATGACACGGTACCTTCGGCGACTTCGCGACATCGATCAAGAGCTCCCCTACTGGCAACGCGTCACCACCGAGAACGCGCGCGATGCGGTCGCCGCCTCGTTGTTACATGACGTCGGTCACGGCCCCTTTTCGCATCTCTTTGAGGACGCCATTCCCGAAGGGCCCAGCCACGAGGAATGGAGCGCGCGATTGGTGATGTACCCCGATGGCGAACTCCACCGATTGTTGTCTTCCTACGACACCAGTTTGCCCGAACGCGTGGTGGGATTGATTCGCGGCAAACATCGACTCAGTTACCTGTCGAGTGCGGTGAGTGGCACCTTCGACGTCGACCGCTGCGATTACTTGTTGCGCGACGCTCATTTTACCGGCGTCAGTTACGGAGCCTTCGATCTGGATTGGTTACTCCGGAGCCTTCGCTTCGGTCACACGGGCGGCGACGGCCCAGCGCCCCCCATTGCCATCGATGGCTCCAAAGGACTGCCCGCTATCGAGTCCTTCATCATGGCTCGGTTGTTCATGTTCCAGCAGGTGTACTTCCACAAGGCCACGCGGGCGGCGGATTGGATGATGCGCCAGGTCCTCGGCCGTGTGCGAGAGCTGGTGCTCGACGGAACGCGGGTGGGATCCGTGCCGCCCGCAATGGTGAGCCTGCTCCGCGACGGCGACACCACCTGCGCCGAATATTTAGAGATCGACGACATCGCCTTGCTTGCGGCCATGTCCGAATGGCGACACTGCAGCGATCCCTACCTCAGCGAGATGTCGACGCGCTTGCACGAGCGGAAACTTTACAAAACCTACGAACTGCACGGGAGCCAGAGAGACCAGGGCCCGGAGTTGTTGCAGATCGCTCAAGATATCGCATCGAGTCAAGGCTTCGATGCGGAGCGGCACGTGGGCCTCGACGAGGCGTCGGACACGCCCTACGACGAAGAGGACAGTCCGCTACGGGTGGTGTTTCCGTCCCATAGCCCCCGGCGTCCCAGTCAGGTTTCGTTCATCCTGGGGCGACTGTCCGGCGAGAAGTTACGCCGTGTTCGGCTCATCTTCCCCCCGAGCCTACGCGACGAGATCGAGAAAGCGGTCGCCAGCACTACCTTGGCGAGTAGCTCCGCTGCGACCTAGCCGGAGCCGAATTTAAGGCTTAAGTATCGGGCGTTTCGCTTCCTGCTCGAGGTGCGCCCGAATCGCATCCCCTTCGCGGCCCAGGAAATCATCGATAGCCACGCGCAGTCGCGAGTCTTTGAGCCAGTGGTTGCTGTAAGTCAGCGTGGGCTCGAAGCCGCGTGCCAGCTTGTGTTCCCCACCCGCTCCTGGCTCAAAAAGCTGCAATCCGTGTTCGATGCAGTACTCAATCCCGGCGTAGTAACAGACGTTAAAATGAAGGTAGGGGCGGTCTTCGCATGACCCCCAATAGCGGCCGTAGAGAGAACGAGTTCCCAGCCAGTTGATTGCGCCGGCGACCGCTTTTCCACTCGATGAATCCCGCGCCAGCACCAACTGGATAGCCTCTGGCATGCTGGC
This sequence comes from Polyangiaceae bacterium, assembly GCA_013214025.1. Classification (GTDB taxonomy): domain Bacteria; phylum Myxococcota_A; class Polyangia; order Polyangiales; family Polyangiaceae; genus JABSRN01. Next base: position 36,533 of record JABSRN010000088.1, read on the forward strand.
ACTGAGCTCCTCGAAAAATTCGCGGCTCAAATACCGGCGCCCGTAATAGTACTTGCCAACAGTGGTCACGTAGAAGGAGAACGCCTCGTCCATGGACGTCGGCGTCAAAGCATCGCCGCTCAGCAACTCCATCGACAAGCCCTGCTCGACGAAGCCCCGTCGCTCCCTACGAATCTGATTTCGACGCTTCGAGTTGAAGCGTGAAAGGAAGGCCTCGAAATCAGCGTAATCGCGATTGCGCCAATGGTACTGAATGCCCAGTCGCTGAACTAATCCGGCACCCGTTAAGGCCGCCGATTGCTCTGGCTCGCTAAACAAGACGTGGGCGCCGGAGAGCTCCACGTGTTGAGTAAATCGTTGGAGCCCCGCTGCCAGAGCGGCCAGTAGCTGCTCGCGATCGCTCCCGGCACTACACAGCAACCGTGGACCCACGGCGGGAGTGAAGGGCACCGCCACAATCAACTTTGGGTAGTAATCGATCCCCAAACTTTGATGCGCAAACCTGGCCCAGTTGTGATCGAAGACGAACTCGCCTTCGCTGTTGCCCTTGATATACGCGGGGGTCGCGCCCACGATCGCTCCGTCTTCAGACAGCGTAATGTGCGCCGGCAACCAGCCGTGTTCGGGGCTGATACAGCCACTCGACTCCAGGGCATCCAGGAAGGCCCACCTCATGAAGGGAGGGTCCCCCGGTGCCAGCAAGCTATCCCACGTCGTTTCGTCGATCTCGCGGATCGATTCGTGAGTGCGAAATGCTATCGACATGGCCAGAACGGAACGAAAGAGTTGTTGGGCGATGCCCCGTAAGCAGCGGCACCCATCAGCCGGCTAGCTGCTGCTGCTCGGAGCTTGCAGCACGTCTTCTTCGCCCTCAAGTCGCGCGATCACCACAGCCGCCGTGGAGTCACTGAACACGTTCACTGCCGTCCTGCACATGTCCAAGACACGATCGACTGCGAGGATAAGCCCGATAGCCTCAACCGGCAGACCGATCGTCGTCAGTATCAGCGTAATGGCCACCAGGCTGGCTGCGGGAATTCCCGCCACGCCAATGGAAGTCAGCAATGCGACCAATACCACTGTAAATTGCTCGGTGGGCCCCAGCTCAAGTCCGTACGCCTGCGCGATAAACAACGCGGCAACACACTCGTAGAGCGCCGTACCATCCATGTTCACGGTGGCCCCCAAGGGGAGTGTAAAACTGGAGACTCGCTTGGAGACTCCGGCGCCATTCTGAACTCGATCGATGGTCAGCGGGAGCGTGGCAGAAGATGATGCCGTGGAAAATGCCATCAGCATAGCCGGAGACATCGCACGGAAGTGACGCAAGGGGCTGACTCGCCCTACGGTCCAAAGCAGCAACGGTAACACCACAAACGCGTGGATACCGAGGGCCAGAACCACCGAAAAGAAGAATGCTGCGAGGGGTTTGAGGGCTGCCATCCCCGTCATCAACACGACTTTGGCGACCAAGCCAAATACGCCAATGGGCGCGAAAGTCATCACCCAATCCGTGATGCGCAACATCACATCGTTGCCGCTTTGGGTGATCGCCAGAAGAGGGGCGCGTCGCGCCTCGGGGAGCTGCCCCAAGAAAAAGCCAAACAGTAGGCAGAAAAAAATGAGCCCCAGCATCTGGCCTTCCGCCGCTGCCGCGATCACATTCACCGGAATCATACGGAGAAACACTCCGACGACATCCCCCGCTGTCTTTCCCTCGACCTTCGCCGCCACCTCACTCATCTCGCCGGAGAGGCCAATGCTCTCGCGGGCGGGTTCCCCATCGACGATCCCCGGCGCGATCATCTGGACCACGAAGAGGCCGATCAAAATCGCGAGGGTGGAGGTCGTTACATAATAGGCGGCGGTCTTCAGCCCGAGACGACCCAAGGTTTTGCTGTCACCCACTCCCGCAATCGCAACGATCACCGAGGTCACGATGAGCGGGACCACCACCATCTTGAGTGCTCGGAGGAACATGCTGCCCACGAAGTCGCAGACAGAAAGAACCGTCACTCCGAGGATGGACGTGGTTGCGTCCGCGACAAAACCGAGCAAAGCGGCCGCAATGAGGGCTACCAATATCTGCCAATGAAGAGCTAACTTGGGCACGGGCGGACTCTACCCTATCGCTGGCACACGAGCGTCGGAAGCGCCCGGCCAGTGGGCGGAGGGTTTCCAGCAACGGTGAGCTACGGCTAAAGCCCGCGGCTATCCCCGTCGCCGGCTCCGGCAGCTCAGCGCGAGGAGCAGTTCGTGCAGCCTGATGGGGAAAAGGACTTGCACCGCCGCCCCTAGCAATCGGACTATCTGGCGCTTTTCGCCGCCGGAATCCTTGTGACGCAATATAACGAGCCGACGGGAAGTGGGACTAGATGACGCTTGATCTACTGCGGCTCGCGCTTGGGGGCGTGATGCTCTACTTCGGAGCCGAATGGTTAGTCCGGGGCGCAGCCGGTGTCGCCAAATCATTTGGCGTAGCTCCCCTCGTCGTCGGGCTGACGGTCGTGTCCTACGGCACCTCAGCTCCCGAGCTCGCTGTGAGCGTCACCGCCACCCTGGACTTCAAGGGAGCTATCGCCCTCGGCAATGTGGTCGGCTCCAACATTGCCAACATCGGTCTGATACTAGGTTTGGTCGCGCTCATCGCCCCGCCGAAAGTAGACGGCGGTCTGATCCAAAGGGAGCTCCCCCTACTCTTGCTCGCCTCCGTGGCACTTCCGCTAATGTTGATTGACGGTCAACTGGGAAGAATAGACGGACCGCTGCTGTTCTGTTGCGCCATTGTCTTCACCGTCGCTACTTTTCGTCGCGTGGCGCATCCCAGTGATGCGTCCCATAGCGAAAGCCCACCCGCCGAAGAGGAAAAGGAGGAGGCGCTCGGTCGAACTCCGCTCATGGCCTTGCTTGCGGTCGGGCTCGTGGTTCTCACCGGCGGCGGCTACTTCTTCGTCGACGGCGCCGCTAACATTGCCGAATCCCTGGGAGTCTCGCACCGCGTCATCGGCCTGACGGTGGTGGCGTTTGGCACTTCGGTGCCGGAGTTGGCGGCATCGCTAGTGGCAGCCCTTCGTGGACACTCGGACATCGCTGTGGGCAACGTGATTGGTTCGAACCTGTTCAATATCCTGCTGATTCTGGGCATCACTCCGATGGTTCGCCCGCTGCCAGGCTCCCTCTCCGTGCTGAGCTTCGACATCGGCGTCATGCTTCTGTTCACGGTAGCCACCATGGTCAGCATGAGGAAATCCAGGCGAATTGGGCGTCCCGAGGGTGCTTTGTATCTGATCGGCTACCTCAGCTTTATCGGCGCTCTCGCCTACAGCAGCTAGTTTTCAGGCCGACAATGAGCGATCCCCTGCGGAGCTTCGCTGCCACGCCAGCTCGACTGCGTCGGGCGCGCGAATCGGGGGATTATCCGCTGTCACATATCCTGTTGAGCGGGGGCTCCCTGATAGCTGCAGGCATCACCGCGTCCGCTGTCGCCAGCTGGACCGTGACCCAATTTTCCCTCTGGCTAAAACGGGCCCTCGCCGTCGATCCATCCTTCACTATCCGCGAGTTCGCCAACGGTATCGTTCCCGGCATCCTACTGATCGGCTCGACGGCAGCTGGCATCAGCCTCGTGATCGTGCTGTCCCAAACCCACGGTCAGCTGCTGTGGGGGCCAAGACGGCACCAGCGGACCGACGGGGCTCGACGAGCATTCACCGCCCTATTCATCGGCGCCACGGGTCTGTCATTGCTCGTCAGCCATAGTGCGGATGTCATTCGGAGTTCGGGAGACATCAGCCGGCGTTTGGTCCTGATCGGCGAGCTCGGCGAGCAGCTGCTCTGGCACTGTGCTGTCGTGGTGGCCCTCATGGCCATCGTCGACCTGTGGTCGGGACACGCCAACTGGCTCGAACAGCATCGGATGACCGCGTCGGAGCATCGCCAGGAACTACGCGATCAAGAGGGCTCCCCCGAGGTAAAACGTCGAAGGAAACAAATCGCCGCTCAACTCGCAGGTGCCCACGGCCTGACGAGCCCCGGTCATCGACTGGCGATTTCCGACGACGACGAATTCTGTATTGTTCTGGGCTACGATCCATCACGCCACGGGGCTCCGATCGTTCTCGATCATGGGCGCGGCCCCCGAGCTAGCGGCCTTCGTCGGCAGGCAGCGGCTCTAGGAATCGAAAGCGTGAGCAACAGCTCGCTCACCCGCCGGCTGAGCTCCGTGCCATTGGGCCAGACAGTTCCTGAAGACACCTACGCAGAAATCGCTGCCCTCCTGGTATCCGAGGACGGTCAGGGCTGACGGCTCAGCTGGAAGGGGACGCCACTCCAGCCCGCTCCCACTCTTCTGCCACATCATTCTCGCCAACTCCACGAGCCAGGCGAGCGATCAGCGCTGCGCTGGCTCTCTCCCCGCGTGAGTCTTCGCCTTCGCGGGCGAGAGCCAATCCCCGAAGCGCCTCAAGCAAAGCGTCTTCCTGACGTCCAGCGGCAGATAGCGCGACGGAAAGCGCCAGTCGGGTTCGACACTGATCGGCCTTGGACCCTTGTTCGCCAGCCTCCCGCGCCGCCTCGGTCAGCGCTCTGAGCGCCTCGGTGGTCTCCCCCCGGGCCAGGGTCGCCAACGCATCCAATCGATTGGCTAGGTCGACCCGCTTACCCGTATCTCGCAGTGCTTGCGTGACCCGCGCCACTTCATCCAAATCCCCCGAAGCCAAGGCCACGGATACCGACAACCTCGCACCGCCCTCGGTGGGAACCGCCCCAGAAGGAGCGGGAACTTTGGGAGCAGCCGCAACTTTGGGGATATCGGGGACTTTGGGAGCAGCCGCAACTTTGGAAGGAGACGCACGGTTAGCTACCTGCGCCGACGTGGGGGGAGGCTTAGCCGTCTTGCTCTTCGCTCCGGCCACAGGACGCGGAGGCAAAGGAGGAGCTGCCTTGGAGGGGCGCTTGGGTTCGGTCAGCCGGCGCTTGGTGGCGCTCGCTGCGGGAGGGGGAGGGGGAGGGGACGCTGCCACCTCCCCTGGCGGAGCTACACTCTTTTCCAATCTGGCGTCAGGTCTTGCCGAATCTGTTCGCGGTAGCTCGACGGCGGGCCTCGGGTTCCTGGGCGCCGGTTTGGGCATCGGCCCATCTGGGATGGTTTCCATCTTCCGGCGCACCATCTTGATTCGAGCCAAGGCCAGGGGCGCGCCGGAGTCGCCGTCGGTGGATGCGAAGGTGCCGCGCAACTCCTCTGGCTGCGCGGCAGGAGCTGCCGGTCGCGACAACAGGCTCGATTGCGGAGCCGGTGGTTCTGCGTGTTCTACATCTTCTGCAAGGCTCTCTGCTTTGGACTCCGCCGGCGGGAGCGGCGCGGGTCGGCCGGAGCCAACTTGTCCGTCAAAAAGCTCCGCTGTTTCCCAGCGAATGGTGCCGCGAGAAATGAGCTCATCCAACGTGCGCGCACCGGCGAGCGCTGCGATCGCCGGCACGGTTTCGTCAAGCTCGAGAGTCTTGGCGGCGTCTGCCGCCCTCGCCGCGAGATCGGCAGCGCGCCCCGGATCGCCCGCCAGTAAGGCATGGATGGCGGCGGCGGCCGCCGCCATCGGCCGGCTGCGGGCGCCGAAGATGTTCATGGCACGCACGTGCCAAAGCTTTCGGGCCTCGACCGGAATCGACTCCAGAACGACCTGGAAGCTAGACCGTGTGCTGAAGTTGAGGTCCCCGCCCGCCGATCGGTTGAGCCATCCCACTTCACAAAGTTTGTCCACTGACGCGTCCGCCGTATCGGAAGCAATGTTCCCCGCCTCTAGCACGCCGTGCAGGTCCCGCTTCTCAGCTTCGCCACCGAGTACAGCGATGGCACGCAATACATCGACGGCTGCTGAATCCTGAGAGCCCAACCATGCCAAGCGCCGGGAATAGACCAAAGACGGCTCCGCTCCACTCGCGCGTTCTCCTGGCTGTCCGGATGCCTTAAATTTTCCATCGGACAGGGAAACGTCACGGAGTTCAAGCGCCTCTTCGAGGCACGCCTTCACAGTAGCCGGTACATTGTGACCCCTGGCTGCCCACACAGCCGCCTGAGGATCGGTGAACTCGGAACGCGTGAAGCCGTGCACGAGTTTCACGCCATCTTCCGGCGTCTCCAGAGGACCGACATTCAGCTGCGGCCCCAACGGCACCGCGTCGGCGATCACTGAAGGCAGTTTCATCCCCGAGGCGATGCGCGCGACGATACGGAACGGCACGATAGCCAGAGTGATCGAGCTACCGATGACGTCTAGGGAATCTGCGTCCACTGCATCGACATCATCGATCAGAACTACCCCGCTCGGATCGTCCTCGTCCGCTGGCGTCAGCCAAGCCATCAACAGACCGGCGAGCTCGCCGCTGCTAACTCCTTCTCCTTTGACGATCGCGTCCAACACGGCCTGTTCGTCCGCGTCCAACTTCTGAGGTGCGTCCCCTGCCCCGCTCGCGCGCACCAATGCGCGGGTCAACGCCCCGAGAGGCTCCCCGGCAATGCCCGGACGAACGCGCAAGGTGCGGGTCGCTGCTAGTTCGAGGCCCACTCGCTCCAAGAGAGCAGAGCCGCCGTTCCCGTTTGGGCAGCGAACAATCCCCATGGTGCCAGACGGCACGCGCATTCGCGTCACTTCTTGCTGACGCCCGACAAACTCCGACGATGACGCCAGAGGAACCGGAGCCGCGGTATCAGCCGTGCTCGTCGCCGCTCTGTCCAGCGAGGCGCCTGTAGGCAACGCTAGTGGCGGAGCTCGACGAGGCGGGGCGGAAGCGTCTACCGCCGGCGCAGTACTGCTGTCTGCAGCCGACGACGATACATCCAGTGCCGCCGCCCAGGGGTCGGCAACGTTTAGTCTAGCGGCCTTGAACGCTTTCTTCGAGAATTTACCAGGCCGCGACGGCGCCAGATTCAAACCCGCGCGACCGGCTGACACGGAGGCGTCTATCCAAACCTCACCTGCGATAGCACGCTGGATAATGATGTGGGCTTGCACAATCGCCGGTCCCCAGCTGATCGTCGTCCGGCCGACACTGACTTCATCCCCCAGCTCACCGTTCGCTACCCCCACAGCGTACAGCGGCGCATCCTTTCCGAGAGCTTCCTGCACGCACTCCACCACGTCCCTCAGCTGAGCGGTGGCGAACTCGAACATCGACTCCATCGCTCCCCAAGAGAGCAAACGGCCTCCCCGCTCCTCAACGGCTCCTACCAGGGCGACGGCCTCCGCCGCCGGGTCGTCCTGTTCCGTGGGGACGCCGATCCTAAGAAAACAAACAACCAAACATTGGGTCATTTGGGTTTGACTCGCACTCGAGTCTTGAGAGCGTTTAGTTCTGCGTCGATGGCGGCATCACCGGTTGCAAGGACCGCGCTGTTATCTCCCAGTTCCAGCGCGCGGAACTGGGCATCCACCTCTTCCCGAGTCATGCCCGTGGGACCCGAAGTTGGGCGCAATAGCTCTTCTACTTCTTGGTGAGCGTCTATGGCAGCGTCCACGCCATCCAGCTCCTGCTCCACCTGCCGGAACTCACCGAAGGCATCGGCCTGGGAAGCCTTGTCCCCTGCGCCGCTAGACAACGCCTTCTGCTTGTTGCGGATTAGTTCTGACTTTTGCGCTTGAAATTTCTCTAGGCGCCGGCCCATGTCTTCAAGATCTTCCTTCATTTGGAGAGCCAATCCCCGAGCTTCTACCCGGAGCTGTTCCGCATGTGTCGCTTCGTCGACTACGCGACGTTTTTGCAACAGCGCTTGGCGGGCCAGTGGCTCATCCCCATGCTTGAGCGCCAACTCCGCCCGTCGCTCCCAGGACTTGAGTTCCTTATCGAGCTCGGCGATGCGAATTTTCAGCTGCTTCTCCGCCGCCACCGCTGACACCACCTCGCGGCGGGCGTCTCGCAGCGCTCCCTTGAGCTCCTGAAGCGACAGCTCCACGCTCTTTTTCGGGTCCTCAGCACCGTCCAGTAAGGCGTTGAAGTTAGACGCAATGACCCGAGAAGCCCGACCGAAAATGCCCATTGGGGGCGATCGTGCCACGGTCCGGAGAGCCTCGGGACCAGAAAAATGCGGGTCTGGCCTCTCGGGGCTATCTCTTCCGCTTTTCCGCGGAAAAGCCCCTAGGAATCTTCGATGGCGGTGGCCCCAAAATCCAGTAGATTCGCAATTTTAGAGGAGTTACCGATTCACGATGTGAATTGCACGGCCCAAGGACGCCGCGCTGGCCTCCATCAGCGCTTCGCCGAGGGTCGGGTGCGGATGAATCGTCAACGCCAGATCTTCGGAGGTAGCGGTCATTTCGAGGGCCAAGGCGGCCTCGCTAATGAGATCGCTCGCCGCCGGTCCGACGATGTGGATCCCGAGCACTCGGCCGCTGCTGCTCTCCGTTACCACCTTCACAAATCCGTCCGTCTCACGGATGCTCATGGCGCGACCCAGAGCAGCGAATGGGAATTTGCCGACGGAAACATCGATGCCTTCTGAACGAGCTTCCTCAGCGGTCTGCCCAACACTGGCGATCTCGGGATCCGTAAACACCACCGACGGGACAGTGACCCAGTCCTTACCCGCTTTTTCGCCGGCCACTACCTCGGCGCAAACTTCGCCCTCTTTGGACGCCTTGTGCGCCAGCATGGGAGCCCCGCTGACATCACCGATAGCGTAGATGCCCGGTACGTTGGTCTCGCAAACATCGTTGGTCGGCACAAAACCTCGGGGGTCGATTTCTACGCCGAGATCTTCGAGCCCGAGTCCAGCGGCTCGCGGCTTCATGCCGACCGCAACCAAACACACGTCACAGTCGATGGCTTCCGTCGCGCCGTCCCGAGTGACCGAAAGGGTCAAGCTGCCATCGTCGTTTTTGGTGATCGAATCTGCCCGAGTCTCCGTAAGAATCTTCGCGCCGCGCTTCTTCACCGAACGCTCCACGACCTTGCGGCACTCGACATCAATTCCCGGCAACAGCGCGGCGGTCAGTTCCACCACCGTGAGATCACTACCGAAGGTCTGGTAGACCATGCCGAGCTCCAGCCCGATAACTCCCCCACCGACTACGACCAGGCGCTTCGGAATCTTCCGCAAACTCACCGCTTCTCTGGCGCCAATAATTCGCTCGCCATCGAACTCAAATCCCGGGACCTGAATCGTGGCCGATCCCGTCGCCACGATGATGGCTTTCTCGGCGGTGAGCGTCGATACGCTGCCGTCATCTGCCGTGACCTCAACCGTGTTCTTGCTGGTAAGCTTGCCCTTGCCCCAAACGATAGTGGCGCCGTTCGCTTTGAGCAGTGAACGGACACCGCCGGTCAGCTTCTTGACGACACTGGCCTTCCACTCCTGCATTTTCTCTACGGAAAGCTCAACGCCGCTGACGCTGATGCCCACATCCTCTGAGTGCTGCGCCTTGTGGTACAGATGAGCGTTGCTGATGAGCGCCTTGCTGGGGATACAGCCCCAGTTGAGACATACGCCGCCGAACTCCTCTAGCTCCACGACCGCGACCTTTTGGCCCAATTGAGCCAACCGGATACCGCAGACGTAACCCGCCGGGCCACCACCGATAACAATAGCGTCGTATTTGGAATCGCTCATCGTGCCGCTCTAACCCATTGTGATGATGAATATCGAGGGAAAACCGCCCGGAAGCCTGAAGCGAGAGCCCGACGCCCCCAGTTCAGCTGGTTCCCGCAGATTTCAGGCTGGCGAGAGCCTCCTCGACCAACTCGGGATCAGCGCGCCGCGGCTGATTTCGCATGCGCTCCAGGGGGCCCTCCGCGGCGGCTAATGCTGCCGACCCAGCGGCCATCACCGCCATATTTCGCGCGTGGCGCGTCCATGCCGACAGGTCGCCGAGGATCCCGGATATGACCCCAGCGTCTCCCAGTTTCGCCAGCGCCACTCGAGCGTCGAGACCGTGAGGATCCGGCACCAAACGAAACCCCGTGTGCGCCCGTTTCATTAGGGCCTCGCGCGCTGACTTGTAGCCTTGGGCTCCACATAAGGAGATGGCCGCACTCACATCATCGTGTTCGAGATCTCGACCGCCGATCGCTCCCGCCAAGTGCGCTTCGGCTCGACTGTCTCCAGCCCGACCGAGAATCAATGCGGCTGCCACACGGACCTTATGACCTTCGTCGTTCAACGCTCGGCCGGCGATAGTGACCTTCTCGCTCTCGGAGATCTGCTCGAAATCCGATTCGTCCAGCAGTCGCAGCGCTAGGTAGCGCAGCTCGAGATCCTCATCGCTCAGTGCCGTCTCGAGAGCCTTCGCCAACTCAGCGGGTACAACCCGGCGCGCGGCGATCAACGCTTGATAGCGCATGGCGGCCTCCGTCGAGACCAAAGCCTGTCGAATAATAGAGCTGGCGACAGCATGCCCGGCGGGAGCCAGCTCGCCCAACGCAACGACCGCCATCTGACGCACCCGAGGCTCGTTGTCATCTGCGCCGCGAAGGATCACGTCGAGGGATTCCGTGGCTGCCGAATCGGCGAGGGCGAGCAGCGCGTCCGCACGTAAGTTAACGATGGGATCGTCAATAGCTCGCTGCTCCAAGGCCCGTAGCACTTCGTCTCGCCGCTCCCCTTCGGCATGGCGGACCAAATCACGTAGAACGGACCGCCGCACCCAAGTCTTCGGATTCGAGACATCCCGCAACGCGGCGGGCAATGAGCGTGGTAACTGCAGGGGCTCAAACACCGCGCTGGACATAGCGAGCTTGCCCGAGGGCGTCCACCGTTCTACGTCGACGCGGTGAGCCCGCTTGGGCGACAATCATGACCCGCCCACCTTCTGACCCCAGCGACAACAGCTCGACAGAGCCACCGACCCCGGATCCATCCGAGGGGGGCGAGTTTTCATACGTCCAGCGCAACGTCGTCTTGACCGCTGTCAGCCTGTTACTGCTGTTTGTTGGTGTCGGCGTTCTGGGGATTTTTTTTGAAGAGCGGCTTCTGGACGCGACTAGCGCCATCTACGACGTTTTGGGATTGCCCGGCTTGCTCGCGATACTATTCGTTAGCGACGCGGTGATATCGCCGGTGCCGCCGGACGTTGTATTGATTGTATTGGCGAACAGCCCGGCGCACGCGATCTGGACCTACTTGATCCCCGCCATCGGCCTAATGAGCGCCGCCGCCGGCCATATCGGCTGGAAACTTGGCGGCCTGCTTCGCCACACACGTTCTCTCCAAGTGGTTTTCGCCCGTAGCTCATCGAAAAACACCGACTTCGTGAAACGATATGGCGGATGGGGCGTCGCCCTAGGAGCGTTAACGCCCGTGCCCTTTTCGATCACTTGCTGGGCCGCCGGCATCGTCCAGGTGCCGTACAAACAATTCTGGTGGGCGACCTTGCTGCGCATTCCCCGCTACGTCCTCTTCTACGCCGCCATCGCCTACTCGACCGAGATCCTAAGCGCGCTGAGCTGAGTTCATAGCCCGGACGCGCCAGTACTAATGGCTGGCGGGCACAAACACGCGCCGCAAGCCTTCGCTCGCGATCTGAAGAGAGCCGCTCACCAAGATCACTGCCACCGATCCGACAGCAAGCACGTGCGGGGCCCGCAGCATGCCGAGGGTCCCTTGTTCGAGTAAGGCGCCCAGGCTCACGCCGTCTGGGGGCCCCAAGCCCACAAATCCGAGAGCGGTTTCCCCCAACACAACGCCAGCCGCGGCTGTACCAAATTGAACGGCGACCGGTCCGAGCAAGTTGGGCACAATATGACGCGCCAAGACTCGCCGTGGAGCCATACCGAGGCCGCGCGCGGCCTCGACGAACTGAGCCTCCCGAAGGGACCGGGCCTGGGCAGCAGCGATGCGAGCGAAAGGAGCCCAAACCGAAACACAGAAGACCGCGCCGATGTGCCACCGCGAAGGGACGCGCACAGCGGACAACACAGCCAGAGCGAGCAAGAAGCTTGGGAACGCTTGCACCAAGTCGCAGGCTCTCAGCATCCATCGCTCGCTGCGGCCACCCATGAGCCCTGCGGCGGCGCCCAGCGGCGTGCCGCTAAAGAAGCCCACTAGAGACACGGCTGCGGCCAAGCCCAGCGCTCGCCAAGTAGCGTGGCTGACGAGCGCGAGCAGATCGACTCCGCCATCGCCGCTGCCCAGCGGGTGCTCCCACGACGGCGAGGCCCACGCAAACTCCAAACTCAAACGATCCGGCGGCACGCTCCACAGCTGGGACCCCGCCAGCGCTACGCACAACAACACAAGGCTTGGCGAGAACAGCACGGCGCTGCCACGAGATTTCACGACTCACTCCCCCGGGGATCGAGCCAAGCTTGAAGCGCGGCGGCGGCGGCTTGAGCGAGCACGAACAAAAAACCTGCGGCCACCACCGATGCCTCTAACACCGGCAGGTCCCGTGAAGCGTAGGCATCCAACATCAAGCTGCCGAGACCGGGCCGCTCGAACAGCCGCTCCAGCACGACAGCTCCTCCGAGCAGAGCTCCGAGTTGTGTCGCCACCACGACCGCTATGGGCGCCGAGGCCACGGGCAAGGCATGCACCACCCACGTACGGAAGGGGCTCGCCCCTTTGGCCGCCACCACGGCGAGGTACTTTTCGCGACTCTGCTCGAGTAGCGTCGCGCGGCCAATTCGAGCCACCTGCGCGGCCAACGGAAGTGCCAACAGACCCGAAGCAAAACA
>JABSRN010000089.1 GCA_013214025.1 Polyangiaceae bacterium
GTACGTCCTCGCCGTGCACCGTCGTGCATGATCGGATGGCACGCGCTTAACTCGGCGCATGGAAAACGAGCTTTCAAAGATTCGAGAATTGGTTCTGACGTCGCGAGCGGCGGGCGCGAAGCGATATCCGCGCGGCGTTCGCGAACGCGTACTGGCGTATGCCCGGGGGCGGCTCGCGTCAGGCCTGTCGTGGCGTGCAGTGGCCGACGAAATCGGCTTGAACCTGCACACGCTGAGGTTCTGGCGAGAGAGAGCGACGGGCAAGGACAGCAAGCAGCCGAAGAAACTCAAGGCTGTGGTGGTGCAGTCGACGCCTGCGGCGGAGCCGAAGCTGTCGCTACACGGTCCGCGCGGCACGCGCGTCGACGGCTTGAGCGTCGAGAGCGCGGCAGCCCTCTTGAGGGCTCTCGAATGATCGGGATCGTTCGAGGCGTGTCGGTGTACGCCTGGGCGGAGCCAGTCGACATGCGAAAAAGCTTCAACACGCTGAGCGCGTTAGTCGACAAGCAACGTCACACCGAGCTGTTGACGGGTGATCTATTTCTGTTTGTGAGTCGCAACCGCAAGCGAGCGAAGGTTTTGTATTTTGATGGTACGGGGCTGTGCCTGCTCGCGAAGCGGCTGGAGAAGGGCTGCTTCAGCGCGCCATGGAAGCGCACAAACGGGCCGACGGTCGAGATGACCGTGAGCGAGCTGGCGCTGTTTATCGAGGGCAGCGAGCTGGGTCGAGTGCGGCTGAGCCCGCCGTTGCTGCGCAAATCGGACCTCCGCACGAAAAGTTTCTGAAGAAAGTCGTTCTGCTTGGGAATTTGTCAGGGCACCGCTACGTCTACCTGACGTGACTCTGGAGGACGTTGAAGACATCGAGCAGCTGCGCCGAGCAGCGTTGCTCCTGGAGGCCGAGAACCAGAAGATGTCTCGCCTGATCAGTCGGCTGCAGAAGCGTCTGAACCAGCTGGAGGGCAAGGAAGCCGAGCAACTGACGCTCCAAATTGCAGAGCTCGAGCAACACCTCGGGGTGATGCGGGGCCGCATGTTTGGCGATTCCAGCGAGAAGCGACCGAGAGCAAAGAAGAAGGCGACGGAGGAGCCGGCGGAACAAACCGGCCACGGCCCGCGCCCCCAGCCAGAGCTGCCCGTGATTGAGCAGGTGCATGTCGCCGACGAGGTGGACAAGGTATGCGATGCCTGCGGCGGCGACCTCGAAACCTGGGACGGGCAGTTTGAAGAAAGCGACGAAGTCGACGTGCTCGAACGCCGCTTCGTGATGAAGCGCATCAAGCGCCAAAAATATCGCTGCCGCTGCGGGCAGTGCATCGAGACGGCGCCCGGCCCGACCAAGCTGCAACCTGGCGGACGCTACTCGAAAGACTTTGCGGTGCACGTGGCCGTGAGCAAGTACGCCGACCATTTGCCGCTCGAACGGCAGGTAAAGATCATGAAGCGCGAGGGTTTGATTATCGACTCTCAGACGCTTTGGGATCAGCTGAACGCGCTGGCTCGCGTGGTGGAGCCGGTGCACGATAAGCTACACGCCCACGTGCTGAGTCAGCCAGTGATCGGCGCGGACGAAACCTACTGGCGACTGCTGGGGGCGAAGGGCAAAAAGAAGGGCGGCGTCGGCAAGCGGTGGCAGACCTGGGCGGTCATCTGCCCCGAAGCCGTAAGCTATCGCATCTTGGACAGTCGCTCCGCCGATGCCGCAAAACAAGTGCTGGGTGGCTACGCGGGTGTCACCTTGTGCGACGGATACAGCGCGTATCAATCGCTTCAAAAGCAGGGCGGAAAGTTTGTGTTGGCCCATTGCTGGGCGCATGTCCGCCGCAAATTTGTCGAGACCGAAGACCAGTACCCGGCGCAATGCGGTGAGGTCCTGGAAATGATCGGAAAGCTCTACGGCATCGAACGAGATTGCACGGGCCCTCCGGAAGAACGGCTGGCGCTACGCCGAGAGAAGTCGGCAGCGATTATCAAAGACATCCACACATGGGCGCTCGAAACCGAAGCGTTGCCGCAGAGCAGTCTCGGCCGTGCCATCGCGTACATGGGCGGAATCTGGGAGGGCCTGAAAGTTTTCCTCGAGAACCCGGGCGTGGAACTCGACAACAATCGGACCGAGCGAGCGCTCCGCGGCGTCGTGCTCGGTCGAAAGAATCATCTGGGCTCCCGCTCGAAGCGCGGCACCGAAGTGTCGGCCTTGTTTTACAGCCTGATCGAGAGCGCGAAACTGTGCGGCGTCGGCCCGCACACCTACCTGAAAGCCGCGGCTGACGCCGCGCTCCGGCGCAACGCGATGCCGCTGCCGCACGAGCTGGCTTAGACGCTCACGCGTCGGGCTGGTCGCGCGCGCTCAAACGCGCGCCCGAAAAGGGGGCGCGGCGAGCACATAC
>JABSRN010000009.1 GCA_013214025.1 Polyangiaceae bacterium
CCCCCGACACCGACGCCACCACCCCCGACACCGCCGCCCCCGACACCGCCGCCCCCAACACCGCCTGCGCCGCCACCGCCTCCGCCGCCACCGCCACCGCCTCCGCCATCCCGGTCCACGCCGACGCTGCCGCCGGTGCCGCCATCGGCAGCATTGGATCCCGCATCAAGTGGGACTCCGTCGCGGTCGCCGGAGTCATCGACCGTGAGATCAGAAAACGCCGAACACCCGACCAACCCAACAGCGAGACAGCTCGAATGGAAGCCGAGTAAACGCTTCATCAACATTCGGCTGGCCTCGGGCTCATCGGTCTCAGCCTAACACGTCGCTACCGGGTCCTGCAGGCCGCCCGTCGTGGCTCCCACGCAATGTTAATTTCTCCTACGGGAGCTTCCGTGCTGACGACGAACTAACAAGAAGAGGCTTGCCCCGCAGCTTAAGCCGCCGCGACCACGAACCACTGGCGAAAGCAGGGCCCCAATACCGTCGACAACTCCTGGAGCAGTAGCTTGGTCTGCACGGGCTTCGCCAAAAAGCGAGTGACACCTGAGCTCAGAATCTCTGCCACGTCACGAGGCTCAACGAAGGCGGATATCATAATAATCGGCAGGCGAGCCCACTTAGCTTCCCGCCGCAACGCGACCACTAACTCGCGACCATCCAGGTGGGGCATCACCGCGTCCGTGATGAGCACGTCGATATCGTCATTGTCTTCGAGAGCCAGGCGAGCGCGTACGCCGTCCGAGACAAGCATTACGGTATGCCCAGCTTTGGTCAGTATCTTCTTGAGCACCCGACGCGTCCCGGGGTCATCCTCTGCCACTAATATGGTCGCCAATCGCCCTCTGAACAGCCTACGGCCCGGGCGGGGAAACGCAGAAGGGGCAAAAAGCGTCCTACAAGCGGGCGAGGACGATTCCAGCAACCTCTTCGGTGACGGCTGGGGCTTCGAGTGTCGTCTGGGACAGGCCATCCAGGAACTGCGTGGTCAACATTAAGCTGCCGGTGTCGACGTACAAGGTCCTGAGCGAGTCAGCATACGCGGCTTGAACGCCGAGGCCGTCCACCATCGTCCACTCTCCGCCAGACGTAGGGGGCGCTTCTAACAACCGATCGAATCCGGAATTGGGCGAGACCATCAGCATGATCGTAGCGCCGACGCCATCGTCGGCACTGAACCGGCTATTCCAGTTACACGCGCTCCAGTCGGGATCGTCCGGGACGCTGGTGTTCTCTTCCTCGCTCGCGGTGCCGCCGATGATGCCCTCGACGTCCGACGGCTCCATCAACGCACAAGCGTCAATCGTGTTGCCCGAGCCGCTTCCGGTCGCCCCACCGGTACCGCCGCTATCAGTGGTGTCGTCTGAGGCGGCGTTCTTCGAGTCGTCGTCTGCGCAACCGGCCGCCAACATCAGGCAAAGGGCGGGCGTGGCGAGACGGGCGGCGATGGGTAGGACTGAGTTCATGGCATGCTCTCCTGGGGTGATGACCCCCTGGGTGATGGCTGCGAATAGTCGAAGAGCTAGGTGGCGGCAACGCGCGGCAACGCGCGGCAACGTGGGGGCAAGCTGCGGCAACCGGCGTAGCGTGGGCTGACGGGATGCCATGACGGGAGAATTTCCTGTGCCAGCGTGTGCCAAGCGGCCGCAAAGCCCGTCATGGTCGCGCTCGGGACACGTCCGAAAACCACCGTGTTGCCGGGGAAAAGACCCTATTTCTGGCGTGGCATGGGCCTTGCTCTACTCTCGCGCGTAGCCCACGAATCTTTCCGGCTCAGCCCTTCCCCGCGCGGCCCTTTCGGTTGTCACTTCAGGTACTTCTATGATGCGTTCTTTCTCTCCTTTGTTTGTAGCGGCGTTAGTCACCACGGCTGGCGTTTCACTCCACACGGCACCGGCCCAGGCCTGCGGCGGCACCTTCTGCGACACCGGGCCCACGGCCATGCCCGTCGACCAAACCGGCGAGAACATCCTGTTCATGCGGGACGGTAACTTCGTCGAGACTCACGTGCAGATCCAGTACGCGGGGGATCCGGAGCGCTTCGCTTGGATCGTGCCTGTCGCGGCGATTCCCGAAGTCAGCGTCGGCTCCGAGCAGCTGTTCACCGACATCATGGCCGCGAGTCGCCCGTCCTACGGGTTTACGACCCAGTTCGACACTTGCGACATGGCTATGCGCTCAAACTTGGGTGCCGCTTCGGACTCTACCGGCGGTTTCGGTCCGGAATCCGCCGGTAGAGGACCCGTCGTCTACACGGCCACCGTCGGCGCTTTCGAGGTCACGGCGTTGTCCAGCGACGACCCCGCGGAGGTCATCAACTGGCTGACCGACAACGATTACGACGTCGTCGGCGACACTCGGGCCATCATCGCGGAGTACGTGAGCCAAAACTTCGTGTTCGCCGCTATCAAGATGACCCCCGGCGCCGGTTCCGAAGAAATCCACCCGTTGGTGTTCCGCTACGAAGGCGAAGAGCCCTGTGTGCCGCTCGTGCTCACCAGCGTGGCCGCGGTCGAGAACATGGCGGTGCGTACCTACTTCCTAGGTAGCGAACGCTGGGTCCCCACCAACTACCGCCATGTGGAAATCGATCCGCTGCGCGTCGACTGGTCCAACATGGGCTCCAACTACGTTGAAGTGGTCACGGAAGCCGTCGACGTCGAACACGCAGATGGGCGCGCCTTCGTAACGGAGTATGCCGGGCCCTCAAGTACCGTAAACCGCGACACTCGATTTCTGGGCTGGGACTCGTCACGATTCAACGGGATCGCCCGGGATCTCGTGATGCCGGAACTCGAAGCCCAGGGTTTGGCCTCCTGCTGGACCGATAGCTGGGGAGGTCCCGGCGGCTTCGACGGCGGAGCCAGCATCCCTGAGCCAGACGGCGGAGCTATGGACGGAGGCGCAGATGACGCCGACGCAACAGACGGAGGCGCGGAGCCGGACCCCACAGAGCCCGAACCCACCCCTGCCCCCGCTCTCCCCCAGTACTGCGAGTTCAACCACACCTTCATCCTGCCCTTGCTACAAGAATTCCTGCCTCGCCCCACGGGCGTGAGCGACGCTGACTACTACGGATGCATCGAGTGTTACGCCGACCAGAACGTCGAATTCGATAGCGCAGGGTTCGCCGCCGCCATCGAGGAGCGCATCATCGCTCCCGCCAAACACGCCAACGATTTGCTCGAGAGCAATCCGTACCTCACTCGCATGTTCACGCTCATCTCCCCCATCGAGATGACCGAAGATCCGATGTTCCGTCCCGAAACTGACGCGCCGGAAGTTCCGCTCCCCGGGTTGGCGACACGACGCATTCACTGCAACGGCAACAACACCTACGAGCTCCCAGATGGGCAACTCGTCCGAGTCGCCGCCGGCGAAAACTGGCCCGAGTTGGTGGGCATGTCCGCCGCCATGAAAGTCGACGACTACCGCCTCGAAGGCCCCCCCGTCACTCTCACCAACAACAGCGAAAGCAGCATCAGCGTGCTGGCCGCCCACAACCAGGGATACTTCGCCGTGACCGCTGACGGAGATATCATCCGCGTCGACGCGACTGGCACTCCGGTTCCTGTGGACGCTGATGGCAATCCGCTTCCCCCGGGCACTAGCGGCAGCCGCGGCTGGGGTTGCACCGTGAGTCAATCAGCTGATGTCGGCACATCCTCCCCCATCGCCCCCATCGCCCTACTAGGCCTCAGCGCCGCATTCGCGCTCAGCCGTCGCCGTCGTCGCAGCTAATTGCACGCAGCTAACTCACCGCATTCACTGACCCTCAGCTAAACGTCACTGACACCTAGGTAATATTATGATCCGTTCTTTTTCTCCTTTGCTTGTAGCGGCGTTAGTCACCACAGCTGGCGTCTCAGTCCACACGTCACCGGCCCAGGCCTGCGGCGGCACCTTTTGCGACAACGGGCCCAACGCCATGCCCGTCGACCAGACCGGTGAAAACATCCTGTTCATCCGGGACGGCAACTTCGTAGAGACTCACGTACAGATCCAATACGAAGGGGATCCGGAACGTTTCGCCTGGATTGTGCCGGTCGCGGGCGTACCCGAGGTCAGCGTGGGCTCCGAGCAGTTCATTCAGAACATCATGGCCGCGAGCGTCCCGGCCTACGGGTTCACGATTCAGCGAGACAGCTGCGATCTCGAGATGGCGAATAGCATCAACTTCGGCGGGAACGGAACGGGAGGCACCGGCAGCGGCGCTGGCGGCGCTGGCGCTGGACCCCGTGGCCCGGTCGTGTACACCGCGACGGTCGGCGCCTTCGAGGTCACGGCTCTTTCCAGCGACGACCCCGACGAGGTCATCAACTGGCTGACCGAAAACGACTACGAAGTCGTCGGCGATACCCCAGCGATCATCGCCGACTACGTGACCAAGAATTTCGTTTTCGCCGCCATCAAGATGACCCCCGGTGCGGGCTCTGACGAAATCCACCCGTTGGTATTCCGCTACGAAGGCGAAGAGCCTTGCGTTCCGCTGGTGCTCACGAGTGTCGCCGCCGTTGAAAACATGGCCGTGCGCACCTACTTCTTGGGCGACGAGCGTTGGGTCCCAACCAACTATCGACACGTCGAGATCGACCCCTTGCGCGTTGACTGGACGACTCGTGGTGCCAACTACGTGGAAGTCGTCACCGAAGCCGTCGACGTCGACCATGCGGATGGTCGGGCGTTTGTCACCGAATACGCTGGCAGTTCAAACACCGTCACCCGCGATCGCCGCTACGAGCAGTACGACTCGTCAAGATTTGAAAGTATCCCGCGCGATCTGGTGATGGCCGAGCTGGAGGCCCAGAGCTTGGCCAACTGCTGGACCGACCCTTGGCAGAACCCCGACTTTAACGGCTCCGGCGGCTCCTCCAGCAGTGGCGGCTCCTCCGGCACTGGCGGCTCCTTCAGCACTGGAGATGATGCCGGGACCGCCAATGCGGGAGACGGAGGCAATGTCGATGGAGGAGCGGCCGATGCCAGCGTCGAGCCCGCCCCTCCGGTAGATCCTCGCTACTGCGAATTTAATCACACCTTCGTGCTTCCCCTGCTTCAAGAATTCCTACCGCGCCCCACGGGTGTGAGCGACGCCGACTACTACGGATGTATCTCGTGTTATGCGGATCAGAATACCGAGTTCGATAGCGCCGGGTTCGCTGCCGCCATCGAGGAGCGCATCATCGCTCCGGGCAAACACGCCAACGATTTGCTCGAGAGCAACCCGTACCTCACTCGCATGTTCACGCTCATCTCGCCCATCGAGATGACCGAAGATCCTATGTTTCGTCCCGCCTCGGACGCGCCGGATGTAGCGTTACCGGGCACGGCGACCCAAGTCATCGATTGCGAGGGCAACTCCAGCTGGATATTGCCCGACGGACAGATCGTCCGGCTACCGGCCGGCGCCACCTGGCCTGAGCTAGTCGGAGTATCGGCTGCCGTAAAAGTAGACGACTACCGACTCGAAGGAGCCCCGGTCAATTTGACCGACAACACCGAGAGCAGCGCTCGCGTGCTGGCGACTCACAACGCCGGATATTACGCGTTGAACGACTTAGGCGAGGTCGTCCGGGTCGACGCCGAGGGCAACGCTCTGCCCGCCGATGCAAGCAGCGACAGCGGCTGGCATTGCACACTGAGTCAACCAGCCGATCTGGGAGCACTCAGCCCCTTGGCCCTGCTTGCCTTCGCCGCGGCCTCCGCTCTCAATCGCCGCCGTCGGCGTCGCTAGTCCCTCTGACGATCGAACGCGATCGCCAGGTCGGGGGGGGCTTATCCTCTAGCGGAACGCGCGGCCATGCCAGCCGCGCCTTCGACCCCGCCCTGGGCGATCCAGTCCATGAATCGGAGAGTCACATCGTCTGGAGCGTCGAGGTTCGCTTGGTCGAGAATCGTGATACCCAAGCTCACGGCTTCAGCGGCGGAAGCGACTACCTCCTGAGGGATGGTCCGCTTCACCAACCAATTTAACGCGGTCAGTCCAGCTCTCAACGCCGGGCTGCCCAGCACCAATACTGCCCGGAGGGAGCGCCCCTTATCCACAGCACTCCGGCGCTCGGACCATTCAGCCAACAGAGCTCGTTGGGACGCGGAATTGTGCTGATGCCGCACGTCGGATATCGACACGAACTTGCTGGACCGGATGATCGGAGACACCATAATAGCGTCCACGACGGCAAGATCCTCAGGAGTCTGTTCCCCCAAGAACTGCATCCCCAGAATGGGCCAAAACTCCAAAGTGACTCGGATCATATCCGTTCCCCTGATAGGGACGCGATGCGCGCGACTCCACCAGTCGACCACGAACTGGCCGCCAGACCTATGCCGAGCCCCCAGACAACAGTAAGTGACGTGACTGATGGGCCCGTGACAGGCTAGTCGACTGATGTAGGTGTTCTGGGGAGTGACGAACAGTTGACGCGCCTATCGCTGCTGAGCGGTTTTGGGTGTTCCTGATCGCGTCCGCCGTCGACATGTGCTGCCAGGGCGCCATCGACCTGACAAGGTTTAAACCGCTCGACTCCCTCCGCGCCAGCGTGAAAGACACCTACGCCGACGTCGCCCGCGAGCCCAAGGGCGAATTCCACGTCCACCGGGGCCCGGCCTACGCCGCTGAGTCCCTCGGCTACGGTCCGGAACTTTTCGCCGCACTGCCCGAAAGCGCAAAAGCTCGCCTCGCCGGGCTCGGTAACCCCTACACGATCGTCGCCGCACTGCCCGGCGAGACCGGACTCGACCACGCGCACCTGAGACGACTCCGCCCGGAGGCCTTCGGTACCGATGGGCTAGCGCTGAAATACCGTGAGTCCGCCCACCACGGTTCGCTCTACCTTCAGCTTGCGCAGGGCTTTCGGCGAGCCTCGCGGATCTCGATTCAGCACGACAAGATCCGCGTATTTACCCACCTCAAGAGACCCTCGATTCTTCTCTTGATGTATTTGCCACGCAGCGTCGATCGTGATCGCTCGAAAAGCGTCCATGATGCTGATTCGCTCCGCCTCGCCAATGACTTTGCCGGAAGTGGATGTCCTGGTGACGGCAGTCCAAACCAGAAAAAGCGGATCCATTGGGACCACCGGCGCATCGAGGTGAATAGTAAACGGCACCCCCAGTTTCTTTGCGCTGGCCGCCGGACTCATGCGGGCGGCCCTCTCGGGGCCCATGAAGATGTCTCGGTGTCGGTCGCCCCAGTAGTAGGTGTGCGCCACGAAAAAGGAAGGTGTAACCCCGAGCCGTTTCATTCGCCGCAACTGGTCGGCTCGCGTCATCTGAGCGTGAACAATGATGTGCCGCGTGTCGTCTCGCGGGGACGCCTTCTGTGCCGCCGCGAACGCGTCCAAGATGTCATCGATAGAGGCGTCCCCATTGCCGTGGATGGCAATCTGAAAACCGGCACCGTGCAGCTCAGTCACCAACTCGATCAATCGCTTCCGCGGAATCGTTGGGTAGCCTCGATAATTCGGATCGCCGTTGTGCGGCGTGTGGTAAGGCTCGCTAAGGTACCCCGTGAATCCCTGGATGGATCCGTCCGCGATCAGCTTGATCGCACCGATGTCCAACTCTGAACGATGCCAGGTATCCCGCGAACGCTCTCCCCGGGCCATCTCCAAGCCCATCTTTTCGTCGGGCCACACCATGAGCCGAATAGGCAGCAAGCCGAGCCAGGAAGCCACGGACATCGCCCGCACGGTGGTCTCAACGCTCAGCCCGCTCTGAGCTGTCGTCACTCCCACGGCGGCGTACTGCTTGCCGCCATGGTCGAGCATGGCGAGAAACTCTTCGAGCCCAAGGTCAAAGGCGAGATCAAAAGCGGCCATGCGCGCGCGCTCTTCCAGCACACCGTTGGCTCGGCCGGACTTGTCCCGCTGAATGACGCCGCCCACAGGATCGGGAGTGTTCGCATCGATACCGATCACCGAGAGGCCGCGACTGTTGACCATGCCCATATGCCCGGACACGTGAAGCACAAGCACCGGGTGATCGGTGGACACCTTGTCGAGATCGTCGCGCGTCAGATTGCGTTTCTCGTCCACCAGGGTGTCATCCCAACCCAAGGCGATGACCCACTCCCCCGCATCGGTTTCGGCGGCCTTCTGCTTTAGACGCGCTAGCGCCGGAGGGATGGATTGGATATCGCCCACCGGAGCGCTGTGCAAAGGCACCGCGAACAGCTCGAGGCTGGTACCGGGAAAGTGACCGTGGGCATCAATGAAACCCGGCAGAACGCTGCCCCCATGAAGGTCGTGCACTTCGGTCTCGGCAACCATATGTTTTTCTATTTCTGCTTTTGTCCCGACCGCGACGATACGGTCGCCCTCAACGTACAGGGCTTGCGCTACCGTACCGGCGGCATTCATCGTCAATACGGTGCCGTTGAGATAAGCCGAGCTGTGGGGAGGCGGCGGGGTACGGAGCGCGAAATACCCGGCGATGACAATCGCGGCCAAGCCCACCCCGAGCAGCGCAAGAATCCTCCGAAGCACGGCGCGAGCTTCTTGCACAGAACGCCTCAGGTCCAGCGAGAATAGGGTCGACCGGTCGAGAAATGCTCAAGCGCCCCGCTGGCCGTAACTATTGTCGTCGCGCCGGTCGGGCGGACAGCGTCAGACGCATCCCATCCCCCCTTAATTACGTAGCTGAACGCAATCCGGGCCGATCTTTCTTCGCAAATTGTGATTTCGAAGGAGATCGACCCGGAGCCTGCGTGTTTTGAGTGCTCGCGCCGGCTGCCCGACTAAAACTTCCAGACGTAGTACGACTTGGAGCCGCGGCTCCAGTCTCGCGCCCAGGCATCGGCACCAGCATGCGCAATCTCGGCAGTGATCGCTAGCCCGGTAGCGGCCTGTTCGGACTGCTGCAGCTCGCCAGCTCGCCAGTGCCTCAGACACCGTACTGCAAAAGGCTCACCCCGCCAGTGCGTGATTCTACGTGGAGATCACCTACGACGGCGACGAGAGCAAAGTTACCCAATCGGTTGGCTGGGGGACTCTAGTGGCCGACGGCAGTGCTCGCGCCGGATTCTCACCGTCATGTACAAGAACCCGTGGGAGGGGGGGCCTCGGCATCCTCGGTATCGCGTACCAAACTTCCAGCACCTTCAATGGAATTCGGCACCGTATCGAACTCTCCTGGTTCGAGCTGTACAGCAGCGCGCAGTACGAGCGCGTACCGGCTTTCCTTGCCGGTCGTACTTGGATCTCGATATCGTCAGCCAAACCCTGTTCGCTGCCTCCGAGCGAGATGCTGTCGGTGAGGTCGGACAGGCCATGGGCTACGCCGGAAAATCGCTCAACGCGCAGCTGTCACAACCGGCACCTCTGCCGTCGTGGGTCCCCACCTCGACCAACAGGAACATCAAGATTTTCCTCGACATCTTGAACAACCGAGTTCACGGAATCATCGAGCGCCGCCGTCGGGAACCCAACACAGATCTGGACGACGTCCTCAGCCGGTTGCTCAACGCCAAAGACGACAACGGCGATGCGCTGACAGCTCAAGAGATCCGCGACGCACAGCCCTGCGCCGTTGTCGGACAAGAACCTGCCAGATTTTAGCGGAGTGTTTCTGATCGAGCGCATTCGGATGGAGCAACAAGCTCCAAAGATCGTCTTGATGACGGCCTATGCCTCTGTTGCGATCGCGATTTCGACGGCAAACCTGGCGGTGGATGCCTATCTCGAAAAAGCCGTTCGGGAATATCTACGACGTTTACGATCTCATCAGCCGCTTGATCGACGACGGACCTATATCCGAAGCACGCGCCGGAGTCGCTCGCTTGGAGGGCGTCGCGCGCCGCTCATCCCGTCCCTCGCAAATCGAGACGGCAGTAGAATCGACGGGTCGGGTTGCCATCGGTGTGTTTCAGAGTCCCGAAGGCGACGTACATCTACCCGACTACTTCAAGGGCACCGATGCAGATCCGGTCCAAGCAGCAGCCATCTCGGAGCTGATTTCGCTCGCGGAAAAACGCGCGTGTCGGGGCCGTATTGCTCCACAAAATCACGCCCCTAATCCCGAACATCGAAGAAATTCGAGACACCAACTCGCTGATCCCGATCATGGTGGCCTCGGCGGAGTTAAGTTTTGGCCAAGTGCAGTCCTTGCACCAGCTGAAGGTCACGATGACCGTCGCCCTACCCGAAGACCTGACGCTCTACTCCGTTCGCCTGCAGCAGATGATTTGCGCCATCCGTATGCAACAACGAATCACGGACATCTCCGGGCTGCGCCCCACCCCCCCCCGCTAGTCTCTCCCGGCGGCTGTCGAAGGGCCCTAGAGCGACCCTGCCCTCGTTCAATCCGCGGGCGACGCCCGCCTGCAGGCCCCCCCAAGTACTCTCCTACAAGCAAAAGACGGCGGTCATCCCCTTCGAAGAACACTGTCAAGTCGTGAGCGCCATGCGCTACGTGGACGTAGTGATCCCCCAAGACAACATGAACAACCTCGCCATCTGGCGAAAGCTCAAGTTCGACGTCATGTTCGTTGGTAACGACTGGCACGCCTCCGGCAAACGGCGCACGCTGGAGGTGCAATTCGAAGAAGTGGGCGTACGCATCGTGTATTTTCCCTACACCCAGGGCACATCGTCGACTTTACTGAACGAAATTCTAGTCCGGGAGCGAGACCAACTCCTGCTGACGGCGACCGGCTAGACGGCTGCAACCGTCAGCCAATTGACGCGGACAGGCTCCAATAGCGCCCATCCCGTGACGGTCACCACGCGCAACCCGGAGCCCTCAGCCAATACCAGTGCAAGGGACACCACTGCGCCCCGATGCTTGCCAATAAAACCCAGGCGTACGCCTTAGCGACTCCCGCGCTTTGGTCGTAAGTTCTCAAGGTCCGAATAGAAAATGAATATCGATGATGCGCTCAGTTCCCTACTGGAGCAGAATCCCGAGGACGGCTGGTCAGAATTCCTGTCTCTCTACGCGCAGACCGATGACCAAGGCGCCCTGTGTTTACAGCTCGGTGACCGACTGCACGCAAGCAATCACTATGAACTCGCTCGACGCGTATTTCAGCTCGCGAGGGAGAGAGGCAGCGCCAGCTCCGACACGCTTCGCCGAATCGCCGACACCTTCGCAGCGGAGGGCCGAACCGAGGCTGCCCAGCGTCTATTCGGGCAGGCCGCTAGGGGGCGCACGGAGAAAGCCGATTCCCCTCCAACGAGCGATATCCCAGCCGTCGAAGCGCCAACGCCCCCTCCCTCCCCCGAGCTGGTCCGCCTTGAGGGACGTCTCGATCGCGCTCTTGAAGAAATCGCCGACCTTCAACGACAGCAGTGCGCACTCGAAGCCGAAACGCAGCGTCCGCGCCAGGATACCCCGCTAGGGGAACGGAAGCTGAAGGTGGTGTTCTTCACGCAGGCAGTGTGCAGTTGGCTCGTTTGGGACTCGGTGTATCAAGTCATGTCTAAGGATGCGCGATTCGATGCCCGAGTCGTCGTCGTGCCGTTCCTGCAGGCGGGAGCTCCCTCGGACGATGTCTCGGGCTACCTGCTGAACCGGGATATCCCCTTCACCCAACACACCCACTACGACGTCGCCAGCGAACGGCCTGATGTCGTCATCTATCAGAACCCCTACGACGAGACACGTCCCGAACAGTTTCGAACTGCCCATGTACGCCGAGTGTGTCACCGTATCGTCTACTCACCCTACGGTTTGGAGCTCACCGGCGGTCCGGAATACACGAAGAACAACTACGAGAACCCCTTCATTTGTGCCGCCTGGCGTATTTTTGCGCGCTCGGAAAGTCACAAGCGCATGTACGGCCAGCACTGCCCTCGGGGCAACGACCATGTGCGCGTCACCGGGAGTCCCCAGCTTGACGCGCTCCTCTCCTTTAGCCGCAAAGAAGTCGACCCCGCGGTCTTCAATTTCGCGAAGGGCCGCCCCATTCTCCTCTACAATCCTCAGTTCGGTGCAGCGGCAGACGGGAGTGGCGCGTCTACTTTCCTCAAGTGGCACAAGACAATCCTCGATGTCATCGAGTCGCGGAACGACATCGCCTTGATACTCCGCCCTCACCCGCTACTCTTCGGCTCTCTGCTGTCCGGCGGACTGATGCGCCAAGGCGAACTGGACCGACTGATGGAGCGAATCGCGGCGTCCGAAAGCGTGTTGTTGGATTCGACGGGCGACTACCGAAACGCCATGTGGGCGGCCGACGCCATCCTGTCGGACCTTTCGTCTCTGCTTTTGGAATTTGCCGTACTCGACAAGCCCGTCGCCTATTTGCACAATCCGACAGGCCCCGGCCTCAACGAAGACGGGCCGATCGTTGAGTCGTTCTATCGCCCGACTACCGGGGGCGATATCGCAGACTATGTGCACATGATCGCCCAAGGACTCGACCCCATGCAGGCCCAGCGTACCGCCACCGTGAAGCAGTACATTTTTGAACCTGAGCTCGATACCGCGAGCCTGATTCGCGACGAAATATTCAGCGCAGTGAGCGGTGGAATCTAGGCTCGCAGCACACGGCTCTGTCACAACTCGAAATGAAGGCCGGCCTTGGCGAGGCGCTTGTACTTTCGCTCGTCGAATCGGTAGAGGCGAGCCGCTCGATGGGCCACGTCTGGTTCGACCTCGTCGGTCTCGAACAACAAATCCATCGCGAGCAGACGCTTGCGAAAATTGCGCTCATCTAGCTCTCTCTCCAGTACCAACTCGTACAAGTGCTGCAGCTGGGAGAGCGTAAACTTCTTCGGGAGCAACTCAAAACCGACCGGTTGGTAGCGCACCTTGGAGCGCAAGCGGTCAGTCGTGGCCTGCACCCGGTGATCACTCAACTTGACCAGCGCGTAATACGCCACCGTCACAACACGCTCTCGCGGGTCCCGTTCGACAGCCCCGAAGGTGTACAGCTGCTCCAGGAAAACCTTATGCAGCCCTGTCTCTTCCTCGAGTTCGCGGCGAGCAGCGCCCTCCAACGTTTCGTCCACCCGTACAAATCCCCCCGGCAGCGCCCACTGGCCCTGGTGGGGCTCCAGATCGCGCTGGATCAGCATCACTTTGAGTTCCTCGTGTTCCTCACCCACGCGGCCTCGGCAATTTACCCCCATGTCCCTCCTCGCAAAGGCGTTCGCCGAATCGGAAAAGGCATGTACCCAGCCTTCGCCAATAGTGCCCTAGGCAAGGCCGCCCTCGGCTTTGGCACCAGCTTGGAGCGTGCTCTAAGAATTGCTCCGACCGCCTATTCGCTGGCAGGCACTGAGGCGACGGCGAATCTCGTTTCCCAAACCGCAGGTCGTGCTGTGGTCGAGTTGCGCGGCGTCTGGGACAATCCGGATTGTTTTGAAGTGGGTGTCTGAGAAGGCGTGCTCAGCACCTTCGGCAAGACGGGAACCGTCCTGATTCGTTCTGTAAGCGTCTGCGCCGTAGATCTGGAACTCTCCTGCAACGGATCTTTGTCTCTGGCATCAACCCGACATTGCGATTTTGCCGGCGGACTACATTCCGGCGGTGGTTTCACCGGCAGCTATTCCGCAAGTACGCTTATTGCAGGGGCTGCGACCGGCGTCCCGCTCTGCTAACACTGGCGGGGAACACACCATGACCGATTCAAATAATGTTGACGTCGTCATCATCGGCGCGGGACCCAGCGGTATCCTCATGAGTCACCTGCTGGGACGTCGAGGCATTAGCCATGTCGTACTGGAACGCGAAACCGCAGGGTGGAACTGGCTAACCCTGTGGGACGGATTCCGGATGAATACCCTCAACTGGATGAACCGCTTACCCGGCTCACCGGAGTTCGCGCCGAGGCAAGACCGAAACGCTATGGCCCTCAAGAGGGACGCAGTGCGCTGGTTCGAAGACTACCTAAAATCGGTTCGTCCGCCGCTACACGAACACACGGAGGTGACGCACGTGGCACCGAGCATTGCGGGTTGGCAGGTCGTCACCTCCGAAGGGAATTGGTCGGCGCGTGCGGTGGTAATCTGTACGGGAATTTCTCGGGATGCCATCGTGCCGAAAATGGCGGAGACTTTACCCAGTTCTGTATGCCAGCTGACCTCGCGGCAGTACAAGAACCCAGCTCAAATCGAGACCTCGAATGTACTGGTGGTTGGCAGCGGGGCAAGTGGCAGCCAAATTTGTTGGGACCTGTGCAAAGACAAAAAGCGCTTCGCCCAGATTTACCTCGCCGGAAGTGACGTAAAGATCCTACCCCATCACGTGTTGGGGATCCCCACCCTCAACATCATGGAAAAAATAGGTATGCTGACCGTGAGCCGCGACTCATTCCTCGGCTCCCGCATGTACAAGAAGTTTCTGAGCCACGAACGAGGACAGCCCACCCCCAGTCCCGGCCCCAAACAACTGGCTGCCGAATACGGCGTCACTGTTGTCGGGCGCGTAGAGTCCGTACAAGGGGCGAAGCTCTACACCACGGGCGAGGCCGTACCCACCGACGATCTCACCATCGTGTGGGCCACGGGCTGCCGCACTGACTATTCATTTATCGATCTACCTGATGGCCTGGAAACCAACGGGCAACCCCGACACCACCGGGGCGCGGCAGAGAACGCCCCAGGGTTGTTCTTTCTCGGACTGAAGTTTCAGCACGCCGCCAACTCGCACACACTGATGGGCATCGGTCCCGACGGTGAGTATCTCGCCGAACAAATTGCCATTCACGTCGGACAGCGCAACTGAGTCTGTCAGACAACTGAATAGCGAACCCTCTCCACCAAACTGCGACCGAATAATCTTCGCGACCGCTGCGCTCCACCGCCAAGGCGCACACCACAGCTATGCCGCCCCCCGCGGTGACAGTTATGCCTCCCCGGCAAACCAACGAACGGTAGAGCGAACGGCGGGCGCCCAGGCACGCTGACTGTACGTAACCGCGAGCAAATTTCGCATGACGCATCGCACACAACTCGCCCCACCGGTTCTGAGCCAGCGCAAACCAACTCCGCTTAAACCGCCTACCAAGTCCCGCCCCCCACCCCCGTGGCGGTAGCTGATCAGAATGTCCAACTGAGCTATAGTGAAGCATTATGCTTGCTTTCGTTACCCTTCAACAACGCGCTCTAGCGCTGACTTTAGTCGCAGGCATCATCGCCTCTTGCTCGGTTTCCGGGGACGGCCTGGACGGCTTGCTCGGTGACGGAACAGAGGCGAACACCGACGCCAGCACTCAACGGGCGGACAACGACGCCGGTGGCGGGGATGCCGAAGTCGACGGAGCCACCGGTTCTTGCACCGACCAGCTGAAAGATCAGAGCGAAACAGACACGGACTGTGGAGGCAACTGTACCCCCTGCCCCAACGGCGGCAGTTGTCTGGTCAATGCGGACTGCGCTGGAGCCAGCTGCGTAGCGAACCTGTGCCAAGCGAGTCATTGCGCAGATGCCATACTCAATGAAAATGAGAGCGATATCGACTGTGGTGGCTCTTGCGTTCCATGCGGAACAGGCCTGGCCTGTTCCGCTGCGGGAGACTGCGCCAGCGACGTCTGCCTCGCACTGATCTGCGAAGCCGCCACCTGCGAAGACGGAAAGCAGAATCAAGCGGAGCTAGGCGTCGACTGCGGTGGACCTTGTTCCGCCTGCACCGTTACCGAATGCACAGTGCCGGGCGATTGTACGTCCGGCGTGTGCTCGACGGAGGGCTCGTGCGCGACCCCGACTTGTTCTGACAGCGTGAGAAACGGCTTTGAGACCGGCACCGATTGCGGTGGTGAGTCACAATGCCCCCGATGCGGTGTCTTAGAAAACTGTGACTCCGGAAGCGACTGCTTGAGTGCCATTTGCCAACTGGCCGCCGACGGAGAGACGACTGTCTGTGTTTCAGCTCAGTGCAACGATGAGATCCGAAACGGTAATGAAACCGATGTCGACTGCGGTGGCGTCGGTTGCGCACCCTGCGAAGCATTCTCCAATTGTGCAGGGGCTGACGATTGCGACAGCAAGATCTGCGTCAATACTCAATGCCGCGCCTCCAGTTGCGACGATGGGGTCGTTAACGGCGATGAGACCGGCGATGGGTGTGGAGGCGCCGACTGTCAAAGCTGCCCAGCTGGGGAGAGCTGCCGCTTTGCCGGCGACTGCCTGAGCGCAGTGTGTACTGCCACCTATTGCCAACCCCCCACATGCAACGACTATACACAGAACGCCGAAGAGACGGACGTGGACTGCGGCGGCTCGGGAGCCTGCGACCGTTGCACCCTCGCTAAGACTTGCCTGACGCCCACCGACTGCGCCCAGGACCTCTTGTGTCTCAACGACGGGCAGCGCAGCGCTTGCGCGGCGGCGGGCTGCGCCAATAACGACCAAGACGGCGCCGAGACCGACGTGGACTGCGGCGGTAACGAGTGCCCCGCATGCGACCAGGACGCTCTATGCGATCAAAACAGCGATTGTCAGAGCGCCGTTTGCGCCGACACCGGCTCCGGCAACCGCTGCCAGGCTGCCGACTGCGGAGATAGCGTCCTGAACCAGGACGAAACCGGCATCGACTGCGGCGGCACTTGCGGAGCCAATTGCGCCGACGGCGTTGCCTGCATCAAGGATCAGGACTGTAGCTCGGCGATCTGCGACAATTCCGGCTACTGCGCGGTCGCCCGCTGCGATGACGGGGTACAAAATGGCGCGGAGACGGCTATCGATTGCGGGCAATACCCGTGCGGTCTGTGCCCGCCCAATGCCCCGTGCACTGACGCGGACCAGTGCGAAAGCGAGGTTTGTGACGTCACTTGCCAAGGAGCCACTTGCTCAGATGGCGTGCAAAACCAAGACGAAACCGATGCGGACTGCGGCGGCAGCTCGTGCGGGGGCCGCTGCGACACAACCGAAAGCTGTGCGACCGATACAGATTGTGTCACCAACGTGTGCTCGAACGAAACCTGCCAGTCCAGCGGCTGTGGTGATGGGAACCTCAACGGTGACGAAACCGACCTAGACTGTGGTGGTAGCTGTGGCGCGACCTGCGAAACCGACAAGCTTTGTGACTCGGCCGCTGACTGCGTCAGCAATCGCTGCGTCCCGGACGGTCCCACGACAGATCGCTGTGCCGAACCCAGCTGTTTTGACGCCGTCAAGAACCAAGGCGAAAGCGACACGGACTGTGGTGGCTCAACTTCTTGCCGCCGATGCGATCCAGCGGAAGTCTGTACGGCTCCCATCGATTGCACTAGCCTGGTATGCACCGATAACCTCTGTGCAACTCCGAGTTGCACTCCCGCCGATGGCATCGATAACGGCGACGAGACAGACGTTGACTGCGGAGGCGCCGGTTGCCCAGACTGTATTCAAGGTCAGACGTGCGCAGTGGGCTCCGATTGCCAGAGCGACGTCTGCTCAAGCTTCATCTGTCAGCAAGCTGCCTGCCCCGACGGAGTCGCCAACGGTACGGAGACCGGCACTGACTGCGGGGGCCCCAACTCCTGCGCCCGCTGTGCAGAAGGGCTCCCGTGCGCCCAGGGCAGCGATTGCGAGGAGCTCGTGTGTGGCAATGACGATCTATGCGCGGCGCCGTCCTGCTCTCCAGGCGACGGGCAGCGCAACGGGCTCGAGACCGGGACGGACTGCGGAGGCGCCGGCTGCCCCACCTGCGCAAACGGGGAAAACTGCTCCGTCGCCGGCGACTGCACCTCCGGCTTCTGTAACAGCCAAGACCAGTGCTCGGACGCGGACTGCAACGACGGCGCCATGAACGGCGACGAAACGGACATCAACTGCGGCGGGCCCGACTGTAATCAGTGTGAAAACGGTGATAATTGTCTCATCGACACCGATTGCACCAGCGGGCGATGCGACTTGAACAACTCAAACCTCGAGTGTCAGGCACCCAGCTGCGACGATGGTAGGCAAAACCAGGGCGAAAGCGCGGTCGACTGCGGCGGTTCCAACTCTTGTGATCGTTGTCTCGATGGCGGCGATTGCAACAACGGCACAGACTGCCTCACGGATCGCGTTTGCGACGGCGGCTCCTGCTGCAATCCGCTCACGTGTGAAGGGGAAGGCTGGCAATGCGGCAACCTGGACCCCGGTTGCGGTCAATCGCAACTCGATTGCGGTACCTGCGGTGGCACGTGCACGGCAGGCGCGTGCTCGCTCGATTGCGCGACCGTGGACAATAATGGTGGAGGCACCGCCACTCAATACAACGGACACTGCTATCTGCTCAAAGACGACCGCTCCACCTGGGACGCTGGCAAGAGCTGGTGCCGCGACAGAGGAACCGGTTGGGATATGGCCGTGATTGAAGATGCCGCGGAAAACGCCTACATTCAGTCGATTATATATGACTGGGACCCAGGAATCATCGACGTCGACGGCTGGTCTTTCGGACACACGGCGCCGGGCGGCGACGCATGGGAAGATGTGAACGGCAATGCCCTCAGCTCTTGGGCGCAGAACATTCTCGGGGGCGACATCCTAGAAAAGTGCGCCTATATGGATTTCAACAACGGTAGCTGGCAAAAATTCAGCTGTGGTTGCTGCGCTGCCAGCGGCGTTGTCTGCGAGTACACGCCCCCGTGATGCGGCCGCGGTGCCAGAACTGATGGAGCCCCCCCCCGGGCCCATCAGTCTCTGCATGCGTCAGCCTCCGGAATCGCTCGCGTCCAGAATGCCGCTGTCCGAACCAGCTTCTGAGTTCGCGTCGCCGCCAGCGTCGCCAGTGCTTCCGTCGGGCTGAGGGCCACCGCTATCGACGCCACACGGGGCATCGCCGGTACCTGACACCTGCGCCATCGTCGCGAAAGTCGCGGGAAGCGCGGCCGACAGTTCGTCCTGGGTCGCGCAGGTCACCGGTAAGTTGACGCCGTAACTCGAAGCGACGGCATTCACACTTGCCGTATCTCCCCCGCAGACACCCGCTGCTGTGCAGCAACCCGCGAGATCAACGCCCATGCCCGGTCCCATGCCGATACTGACCGCGCCGTTGCACGAAGAATCCAAAATTACTTCCGACTCGGTAAGTCCACCCATGTCCGCCAGTGCGGCAATGTCTGACTCGGACATGCATTCGGGCATCTCCGGTAGCTCTGTGTCCGTCTCATCGACCATGCTCTCCAGAGCCAGCTTCAGGCTAGCGCTGTTCCCACCGCACTCGTTCTCTGAAAAGCAACACGCTGGCAACGGCCCTGTCGCAGAAGCGAGCAACGCTGGGGGCGCAATGGGCTGGCAGGAGGTGTTGCCGCATCGCAGGCCCGGGCTAGCCGTGCTCCCTCCGGAGCCGCCTGAGCCCGTTCCGCCTGAGGACAATGTCTCCGCCGCAGCGTCCGAAGTATTTCCGGTGGTCGAGCTCCCCGGCTCCGAACACGCGCTAGTGGCTAGCGCCCCGCAATAGAAGATGCCCCATGCGGCGATGCCGCGAATCTGAAAATGCATAATCGAGTCCTCAAGCGCCGCGAGTTGCCCGCGACCTTACTCAACGCCGACCAATAAAAGGCATATATTTCTCTTTCGGCCAATTTGCGGCGTCCGTTTATTCACCATAATCGACACGTTTTCCGTTATCCGCCCCACTTCCGGGTTCGCGCACAGGGGCTCGCTTGTCCGTCCTAGATGCACACGACGTCCGGATGGCGAGGTCTAAACGCCCGCCTGGACACCCCTGGGGGGACAACGAGTGTGGGGGGGCAGAATTCGAGCGCCGGCGCCAACAGTGGAGGCATCACGGGTGCCCCGACGGCGGCACAACGGGTGGAGCCGGAACCACGGGTGGCAGCGTCGGGGGTTCGGCTGGTTGAGGCGGCTCAGCGCGCGCCTCTGCCATGAAACGTTCGACGGTTTGTTCGGCTCCCATCAACACAGGCAGGATGCACTTGCTCGCCACCTCCCGCAGGTCGTAGCAGCCTGAGAAAACTGTCCGCGGAACCGGGGCTGGTCTCAGACGATCATCGCAACACCGGCTCGTACTTTTCAGATGGTGTCATCCAATCGAGAGTCTGTCGAGGTCTGGAGTTTCGCTCTCGGGCTATCGTATTCAGTTGCGCCTGACTGTAGGCACTTAGGTCTTCTGACCGTGGCAGGTACTGGCGGAGTAGACCGTTGGTATTTTCGTTGCACCCGCGCTGCCATAGTGCTTGCACAAGTATAACGATGCTCGATCTTGGCAAGAAAAACGTCCTGGGCGTTCGAATCAATGCGGTGGACTACGCCGCTGCGGTCCAAAAAATTATCGCGCACGCTAAGTCTGGCTCCAGCTTCGGGGTGAGCGCGCTCGCCGTGCACGGCGTGATGACCGGAGTGCTCGATGCAACTCACCGGCACCGTCTCAACGGGCTCGAATTGATCGTCCCCGACGGACAACCAGTGCGGTGGGCGCTGAATTTGCTGCACGAGACCCAACTCACCGACAGAGTGTATGGGCCAACACTGATGCTCAAGACGTGTGAAGCCGCCGCCGCTGCCAAGATCCCCATTTATCTCTTCGGCAGCACCGCCAGCATTCTGGAGGATCTCGAACGCAACCTGACCGATCAGTTTCCCCAGCTAATAATCGCGGGGAAACAAGCTTCGAGGTTTCGAACTCTGAGCGCCGAAGAAAAAGCACAGGTCGTATCTGAGATCAAAAGCAGCGGTGCCGGCATCACCTTTGTCGGTTTGGGCTGCCCTCGACAAGAGGTCTGGGCCTATGAATTCAAAGACGACCTGAACATGCCGGTACTGGCTGTGGGCGCCGCCTTTGCATTCCACGCTGGCCAGTTAGCTCAAGCCCCATCCGCCATGCAACGCGCCGGGCTCGAATGGCTGTATCGGCTAGGCCGAGAGCCGAATCGCTTGTGGCGTCGCTACGCTCTGCTCAACCCTCAGTACGTCTATCTACTGACACTCCAATGGGCCGGAATGCGCAAGTTCGATCCTACCAACACCACCGCACCGAGTGACGAAACCCGCTACGGCTGAGCCACGCCGCAGTCCCGACATCACGGCGCAACTGGCCGCTCGCCGGCGCGCGCAACGGAACAGTTCTCAGCGCGAAGATCCAGCCTAGGGGCTCGGCACGTCCGGAGTCCGTTGCTCGGGAGCTGCACCGGGGACCTCAGCCGGCGCCGTTGTGTTCTCGGTCCCAGCTTCACGGGACCCAGCCGTCTCTTCCCCAGGGACGCGAGCACCAACGGGCGCAGCACTGACAGGCGCAGCATTCCCATAAGGCGCACCCTGGGGCGGAGCCGGCACCGGCACATCAACGTCCATCGACGACGTTGTACAATCGTAGCCGAACATGCCCTGAACGTAAGGCTGGACGCGACCCTGGGCAAACACGATCCGGACGTTGGGATAAGCGCCCACCGTGGTAGTCGTCGTGGAGACATCGAGAACCTCTCCGCTAACTCTCTCGTACCTGATGGAGGCGCCGAGCATGACGTGAGAGGCAACGCGATAACTGGCCCCCAGTCCCAAGGACGGACTGAAGAGACCGGAACTGGAAGTCTCCGTCAGCACCGGCTTCACCTCCTCGGCTAAGCCCTCGACGGGCATACTAGACTGCACATAGGAGAACATGACCCCCTCCACTCCCAAACGAAGCTTTCCGTCGGGATCGCCAGCCGCCGCTGAGGTCGTCGCCACTGTGGGCAACAGGGCCCCGGTTGCGAGCCAATGTTTTGGACGCCGGTACAAACAAGAAGTTCGTGCAATCGCTTGTAACCCCTTGCGAGGCGCTGCAGGCCAAATTTCGCAAAACCGAGAGCCGGGCTCAGGATATTTTCAACGCACCTCACCAGAGGACGCTGCGAAGAGCCACGTTGTAGGATGCATTCTCGTGTCTACTCAGCGCCCTCGCAGTCGAGTTCGACGTCGAATGGCTTGCCGCTCCAACCGTCTACACGGGCGAGGGCACTGCCATCAAAGATGATGGTGAGGCTATGATCGCGCCGACCATGACGGGTGGCGTGGATAGTGCCGGCCGACGGACAGGTACCGGGACAAACCGCGAGTCCGCTCACCGTGGATTCAAAGCTGTGCTCGTCGACGGTGCCCTCGGCATCGCCGTCCAGCGTACGGCAGCCCGTCGCGCGATCGACAACGACGCTCACGTTCGCGGTGCGATGCACGGAGCGCCCTCCCACACTAGTTCCGGTAAATTCGCGGGTCCATTCGGCGAGGCGCTGGTCGCCGTTGAGCTCGACGACGCCTTGGGCGTTGAAATCAAGCGAGCTACCGTTGGCGATGAGGTCGCCGCTGTCGTCGATATCTACGACGAGTTGGCACTCAGCGTTGACCTCGAAACTAGCGTCGACCCCACCTGAAAGAACCGCACGCTTGAACAGACCGGCGCACTCGTTCAACTCCGCGTGCACGGTGGCGTCAGTGGCTGTCTTGACGATGCAAGAGGCAGGACTCAAATGCCGGGACTCGTGAGACGCAACATGGGCCGCCGCGCGTACGCCATCCAACTCGCAATCCACCGTATCCACCGCATCTCGCGCCAAGGCGCCGGGGCTGTCTGTTTGTAGGGCCGATGTCACGACCGCCGCAGCGAAGGCCTCCTCGCCGGGAGGCGTACAGGCAAAGGACAACAAAGCGACGGGAATGAGAAAACGATAGAGCATGCCAATATACAGTGCACTGAGTGTACCATAGCGTTTTCACCGCCAAATTGCCCCACACCACACCGGGTGTGAACGCGAGTTAACGCCAACTGTGACGCTTGCTTGCGGCCTCCGTCGGGACATCGCGCCATCGCATCAGCCCGATGCGAGCCTCGCCTCTGACAGGGAGAAACCTCCGGGGCCCGACAACTCTCATTCGTTGGCCAGTTTTCTCGCGCCGTCCCCTGGTCACGGTGGAGTTCGTCAGCTAGTTCATTGACATGAAAAGACGATCCCGCATCAGCCGACTCAAAGGCCCCTTCATCGTCAGCGTGAGCGTAGCTGTCGCTGGCTGCACGACCGAGTCCAACGAGTCCAACGAGTCCAACGAGTCCAACGGCCCCCCGTTATTGTCCATTAGCCACGAGTCCTGCCCAACTAGCGTGCCCACGTCGGGCGGCCCCTGCCACCTCACAGAGTGCGACTACTGTTGGTACTCGACGGTTCCTGAACAGGATATCACAGAAGCGACGTGCGGAGACGAGACCTGGCGGGTCTTCGAGTTTACGGACGGAATGTACAATCCTCCCCAACCCGATGCAGGGCTTTGCGTTCCTGCCACCGACGCCGGTCAACAAGATGCTGACGTGCCCGACGTGGTCATCACAGACACGGGCGCCGACTGATCCGCGGAGGGTCAACGCTCCGCCGACGACTCCGCCTTCAGCTCGTCCAGCCCCACTCGCTGCCGAGATGACTAATCTTGGGCACGGAGTGTTTGTAGCCACTTCGGCGACGCCGTTTTTCGCTGGACCGGCGGAATCATAATTTGCCACCCGAGTGTACTCGCCGCGCCGATGGCACGAGCGAGCTGGTGGTGCATCGTGTTCCAGCCCGACGGCCCCTCCAGCCGAAGTTTCTCTGCCGTTCCCTGCACCGCTGCCACCGCGTCCACAAAGGGCAACAGCCGACGAGTACAGGCGATAGCCTGCGGAGGATTCAACAGAAACTCTCCGCCAAAGTGCCACTCCCCGAAGTTCAGCGCGAACCGCACCCGGGGCTCGTACTCCGTCAAACACTGCGCACGAACGGGATCGTGGGCAACGGTTCCGCGAGATGTCTCGAGCAAGACCCGAACGCCGCAAGCGTCAGCCTTGTCCAGAAGGGCTTCCAACAAAGGCCGGACCTTTGCTTCGTCGTCGGCGACACTACCCAGCTTCACGAGCCACGCGTCACCACTAGCGGCGCCTTCCAAGAATCCGGAAAGGTCGTCCACCCTTGCAATCCGCGCCCTGCCCTTCAGCTCTGGGCAGCGCGACGAAGTTCGGTACTCCTCGAGAGACACATCGTTCAAATCAGCGGAAGGCTCGTAGCTCAACGCCTCCCATTTGTTGTCAATACGTCGTCCACACAGATCTCGCGCTAACAATTGCAGGCTGCTGGCGTCTGCAAAACGATCGCTAGCCTCAGCGACAGAGGAGTCACTGGCGGCAAACGGAGCGTAACCAGCCAAAGGCGACAATAGCTCGGGTGCGAAGATGAACGGGCGAGCGGAATTGGCTGCGTTTCGCAAACAGCGCCGCCACAGCTCCTCGAACAAGGGTTTCACTGCCACAGCATCCGCCAAACTCAACTGAACCCGACTGGCGTCACTCATGCGCCCGTGCAGCGATGCCGTGCGCGAACACACGAGACCCAACACCTCCGAGAGCTCAGCGATACCGCCCGGCATCGGCGAGTAAGCGCTCACCCAATGACTGAAGTCGCCATTCAAGCGAAGTTCGGGAAAACGCTCAAGCAAACGCGCGGTCCGGAATGGATCCTGGGTTACCGATCCCCGATGGGTTTCCAGGTTCATCGGAAATTCGGCAGCTGCTTCCGCCTCCAAGAAGGTTTCGACGATACGGGCGGCGTCATCATCGCTCTCGAAGCCGTCACCGGTAATCACGGTCGCCAGCAAATGGCCGCGGTCTTTCGACCGGTACGCGAAGTCGCGCAGATCGTTTTCGGGGATTACCCCAGCGATGCTAGTCTCGAACTGCTCACACACAGTTCGGGATGCCCCACCGGGAGCCGCTTCTTGCACGCCGTCGTAACCGGCTTCGAGAACTTGTTGTGCCTGAGCCGGACTCAAGCCACCCACGGCTGTTAGTGACGGGCCAGCGGATGTAGAGGGCAACCCGACTAGAGTCCCTAGATTGAGGTGAATTCGTAGCACGGGCTCACCCTAGTGCCGGCTGGGATTGTTGTGGAGAAGAAACGCCAGCTAGTGGCGCGAAGACAGAGCGAAGCTGCTAAACCCGCGACATGAGCGATTTCCAGTACAGCGAACGAACAGCCCTGATCACGGGCGCCTCCTCGGGGATCGGCAAACGCATCGCCCTCGATTTCGCCGCCCGCGGCAGCGATCTGGTGCTGGTGGCCCGACGGCGCGACAAGCTCGAAGATGTCGCGCAAACCTGTCGAGACTCCGGCGCCCAGGTAACGATACTGGTCGGCGACCTCACGGACGTCGAGTTCGCCCAGAGCGTGCCGGCTTTGGCGCTGAAGGCAGCGGATAGCATCGATTTTTTGGTCAACAACGCTGGCATCCCCAAGCACAAACAAATTTACGCTGTTACGCCCGACGATCTGGAGAACACGCTGCGCTTGAACTTCATGACTCCGGCTCATTTGATCCTGCAGCTGCTGCCAGCCATGCTGCGCCAGGGCTCCGGCTATATCATCAACATCTCGTCCGTCGCCGGTCGCATGCCCCCACCGCGAGAAGCGATTTACGCCGCCAGCAAGTACGCGCTGTCGGGATTGACCGAAGGGTTGTCCCTCGATCTAGACGGCTCGAACATCCACCCCGCAGTGGTACACGTTGGCCCCATCGATACAGAGATCTGGGATATCGCCGCGCGGGAAGAGACGCCCAAGTACTCGGGCACCCGCTTCAGTCCGTCCATCGTCTCGGATGCCGTGTTCGAGTGTATCGAAAAGCGTCGCTTCGAAATCACCGTCCCCAAACGCATGCGACTCGCCATCGCTTTTCATCGCTTCTTGCCCGGTCTGGTACGCCGAGCCTCCGCCAAGTGGGATCCGGTGGGCGAGGAAGCGCTGAAGAAAGCTAGGGCACAAGCGCAATCTGCGGACTGAACCAAGATTCACGGCCACAATTCCCGCGATATCCAAACGTCACAACGATCGATATTGTGGTGTCTATGACCCGCTACCGCCAGGCGCTCCCCCAACTCGACGGCAAACTGTTCGTCACTGACGGCGGTCTCGAAACGGGTCTCATCTTCAACCACGGCGTCAAAATTCGCGAGTTCGCAACCCACACGCTGTGGAGCGACGAAGCGGGCACGCAACACCTGAAACTTTAGTTCAGCGAGTACCTAACGTTCGCAAAACAGCACAGCGCAGGGTTCTTGCTCGCCCCCCAAACGTGGAAGGCCCACGCGCGCTGGCGTGACGCGCTGGGGGCCATGGCAGCGGAACTGCGCGAAGCAAACGA
Source organism: Polyangiaceae bacterium (assembly GCA_013214025.1). Classification (GTDB taxonomy): domain Bacteria; phylum Myxococcota_A; class Polyangia; order Polyangiales; family Polyangiaceae; genus JABSRN01. The sequence goes on from JABSRN010000009.1 coordinate 26,004, forward strand.
ACACTCCGTCCGTTTTATTTCCGGGCTGCGAGACGAATTCGGCAGCGACGATGTTCCCACCGTACTCGCCGCGGTCACGGGCCCCCAGGGCGACGCCTACGCCGCCAACACAAAGCTCAGCTCGGACGAGGCATTCGCGTACCACCGAACTCAGAACTCAGATCGGCTGGTTGGCAGACACCGACATCGACATGCTCACGGCGATGACCGTTACCCATAGCGAGGAGGCTATCGGAACAGTTCGCGCGGCGCGAACCGCCGAACTCTCCATCGTGGTCTCCTTCACGGTCGAGACCGACGGCTGTTTGCCCAGCGGTCAACCCCTGGGCGAAGCCATCCGCCCCCGACGCGGGTTCGGGTAGCGGTGGATCCCCTACCCCAGCACGCAGGCGTGTCGGTTCAGGGGGCGCTTTAATGGCCGCCAGCGTGGGTCGCTTGACTCCAATCGCCGCCTCGCTAACTCAATTCCGAGCGCCTAGAGGCCGTGCTCCCAGCCGCCGTGCGAGGAGCAGTGCCCAAGTGCTACGAACGCCTCCAAGATGTCTTCCACGTTTCAGCAAAAGCCCGTGAAAGCGCGGGGAGCTTCGCGATTCGCCTCCACCATCGTCCCAGCACGCCGGACGCTGTCGCCTGCGTCAAGCGCCAGATACAGCAGAGGCTGGTCGCGCAGCTCTCGTACCTCGGTCGCGATTTTGGCGCCGATAACAATGCCTACGCTAGCTACGGGCGACCTCCACCGAAGGCACGTCACACGACGCGAGGGCCCTACAAACGTCGGTTTACCACCCGGCGCGACCGCACAAAAGAACTTACGGATGTGCACTCAACACTCCTACTGCCGTCAACGTGCGGCTCACTGACCAACCCTGTACTCGGTCACGACGCGATGCATGCCGTGCAGAGACTGGGCCCCGATCACAAGACTGTGGCAATGAAGACAAATCGGTCGTAACACCAATGTTGATATCGAGATAGGGCAGGTTCCGGGGCGCTGATCCGGAAGACGCGAGCTCACGGCTCTCCGTACGTCTGTATCCAACGCCGTCCCCTCCCGAAGCGCTCATCACAACCGAGCCCTCTTGCCCTTTCCTAAGAACAGGCACCGCCGCCTAGCGTGCCGCTGGCCCCACAACGGAGAATCCATAAACTATGTTGCCTAGCCTTCCCCAGCAGGACCCATCCCCCGGCGCCCGCCGCGCCGATCTGGCTCGCGCCAAGCAGACGTATCCACTTAAGCACGCTTACAAGAGCGAGGCGCGACCCGACGGCTTCGCCCTGGCCGCTCAAGTGCCCCCCAGGGACGAGTTCGCCCCCGCCATGTCGCTCAAAATCGCAGCGGTCGACACACGACTACTCGCGAACCACGCGCTCATCGACGTGGAAGCCATATCGAACGGCGTCTCCGGCAAGTCTGGTTCGACCTTCGGAGACTTCCTCGGACTCACCCGCGCCGTTGGCACTCGCCACAAGATGTTCAGCCGTCCCTTCCAGGCGGCAACCCGCATCGGGCGCTCCTTTCCTCCCTCCATCGAAAGTTACAAGGAGGTGTTCCTCGCCGTCCCGAAGCCGCCCACGATGGAAGTCGTCGATGATCCGGCGAAACGAAACCGATTGTTCGGTTGGTATCGCGTTGCAGGCAACAACCCCTACGTGATTCAAGGTATCCGTCGAGTCGCGGAAAAGCCGGAGGATCACGAAGGGATCCTCCAGGAGGTCGCCCAGGCGGCGGTGGGCGAGCTAGAAAAACTAGGGCATTCCATCGAAGACAAGCTGCCTGCCTGGGCCAAGGCGATTCTGTCGCCGGCGGCGGGCACAGGCGGGGCCCCTGCGGGGGAACCCATGAAGCAGCCTCCAGACGCTCCTGGCGTGCTGCCCAAACGCTTCCCGGTAACCAACGAGATCTATCAAAAGGCGATGGGCACCGACGACAGCCTTCAGCAGGCTGCAGCCGAAAACCGCCTGTACTTGGCGGACTACCGCCTCTGCGACAACCTACCCCAAGGCACCTGGCAGGACGGTGCTCTCGGAATCGAACGCAACAAGTACCTCTACGCACCCATGGCGCTGTTTGCGTGGCGCCCGGAAACTGACGACGAAACCGGACAGCTCGTGCCCGTGTGCATTCAGTGCCACCAAACGGCGACTGCCAAGCGACCCAACCCGATCTTTACTCCCCTGGACGGCACCCGTTGGGACATGGCTGTCTCCGTGGTCCAGAGTTCCGACGCCAACCACCACGAAATGGTCTGGCACCTCGGGCGCTCCCACATGGTGATGGAGGCCGTGTACGTTTGCGCCCGCCGCACCATGGCCAGCCATCATCCGCTGATGATCTTACTGGCTCAGCACTGCGAGTTCACCCTCGCTATTAACGACTACGCAACCAAACATCTGATCGCTCCCGGCGGCCAGGTCGACACGCTCTTCGGTTCGACCCTGCCGGGCATTTTGACGATCATGTCTCGCGCCGTGTCGGAATATCAACTCGACCGGGCATCGCCTCCCGACCAAGCCGAGGACCGACTGATCGATGATCTCAACGGGCTGCCGGAGTTTCCCTTTCGCGATGACGCAGGTGCGCTGTGGACGCCCTTCGCGCGGTGGATCGGTGAGTATGTCGGGCTGTACTACTGTCGCTCCGAGGACGTCACGAACGACACCGAGCTCACAGACTTCCTCAAAATGCTAGGAGCAGCCGCCGGTGGAAACCTCAGCGGGATCCCCGAAGTGAATGACGTCGCCGCGCTCCAGAAGTTCATCGCGACGCTTTGCTGGATCGGTTCCGGCCAACACTCGGCGCTGAACTACACGCAGTTCCCGTTCATGTCCTACCCGCCGGCGATGCCTTTGGCACTCTACGCCGAAGCCCCCAAGGAGGACACTCCGGAGAACAGCCTAAACTGGGTAGCGATGCTAGCCCCGGCATCCGACGCCATGATGGCAGTCGACATCTCGTACCAACTGTCCGGCGTCAAATGGCGAACGATAGGCCACTACGCGGACTGCGCGTTCGCGGATGTCCGCGTGAAGCCCTTTCTCAAACGCCTCTATCGCAACTTCGAAACCGTGGAAGAGCAATCCCGTGACCGCGACAAACACCGGTTCTTGTCCTACTCGTTCCTCTTTCCTTCCAACGCTCAGAACTCCATCTTCATCTAAGGTTCACCATGTTGCCTTCTCTTCCCCAATCCGATCCAGAGCCCGATGAGCGAGCCGCAGGCGTTGCCGTTGCACGAGCCAAATACCAACTAAATCGCGACTTCGGCGATCTACCCTTCCCGACTAACGTGCCCCGCCAGGAGGGCCCGCCCGCTTACTACTTGCTCGAAACAGCCAAGTGGACCGCCAAGTGCAAAGCCAACATCGCCGCGGCTGATGCTGAGGCCATGCAGCGATCCCCCGACGGAGGCTTCAAGGACCGATCCTCGAAGTATTTCAACGGCCTATACGACTCCCTTCAACGCAAAATCTGGGGCCCGACCCGAGACGTTCGCATTCCCAACTGGAAAGAGCGTACGCCAATGTCCCTGGGCGACTACGGCATGTTCCCCTTGGTGCGGGAGCCCGAGTGCCTGCACCGCTGGAAACACAACTGGTGGTTTGCGCGTGAGCGGCTCGCCGGCACCAACCCGATCCTGATTCAAAGCATCACTAAGGTGCCCTCCAATGTTCCGCTGGTGGCTGCCGACTACGCCCGGGCCATGCCTGGGGACGATCTCGAGACCGCGCTAGCCGAGCACCGAGTCTTTGTCGTCGACCACTCGATGCTCGAAGGCATCAGCGCCGGGACCGGCGACGGCTACCGCAAATGGCTCTACGCCCCCATCTCGATCTACGCCCTGCCCAAGGACCGCCGCACCTTGATGCCCATCTGCATCCAGTGCTCCCAAGTCCCCGGGCCAAAAACACCCCTGTTCTTCCCGTGGGACGGCACGTCGTGGATGATGGCTCGGACCGTGGTCCAGGTCAGCGACAGCAACTATCACGGCGTCGTCCAGCACGGCACCCACTGCCATATCGTGATGGGCATCGTGAGCGTTTGTATGCATCGCTCACTCGCTGAGAACCACCCCGTCAGCGTTCTGCTCGCCCCGAATTTGAACATTTCACTGTTCGTCGACAATCTGACCGCCGGTTTGTTCAAGCCCGAGGGACGCACTCCCCGCATCCAAAGCGTCAGCGAAGCGGGAACGCTCAAGCTGAGCCGCTGGGGTTTCAAGACCTTCGATTGGACCGGAGATTCTGTCCCCGAGCGCTTCATCAGTCGCGGGCTCGCTGGCAAGGACGTGCTTCCGGATTACCCCGCGCGAGACGACCTACTCGTCCACCATAGGGCTCTGCACGACTTTATCACGACCTACATCGAGCTCTATTACGCCAGCGACGGAGACGTCGACTGTGACAGTGAGCTGCAAGCATTCGTCCGAGCGCTTCAGGATCCCGAGCTCGGCGGCCTCCGCGGAGTCGGTGACGATGGCAAGATTCAAACCCGCAAGGCGCTCATCACCTTCGTCACCCAAGCCATGCAGCGCGCCAGCAGCTACCACGCTGTCATCAACTACAGCGTGTACGACGCCATGGGCTACATGCCCAACATGCCGATGGCCCAGTTCGCGCCGGCTCCAGAGGGCTACGGGCACAAGATGGAAGACTTCCTAGCGATGCTTCCCCCGCGTTTCGTGATGAACGAACAGTTCGACGATGTGTACGTGGTGGGCAACCTCCGGGTGAACAAACTCGGGCACTACTGCCCGAATTACTTCAAGGACCGCCGAGTGCGACCGATGGTGGAGAACTTCCGAACGGCTCTCGATCAGATCGAGTTCGACATCGTCCAGCGCAACAAATTCGCGATCGCCCCCTACGAGATCCTCCGACCGAGCTGGGTCACAGCGTCCATCCACGTGTGATGCCCCTCACCCCTTCGCAAGAGGGGGTGGGAGCGCCGCTCCGCGTGTCACTAACCCAGGCAAATTCTCGGACCCAGCGACAGGTTCCGCTGTCGGTACAGCTCCGCAACCTGTGGGGAGGCTTCCTGAGTCAGTTCGGCTGGATATTCGTCGGCTTCGGGCTCTGCTTTTTCTGGCCAATGGGCGGCAACTATCTGGTCCGACACAACGTCTTCTTTTCCGCAGACTTGAGCGATACGACGGGGTCCATCACCCAGATCGAGGACATCAATCTAAGCGTTAATGAGGAGCCGATCTTCGCCTATCACTACCGCTTCAACGCCCAAGGGCAACCCCTCACGGGCCACAACAACAGCGGCTATGGCATGTTCGCTATCGGCGATCCGGTGAGTGTTGAATATGCCGTCGGCAACGCCAACCACTCTAGAATTCAAGGCCTCCGCCCTGGACTAGAAGTGTTCTTTGGCCTGCTCTTTCCAGGCATCAGGGCCTGCTTCGTATTGTCCGCGTTGTTTCGCGGATTGCGCGGAAACGCATTGCTCAAGCGCGGCGTTCTCACCGACGGGCAGCTCGTCTCCAAAACCGCCACCAACTCGGAGGTCAATGAGCAGACCGTCTACAAATTCGTATTCGAATTCCAAAGCGAACATGGCGAGAGCGGCATAGTAACGGCCAAAACCCACGACGTGGCGCGCTTTGCCGGCGAGGGCGGCGCCCTGGTCACGGAACCGCTGCTCTACTCCCCCGCCAACCTACGCTTCGCTATTCTTCTCGACGATTTGCCCGGCGGCCCGCGCATCGATGCAGACGGTAATATCGAAGGCAACCTGCCCGCCGCATTGCTCGCCAGCATCCTCCCCGGAATTAGTCTGGTCGGTCACGGGATTTTGATCCCTCATGTCATGGAGCTGCTTTGAGCTAGAGCCCCGCGCATCCCTGTCCGTATGCTCGTCTGTCCACACACGACAAGCAATTATCGCGGGCGAGAAGGAGCGGGCCCGGGACCCCTGCTCTACCGCACTCCGCTGGTTCAGTTGCCTTCTTGATACAGCGCCGCGACCTCGCCAGTCGTGAGCGCCCGGTCGTAGACACGTAGGTCGTCGACAGAGCCGTCAAAGCCCGTAAACTCTTCGGCACTGTTGTGCGTACATCGGTTACCGTCACCAAATGTACCGACGAAGAAGCGGCAGCTGCCGGGATTCGTGTAGGTCTTAGCCACGGAGGCTTCGTCCGCGAGAGCGCCGTCGCGGTAGAGACGCAACGAGGATTGCCCCGCACTCAGGCGCTCCACCACCCCGACATAAAAGCGCCAACCTGACGCCAAAGATTGGTTCTCCACGAGTTGTGTCTCGCCAGCATCGGCAGAGCCCCCGTCCAAGATCCCAAACGAAATACCGCTCGAGCTGGCTGACGAATACAGATTGAACCATTCGCCTTGACCGGCAACACGGGCGTAATTCCCGTTGAAGCCACCGTTGAGGTTGATCCAAATCGCGATGGTGAAGCTCTCGCTAATCGCCAGGTTCGTCGTGCTGAGCAGACTAAACATCGACGACTCGCCGGTGCCGTAAAGATCGAGCGCGCTGTCACCCATGCCGTGACGATCCGTGACGTAATTGGTGGGACCACTGAGGCTGAGCGCAGTGCCCGTGCTCGCGGTCAAGTCGCTGCTGAACGCCATATGAACGATGAGGCCGTTCGTCGGCAAGGTCGTGACCGCCTCCGTGGTGCTAGCCGTGCTCGAGGAGCCGAGGTTGTCCTCGGCGACCACGCTCACCGTGTAGGTGCCGACTGCGGCGTAGTCGTGGGTCGGTGCCATGGCGCTGAGATCGGCACCCGTGATCTCCTCCGGGGTACTGGCGTCGCCCCAGTCGATGGTGACCTTAACGACGGTCCCGTCAGGATCCGACACATTGAACGTCAGACCGGCCGCGAAGCCCTCCAGCGTAGCCACGAGGCTATCCACCAGGGGAGCGTCATTGTCCGCGCCGGCTGGGTGTGTACCGGCGATGTACTCGGCCAAGTCGTCGGCGCCGTCGCCGTCGGTATCCGCCACAGTCGGATTGCTCGATACCCGCAGCTCGGGATTGCCCTCAAAGTCGATGGTCCAGCCGTTCACTTCCTGGGAATCGCTCAGGCCATCGTCGTCCGTGTCGGCGTCATTCGGATCCGTTCCGTACAAGAACTCCGCCCGCTCGCCGAGCCCATCGCGATCCTGATCCTTGACGTACACCAAGTGCAGGGTCTCGCCCTTTTGCAGCACGAGGCTGTCAAAGTCGTAGTCGCCCAAAATTAGGTTGTGATAGTCCGTTATCTCCGAGGTACCGCTGTCAACAGAGCGCGTGTGGCTGACGATCCAGTAGCTGCTGTCGTCATCGGACATGGCCACGCCACGGATTGACGTGAGCCCAGTGAAGGAAGCGCTAGCTGACGGGTTTTCGCCGTGCCGCCACATCGCAGTGCCGAGTTCGTAGGGGATCCTCAACACGGTATCTAGAATCGCCTGGCCCCCAACGCCGGGGTTCTCCTGATCGATGACCGTAGCCACTCGGTAGCTTTCCGACGGACGGTCGAGGCCATAGTCGATGATGAGTCGCGCCGTGCGCGCGTTGACGTTGGTACTCGCCAGCTCAAAGTTCAAGTCTCCGTTGCCCTGGAGAGTGCCCGTAGCCGGCGCAATCACGAGATTGCTGGAGTCCGCCAGTAGCGCCTTCATAGTGCCGATATCCAAGTCGGCATTGAAGGTCATGGGCGGCAGGCTCTCCCCCGGGGTGAGCACCGTTTCCGGGAACACGTTGGTGTTGCTCGGATCGAGATAGGTCAATGTACCGATGGGGCCGATCTTGAGCGGGTCGCTAGCATCCCGCGTAAAGGCCGCCAGCGTCAATCCGTCGATAATGAACGCGATGTTACCGCTATTGCGCAGCTGTGCCGCCATCTGCAGATAACCGCCCTCGACGGTGACGGTTTCGCTCAGCTCGGTGCTTTCGATTTGCGCCAGCGCCGTGCTGTTCTCCCTGGTCTGCTCTTCGGACCAGCTCGACGTCGTCTCGTTCGTCGTGGAGTGCGAATATTCGTAACTCAGTTTCGCTTCCACCGTGCTGCCGCCGAACAAACCAAATTCATGGGAAATGCCCACCTCAACCCCTGCCGTGTGCGTCATCTCCACCGAATGTGAGTTGCTGCCGCCCCAGCTGCTGGTGTTGGCGTTGCTGGTGCTGTTTGTGCGCTCGGTGCCCAGGGTCTGTCCGGTGGTGGTGCCCTCGGTGTAATACATGCCAAGAGCCGGCGCGCTCACGAGCTCGACTACCAACTCGGGGATGTCGGCAATCAGCGGGTTGAACTGAGTGATGTCAACGTCCGGATCGAAGGCCTTGGTGACGAGCTCGTCATAGTCGGTGAAGCCGTCGCCATCGGTGTCGATGACCGTGGGCGAGGTTCCGTAGTCTCTGATTTCCCGCAAGTCCGTGAGGCCGTCGCCGTCCGTGTCCAGGGTCGGATCGATATTGATGATGCCCCCCTCCCCACCGTCGATGGCAACCATGACCCCGCCCTCGATGCCCCCCTCCTCGCCTTCGAGAGCCGCATTGATCGTGCAGCGAGGCGTCATCGCCAGGGTGAAGAGGGCCAAACTAGTCAGTGCGGGTCGAATCAATTTCATAAGAGTTCCCATCGGCGGCGGAAATTAGCTCAAAACCCAAGTCTGATGGCGCCCCCAAGGACGTTTTGCCAGGAATCCCGACCCAAAACCAGCGAAGACTCATCGGCCTTTCCACCCCTCTGCTCTATTTCTGTTGACCTTGGCATCTTCCACACGAAAAGCAGCGCAACACGGCCCCACGACGTGCCGCGCTCAGCTCACCCTTAGAGGGCTGAGTGTGCTGTCAGCGCATCCCATTCGTCCGATCGAACACATCATCGACGCGGCTTGATCGATCCGATCCGGCGTTTGAAACAGTAGATGTGCAATCCCGAGTCGTCGGCTCCGACAACCGGTCGCGTCTGCTGACATCACCCGGCTGCGTTCATCAAGCTACGCGCTAGTCACCATCGCTGTTGCGTTTCCGCCGGGCCGTGGAGGCGATGAGGCACGGGAGCGCTCTCCGATGCAGAGCGGACAAAACACTGCTGGGAATCACAGACGCAGTCGGTGACGGTGTGAACAACACGATTGTCTCGTTCAAACGCCCCGAGGCAGTACGCGGTTATCTCGTCTCCAAGGGCATCGCGCCTGAACGACTCGAGGTCAAAGGTCACGGCGAAAGGCATCCGCTACCACTCGACGCTTGGCTACCTCAGCCCAGTGCGCTACGAACAACAACAACAACAACAGAGGCTCGCTCAGGCGGCCTAATCCTGACATGATCACTGTCCGCTAAAGCGAGACCACTCCAGTCCTGCACGGCGGGCAACGGCGGGCAACCGCGTACAGCTAACGCTGGCGCTAATAGTTCTCCCGGCGCTCTGGCAGTTGCCGGCGAGTCTGCTGGTGGAGCGGATGCGGGCGGCTCTTCCCCAGTTGTCGGACATCACGCAGATGTCGTCTTCCGAGTACCCGCCAGTTCACTGTTTGCAGCCCGCTTCTCCGGCATGCCCAGGGGGAAACGGGGTCGAGCGCCGGTGCAGCCGCTACCAGGGCAAACCACCACGGAGTTCACGTGGCTGACCACGCCACCATGACGCTTGCGGCGGCCCCACTAGCTGATTTTTCTGCAAGTACGGGCCTTTAGGACGCCCGAGTCGCTTGCGTGGCGCTCCACGAGCGTTGTTTACTCGGGTCTGATGAGGGAAACGCTGCGTCCACCGGGAGCCTCGACGACTGTGGCGCTCTTGATTGTCGTTAGGCATGCGGCAGCCACCCTGCGGCAACCGCACACACAGCGAGGCAGCTGCTGTTGAGTTCGCTCAAGCAACTTCGCCTGCTGGCCCTACTGGCCTCCCTCATCGTGCTGAGCAGCACCGCGTATTTTAACGCTGGCGGTTCGTCCAATCAGAATTCGCGGCTGGACGCTATTTACGCCTTCGTCGAGCCCGGCAACCCGGAAACGTTTACGTTCCGCATTGATAGCTTCATGATCAACTCGAAGCGGAACATCAATACCATTGATTGGGCGCACCACGATGGGCACTACTATTCGAATAAGGCCCCGGGCACGATCTGGATGGGCATTCCCGTTTACGGCGCGCTGATCGCTACCGAATCGTTATTGGAGCTGGATTGGAATCACCCGCTGTGGGTCATCGCCAATGCGTATTGGATCAACGTCGGCGTCTCGGCGTTTCCGGTGGCGATGTTGGCTGGAGCCCTCGTGTTCTTTCTCAGTGCTCTCGGGCTCAGTGCCGGACGGGCCTTCGCGCTGGCGCTGATGGTGGTTCTATGCACGCCGCTCTTCCCCTACTCAACTCAGATTTGGGGGCACCCGACGGCGTGCGCGTTCTCAATGTTTGCCCTGTTGTTGGCTCACCGGGGAACGCCAGGCTCGGTAGCCTTAGCCGGGCTCTGCGCGGGGGTAGCCACGACGTGCGACTATCTTAATGTGATTCCCACTGTGGGCACCGCCGCTCTCGTGCTGGCTTCAAACCGCCGTCTAGTCGGCCACTATGTTCTCGGCGGCGCGCTGCCTGCCGTTGCGCTCATGGCGTACCACACCGTGTGTTTCGGAGGCCCGTTGTCCACTGCTGCGGCCGCATCCCAAGCGGTATTCCTCGACGAGGAACGCTTTCTCGGCATGTTCGGAGCAGTCAATCCAGAAGCGCTCTGGCAAATCACCTTTGGGCTGCGTCGGGGCATCTTGCTTCAATGTCCCCTGCTTCTCCTCACCGCCTGGGGTTTCTTTCGTTGGTATGGCCGGAACGCCCGGGACCCATTGCTTTGGGTTTGCGCGGGAGTGGCATCTAGCTACCTGCTAGCTAACTCTACCTTCAACGGCTGGCACGGCGGCGCCACCGTGAGCGCGAGATACCTGATCTCGAGCATGCCGTTTTGGTTGCTAGCCTTAAAAGAATTACCCGCCACTCGCTCTGCCCGAGGCTTATTAGTGGCACTAGGCGCTTGGTCTGCCGTGAACATGTTGGCGATCGCCGCGGTCAACCCACTCCAACCGGAAAAGCTACCGAACCCGTTGTATGGGACCACCTACGAGCTGTTTCTTGCAGGCCACCTCACCCCGTTTGGGAGGGAGCTACGCACGATCGTCTATCATGCTGACTGGCCCGCCTACAAAATCTGGACGATGTTCAACTGGGGGCAGCTCATGGGCCTGCATGGGATGACCAGTTTGCTCCCGTTGTTCGCGATGCTCGCCACACTGGGAGGGGCTGCGGTGTGGGTGCTGAGGCGTGGCGAGCAGTCTGCGTCGCCCGTAAGCGAATGACTACCTGGTGAACTCCGCCCCGTGCTCTCGCTCTTATTACTCCGACGTTCGGCGGCACCCCCAGATTCTCAAGCGCACCGTTTCGGGCGGCTCCGAGCACCGCCAGAGTTGTCCCTCCCAGGCCTCAGACTCCCCGGCAGTAAGTTCTTCAACCTTACCGTGGCCATAACAGATTTGCCTGCCGGCTTCAGTATGACCCGAAAGCGTCAATGACACGGACGAACAATCCATCGTTGAAATGACCTCGCCTTCGACGTCGTAACGATTGGCACGCGACCCAGAGGAGATGCTGTCGACACTGAAGCAATCTCTACGGCCCATCGGCAAGTACCCCGACGGGCAGCGACTCGCCGGTTTGGCCGCGGGCTCAACCGTTGGCGGCGCTGCTGTAGCCTGACTCGCCTGCACTTTCGTATCAACAACGCAGCGCCCGTCCCGCTCAACCATGCCCTCGAAACACGTGAGCGACGATTTACACCCGAACATGCCGGTGACGCCCAACACGCACACCAAGTATCCAGATGCTCTCACGGCAACGCTCCGCCGCGGAATTCTCAAAAACTAGCGGTCGGGTGCAAACGTCCCCCAACGACGCCCGCCTCAGGTCCGTATTTGTACGGGCTCGCGTGGTGAGCCACATCCGACGGTCAATGGCGACTTCTCACGGGCGCTCGCGCAGGTCACGGGGCGCCGAACCAACCGCCTGTGTCCCCGCCGGCCCAGCACTTAGCCCCGCAGCTCGCGACGTGCTTCCCGCACAGCTCTTTGAAGGATTGCTCGGCAGAGATGTCGGCCGTCTCGTAACCGGCCGGGAGACAGGTCCTCCCCTTGTACGCGCCCTCAACGCGCACCTGACCGTTGACGAAGATGCCGCCGCCCACCCCGTAGACGCCCTTCTCTGCGTCACGAGAGTAGCAAGCGACGTAGCAGCCCGCTGAGCCAGTGAACACATTCACCGTGGGCAGCGTCTTCTCCTCGAATCCCTCCTCAGCGTGATTGATGACCGTATCTCCCTGGACGTAGACCTTGAAGTCGGTGGGCAGCATGTTCTCGACCGGTACCGCGGAGCTTGCGGCCACGGGCACGGGCTCGGCAGGCTCCATCTCTACCAACGTGGAAGGCGTGAGCTGCGTCGATGCGGGTACCGAACCCGAAGCACACGACAAAACGCCGGGAGCCAAAGCGGTCAGAGTCACGCAAACACCAAGCTTCATCACGAGACCAACGTCGTACCACAAGGCAGCATTCCCAGAACGCTGTTGTTCGACCGCGCCGAGCACGCCCCAGCTCCGCAGGAGCGAGGACCTGAGATAATAGCTCCAGTAGAGCCAGAGCCTCGCTCAGGAAGATCCCTCAGGAAGATCCCTCAGGACTCGTACCCTGTACTGGCCGAAGGCCAGTACAGGCATGTGCTACGCTCAGCGGATGCCCTTTTTCTCCCGTACTGCCCAGCTAGCTTCCGTCCTTTCCGTCATCGGATTCGCCGGAGCTTGTGGCGACAACGCAGAAGTTACGACCGGGAGTGGTGCGGGGGCTGGCGGTGGCCCGGGGGCCGACGCGGGCGCTTTGGACGGCAGCGGTGGGGGGTTTGGCATTGGTGCTACGGGCACAGGTGGTGGCGATTCGGGCTCGGGCGTGGACGAATGTTTGTCAGCCTCATGCGCGATCGGCCAGCGTTGTGTACTCGATGGTACGACGCCGAGCTGTGTCGACAACCTGTGCTCGGACTTAAGCTGTGCGGCGAGTGAAGTTTGCGAGCCACAGACGGGTGGCGGCAACCTGTGCGTGGACGCGAGCTGCAGCTCCGACTTTGATTGCGCGGAGAATGAAAACTGCAATGGCACCGCGTGCGTAGTCGACGTTTGTGTGGCGGGCAGTAGTCAGTGCGATGGGGAGACGGTGTTGGCGTGCTCGTCCAACGGAGGAGAGAGCGCAGCAGCGTTCACGTGCGGGAGCTCGTCTTACTTCGTTACTGAGTGCGTAGACAACAGCACAGGCTCTGCTGGTTGCTCCTGCGAGGGGGATTGGGATTGCCCCACCAACACGGTTTGCGAAATTGACACTTGTGTGGGTACAGGGCTCGCTCCCACCTGCACGCTGCCGCCGGTTCCGTTTACCGATGTCGCTCCGGCGGTGGAGATTCATTGGGGCGGCGACAGCCATGCCAACGATGACGCCCACGATGGCACTCCGGCTCAGAATCCCGCGCCATGGGCCAGGTTCGCCCACGTGGTATCGACACCTACCGTCGCCAATCTGGACGACGACAATGGCGACGGGCTAATCAACGAACTCGACTTTCCAGAAATCTTGTTCGTAGCTCACAACGATAGCAACCCCTGGGACCAAGGGGTGATCCGGGCCATTCACGGGGGCGGCGAAAACAAGGGCGCGGACTACCTGGCGCGATGTGGTGACAAGCTCTGGACGGAGGAGAACCCGAACGGCGACAGCTGTGGCGACAACGAGCCGGACGGCGACAGCGGCGCACCGGTCACGGTTGCCGATCTCGACAACGATGGCGTTCCGGAAATCATCTACATGACCGAGGGCAGTGCTTTCCGCATCCTCGATAACACCGGTGCTGAGATCTACTCCCTACCGAACGATAGCTGGACCCCCAACCGGAATGGAGAAACCCTGAGCGTCGCCAACCTCGACTACGCAGGCTACGCGGAACTCATTGTGGGCCGGAACGTTTTTGTGCTGGGCAACGAGACCGACGGCGACGGCGGGGTCGGTCCCCTCATCGTCACTCATATATTTACCGGCGACGACTCCGACGGCAGCAACGACGGCAACTCCGTCATGTCCTGCCCCGCGGATGTGATTCCCAATCTCCCCGGACAGGAGATCGTCGTGGGCACGACACTGTATCGTTTGCCCGACACCATCGACGAATGCACGAACGTGCCCTGTTCAGAGTCCCTCGTGACGGTCTGGCACGCACCGGACGTCGGCAGTCAAGGCAGCGTACTGAACAACAACCTGACGGAAGGGTTCTGCGCCGTCGCTGACGTATGGGGCGCAGATCCAGACTCCCCGCCGGGCCCCGACAACATGCCGGACGGCGTGCCCGAGATCATCCTGATCTCCGACGGCAACTTGGTCCTACTCAATCCCAGCAACGGCGTGATCATTGGATCGGTCCGCAATCTGAACGGAGGAGAGCGAGGCGGAGCTCCCAACGTGGACGACTTCGATGGCGACGGGTTCATGGAGATCGCCTCCGCGCTTGAGGACAGCTACGTGGTGATCGATCTGCAGAATTCGACCGGTGCCGCAGGCAGCTGTCCCGACTGGCCCACCACCATCGCCCGTGTGGAGCAAAACGACGGCTCCCACAATACGAACCCCGCACGGAACCCCGGCGGCAGTTGCACCCAAAACTCGGATTGCGACGCGGCGGCAGTCTGCAACACAACCCGTGGCGAGTGCGTGTGCTTGCACAACGGTTGGCTGCGCAACAGCGATGACGATTCAAGCCGAGCGACCTCATCGAGCGTCTTCGACTTCAACGGTGATGGCGCGGCCGAGGTGCTCTACAACGACGAGTGCGACTTCCGCGTGTACGACGGCGTAACCGGCAACGTGCTGTACTCCGAAATCAGCCGAAGCCGAACAGGCATCGAAAACCCTGTGGTCGCGGACGTGGACAACGACGGAAACGCGGAAATCGTCACCGGCATGAACACCGCCCGGGACGACCGCTGCGACGACGACACTAACGACGGCGTTGAGCCGCGTGGCCCCAACGGCATCCGAGTCTGGGGCGATCCGACGGACACCTGGGTCTCCGCCCGTAGGATCTGGAACCAACAGAGCTACCACGTCACCAACGTCACCGAATCCGGCAGCATCCCGATGCACCCGCCCGAGAGTTGGGGGAACTTCAACGGGCGTTCTTACAATACCTATCGCTCTCAGCCCCGGTCTTCCGGCATCGCGCCGGACTTGCGCACCGCCAACATCGGCGTCTCGTCGCCAGACGCCCAGTGCGGCGCGCTAAGCGACAACATCGATATCGTCGTAGAGATCGTCAACGATGGCGACTTGCGCGTCGGGCCGGGGGTGGTCGTGACCTTCTCGGGCAGCTGGCCC
>JABSRN010000090.1 GCA_013214025.1 Polyangiaceae bacterium
CCCCCCCCCCGAATTGTCTCTTAGCTCAGACCCGATTTCTGTCCGAATTCAGCTAGCGGGATATAGTGACCATCCAATTTTGGGAGCCGGGAAGCGTCGCGCATGTCGATGACCACAGCGGCTTTGAGGTCCCCCTCATTGAGGGGGACTACATCGAAAGTGCTGAGACCTTTAGTCGGTATTCATGGTTACGCCTGCCGCGTGACCATGTGCTCAGAGCCGTGCCGGGCCCAAACGGGACCCGCGTCTGGTACGGCGAACGACATCTGCACCGCCGGTGTTTGCACCGGCGTACCCAGTGCCCTCCGGTGTGACGATGGCAATGTTTGCACGGATGACACCAGCAGCGCGTCTGCCGGGTGCGCGCATAGCTGCAACGCAAATAGCTGCGACGACGGCGCCAGTTGTTCCAGCGCGGACAGTTGCGTTGACGGCATTTGCGGCGGCGCGGACAACTGCCCCGGAGATTTTTCCTGCGATGTGGAGGAAAGCGTTGGTGTCGCGGCGCCCCACACTCCCAGGCTCGTGAGCTTCACGGGAGCCTTAGGTGCGTTCAAAAAGAACGTGTTTAAGGATGGCGATGTGGCCAGCTTCGAGTTCTCGGCTCCGAATGGCTCACGCGTGGCCGCGGGATCGCTCTTTTTCGATGAATCAACAGTCAACTCGGGTACAGATATCGACGCCATTACGCACTACGACGAAGGTCGTATGCTGCTCTCGACAACGGGGTCGGCGACTCTCTGGGGAAGGAGCTTTGGCGAGAGGCTGACGCGGGGATCGTGAATGCTGAAATTGAAACGGCCTACGTCCTGTTCGAAGCAGACGCTCTGCTCGCGTGCCGCAGTGTCTTTTGTCAGGCAAGCATCGATGCGTTACATAGGGATGGCGACGTCGTCTACTTTTCTGCCATCACCAGCGGCACGGTTCGAGCTACCGGTCAGAGTTACGGGAGTGGCTCGATCCTGGGGTGACGCCAATGATCTGAACGCGCTAGATCTGTAGCCAGGCTCGGCGGGGAGAGTTAAGCGCCCGGAGTTCCACGCAATAGTTTGCGCAGCTGAATCGAAGATGGCCCCCAAGTTCATGTGAGGGCCTTCGAAGCGTTGCCCTGCGGAGTGATCAAGTTGCGGTGGGTCTTGTCCATCTTCACCGCCGCTTCGCGCGGCCCTCAATGCGCCAAGCGCATCCAGAAACGATCAGTCCGCACGATTTGGAGCTTTGACGAGGCGCTGTCCGCAGTTCGCGTCCGTCGAATTCTACAGACCGTGGTTTCGATGCACGGGGGAGGTCGATGCTTCATCGGGCTGGTATCGGTGGAAAGAGCTTGACGCGATACTAGCCCGCGGGGATTCCAACCTCGCCCACGATGAGTCGTCGCGTCTTCCAAGCCCACTCAGTTGCCCCATTTCCGTCTCGTCAGCGTTGGCTTAGTTGTCTACTGCTGTGCCTGCTGGTTCCGGAGATAGCCAATGCGGCACCACCCGAGGACCGGGCCGTGCGCTCCGGCGAAAAACCGACGTCTGCAGAAGTCGCAGCTAGGGCAGACTCCCAGGTAGACTCGAAGGACAGCTCCAAAGTAGATCCGGGTGGAATTACCGGTCTGCCCATCGTTTCCTACGGTCCCGAAACGAGCTTGTTGTTGGGTGGCATGCTGCTGTACCGCTTCGATATCCATCCGGAGCAGGTCGCAGCGGCCCGCGCCAAGGGCGAAAAGCCAGCGCGCAAGTCCGTGCTGAACCTGTTTGCCGCGTACACCCTCAAGAACCAGGTGGTGTTTCTCTTCGATCCCAGTCTCTATCTAGACCGCGAGCGCTGGCGGCTCTCGGGTACCTACGCCGTCGTCATTTTTCCGGACCAGCTTTACGCTCCGGGCCAAGATAGCCCGGCCAGCTTCGAGCGCTACAGCCAACGCATCCTTTCCGGATCGGCGAATCTCGAACGCCAGGTGGTGGGTCAGCTGCGCCTGGGCGGTGGGCTGAGCGCTACTCACGCGCAGATGCTTGAGTCCGAGGACGGAGGCTTGTTAGCAACTGACCAAATCCTGGGAAGCGACGGTGGATTGTTCCTAGGCGCTGGGCCCAACATTGCCTGGGACAACCGCGACAAGGACACGGCCACTCGCAGCGGTGGCCGGCACGAACTGAGTCTCCGGGGCCATCCACAAGCGTTGGGCGGCGAGTATGGCTTCACCCAGACCACAGTGCAGCTTCGTCAGTTCATTCGAGTATGGCGCGATCAGGTGTTGGCCGCCGAGATTTACGGCAGGTTCAACTACGGCGATGTGCCGTTCCAGAAGATGGCGGCCCTGGGTGGCAGCAGTCGCATGCGGGGCTACTACAGAGGAAGGTACCGCGACCACCACCAGGTCGCAGCCCAGCTGGAATACCGCCTGCCGATCTGGTGGCGTTTTGGCATGGTGGGTTTTGTCGGGGTGGGCAACGTCGCGCGCAAACTCACGGTTTTCGCCCTCGACGATCCGAAGTTCGCCGGCGGCGGTGGTGCCCGTTTTGCCCTTAGCCCCAAGGAGCGCGTGAACGTGCGGATCGATTTCGCCGCGAACCGCGAGGGCCAACGCAACTTGTACATCGGCATCTCCGAGGCTTTCTAGCCGCCCAACTAAAACTTTAACAGTTTAGAAGGACACTTCGACACTGGCTGTCGGGCTTGGCTGCTTGCCAAAAGGCTTGGGTGGGCGTGACGAAGTGAGGGGAATGACAAGCAGCGGGTCAAGAGGGCTTCGACGATAGCGGAAGACCCAGTGCCAGCTACTGAAACAGTCCGCCGGGGAGGTTCGCTACGCGTTCGAAGCCTGCCTTCTCGAGGATAAGGGCTGCCTGCCCCGATCGGGCGCCAGCGGGGCAGAGCGTTATCACCGGACGGGTCGTCGGTAGCTCGCTGTGGCGATCAAGCAGGACGCTCAGCGGGATGTTCACCGCTCCTTCTATTGAAGGCAGCGGGCCGGCGTCTAGTTCGGCGGCTTCACGGACCTCCACAAAGGTGAGCGCGTCGCGGTGCTGGTGCACCCATTCGGGATCGATTTCGAGCACGCCGGCGAAGGTTCGCACCACAGGTCCCCAGTCGGGCGCGGCGGGGACCAGAGCGCCGTCGCCGGGGGCACCACAACGCATGTTGGCCGGCACCGCAGCGGCTAGGCGTTTGGGGTGCGGTAAGTCGAGGTTGTCCATGTAGCCGACGAAGTCCTCTTCGCGAATGCCTTCGCCGAGGCGCGGATTGTGGGTACGCTCTTCGGCGACAGTGGTGCTCGTGCGACCGTTGTAGTCGTGTCCGGGATACAGCGCGAACTCGTCCGGTAACGTGAAGATACGCTCGCGTACGGAGCGAAACAGAGATGCAGGATCCCCCTGTTGAAAGTCCGTGCGACCGGCACCGCGGATGAGCAAGGTGTCCCCCGTGAATGCCATAGCCTGGGCTTCCGCGACGAAGGTCATGCAGCCCCCCGTATGTCCCGGCGTGGAGCGCGCCTCGAGTTTCAGGCTGCCGGCGCTCACGGTGTCCCCGTCGTCCAGATAACGATCGGCGCCCGTAGCGCCTGAGGCCCGACTGATGGCGATTTGACAGCCGGTGGCGAGGCGCATGAGCCCCGCGCCGGTCACGTGGTCTGCGTGCGCGTGGGTATCGAGAACGGTCTCCAGGCTGAGATCCAATTCTCGGATCATGGCGAGATCGCGGATATGTCGTTCGAATACACAATCGATCAGCACAGCCTTCCGACTGTCTGGGTCTGCGAGCAGGTATGTGTAGGTCCAGGTTTCGTGCTCAAACAACTGTCGAAATATCACCCCGTCCTTATAACAGCTCGCCTTTGGCGCGTGTGGCGCACCCGCTGGAGGGCTGCTGACCACACGGGTCGACTGGCGATGGCTGATGGGGGGTGAGGGCGCAACGAGAGGCTGCACCAGAAGTTGTTGCCCTGGGCAAGAGGTCCGCGAGCGCCGGCTCGCGAGCGGCAAATTCGGTGGTCGTTTCGTTTCCCCGCGGTACGGAATTCGGCTTCGCGCCAGCAATGACCAGAAGGCGCAAGACGGCCCGCAGGTCACTTCGAAGCGCCCTATTATTCACCTGTTCCGGGAACCCATCGTCGGCGACGACTCGTTGCCGCGCGGCCAACATTGCCCTCATGAGGCATGAGTTCCCGTATGAGTCGGTCGAGTTCGGTTTGGCACTAAGCTTCAGCATGCGGGAAAGAATCCGCTTAGCCGCTAGGTAGTC
This sequence comes from Polyangiaceae bacterium, assembly GCA_013214025.1. Taxonomy (GTDB): domain Bacteria; phylum Myxococcota_A; class Polyangia; order Polyangiales; family Polyangiaceae; genus JABSRN01. The sequence goes on from JABSRN010000090.1 coordinate 4,231, forward strand.
GCCGGGCTCGTTCTTCTTCACTGGGGCGCAACACACAGCGGCGCGGATCGCATCGTCCAGCGGTTGCGGCCCTTGGCTTCCTGAAAGTCGATTGAGGCTCCCATCTTGAGCAGCGCGTTCGCGATTTCGTAGTGTCCGGTCTGCAGCGCGACCTGGAGGGTGGATTGGCCGGCGTCCCGTTTGGGAGTCGAAGGCGCGACGGCGTACGCGAGCGCCGGGAGCTCATCGAGCAGCCTACCAGCCTGGTCGGTCTTGCCAGCTAGGAGCGCGCTGAACAGCGCCTTGATGTCCGTTTTAGGGATGTCCTCGACTTCGTTGCTTCGAGCCACGAGCAGGACGGTAGCATGGGGGAGGTGCCCCTGCGCTGTACGCGGGTGCTTGGCTGGCGTCGGCCGGCAGCGGACGCCTCCCCGCGGGCTGGGATGACTGTATCGTTTCTGACACGCTAATCGGTACCGCTATGGCATCAAGAGCCCCCGACCGAGTCGTTGCCGGAACCGACAGTAGCCATCAGGTGAGCTTCGAACTGTGGGCGCGTTCCGCGAATATTGAGCAAAACTACCCCGCTTGGATGTTGAGCTACGGAGGGGACGGCGACAACGCGAACTTCATGCTGGGTCAATCATGGGATGATGCTGTTGTACGGATCCGAACCATAGGGCCCAGGACGACCTCCGCGGGGAAGCTCAACGAGTATCCCCTTGAGCCTAGCCAAATCGATGGCAAGATCGGCTTGCTGCCCACTCACTATGTTGTGACCTATAGCTCCGACCAGGTACTTTCGCTCTATGTTGATGGCGGCCGCGTTGCTGAGATGCGTCCCGATGGCGATGAAGATTTATTGGCGCCCTTGGGGACTTGGGCGCCTGACTTCTCTCTCAATGTCGCCGATGAAGGCAGCCGAAATCGACCGTGGCTGGGCATTGTGTACCTCATGGCCGTGTATGAAGGGGCGCTCAGCTACGACGAGGTCCATCAAAACTTCGCTGCGGGCGAGCTGCCCTGAGGCGCAGGCGCGCGCTGAGCATTGGCTGGAGGACTACCGCCTCGGTTGTTTCGGGTTGCGCCGGGGGGTGGGGCCCTCGGATCCGTTGACGTCGGCTTGCCCTGCGGCGTGAAGTTCATTCAAACTTGCGCTCTAGCCGTCGATCCAGCGAGCTCCACGTGCTGATGATGAATAGAACAAAAATACAACATATGTTATAATGGGTTAAGTCGAGGTGCCGTTATGAGTTGCAGAGAGAGTCTTCAGGCACGGCCGGCGAGGGAGAGGGCCGAGCGCCAGCTGTGGTGGCAACTCGCGGGGTTGCGCTGTTTGGTTGGGATCGGTGTTGTGCTGTGTGCTCTGCATGGCTGCTCCTTCGAGTCGCTGGATGGCCTGACGGGTGATGGAGATGCAGGTTCGGACGGCATGGCGACGGGTGATGGCGGCAGCTGTCAGGATCGCGTGCTCAACGGTTCGGAGTCTGAGATCGACTGCGGGGGAGGGGCGTGCCCGGCGTGTGAGCCCGGCCTGGCGTGCCTGGTAAACGAAGACTGCACCATCGCGATTTGCGTTAGTAACGTTTGTCAGGATGCACGGTGCTTGGATCGCGAACTCAGTGGCAGCGAGACCGATATCGACTGTGGTGGTGGGAGCTGCGCCCCTTGCGTGACCGGGCAAAACTGCAACGCCGGGTCCGACTGCGACAGTGGCGTGTGTGAGCTCGACATTTGCCAGGCTGCGTCCTGTGAGGATCAAGTAGTCAATTCCGATGAGACGGGCACCGATTGTGGCGGCGGCTGTGGCGGTTGTGCCGAGGGCGTGAAATGCACTCTGGGGGCCGACTGCATTTCGGGCTCTTGTGGCCAAGTATGTCTGGCAGCTTCTTGTTCTGACGGCGTCAGCAACGGCACCGAGACGGCGACGGACTGTGGCGGTGGGGCGCCGTGTCTCGGCTGTGGGGTCAACCAAACCTGTGAAGTGGCAAGAGATTGCGCTGATGATTTTGTCTGCGTGACAGGCGCCGACGGAACGACTCGGGTCTGCCAAGATGCCGGTTGTTTGGACGGCAAGCTCGGCGGCAGCGAGACAGGCGTCGATTGCGGCGGCGCCAGCTGCGCTCCCTGCGACGACGGCGGCATTTGTGAGGTCGATAGCGATTGTCTCAGCGTGGTGTGCGATTTAGACAACACCTGCGCCTCTGCGAGCTGTGGCGATGAGACAGCCAACGGCAGGGAAACGGATCCAGACTGCGGCGGGCCCGATTGTTCGCCCTGCAGTGCCGGGGAAAATTGCCGTTACTCCGGCGACTGTGAGAGCCGCGTCTGCAATGGCTTGGGGGTCTGCGAAGTACCGCTGTGTACTGATAGCATCCCCAATGGCTCCGAGACGGATACCGATTGCGGCGGGGATTGTCCGGCGTGCGGTGTGCTCGACAGCTGTTCGAGCTCAACCGACTGTGCCTCCCCATTGATCTGTTTGAGCTCGGTGTGTTCGAGCGCGCTTTGCGGCAACCAGCAGCTGGATGTAGGAGAAACAGACACCGACTGCGGCGGAGTCGCTTGCCCATCGTGCAAAAACGGCAGCGATTGCCAGTTCGCGACGGATTGTTTGAGCCTTTCCTGCGTGCAGGGAACCTGCGCGGTGCCGACCTGTGAGGACGGCGCGATCAATCAGGGAGAGAGCGGCGTCGACTGCGGTGGACAAGATGGCTGTGACCCTTGCCTCCCAGGAACCGTCTGCGTTTTAGATACCGACTGCGATAGCGCGGTCTGCAGCAACGTGGGGCTCTGCGCGTTCCCCTCCTGCGTACCGGCTGACGGTGTGCAGAACGGTCTTGAGACGGGGGTCGATTGCGGAGTGGCGCCCTGCGACTTGTGCCCGACGGACGGGGGCTGTACCAGCGATGCGAACTGCGAGAGTGATCTGTGTGTGAATCGTAGCTGCGTGGCTCCGAGCTGCGACGACAGTCGGCAAAATGGAGGGGAGACGGCAACGGACTGCGGTGGAACCAGCTGCTCGGCCTGTGGCGAAGGCTTGGGTTGCATCGAGAACGATGACTGCATTACTCAACTGTGTTCCGCCGGTGTCTGTGTTTCGCCGGGTTGCGGCGACAGCTCGCAGAACGGCAACGAGACGGACGTCGACTGTGGCGGATCCTGTGGTGCCAATTGTGCGACGGGCCAAAACTGTGCGGTCTCTGGCGACTGCCTTAGCTGGCGCTGTGTTGACGCTAACGGAGGCGGCAAAGAATGCGCGGCACCCAGTTGTGACGATGGCGTCGCGAATCAAGGAGAGACCGATGCTGACTGTGGCGGTGGAACGACGTGCCGTAGTTGTACCGCGGGCGAAAGCTGTTTGTCGCCGAGTGATTGCGACAGTCTGGTTTGCGATGGCTCCACCGATCAGTGCCAGGCCCCCACCTGCAGTCCGGGCGATGGCTTGAAAAACGGCGACGAAACCGACGCGGACTGCGGAGGGGGCGGCTGTCCGAAGTGTCTGGCGGGTCGCAGCTGCATGGTACTGGGTGATTGCGAAAGCGGAGTCTGCGAAAACAACACGTGCGAGGCCGCAGGGTGTCCAGACGGCGTACTGAACGGGACGGAGACGGGACTCGATTGTGGCGGCTTGTCCTGTGACGCTTGTGCGGTGGGTCAGAGCTGCGCGTCAGGGACCGATTGCTTGGAGCTAGTGTGCACTCAGGATCTGTGTGCCAGCGCCTCCTGCAATCCGCCTGACGGGCAATCCAACGGGAGCGAAACCGGGACCGATTGCGGCGGACCGGACGGCGGCTGTGCCCGGTGCGCCGATGGCCAACCCTGTGCCGAAGCCGCGGATTGTGCGTCGAATTCTTGTAGCTCCTTGTTGTGCGCGCCGGCGGCTTGCAGCGGAGGCGTTCAAAACGGCGACGAAACCGACATCGATTGTGGTGGCAGCTGTCCGCAGTGTGGTGTGGGAGGCAGTTGCCTACTGGACAGCGATTGCACTACGGCGCGCTGCGATCCGGATCCAGCGCCCGACGGTGACTTGCAGTGTCAGAACCCGTCCTGTGACGACGGCCGGCTGAATCAAGGCGAGAGCGACACCGACTGCGGTGGTGCGGGAAGTTGCCTGCGCTGCGAAAACGGCATGGCCTGTGAATACGGAAGCGATTGTATCAGTGCCAATTGCGGCGATGGCGATGTTTGCGAAGCGCAACTCGTGCTGACTAGCGTCGCCATCGACCCGACGGCGACCTATCTCGCGACGCAGAACTGGCCCGGGAACACGACACCGGCCGTGGCGATCGATCTGGTCGCCTTGGGTCTCAACGCGGGTGCCTCACTGACTCTGACCACAACGGGAACATTCAACACTGCAAGCTATTCCTACGAGGGCAAGTTCGACGTGAACACAGCGGCGGGAGTGTTCAGCGCTACGACGGCGCTGAGCAATCAGTGCAACGGCGATCTGGCTCCCCACGGGGAGTGCGCGAACCACAACCGGGTCACGGGCGCCATCGATGCTGGTGTGAATTTCGATACGGGCACCGCCGCGGTGGGGGGGCCGACTTTAGATACCGACATTCCCTTCGATTTCGCCATCAGCGACGGCACGACTAACGGCGTGCAGCTCACCATACCGGCGGGGGCGCTCTACCTGTTCGTGACCCCTTGGGTGGATCCGTCGATCTCGGATACGGGCAGCTACTACAACAATAGCGGCACAGGTTTCGCGCTCCAACTCGCTTCCCCCTGAGCTGACGAGAGGCTCTGAGCCGTTGCACGAACTCCGCGATCGTTCGGGCTCAGGGCTCCGGGATTTGCCCGCCAAGCCTAGGCTGCCAGGGGGGGCAGGCGTCTCCAGACGCTCCGATGCCCGCGATACTCTCAGGGGTCAGCGCCTTCGACATCATGGTCCCGAACATCGCGGCGGCGAGAGCCGGAAAGTGCTGACCGAACCAGGCAAATGCACTGTTGAGCTTGCCGGCCACCACCGAGCGCGTTCTGCCGAGCGCTCGTAGTCCGTCGCGCACGACGGCGTCGCTAGCCATTCACAGCATGGGCGCCTTGGAGACATCCACTTTGTCCATCGACGTAACCCTTTCCGTGCGCGTGGGACCGGGGGACAGCACAGTGACGTCTACGCCGTGTTGCTTGAGCTCTCCGAACAGTGCTTCGCCGAGATAGAGTTGGTGCGCCTTGGTCGCGCCGTACTCACCCATCATGGGCGTGCTTTGGTGGACGAGACTAGTATGAGGCTGCCTCGACGACGCTTGGCCAGTTGCTTGCCGTAATGGTTGGCAATGAGTCCGGGAGCTCGCACGTTGAGTCGCAGCAGCCCGTCCACGTCGGAGACACTGCTTACGCGCAGCCCGAGATCGAGCGAGTCGGTAGTTTGACGAAGCAGGTCGAGAAAGTTGTCGTCGGCGAAATCCAGAGGCACTACCTTTACTTCAACTCCGTGACCGTGCGGGGGGCGACCGCTAACGGAGGAGCAGTGGGCGGTGGAGGCTCAGCTCGCCAAGGAGTTGGAGGGGCGGCGTGCCGCTCTTTGCATTCCGGCGTTGTAAGGAAAAGTATCGGGTCGGTACGGAGCCCCGGTACTAGGGCGCCCATTCGTTGGGGAAGAGACCGATGAGCCGCCAGTCGTCTCCGAAGGGTGCGAAGACTAGGATCAGAGGCCACATGCCGGCGTTGCCCCGGACGTCTGTTGGGCCCCCGGGCCTAGCGAGGCTGCTGCACGCGCCGGCAACTATGCAGAGCCACGCAGCGCTAGGATAGCTTGGCGCAGGTCGACGAGGAGTCATCGTCATATCCTAGTCGTGAGAGACCGTGACTTGGGGACGCCATGCGCGCGCGGTGAGTAATGGGGGGCGAGGCCTTGCGGATCGGAGCCTTGAACTAATAGGCTCAACAATCCCGCGACCGAATGGGACCCCGGAGCCCCATTCGAAAAGAAACAAAAGGCACCTGAGCCTGGCTACAATCCCCTGTCCTTCGCTTCACGCGAATAATCTGACCGACGCGGCCGACCGGCAGCGTCGTTTCAGTTGCTACGCCGCTTCCTGAGGCGGCCCCGAAGTTTCTAATCGCAAGCCGATCGTGCCAGCACGTTTCGAGTCAGCGACATAGCAGCCCTGGTTTGCTTCCTTCCGTCTTGCTATGAGAGGGCGGGTCGTGTCGCTCAATGCCGCCGCCGCCGCCGCCGCCGGGCACCCTCGGCTACTCGTGCTAGCCCGCTCGACTTGCGCACTCCCGCTAGCTCCCACACTCCGTTCCTCCAATCACGACGGAAATCGGCAGCAGCTCTGGTGGCGGCGGCGCCCCCCCAAAACTACCCGCGACGAAGCCGTTTTCCGAGACTACGCCCTCGCTGTAGTAGTCCGTGTTCGCCGTGCCGGCACTGGCCGCGAATCCGATGATATTCGGAAACAGCTCATCAATTTGAAGGCGCTCCAACGGGTAGAGACTGACCGCCGGTACGCTGAGCGCGAAAGGAAGACCTGTCCGGTCAACAAACCACCAGCCCTCGATCGAACCATCGATTCCGGTGCCGAACAGCCCTGTATTCATGTAGGAGGTTCCATGATACTTCGGTAGATGAATTTCGTGTCCGACATCAGTCGAGCGGAATGTGAAGAGGTCGAACGGTACATCTTCCGTGGACAAGATCACCGGTGAAGACAGCTCGATTCGAAGCGCCACCGAATTGACGTTGACCACCGGTTTGGTAGGATCCGTGTTGAGAATTACCTGGCCCTCCACCAAGAACAGATCGCGCGTATCGTCGAGCACGCGGATGAGTGTTCCGCTGCCCTCTGCTTCCCAGCTATGAGACGCGGCGTCTTCGCCGCCGAGTAGTCGAGTCACATTTGAGATCAAGGTGCTATTGATGGGGAGGACCAGCCCTATGCCCGAATGATATCCGGCGCCAGCAGCTCGTGGGGTGAGATTGACGGTAATGACCCGCACCTCGCCTTGACTATCGAGGCCGAAGGCATAGTTGTACGCCAGAACCAGATCATTGAAGTCGAGATCCCCTGGACTAGGCCACAGATCCTCAAAGAAAACGGCTGCCGACACGCCTTCGGCCGGAACAAATAGCGTCGAGCTCAGTGCCGGATCACAGGGGAAGCTATCTGCAGCGTTCGTAACCCCGTCGCCGTCAGCGTCCGCTGCCGCGGCATGGACCTCGAGAGCGTGGTCGTCGGACGATTCGGTACCGAAAACCCACGTGTCAACATAGGCGACGTTACCCGGTCCCGCTCCGTGAAAATTCCCCCACTCGTGTCGCGTTGAACCTGAGGCAACGCCGTCAAGGACGGTTTCTGGCGGAGCCGGATCGTCATTCGGATCTCCGGTCAGTATCGCGCGATCATCCCAAAACATCTGGGTGCTCCACTGTGCATCGGTCTGCGGATCGACCCCGACGATGCTCAAGCCCGGCTTGGCCGTTTCTATGTCCCAACCCGCGAAATGGAATTCGCCAATTCGAAGATAGAGCCGAGCGTTGTATGGTACGTTGGACGACGGAACGGAGGCGCCGAATCCATCCACGCCATCCCAAACTGCATCGTTGTTGCCGATCTTGCAGGAACCCGCGACTACCGCATCCGAGGTCGTTGGATCAAACGCGCCATTTCGGTCCGTATCGATCACCACCTGATAAGTCCCGGCAACATTGGACTGAAACCGAAACTGGCCTCCAGCCCCCTCTAGCGTCATGCCGCTCCCCGAGACACCATCGAAGGTCACGACGGGCGTCGCGCTAGGACCAAGCGCCGTCACGGGAAGGTTGAGGTAAACGTCGTGCTCGGGCACAAAGGCACCGTAGCCTAAGCCTTCGACTGCCGCTTCCTGGCTGGTGCGCGAATAGGGCGGCGGCAGGCCGAGGCTATTGCCCGCCACATCGTAAACATATCCAGCGAGGCCTTCAAAATCGAGCAACCAAACGTAGTTGCTTCCCTCCGTCCCGGCCGGAGTTACCACGTAGAAATCGGAATCGGTGGCGCCCGAACTCGCGAAAGTGCCAGCATTGAAGCTCCACTGTGTGGCATACAATCGCCCGCGACCTCCCTCCGGATTCATCGGATCCACAGAAGGGCTTGGCACAGCCGTGACGCTAATGTCCCAGGGCGCCACGAATTCGCTGAACGAGAACCTATAGACGCCATCCTCGGGCACCGAAATCTGTAACGGCGCGCCGACCGATGTCGGAGTAACGGAAACTTCGTCGCCGAACCGTCCAGCCAGGAGCGTCAGTTCATGTTGCTCCGCACTGCCCGTGGGGTCCGTCATCGTAATAAACAGAGGCGCAGAATACAGAGTCGAGGTAGCCCGGAAAGCGCGTGCACTCACGTTCACGACTTCTCCAGCGGTTAAATCGAGAAACATTACTGTTTTCGGATCGAGGGATTGATTATCGCCGGTTTGTGCACTGCCCTCGGCTCGAGCGGCCTTGGCAGCGAACGATAGAACGACGAACGATAGAACGACGAACGATAGCGCTGCGTTTCCAGCCCTCACATTGCCCCCTTGGCGATCCCGTCCGAACCGACGACAAGTCGCAACGATCTGGGATCGTCAGCGGGTCCGAATGTCACGTCAAACTCTTCCTCGTGCCGCGGCAAGGGGTAGCGTAAAACCAAGCTTCCACTGACGGGCAAACTTCCGCGAAAAATAACGTCACCGCTCGTTCGCCGTACGATTAGGGCCCCGCCTGAGTGCGGCAGCGACGTCTCAAGATGGATCTCGACTGGGCGGGTGGCCTCGAATCGAAATCCCTGTTGAACGTCAACATCGCGGAGAGTAGCCGGTAGCGCGACAGAGTCTGACGAAGGCTCGCCGCCGACACAGCCCGATGTTAACAACAGTCCGAATGCTGTGATTTGTGTTCTGGGTTTCCAGGTGTTCATTCTCACGACTAGCCTTTCCTCAGGCACAACCGATCGAACTCACCGATCGAACTCACCGATCGAACTCACCGATCGAACTCACCGATCGAACTCACCGATCGAACTCACCGACCTAGGTGCAAATGACATGCCCGGGCAAGGCCAGCTCCGACCTGGTCGTTCCCGGCGTGCAGCCCAGTATTTTACGCCGCGATTATGGCGGGTGATTTGACCGGACCGTTCAACGGCGGGAGGTTCATCGCGGTCCCTAGCGCTCTCGCCCTGAGACTTTCACGTCCCCGCGTTCTCAACGGGGGAACATGTGGCGGCGTTTTTGGGTCGGATCGATGCACATCAACAGCACCACTCCGCCACCGCTGGGGCGCCCGCAGTGCGTCCACTGGGAAGGGCACGGCCGAGGCGGACTAGCCGGACACCAGTTCCGAGTAGCGCTTCATGCCCGCTGCAAACAACCGAGAGCCGCTGCTTTCATGAGTCCAGGCGCAATGTGCGGGCTTCGCGGGCCGAGGCCCGCACCGATGCCGTGCGCACTCCCGCCCCGACTCAGCAATCGCGAGCGTTGCCCTCTTGGTCGATGCATTCGTCCTTTTTAACCTCGCGGCGCACCCTCGATACAATCAGGCACGGCCCTTGCGTACAGCGCTCGGCATGTTCCGGTATCAACATCGAATTCGTTATCTCCCGTTTGTTTCAGCAATGCTTCGGCCGAGTGCTCGAGGTTCTCGGCGGGGCCGGTTTGGGACTTCCGCGCTCTGCCTACTGGCGCTGAGTACAGCGTGCGAAGACCCTAAGAAGCCAACCTCAAAACCGCGCCCCACGATCGACTGGAGCCCTCACCGGACCGTGTCTGTCCAGGTCAACCTGAGAACTCTAACTGACGGGCAGCCAACAAGGGTCGATTTCATGTCAGATGGCGCGGAAGTTCCCACCGGAATGAGGCGAACACCACGCTCGCTCTACAGCGCTTTCACTGACGCCAAGGGTCAACTTACAACGCACCTGGTTATGCCAGCTCGGCTGCAGTCACTGCCCGTCGTTGTGACACTCACTGATGGCACGCGGCACACCCTGCGCGCGCAAGTCCAGGGCACGGAGCTAGTGTTTGCGTTGCCTATGCTGAGCGGAGCATCCCAGTGAGCCGGCAACAACCGCGGAGGGGCGCGTATCTTTTGGCGGGTATTCTACTGGTCAGCCTGCTCGTCTTCATCACGGACGCAGCTGGCACCAGCGATAACTCGCCAGCACCTCCCGATGATGCGTCGCTGAGTTCCCTAGAATACGAGAAGCTCAACACGGGAGAGTACATGTTTACCCGGTTCGGGCAGGGGCTTCGACCCGGCGAAACTCGAAGCGAAAAAATCACTTACTACAGCGTCGAAGATTTTCGAATCCTGGATCCGACCAATCCAGGCGACTGCGATTACGAAGACGTATTGATGGTTATTCGATCACAGTACATTCAACTGGAGGGTTCTAGTCTTCTGAGTCTGGACGGTTGGATCGAGCGAAGGACCGGGTACCTTCCGCTACTGCTCACTGTCAACTTCGCTGGGGTTCCGCCATCAGCGCTGATGACCACGCGCTTGCTGGTCGGCGGCCATATCCACGACGTGTTGCAGCTAGGGGCGCCCGACACGTTCGGTGGCGACTGGTTGAGCCTTATTGCCTTCGACGTAGATGGCTTATTGAACAAGCTTCGAGAGTATCGTTCCGCGGAAGATCTGAGCAGTTGTCCGGCGACCGGCCTGAACAAACTCAAAGTGGGAGAACCGGATTTTCCTGGCTGTTTCAGTAACAACCCTTCGTTCAGTGTGCTCCTTGAGCTGGACAGCGATACCTCTGAAGGAGTTCCGGCCAGTTTCACTCTTGCGGACGTATCCGTGGGTTTCGCTTCGTCGATAGCTAACGCCAGTCAGGCGATGTTCTGTCCTGGAACGCCGGTCCCTAACGGCTTCCAAGACACCACCGCGGAGGTCCCCGGGGTATTGCCTGAGTGGCCCACGTACACCGTCGCGCAACAGGTCGACGGTGTCACGATACCCGTGCCTGGGCTCGTATGTACCTCCGTTCCCTTAGTCATGGGAGCCGATGGTCACGGAGTTTTCTGCAGCGGAGGCGATGACCCTCGCGTTATGAGTTACCTGGACGATCTGAGCGCGGAGGAGTTGGAGGCCCTCATCAGCATTCCGGCCGAACTGTTGACAACCGAACCTGACGTGTACACGGTCAGTCAATTCAGCTGCAACGATCCGAACCATGTGTACAACTTCTATGTCCCACAGTCAGAGGAATGGCGAGTGGCGGCAGCAGAACAGGATCCGGTGAATACGGAAGACATGGAGGAAGTTGCCGGTGAGAACACTGACACATGGGGGGGCATCATCGCTGACACGACGAGCGAGTCCGAAGCGTCGAACTACTTTGCAGCCTTTTTATCCACCCTGGTTAGCTGTGTTACTGACGATGATTGCAGCTGTTCCGACCCCGAGTTGGCGTCGCAATGTGCGACAGCTGGGAGCACATCTTGCGACACGGGTCTAGGAGTTTGCTATGATGGCACACTCACGGCACCGAATACGGAGCTCCCGGACGGCGGAGGTGTTGCTGATACCGGAGTCCAGGCAGACGCGGAAACGGCATCAACAGACGGCGCTGTCCCGGACGCCTCTAGTACCGCGGAAACTCCAGACGCCGCGGGCGCTGCTAGCGAGGACGCCGGGACGACTTCCGATAGCGAGGTGACAGCGAGCACAGATAGCGGAACGAGCGCTGGGGCGGATGCCGCGGCGACGTCTTCGAGCGCGGACGGTGGAGCCACAGGTAACGCTACAGTCACTTGCTCAACTGCGCCGGATTGCGCTGAGTTGTGCCGCATGTCATGCGCGTCGGTCAGCAATACTTGTGGGCCATGCGATACTGAAGGAGCCACTTGCGGCGCCGGATGTGATCCACTCGACGACGGAAACGAACTTTGCGTCAACCCGCCCCTCATCCCGCTCAGCGAGTTCATCCCCGACCCGTCGATCGGTTCGCTGGATTCCCCAGAGATTTGCAGCGGGAGCTGGAACGCCCCGGAGGTTTTTGTCCTCGCTTCTCATGTTGTCAGCGAAGGCGAGCTAGTAGAAGCGTTCAACAGCGATAGCACTGAGGGATCGGTAATTGTCAATGGCGTCACGTTTACGAATAGTGATACCATCATGGCGGAAAACGTGTACGCCACAGTCGCGGGGGCCTCAGACGCGGGGGCCTCAGATGCGGGGGACGCTGGTAGCACGCTAGCGCAAACGCACATATCTGTCGGTGATGGCATGCTGGTCGTTGGTCACGACTACATACTGCAGATATTCTTTAGCAATCCCCAGGCGCAACCGCCAATCATGCAGTTTAGCGTCGCCACTTTCACAGCTTGCTCGCCAACGCAGTCTCTCACGATTGAAGCAGAAGGATTTGATACCGCGTACTCGTCTATTTCCGCCTACCAGCTGCGTTTGGTCCCTTGGGAAATGGAGGAGTGCCCCCCCTTCAGTTCGAGACCGCCCGGAAGCGTTGGAACAGAAAACTGTGCCTGCGATATCGGCTACAGCAGCAACGGCGCGGGTGGCTGTAGCCCAGCGAGCTGCAGCACAGCCAACGGGGGTTGCGACGAGGTAAGCACCTGCACGAATACGGCGACGGGCCCAGTTTGCGGAGCCTGCCCTGGAGGCTACGCGGGCACCGGCTCGACGGGTTGCATCAATCTCGATCCATGCGGCACAGACAACGGTGGATGCGACTCCTTGACGAATTGCACCACTTCCCCCGGCAGCCCGGCGCCTGTTCTAATCGTAAGCTGTGGCGCCTGTCCAACCGGCTACACCGGCGATGGCGCGACTGGCTGTACCGATATCGACGAGTGCGATACGGCGAACGGCGGCTGCGACGCCCTGACAGTGTGCACGAACTCCGCGGGCTCCTACTCGTGTGGCGCCTGCCCGGCGGGGTATAGCGGCGATGGCTCGGCAGGGTGTACGGACACCAACGAGTGCGATACGGCGAACGGCGGCTGCGACAGCCTGACAGTGTGCACGAACTCCGCGGGCTCCTACTCGTGTGGCGCCTGCCCGGCGGGGTATAGCGGCGATGGCGAGACGGGG
>JABSRN010000091.1 GCA_013214025.1 Polyangiaceae bacterium
GCACCGCCTCAGCTTTGAATTGGGCCGTATACCGGCTCCTCGGTTTCTTAGACTTTTTCTTTTTCGGCTTGGTCAATTTTGGACTCCACACGGGAGAGTAACCCCCTCCCAGGGTGTCCGCTATGACGGGACCACTTCAGTCAGAAATCCGTCACCGGTGTCTTCAGTTCCCTGGAGGGAACGTTGGACATCGAGGCGGGCGGAACGTTCTCGTCCACCGGAACAGGGACATTCGGAATGGATTTGTCAGTGTCGGACGCTTGCGTTCGGGAAATCGCCGGGCCTGGAGTTAACGTGACCCCTGCGGCTCTGAACGCCTTCTGTGATGGGATGCACGACGCCTACAACGAGCCAGAAGCTAGTTCTTCGGTACTGACCGGCTCGTGCAATCGTGGTGCCGGCACTTGCGAATGCGAAGTGGATTCGACCACGTCAGACTTTGCGGGGCGCAACGGCCTATGGACAACGGACGGAACCGCGTACACCTTGGGCGATGACATGGGTGAGTATTGCGTAGACGGAGATACGCTCACCCTGTGGGAAGAGCTCGATGGCGGTAGTGGTGGTGGTGGCCAGACGGTTCTACGTCGTGCGCCGTAGGTTGAGACGAGCCACCACTACACGTCCAGACGGTTCCAAGACAAAAGACTTCCGTCTAGTCACGGCCTCCGCGAATTCGCCGCTACAGCCGTTCCGCTGGATGCTGTTCCCCTGGGGGGCTCGGTATCGTTGGGGTATCGAGAGGCAGACGTTTGACGATGACGGCGGGGTTGCCGGCGACGACTGTGTATGGTTCGACGTCTTTTGTGACGACCGCTTGTCGGGCCACCACGGCTCCTTCGCCGATGCGCACGCCCTTGCCGATGTAGGCGAACATGCCAATCCACACGTTGTCTTCGATCACAATGGGGGAGCGATCGGATAGGTCCCAGGCGCTGCCGATGCTGGGGTAGCCAGCTCCGCCTGGGGCCACGCGGCGACGATGCTCGCGGCGGGCGTCGGGCTCGATGGGGTGGTTGTTGTTGTCGACGATGTAGACGCCACGCGCGATGCCCACGTAGTCGCCGATGACAATGGATGTGGCGGCGGCAAGCTGGGCGCCGTCGGATATCCAGCAGTAGGAGCCGATGCGCAAGGAGCCGAGGGGGGAGGTGCGTAGAGTGCCTCCGAGGTGGCAGCTGTGACCGATCTGAATGCGGGATGGGTCGCCGCTCTCGTTTTCGATCCTGCCGGGCAGCTCGAGACGAAACTGATCGCCGATCTGTGCTCGCTCATGGCAACGCCGTTCATGCATGCGCTGTTGAAGATCGCGGGTTAGTGCACGGAGCGCTGAAATCATGGGATTTACCAGAGGTGGGACATTTGACTACACCGGGCGTTGTGGCGGATCCACCTGGTTTTGCTCGGGAAATCGTCCGCCTAATTGGCCTTGGGGAGGACGGTGGACAGGCGCGCGGAGCCTAGGTGGACAAGTCGGCGAGAATGGCCAGTGTGACCGCGTTGAATCAGTTTGGCGAGACGGCTCTAGGACTGGGGCCAATGCATGGCGTCTGGCGAGTAGACTGGGCGACAGGGAGGCGCGTGCAGCAGTCAGCCACGCTGACGTTCACGAGGGCACTGCTAACCTGCAGACTGCAGCGCTAGCGGCCAGGAAAACCAATTGACCACAGACACCACCCAAGACGAAAAATACATCCGCCGCGCGGTCGAGCTCGCCACCGCGAATGTAACCACCAAGGCGGGTGGCCCGTTTGGCTGCGTCATCGTCAAGGACGGAACGGTTCTCGCCGAGGGGGAGAATCGCGTTACCGGTACCTCCGACCCGACCGCTCACGCGGAGATCGTTGCCATTCGTCGGGCATGCGGACGATTGGGAACCCATCAGCTCGACGGCGCGGTGCTGTACTCGTCGACGTTGCCTTGCCCCATGTGCTTGGCGGCGATCTACTGGGCGAGGCCCGAGCGAGTTGTTTACGCCTGCACGGCGGAAGATGCCGCAGCGGCGGGGTTCGATGATGCGCTCATCTACGACGAGTTGGCGAAGCCCATGGCGCAGCGTCAGATCCCGATGAGTCAGCTTTTACGCGATGAGGGGCTAGCGTCCTTCGAGCTGTGGAAACGGTCTCTGGAGCGCGTGCACTACTGAACACGGCCGAGCGACTCAGTCTCGTCCGCCCTTCGCGTCCGGACGGTCGCAGAATGATCGAGCCACGACGCTTGGGCCTTGGGGTGGCCTCTGCCTTGGCTTGCTCATGAGCCTCGGCTCATGGGAGGCAGTGGACATTCCCGAATGCAATTGCCCGATGCCATCCGAGCAGCTCCCGGAAGTGGAGTATATTTCTCAATCCTTGTCCGGTCGATTTGGTGCCAGTGGCGCCGTCTTTGCCGAGCGCCTGGTTGTGGTCGTCAGCGTACCGGATCTGGGGAGGACGCTTGTGCCATCACCGATCGCACCGACGATCTGAACATCGAATTGGGTGCCGGTGAGCAAGTCATGCCCGATACTTCAGCACACGTCGATCCGCAGATGATACGGAATCGCTCGTTGGGTTTTGCATCGTGCCAGGCTCCTCCACCTGGATCTTGGCCCCCGTCCACTCCGGAAGCGGCACTGTGACTGTAACGGTTGCGGCGCACGTTGAAATGAATGTTGACTGCGAGTCCCGTGAAACTATGACGATCGATGCCCGTCTGAGGACGTGCCCTTTTGGGATCTTAGCCCGCCGGGGGAGCGTCCTTCGCAGAGCGCCGAGCCGCCCGCCGAACAATCGATTCACGGTATCCAGCTGTGAATTCATCCGTTGATAACGTCTCTAGCTTCTCCGCTAAGCGCGCGGCCAGGTATTGGCCCCAACGCCGCTGGCGCCGCTGGCTCGACTCCTGCGTCCTAAGCGGCCGCGGGAGTGTGCTGGTTGCGGAGATTTTGGCAATGGCTGGGAGATTCCTGCCTGGCGGTCATACTGAAGGGGGTGGGGGTTACGACAGAGGGCGTGGCGGAGGCGGCTGTCGGTTGCGGCGCCATCCGTCACGATGTGAGGGAGCTGCGGATCGAACGCTTAGAGGGGCAGCCTGCGTGTTTGGCGGAGTTGCAGACCCTTCGTGTACAAGCCTGGACCACCCTCGGCGTGGTCCCGCGGGGTACTGTGCACGGCCGTTGGGGAGACTCGCATGATAGCCACGCGACGCACGTTGTCGCCCGAGATCTGGGCGGCGCCATCGTGGCTGCGGCGAGGATCTGTCTGCACGCACACCCGGCGGAGCTGCCAGATGCTGCTCACTACCGTGGTCTCGACCTGGCGTTTCCGTGCGCCGCGATCAGTCGCATGGTGGTGCGACCGGACTGGTGGAGGCGAGGCGTGTCCAACCTGTTGGACGCTGTCCGTCTTGAGGTGGCGAGCGAGCAGGGGGCCGAATGTGTGGTCGGTTGCACCTCGGCCGGGGTGCGGCGTATAGCCGCACTTGAATCTCTAGGGTTCGAACTACAGCGTCAGATGAGCCGCGCGCAAACCACCGGGCGGCCCGGCGCCGTCTTAGTGCGTGTGCTTCGCTGTTCGCTACTCCAGCGCTATCCACGCGCAGTCCACACCGTCTAGCTCCATGTGAACCAGCAGGCCGATCCCGAGCAATCGTGTGGGGCGGCCCATCAACAACAGGACGTAGATTCCGATTGCCCAACTCGAATGTAACGGACGAAAGCCGATGCTGCAGCGCTGGGGTGCGTACACGGGAACCGCGAGCAGGTGGTCGAGATCGACCAACATCGTCGCCATCATTATAAAAAAGGCCCGCTTCCAGTTGTCGGCGTAAAAGCGTCGGGCAACACCGAAGGGGGCGGCGAAATGCAATGCGATGTGAAGTAGAGGCTGCACTCATCTCGACAAGTACGACGATCTCATCTCGCTACCGGCGAGTATTGCGTCACTGTTCATCGCCCATCGCCCATTGTTCCCGCGGGAGACGAACTCGCCACCGTCGACACATCCGGCAGGCCGCGGTCGGTATCTATGGGTACGCCACCGAATGTGGACGCGAACAGATCGCCCGGTATGGGCGAGATGACGCGGGAGTCCGGATCGGTGACGAGGCCGCACATCGTGAACTCGTCCAGCAGACATGCCTCGAAGGCGAGGGTGGCGACCACGTCACACGGTGGCTCTCACGATGGTCGCATATCACTAAGGTGTTCGAAACGCACGGCACCGGTCGTCTTCGAAGCCGCCGCATTATCAACAGGGAAATATCATGAATACCACCATCATTCTTCGACGAAAAGGCTGGGCTTCCAAGGTGGAGCTCGGGGCCGCAGCGGCCGCAGCGGCCCGCTCCACCGAAGTGGGAGAAGAAATGGCGGCCGATATCCGCTGGATCCGGACCTACGTGCTGGCTGAAGAGAACGGCTCTCTCGCCAGTGTCTGTGTCTACCAAGCGACTAGTGCAGACAAGGTTCGAGAGCACGCCGATTGCGCGGGCCTCCCCGCAGACGACGTCATTCAAGTCGCTGACCTAATTGTGGTCGCGCCCGATCCCGAGAGCGCTGCGTCAGCCCCGTAGACCTTAGGAAGCCTTCGAGGGTGGCGGCTCGGCCGCCACCCGCCATTTCGCCAGCACTCCCTTGAGAGGGCTGATGTTGATGGGTTTCGACACGTAGCCGTTCATGCTCGCTTCTAGGCAGTGCTCTCGCTCGCCCCTAGTGGCGGTGGCTGTCATCGCCGCTAGGGGAAGCTGCTCTGCGGCGTACTTGAGTCGGATGTCTTGGGCGCAGCTCTATGCCGGCTCTTCGAATGGGCTATGCGAGTGGGCTATGCGAGTGGGCTATGCGAGTGGGCTATCTTGCACAGAGTCGGCGGCACGACATAGCTAGTCGTGACTCATGGTCAGTGTTTCATGGCGGGACGATTGGAGACGGCTGTTGGAGCGAACGATTGGCGTGTCGTTCGCTCCAACACTCTTTCGTAATCGACTTGCAAACGGAAGTTTCGTAGCCATAGTACAGGGGGGTTAGCTGCTCAATCGCAGCGGATATCTGGAGCGATTGAGCGATAGCATTCGCGTGAACCGAAGTATGGGGGAGACGATGAATTCGATCAATCGTGTGTTGGTGCCAATGGACTTTTCTGAGTGCTCCCGCGCTGCACTGGCGTTCGCTGGAGCTCGGAACGAAGAGTGGGGAGCACAATTGGACGTCTTGCATTCCATCTTCGTGCCAGCGCCTGTGCAACCAGGAATCACCGGTTGGGTAGATGTTGGGGCGCCAAAACTACCGTCGAAACAAGAGACCCAAGCCCGCATGAGGGCGCTGATTAGCGGCATTCCTGAACTCGATCCTGATTGCCTGAACTATCTTGTGGCTCACGGCAAGCCCGAGCGTGCTGCGCTGGCTCTGCTCGAAGAAGGTGACTACGATCTGGTCGTTGTAGGTACCCACGGGCGTACGGGGATTTCCCGACTCCTGTTTGGCAGTGTGGCGGAGGAGCTGGTGCGTCATGCGCCTTGTCCTGTCATCACTCTGCGCCACTCTGAGATCCCCCCGGCGGTGGGCGCGTCGGACCGCGAGTTGGAGGCTGTCGCCCACTAACATTGCGGGATGTGGCGGCGGGTGGGCCCAGTATAGATACGGCTCGCCAGCGCGCGGGCCAGGGGGAAAGCTCGAATGTTGAAATTTTTATCTGCCGGCGCCAACTATTTTGATCACAGTCCAGAGTTCTGTTTGGCAGCGATACGAGCCTATCTAGGAGTCGGTTTGATGGTGCGCGGGGCGCTGTTTGTTGGCAACCCAGACGTGCTGTTGTTGCTCATCAAGGAGAGCGGCGGCTGGGCGATGCCAGTGATCCTCACGCACTACGTTGTGTTGGCACACGTGATCGGTGGGTTGATGCTCGCCCTCGGTTTTCTCACACGGCTGGCCGCAGCTTGTCAGGTGCCTATCTTGATTGCAGCGGTGTTCTTTGTGCACTGGGGCGACGGGCTCATGTCCGCCGGACAATCGTTAGAGTTTTCGGGATTGGTTCTGTTCATGCTGACGAGTTTCTTCGTCCTGGGAGGTGGTCGCATCTCCGTAGATGCTCGCCTCTCGGAAACGCCGCTTGAGGTCTATTTCGAGCACGAGAATGTCGGGAACTACGGCGGCGACCGATTGGCGGCACAAATGACTACAGCCGAGCGGGAGTGAGTCGCCGATGAACGAGGGGTGGACACCTGGAGCGACGGGGTTCCTGCCTTCATGTGATCCATTGCGGATGCTCCCCGATTCATTTGCGGCCTGGGAGGAGGCATCGTCACTCCTGCCGAAAGTTCTTGTGTCAGGGCGAGCCCGTCAGATCCTTGCTGCTCTCCCTATCCTGGAGGCCGGCGAGCTTAGCGGGTCACGTGAAATCGAACGAGCCATGTTGTTGCTATCGTTTCTGTCTCATGGGTTCGTATGGGCTGAGCCGGAACAGCCGGCGAGCGTGTTGCCGGAGTGCCTGGCACGGCCCTGGTACGCGGTGGCGACCGCCCTTGGACGCAAACCGGTGCTTTCTTATGCTAGCTACGCATTACACAATTGGTTCCGGGTGGATCCGAGCGCTCCCGTCGAGCTGGGGAACGTCGCACTGTTGCAAAACTTTTTGGGAGGCGCGGATGAGGAGTGGTTTGTGGCGATCCATATTGCGATTGAAGCTCAAGCCGCACCGGCATTGATGGAGTTTGAGGCCGCCCAATCGGCAGTGGCAGTCGGGGACGACGCGCGATTGGAGATCTGCCTGTCGACCATTGCTGGTAGCCTGCAATGGATGGTTTCGACGCTCGCTCGCACGCCCGAATGGTGCGATCCATACATCTACTATCGGAGGGTGCGCCCCTTCATTCATGGTTGGAAGGGCCACCCTGGGCTGACGGACGGGCTCGTCTACACGGGAGTTCCGGAGTTCGCGGGGGAGCCCCAGTGCTTTCGTGGAGAAACGGGAGCCCAGAGCAGTATTGTGCCGGCCCTAGATGCTTTGCTTGCCGTGCAGCACGGTATCGATCCTTTGAGGAAGTACCTTGACGAAATGCGGGACTACATGCCCCCAGCGCACCGCGCCTTCATCGAGCGAGCCGAACGGCGCGGAGGGGTTCGCGATTTCGTCTTGGATAGCGGTCGGCCCTATCTGCGGGCAGCGTATAACGAGTGTGTCGAGCAATTAATGCGCTTTCGCAACCAACACCTGGAGTTCGCCGCCTCGTACATCCACAGCCAAGCGTCGGTCGGTCACGCGAACCCGACAGACGTCGGCACGGGGGGGACTCCCTTCATGGCCTATCTAAAGAAGCACCAGAAGGAAACCGGCGCCCATAAAACCTAAACGCCGGAGGTTTCTTTTTCGCTCACGTTCCGGCTCCAGTGCCAGCGTGCGGAGTGCTTGCCAGTTGCGATTCGAGCGCGAGGAGTAACTCGTCAAAAACGATCGGTTTTCTCAGATAGGCGTCCATTCCTGACTCCTCGCAGGCGGCTTCTATGCCTGGGACAACATCTGCGGTGAGGGCTAGAACGGGGGTGAGAATACCCCGCCGGCGAAGCTCTCGAGTGGCTTCGTGTCCATCCATGACAGGCATGTGGCAGTCCATCAAGATAACGTCGAAGCTCCGCTCAGCCAGTCGATCCACCGCGAGCTGCCCGTCGTCCCGTACCTCGACGTCAAAGCCTGCCTTCTTCATTAGGTGCTGGGCTATCAGTTGCGTATCCATGTTGTCGTCGACCACGAGAACGCTATAGCCCTTCCACCGGGGGGGGGGCGCCGATAGGGGCTTCTTCGGCGAAATTTGTATTGTTTCTGGTGCAGAGTCCCTGTGCGCAGCGATCGCGACGCGTAGCTCGGAGAGCGCGCGGCGGGGCAAGAGCGGTGCTGTCAGCCGCTGGTGGTCCTTCTGTTGTGACAGCAGTCCCGTCTTCGTCCCGTAGGCGGTTGGCGCGAAGACCATCCATGTAACGTTCCGGTCGCCCTGAAGTCGCTGTCTTTCGTTTGCAGAAAGCTTCAACGGATCAGAATAGAGCACGATGACAGTTTTCTGCGGGTATTCAGTTATGGTCAGAAGTTCGCGCAACGCAGGGAGATCCCCACACCTCTCAATACTGCTCCCTGCTGCCGTTAGCCATGGCACGAATGCTCGAAATCGTGGGTCGTCCTCTGCGAGGATGACCACGGTGACGTTCGCGAACAGGTCATCTCGCAGGGTCTGGGCAATGCTTACTGGTTCGGCAGTTCGGATAGGCAATGCCAAGGTAAAGAGACTCCCGACCCCCATTCGACTCTTTACAGTGACGTCTCCGCCCATCAGGAGGGCCAAGCGGCGGCTGATTCCCAAGCCAAGTCCTGTGCCTCCAAAACGCCGCGTAGTGCTGTCGTCGGCCTGGGTGAAGGCATCGAATATCGTG
Organism: Polyangiaceae bacterium; assembly: GCA_013214025.1. GTDB lineage: Bacteria > Myxococcota_A > Polyangia > Polyangiales > Polyangiaceae > JABSRN01. The sequence continues at coordinate 8,393 of JABSRN010000091.1, forward strand.
TCCAGAACGTGCTCAGGAATACCGATTCCTGTGTCGCTAACGTCAATCCGCGCGAACTCCTGACCCCCGGCGTGGTGTTCCAGGCTCGCGCGAATTGAGACCGCGCCTTTTGTAGTGAACTTCGCGGCGTTCCCGAAAATGTTGACTATGATTTGGCGCACCCGGAGCGGATCGCCGATCAAGATGGCGGGTAGATCCACATCGATGGCAACTCGAACGTCAACTCCTCGTTCGTGGATAGTGGGGGTTGCTAGTTCGACGATGTCTTCCAGAGTTTCGGCCAGCGAATAAGGAATCGACTCGAGTTCGAGCTTGCCTTGGGATACCTTGGAAAAGTCCAAGATGTCGTTCACGAGAGCTGTCAGATGGCGCCCGGAACGCTCCATCAGATCCACGTAGCGTCGAGCATCGTCTGAGAGAGGTTCGTCTCGGAGCAATACGGCAACGCTCGTGAGTCCGCTCATGGGCGTGCGCAGCTCGTGACTCATCGTCGCGAGAAAGCGCTCTTTTGCATCCGCAGCGGCTTGGGCTGCTGCCGTTCGAGCGATAAGGGCGTTCACCAACTCGGCAATGCCCTTGCCGAGTTGGAGGATCTCATCCTTCAGGGGGTTGCCTCGAGTGGTTCCGTTAGCGCCGGGCATCCTGGCGAGCTCCGCGCTAGCGTCCTCCAAGTGGTCCACTGAGATGCCCTGCAACGAGGCCTGGATGGCCCGAAGCGGGGCGGTGAGCCGTGTTGCGAGCAGCAACAGCGTCACGGTGACGATGAGCAGTGCGAGCAGCAGAACGCTCAGTAACCTTCGCTCCATGGCGGCGGCAGGCGCATCGAACACGGAGTCCGAGAGCAGCTCGTGGACTCTCCAAGTGCTGGTGGGTCCGCCTCCGCCTAGTGGGTGGTTCAGAGTTCGAAAACGTCCGACAGAAGTGTCGGCCCATGCGACGCGATTGGGCGTGAGGGGGAGAGACAGACCGAGCCAGCGCGCTTTCTCGGGCAAGGCCGGGGGGAGTAGAATGGGATGTCCGTCTTTATTGGTAACGACTTCGACTCGAGACACGGAGCCTCCGGGCCCGACGTTCAGTTTTAGCGATGATGCGAGCAAGTCTTTGTCCAACAGCACCACGACGTGCCCGATGGTGTCGTCGAGGATATCTAAAACAGGAGTCGCAAAACCGAGGACGACCTCCTCAGGACCCAGGAATGTCTTGGCGAAGCCCATGGGCGCTGGGCGAAGGAAGAATGTGGCGTCAGTTCCTTTAACGAGCACGCCCTGTCGCATGAGGCGACGCCGATTGAAACGCCCGACAGTTCCGTTGCGCACTCCTTTGCCCGCTCCCGCTACTAGATGGTCGTGTTTCCCGAAAAGCAACACCGCTCGGTAGAGCCCTCGGCGTTCGAGGAGGCTTTTGGCTAGCCATAAGAAGGTTTTCGGATCTTGATGTTCGATGACCGAGGCGGTCAGGTCGAGGTTTGCTGCCAGCACTGCATCCGCTTCGGCGATGGCGAGACGTTCAGCTACGGCGCGTTGGGCTAGCCCGAGATTTGCTTCCAGGTTCGCGTCAGCCTGGTTCACGAGGCTAGTGTGGCTTGTTCGGGTAGAAACTGCCCACAGAGCCAATAGAGCCAGGTTCACCATGGGTAAGACACTGAGCAGGAGTCTCGCGCGCAGGTCGAGTCGAGCGCGAACCCATGATGCTCCGGTGTTGAACAGGGACTGACTCATTGGATCAGTACGCTTGCACGGGACGTGCCGAAGCAAATCTGGCTGCGAAAGGACCGTTGGACAGATGTGAGCTGTGGGGCGTCCCAGAATGGGACCCGTTCGTTGGACTCACATCGCCTTTCGAAATGGGTATACTCGCTATGGCTAGCCATTTGTGGGTCTGTGCCATATGTGGCCCCTAGCTTTTGGTCTCGACGTCACCAGCACGCAAGAGCCGCTCGCGAGCTACGGCGAGCGACGTACGCCGTGCGAATACGTGTATCCGACATGGGTGTCGGAGGTTGCGTAGTCATGCACGCGTCGCCGGACGCAGAGCTCAAGCCGCAGATTTCGTGAGCGAGTTCGACATGACCGACGCACCTTCCGCTGCCATGGCTCGCGGCACCCACTAGGCGCTCTCCGTTGGAGCAACCCGGCCCTCCACTCCGTTACGATTACCCAAACCCCCGGCACTGCACGGGATCGGCTCAGTCAGCGAAACCACTCGCAACTGCCGCTCCCAACGATTACGGCGACGAACCCCGAGTTCGCCGCCATTTGCCGTTTGTGGTTTCGGTCGTGGCGCGGCTTTCACAGGTGCGCCAACCCAGCCTCAGGTGTCGAGTGGGCTGACCCGTGGGGTGGGGCGCATCGCGGCTATCCCGGCGCTGCTGCTCACTATGGGCTGCGCAGACGACGACTCCAACAACACCGACGGAACCTCCGGCGCTAGTTCCCAGGGCGTCGACGAAGATTCCGCTGCCGGCTTCGAAGGCATCTACCGCATGACGGCCCATTCCAAAAACCAAGTCGGGCGTAGCGAGCTCGGTAGGGACGTCCTGAGTGAGGCCGAAGAGACGTACGTTGCCCTCACATTTCAGGCCGGCCCCGTCGACTACGTGAAAGCTATGTCCTGCAGCAGTGAACCGGATTGCCGGAGCCAACCGCAGAGCGTCAGCGGGGATGATGTCGGCGTTGGGACGGAACTGCCCCTGGCCCTCACTGATGTGGCATCAGGAGGTGTCCTGGAGGGCTTTTGGGCAAACTCTGGTTACCTCGAACGACGGTATGTGCAAAGAGCGATATTTCGCAAACTACCAGTTTATCCGCACGGATTCTGCCGCGCGAATCGAGTTAGAAGTAACCCAGCTTGAGGAGCGGGCGCCGGACGATGAGGGATCGTGCATGGCCAACTCGGACGAGCAAATCGTTGAAGGCGAGGGCAGGGCATGCAGCGGTTCGACGACCATCGAGCTCGAATGGGTCCGGGCTCTCTGAGCTGAGTTGCCGTTCTACGCAGCCGCGCGAGGCATGGCCCTGTCGGTCAATCCACCGTTCGATAACTGCGAAATCGATGGGGGGCGTGCCGGAAGAGAACGTCCGAGCCCCGTGCTCGTCCGAAGGTTCTCCCTCGTCGCGGTCCCTTGAATAGAGGCGATGGGGGGCACGGGCGGCCGCGAACGCACCGGCCCGCCGTAAGTTGTGTCCAGACGGGACCCCAACATGGGAATCGTGATGTTAGCGGTTCTGGATGAGGAGCCTTTGCTTGTTTTGCAACCGACCAAACGGACTTCAGGCTCGCGGGCTACTCGGTCGGAGTGGAACGGGGTGGGCAGCTGGCTCTGAGGTGTACATACACGCAACGACACCGAGCGATGAATCCCGAGCGATCGCGCGAGAAACAGGCGACAATTACAGTTCATGCCTTGGTTTCGCGATCCAAGTTGCTGCGGGCAAGAGTCGGGCTTTTCTATTGTCGGGCTGGCACTGGCGTGGCTCGTATTGTCCGGTTGCGGCCGGATCAGTTACGAGCCCTTGCCGGTCATCGCCAACGGCCCAGCGGACGCGGCTGTCACTGCAGACGCAGAGATCGGCGGAGATGGAAGCATCGACGGCGACAGCGGCTTCACGGGTGGGGCTAGCGGCCGTGGTGACGGATCAGTTGGCGGTGCTGGCGGTGTTGGCGGCACTGGGGGTAATGGAGCGACAGTTTCTTGTTCTGATGGGAGCCAAAACGGTGACGAGTCGGGCACAGATTGCGGAGACGTGTGCTCGGCCTGCCCGACGTGTGGCGACGGAATCCAAAATCAGAACGAAACCGGTGTGGATTGCGGAGGAGTGTGTTCGGCGTGTCCAACGTGCTCGGACGGCGTGCAAAACCAAGACGGCGTGGACTGCGGGGGAGTCTGTGGCGGGACCTGTGCTCCGAACACGCCACCGGTGGCCTACGCGATGGTGACTCCAGGCCTGGGCTGGTTCGATACCGGTTCGCCCACGACGTTCCTGGCCGATGGCACCGGTAGCTACGATCTGGAAGATACGGATCCGCTCAATCTCAGCTACGATTGGGATTGGGATGGTGACGGTACCTATGAGGCGAGCGGGCGCACGCCCCCTGGCCACGTGTACACATTGGCGGATACCTACAATGTCGTGTTGCGGGTCACGGACACCGGCGGTCTGTCAGCTGTGACCGATTTCGTCGTTATCGTGCGGGCCACATCTGATGTGATCACCGTTACAACAGGAGCGGACGAGAACGATGACGGGGCGACGCCGGGAAATCCGCAGAACACGGGCTTCTCGCTGCGAGAAGCGATCCGCTACGTGGGCGACTCAGGAGTGAATCAGAGCATCTACGTGCCGCCGGGAACGGTCATCAATTTGGAATCAGGCAACATCGCCGATCCTATTGGCGCCAACGGTCTGGATGTCATCGCGGACGGTGTTGTGGTCGACGGTGCCGGGGTGGGGAACAGCACTTGCTTCTTTGTCAATGCCTCCAATACGCGGTTTTTTGGCATAGAGCTGTTGAACTGCGCCGCTCGCAGTTTTCACATGTCCGGGAGCAACAACATGTTGTCCCGCGCGTACCTGCACGACAACAACCAGGGTGTGCTCATGCAAGGTACCGGTAATACGCTCAGCTATTCTGAGCTAGATGGGAACGGCCCGGATGGCGTGTCAGTAGACGGAGTGTCCTCTGTGCTGTTCAACCGGATCCATGGCCATTCGGGCATGGGCATCGAACTCGACCGCAATGGGGACGATTTCGAAATTATCGGGAATATCATTGATGAGAACGGGATCGGCATCGGGCTCGATAGGAGCAGTGACACCACGATTGTGAAGAATACCATCGCTTACAACACAGGCGACGCCGTGAATTTTAGTGGCAACATTTCCGGTACGATATTTCAGAACAATCTTGTAAGCCACAACACGGGCTGGGCCATCACCGGTGACAGCGGGGTCTTTGGGACTCGAAGCCACAATGCGTACTTTTCGAACAGCGGCGGACTGTGCAGCGGTTGTTTGGCGGTGGGTACCAGCCTCACCAGCGACGATCCGCCATATATCAATGCTACGGGCGACGACTAGCGGCTGCAGCAGATCAGCCCTATGATCAACGCTGGGGTCCCCACCGGAGACGACTTCAACGGTGCGATGAGCGGCGACTTCAACTCCACCGCGCCGGACATCGGTGCTGTGGAAACGCCCTGAGTTGCCCAGAGCTGAGCTGCAAGTGGTTGCTCGTAAGTGTTTGTTTGTGGCACGTTCTAGACGCAGGGTGAGTTGATATGCGAGTGCAGTTGCTGAGCGACGTACATCTCGAGTTCCACAAAGATCGCGGTCGCGCGTTTGTGGACTCGCTGGATCCGACGACCATCGACGTGCTCATTCTCGCAGGCGACATCGCGGTTGCCGATGGCATCGAGCCCGGGCTTGCATTATTCTGCGAGCGCTATGCGGAGGCGCGCGTGTTGTACGTGCACGGTAATCACGAGTTCTTTCACTCCGGTTCGAATGAGCGCGCTCGCACCATGGCTGCCGAGCGCGCTCATTCGAACCGGTGTTGGCTCGACTGCGACTGGGTGACCATCGACGGTCAGCGATTCATCGGCGCGCCGATGTGGTTTGTTCACGATCCGGCCGCAGATAGGCTTCGCAAGAAGATGAGCGAATTCTCGGTGATTCGTGACTTTTCGTCGTGGGTGTTCGAGGAGAACGCTCGCGCGGTGGAGATGTTGGAGCACGAATTGAAGTCGAGTGACGTGGTGATTACGCACCATCTTCCGGCGACCGGCTCGATCACAGCTGAGTTCACGCATCATCCGCTCAATCCGTTTTTTTTGTGCGATCAGGAGCCATTGATCGCCGAGCGGCAACCTCAACTGTGGTGTCATGGGCACACGCACTCCTCTGTGAGGCACCAGATCGGCCAAACTACCGTATTGGCGAACCCCTTCGGATACGTACCTAACGAGCTGAACCCGGACTTTGAGGACGCGTGCGTGACGGCGCTGTAGGTCGCGAACGAGTTTGTTCGGAACCGATGCTGCTTGGCGTAGGAGATGTCTCGCCACCTGCGTGAAGAACTAGCGCGGTCTTTCCCACAAGCGACTAGGGCGACTACGGGGCGCGCTATCGGCAAGCGGTGGGAGTCTTCGAAAGACATTCGCGGACTAAAGGTACATGAACAGCTTCTCCTAAACCCGCAACCCAGTGTCCAAGTCAGCCCTAGCGGCGCCGACGTTGCATTGCGCTGGAATTTCTAAAGTCCGACCTCCGCCACAAACGGCGAACGGCGGCGAACTCGGGGTTCGTCGCCGAAGGCAGGGGAGCGGGAGTTGCGATTGTCTCTTCGTAAGGCCGTCGCGGTCGCAGTTAACGGTGCGCTTCGCTCAGCAGTGGTCCTTTCGGTCGACAGCTGTGTTTTGTTAACCGTTCAGCCGGCGCCCGCTGTTGTGCCGCCGTAATACGTCACCCTCGCTACGGGGTGCAACGCCATCGACAGTGGCGAAGTATTGCCGAACATCAACGATGGCTACTTGGGCAGCGGGCCCGATCGCGGGGCTCACGAATCCGGCGCCGCATTGCAACAGTACGGTCGGCGGGGGGAGAAGACGCCGGGGGTGGACGCTGGCGCTGGAGGCTCGGTTGCTGCGGGAGGCTCGTCAAGCTCGGGAGGAGCTCCAGCAATCCCGGCGGCGCTAGCAGCGGTGGTGAAAACGGAGTGAAGGGCAGCGCGAGCGGTGGCGGGGCATCGGGAGCCAACGGGGCGAGCTCTGACGTTTGCAGGACGGGCAGCTAACTCTTTTAGGAGGCGCTGCTTTTCGCCGCAACGAACCGACAACCGAGAGCCACTTGAGGCGTGCCGTCGTGTCCGTAGATCCTGCTGTGTAGGTATAACGTGCCGTTGTAGGGGCCTCGTCTCCATCGCTAATTTGGATAAGTTCTCACGGGCCCGGGTCGAAATTGATGTCAGGATAAGAGCAAGGGGGGCGAGTGAATCGCCGATACGAAGTATGGGGACAACTAAAAATTGTGTGGCTCTGGGACGATTGGGGAAGTCGTCGCTGCAGCTAGAACTGGAAACTGGAGGGCGTGCCAAACGCCCGAGACAGGGTTGGGGGTCGTCATGAGCGCCGTGTTCCGAGATCCGATCGCCGAAGTTTTTGGTGACGATATCGAATTGGAACTGCCACTCGCGCCGGATATCGATTCCCGGGAGCTGCTCTGGCTTCTGGCGGTGAACCCGACCTTTCCGTTGTCTGCGAAGCAGGATGTCCGCGGCTATTTGCCGGAGCTCGAGACGGCAGCAGTGACGAGTCTCCTCAAGTTTTTGCGCACGGATGCCGTCTCGCTGTTGAGTGGTCACGCCACCAGGTACATGGAGGATTTACCAAACATCATGCAGCGCATCACCCGCGGCAGCATGGTGCCCTTCGACGAGCTCCGTACGTTGTCTCGCTATTTTGAAAGCGCGGTGGTCGCTGCCGAAGCCGGCAATTTTGCGATGGGCCGGGCGACCTTAGCTCCGGTAGCACGCCAGCGTCGCGTGATGACGAAATTTCAAGGCGTCATCGGCACCGTGCAAGAGCTCACGGTCGCGGCTAACGACTGAGGCTGTTCGTCCTCGCCTGATATTGCGCGAGTCGCCGTCCGCCTGGGAGGCTCTGGTGGGCGGGCTAGTGCCCCCTGGGCCCGGCCCCCCGCGTCCGGAAGTCGCTCAAAACCAAGAGAAACGTCCACTTTTTCCAGTATTTCTACGTTGTTGAAGAAAAGCGCATTCGTTTGTCGATTCTTCTCGGGCTCACACGTCTGGCCCTATTGTTTCGTCGGCTTGCCGGGTTTTCGGCTGCGGCATTCGCTCGCCTACGTCGCGTCGAAGCAACGGTTTCGCACCCTGTCTTTTTTTTGCGGCTGGGTGGTCACAATGATGATGGGCGGAAAATTGCTTATGCTGAATATGTAGCGCCGGGTCAGATGGCGGTCGCGGCGACGACGGAGCATTCGCCGTCCGAACTCCGAACGATTGTGCGCTCGGCTTGGAGCTTGAGATGGAGCGAGCCAAGTGCCAATCGCTCGGGTCTAGCAGTGTGATGCAAACGGCAACGGCGGGGCGCCGACGGCGGCGCAATCGAGCCGCGGAGTCCCCGCGAGGGCATGGACGGGGCGCTGAAGGCGAAAGGGGGGCCTACATACTGGGCGGCGGCAGCGTCGAAGAGGGCAGCTTCCTCAATTCGATGAGGGCTAGTTTCCACGCGCGTTGCACGACCCAAGATATGGAGCGATCCAGACGTTCAGCTTCCATTTTTATTTCTTCCAGCTGCTGGCTGGGGAAATAGAGCGATTGTTTACTTGAGGGGGATTGCGGCTTTGCCATGACTGATAGACCTCTCGCCACAGTCCTACCAGAGGCCCACCCGCGCAACCAGCCGGATGCATTAGACTACAGTTCCTTACAATGGGTCAGGCGCGCACCCGCTCCTGTACCGGTTGGTCGGCTGCTGCACAAACCCAACTAGGAACGCACATATGTGCTCAACCGGCCCGCCTGGGGCTGGTTGAAGAATCAGATGGATAAGCGACTCATCGTCGCCCCCAACGCGGCGGCTATCGCGGTCCCCTTGGAGGGGACCAGCGTGCTCACGGTGTACTCGAATATCCCGGCGCTGAGCTCGCGACGTTACTACGGCGTGAGCATCTGCTCGAAGACATCGCGATTGGACATGACGTTCCAGGCAGAGAGTTGCTTGAGCAACGTGACCTGCCGTTTGGAGAGATCGATGATGCCCGTCGCGTTCTGAAAGAACGTCCGGTAGTGAGGGAAGTTCGATAATGAGCCGTGGGCGATCTCGTCTCGCGTCGCCTGGGGCAACTTCCTCTCCCACTCGGTTACTCGTTCATTATAAACCCAGAGGATCTCGATTTGACGTCCGCCTTCAATGCCGTAGTGGCTGTTGCTTTTTACCGTGTGTTTCATTCGGTGCATCACCGTCTTTTCGGCGTGCTTCTTCGCTAGTAACGCCGAGCGGAGGGTCTCGTACTCGGCTTTCGGGAACACTTCATTGATAGACCAGCCCTTCGGGGCGCAGCCTTGGAAGAAGGTCGGAATGGAGTCGTTGATCGACGTGTTGGTCAGCTCGTCTCGCGTGTTGATGAAGACGATGATTTTTTCGACGTTGCGCTTCACTAGAGCCAATAAGCCCAAGTTTTCCAGGTGGCCGCCGTCCCCAAAATCGTACTCCCTGGCCGAGCGAGTGGGCTCAGAGGGGGACCAGTAGCGAAACTCCGGAAAGCCCATCAGCCCGAGCATCCAACGATCGGTGAATTCGGCGGGAGCCGCTCCCGTCGTGCCCATGACATCAGACAAGCTGAAACGGTGGCGCTCGCTACCGACTCGGACTTTCACGTAGCCAGAGCTATCGGGCAGCTCGTCGGGCTCGTTGGAATCGAACCCGAAGGGCTCGACGTAACCGCCGCCGATGTGACGGGAGCCGGATCCGGCCATGGGGAAATAGCTGTTCACGCCCACGTAGAGCGGCGTCATCTCAAAGTGAAATTTCTCAAGAGCGGGACTATTGCTCAGGCGCATGATGGTGCCACCGGCAATGTGAAAGGGCCGACGGGGCCGGGCGATCTGAAAATCGCTCCGGGTCATCTTCGGGTTCCGCTCGATGATGTGCCGGTAGCTCTCTTCGCTTCGGGTAAAAAACTGGGGCCAGCCGTTGATACCCAGTTGATTCATCAGTTCGTCGCAGATGGCGCGCGAAAAGGTTTCGTCCCCGGCGCCCTTCAGCCCCTGTTTGATGACGTCGTCGATGACCTGACAATCGGCGAGTAGGGCTCCGAAGGATTGCGGATCGAAGCTGTCGGCGCCGTCCAGGTGAATGTCGCCCGGCTCTAGGTAACGGCCGAGAAACTCGGAGTCATTGTGATGTTCTGGCAAGTAGGTAAACGGAAGCGAACACCACGAGCCGCCGGAGACCGAAGAGATGTAGCCGATCTTGTCGATCAGCTGGAGCTCGTTGAGCGCACAGAGCTGCCCCAGGGTCGCGGCCGCGGATCGCGATCCGCCACCGGAAAAACACACGCCGACTTTCTTGCGGTCGCCGGACAACCACGGATCCTTGACGTCGTCATCCGTCAGTTCCGGGAAGGTGCCGGGGTTCTCCCGCGTGTTCCAAACCTTGGCCGTTACGTGCTTCAGTCGATTGCTCATCGTTGTCTGCCC
>JABSRN010000092.1 GCA_013214025.1 Polyangiaceae bacterium
CAGCTCCCGACCTCGAAATGGCACGGCTACGTCGGAGAACCGACAATCGCTGACGCTATTTTGGATCGATTGGTCCACGGAGCGTACAAATGCGAATTGAAAGGCTCCTCCAGAAGGAAAAAGGACTCCAACACGAAGTAACCCACCACACTGAGCCCCTGCGTCGCTGCGCTCCGATCACGATGGCCGTTCCATCTGATCACCATGCGTGGACTGGGCGATCATGATGCGTGGAATACGCAGCATGCGTTAGGTGGCGACTCTATCCCCACCTCGTTGGCCTTCGGTCGCGTAACTAACGAGGGTCTTCGCGCCGCCGTCTACTCGACAACACCCGGAGGGGTGCTGTACGAAGACTTCGCTATCGACCAAAACGATTGGGGAAGCCAGGCGTTCGCGACTGGTGTCGCCTTCGGAGATGTCGATGGTGATGTATTCCCAGAGTTCGGGGTAACCCGCTACCATACGTCCGGCATGCGAGCCGCGGTCTTCGATGATACAATCGGGGACCATGCTCCCATCGCGACCGTCGGGAGCGACTGGCATAGCAGCGCCACCGCCGCGGCAATCGCGTTCGGGGACATCGACGGCGATGGCGTCGATGAAATGGCAGTGGCAAGATACGCTCCCACGGGCTGGCGTGTGGCAGTGTTCAAGGTCGGAAATGGCGGTTCTCTTTCCGAGCTTTTCACCTTTGGGGACGACTGGGGCAGCAGCTACGGCGCGACCGATGTTGCGTTTGGAGACATCGACGGCGACGGGATAGACGAGCTCGGGGTTACCCGGAGAGGGGGAGATGGTACGCGCGTTTGGGTGCTAAAACGCGAATCGGATGGGACCATCACTGAACTGTTTAAGACCGGGTCGGGCAATTGGGGAAGTACCGCATTTGCAACGTCGATCGACTTTGGAGATTTCGATGGCGATGGCATCGATGATGTAGCCATCGGACGGTACAGCACCATCAACGCTAGCGTGTTCGTCTACAAACGTGACTCATCGGGCACGTTTTCAGAACTCTTCAGCGTGGGGAGTGATTGGCCAGAGGACAAGTACGCAGTCGACGTCGCCTTGGGCGATTTCGATGGCGACGGCGTCGCTGAGCTGGCGATCGCGCGTCGGGCGACTTCCAGTGATAGACTTATGGTCTTCCAATATGGCCCCGCGGTCACGAAAGTTATCCTTCAGAAGGGCATCCACTGGCCTTCCGATAGCTGGGCTACGGCTGTGGCGTTCGGTGAGCTGGACGGCGAAGGGGGGCTTGAACTCGCCGTTGCCGTGAAAGCATCGGAAGGGGAGCGCATTCGCGTCTGGAAGAAAAGTATCTGGGCCCCAATTTTCACGACTGGGCAAACTTGGGGCTCTAATTATTTTGCGACATCTGTCGCCGTTGCATCAGGGCCAAGGGACGTCGATGGCGACGGCATCCCCGATGGCTGGGAGGCGCGTGGTTTTGACGTCGACTGTGACGGGACAATTGATGTTCCGCTACACACCTATGGCGCTGACGTCCGGCATAAAGATCTATTCTTCGAGATCGATTGGGCCGTGAGTCCAACTCGGGGGCCCCGCGTCCCACCCGCGAACATGCTAGCTGACATCAAGGCATCGTTCGCCGCGGCGCCTATCGACGCGGGTGGCACGCGAAACCCCGATGGCCAGCCAGGGATAAACATTTGGTTTGATACCGGCGACTTGACGGAGGACGGGAACCTTGTCGGCGATGACCTTGGAGGAGGCGGCCCCATCGGCGACGTAACTATAACCACCTTACGTGGTGTTGAGTTCTCGGATAATAAAGCCGAGAACTTCGCGGCGGCGCGTGACTACATGTTTAGCTACATCGTACAGTCGTTTCCGAAGGCTACGAATGATTGCTTCTCAGCGCCCCGTGGCTGCGCATATGCGGGGGGGCAGAGCAACAGGGTTGATATTGTCCACCTCGGGACGAATAGTGCTCACTTGATGCACGAGATTGGGCACACTCTCAATCTTAGTCACGGTGGGCAAGAGGAGCAGAATTGCAAACCGAACTACGTGAGCATCATGAACTATTACTACTCGTCGGGAATCCCCAGATCGGTGTTTGATTCGGAGTCAATTGACATTGATTCGGATGGGGACCTGGAGCGGGCAATAATTGATTTCTCCCCGCCAAGAATAACCGGGAACAATCGAGGGGCCGCTCCGCTTGCCACTCTCAGAGAAAGCGATCTCGACGAAAATCTAGTTCTTGACGCTACGGATGATCAAAACCTGTTAGTTTTTAGTCCCTCGGTCCTCGACGATAATGGTCGTGAGGACTATTCGAGAGACGCGGATTCCTGCTGGAACGGCATCAACGACGGAGCCGACGGCGCCGACCTGGACGATTCTGACTGTGTGACAAACCCCGATTTTGAGGGTGGCGCTGGGCGAGGCACTTGCACAAATGGAGACGATGACGATGGGGATGGGCTTATCGACGCACTAGATCCGGATTGCTTCGTCCCCGCAGGCGCCCTGGAAGACTACACATGGGACGATTCGATCGGCGGAACAGAGCCGTCTTGCTCTAATGGGATCGATGATGGAGACGATGGTGTCATGGATGCCGACGACCCAGACTGCCAGCATTCTCTAAAGGCGAGTTACCTGAATACTCCGAACGATTGGAATTTGGACGGAGTATTCACAGATGGTGTTTCTGCGGACATCGATACTGGCGGTGCCACAAGAAAGCATCCAGCGTGTGACGACGTCAACCGTGGAATCTTCGAAACCTTGAAGGGAGCGGACGATTGGTCTGTGATCCAACTTGGCGTACAACACGGTGCCTGGGGAGATCTTCCTAGCCAGGTATATGAGCCGGAGCCCGGACGAAGAAGCCTGCTCGACGAAATTCTCGACAACTACGCGGATATCGGCGTCTCGATATCATTGCCATCCTCCGTCGAGGCCTCCTCAAACGTGGACGTGGATTTCGTGATTGAGAGTCAAGGACCGGAGACCGCGTTGTCGGTACTATTGCGAGTGAACTTGCCGGCAAACGTAACGCTGACCACCATTCCCACAGAATGCGCGGAACAGGGAGTTCAGGTCACGTGCCAACTTGGAGATATCGAGGCGGGCGGCACGTATGCGCTCACACTTGGCTTGGATGTCGGTTCCAATCAGTCCGGACAGCCTCGATTGATTGACGCTGAAGTTGTAGCCGACAGGCCGGTTGATCCCGCCTTGTACAACAACATCGCCGTCGCTCTTCTGAATCAGAGCCCCTCTTGCGAAGCTGCTACCGCGGACTTGTCTCTGATCTGGCCTCCCAACCATGACTTCCGCCCTCTGACGTTGTCGGGTGAGGTGGACGCGGACGGCGACTATCTGACGGTGAGCACGACCGCCGTGTATCAGGATGAGCCGACAGAGGGGCTTGGCGACGGCAACTTCAAGCCCGATGCTGAGCTGGTAGGCGACCGGCAAGTCGCCGTTCGTGCTGAGCGCTCCGGGCTTGGTGACGGCCGCGTGTACTATATCGACTTCTCCGCGACAGATCCGTTCGGCGGGAGCTGCGCGACAACCATCGAAGTGTGCGTGCCGCGAAACGAAGGCGGCACGTGCATCGGTGGAGGCCCTGCCTACAACTCGATAGGCTCGGAGTGAGGATAGCTCTCGCCTTGGTGCTCTGTCTGACCGCTTGCAGCGGTTCGTCAGACGCGCCTTCGGCGCCTGACGCCAGCAGGCCGCCGCCGGAGCCTGGGCCATGCGGGCATCCGGAGTGGTCGACCCCGTCGACCTACCTGGAATGCGTCGAGGCGGGCGGAGTTCTCCAGGACGACCGGTGCTCGCTGTGGTGGGAGGACGGCGAACTTGGATTCGGTGAATGTGAGGAAGAAACTGGCCGGCTCATAATTAACGATGACTTTCAAGGCGATACGAGTTTCATAGCGTGCTCCGTCGCCTACCTGAACGATGACTGCAGCTGTGCAGATGGCGCGTGCGAGGGAGTTACCGCTGCCACAGACGGTAGCAGTGCGGGAGCGAACGATGCCGCAGCGGGCGCTAGTTCGACGGTTGACGGTTCCTTCGACGCTTCGGCAGAATGACCCCGACGAGTCGCTGCCTGGGGCTGCGACGCGCGTCTGGACCGCCTGTTACACGAACAGCCCATGATGAGTACGCGCACCCACGAGGCAGCCTGACAAGAACCCCATGATGAGTACGCGCACGCGCATGAGTGGTCTGCAACAATACCAAGAACCCATTACACCCCATGACCCATGGGCGCGAGGCACCCTCTACAGCCGTGCCACGCGCGGTCGTGTTCTCAGATCCGGCGCCGGCTACCTCGGTTCACGAACGCTTGGGCCTGAGCAAAGGTCATTTTGGGAGGCTCAGGAGCGGGAGTGCGGATTTCGGGCCATCGTGATCACCCGTTACGGATCATCGTGATCACGGATTACGGCATCGTGATCAGCCTTTTCGGCCATCGTGATCACGGATTACGGCATCATGATCAGCCATTACGGATGGTGATCGGTCGAG
>JABSRN010000093.1 GCA_013214025.1 Polyangiaceae bacterium
GCTTCTAGCAGACTTTCCAAGGCCCGCACGGTGCTGCCCTCGATTACGGGGGCGTCGCCGATATGTACATGCAGTTGCGCGAAGTCCGCGCGGGGCAAGCGCGAGCGGGGATTGAACTGCAGGCCGAGGGCGAAGCCTTTCAACTCGGACCAGTGTTTGGCGTGGTCGACGAAGGAGTAGTCCTCGGCCTCCTGGCTCAGCTTGTCCAAGTCTGCGAGCACCTCGTTGATGTAGTGCACGATGGTGGAAGCGATAGCGTTCTCCCAAGCGGTGACGGCAACATCTCGGTGTGCCAAGAGCTCGCTGCGCTCATTAGCCGTCAGCTCATCGCCGGCGTTGGCGATAAGCTGACGGCCCGCTGCGAATGCGTCGAAGGCTTGTTTAGAGAAATCCGTCACCGCGACAGCGCCCAGATCGCGCTTGGAGGCGTTCACCGAGTGTCCGAAGTTGTACTCCCGGGTCAGATCGATGAGGCAGTCGTCGTTGCTGTCAAAGAAGCCGTTGGCGTAATCGTCTCGTCCGCCCTTGCCGGCGGCTTCTTCGTCCGTGTAGTCGCCGTAGTCGCGAGCCGCTCCGAAGTAACCGAAACCTTCGTCCCAAGCGTGCTCCAGTTTGGTGAACAGTTTCTCACCGTCCTGAGTGTTCGGTGAATCGAGCCCCTTGCCCGCCGTGCCGTCGTCGAGGTAGTCGTCCGTGCCTTGGGCGTAAGCCACCGCACCCAGCAGAAACTTCTGCACCAGTTGCGATAGATCGAGCCCGTCGCGGGTCACGTAGGTGGGCAACTCATCGCCGGTTGGACTCAGTTCAACTAGACCCTCACCGCGGGCCACCGCGGCGGTGTCGATAGTGGCGAAAAATGCCTCCACGAGACCGCTCGGAGTATCGACGGAACCGCCGTTGGCGGCGATGGCGATGTCTGTCCAACCCGCGAAGGACACGCCGTCGTTCCAGTCTAGGTAGTCGGTGACACTGACGGTCGCGCCGTCGGCAATGTCGTTGCCGGCGAGCTTGCCGACGAGACTTTTACCGCTGGAGATATCTCCCAGGGTCGTCTGCAACGTTCCGAGCCCGCAGGCGGCAGGATCAGCATCCCCCACAGAGAGAGACAGCGGCTCTTCAAGACGGATGTCCCCGTCGTTGAGAAAGTAGCTGTTCATCGCGCCGGAAACGCTGCCCGGTGCCGGACTGGTGCTATCGATTTGAGCGTCCAGTCCCTTGATGTAACTGGTGAGCTCGGCGATCAGCACGTGGCGTGCGATTTGTCCCGAGTACGACACGCTGCTTTCGAGTTCGTCGAAGCGGCTTGAGGCCGAGTACACATGGCCGATGGTGCCGACGGGTTGTATTGCGCCCAGCCCGTCTTCTAGATGCTGCTGGTTGGGGGGCGACGATATGCAGCCAACGTTGAGTCCGGCGAGGAGCAGAGACGTCACGATAAGATGAGTCGATTCGGTTTTGATAATGAAAGTCATTTGCAATAGGGTTCCGTGGTTGTGCGTCGGGGGCCGCGAGACCCCGACGCGATTGGCTCAGTTCGCGAGACTGAAGTTGATTGTCTGAAACGCCCGCACGCTGACGCGGTGACCGCGATCATAGGGGGGCGTGAATCGCCAGCTCTTGACGGCGGCGAGCACAGATTCGTGGAAGATGCTGGGTCCGCTGATGATCTTTGCCCGGGCGACGGAGCCGCGCTCGTTGATGATCAGGGCTATCTTGATGTCACCCTCCATACCGCGTCGTTTCGCGCGGCGGGGGTAACTCGGTGCCGCTTTGGCGAGCAGTTTCGGAGGTTTCTCGACGGCGTTGGAGAGCGGCAGTTGACGCCGCTTAGTGCGACCACTGCCGCCGACAACTCCGTCGCGTTTCGCGCCAGCCGTGCCGTGTTTGGCGAGGCCGTCCTGCGAGACCAGGCCACTGCCCAGTTTGTCGGAGTTACTGTCGCTGACCACTGTATTTTCAGTCTCTGACGGCATGTCGGCGCTGTCGTCAGTCGTCATGACGTTCGCCGCCTCCGCCGTGGCGGGGATCGGCTCCGCTGTTGGCGCCACGACGGGTGTCGTGACGGGCTCCGGGGGGGGCGGCGTCTCGACGACGGGTGTGGGTTTCGGCTCGGCGGGAATGACCGCTTCGGGCTTCGGCTCGACCACATCAGTGAGGAACGGCAGCTCGATGAGATCCACTGAGATAGTCGTCAGCGCCCGGAGGGGGCTCTGCACGGCCTCAAGCTGAGACGCCGAGGCGAGGGCCGCCATGTGCACCATGCCTGACACCACGACGGTCATCGCAATGGCGAGAGTGCCGCGAGAGTCAGAGTGTCGAAAGGTAGCCATTGGGTGGGTAGGGAAAGTTGGGTGGGTAGGGAAGGATGAAAGATCGGCGGTCGAAATCGTGAGCGTGGCTCTGCCTTCTCTCGACGGAGCAGCAATCTAATTGATAACGACTTTCATTATCAATGAAAAAAGTCCATCTAGCCGAGATTCGTTACCGCGAATCAGGCGGGTCCGACCCCATCGAGTCAAATTCTCTCTGAGTAGCGAAAGTTAACGCTGTTAAGTGCGATTTGATATTCAGTTATCGCCGTTAACCTATTCCCGTTGATTAGGCGGGGTGGCTGAGGTGATGGCGTGCGAATGGGGGCTCAGGCAGGCGTGGCCGCGCCTGCCTCGGGCGTCAGTTGGCGGATGACTCGTGCCCCAGATCCACCGGGGCGCCGCTTCGGTCCATCGAAAGCTGGCAGCCGTCGAGCACGCGCAACACCCGTTGGGCTTCGTTGCCGTCGGTGCGCGGCGTTTTCTTGGCGCGAATGCATTCGAGGAAGTGGGCGCACTCAAGAGCCAAGGGTTCGTCGTCGGGCAACTCGATGACCTTGGCGTCGGCGCGCACAGTGGTCGGCATCTCGCCGCTCAAGTCCACCTCATGGGGGTACAGCAGCAATTTATCGTCAGCGGTGTCGTCAAAGACCGCCATGGCTGTGGAGCCCACCACCACCAAGCGCTGTTCCTTAAACGGGTGCAGCCAGCTCACGAAGAGGTGAGCGCGAACCCCGTCAGGGAATTCGATGGCGTTCAGTGTAACGTCCGGCACGCCAGCGCTGAGATACGTTCCCCCGTGACAGGAGACACGCTCCGGCGCGGTCTCGAGCAAGCTGAGCAGCACGCTCACGTCGTGGGGTGCAAAGCTCCACAGAATGTTCTCCTCGGTGCGTATGGCGCCGAGGTTCAGGCGATTGGAGTAGACGTAACGCATTCGCCCCAGGCTTCCGTCTTGCACCAGCTCTTGCAGGCGTCTGACTGCCGGGTGGTACTGAAGCAGGTGCCCGACCATCAAGGTGAGGCCGCCGGCACGGGCTCGCTCTGTCAGCGTGGCGGCGTCCCCAGCGTTGTTCGCCATGGGTTTTTCGATCAAGGCGTGTTTGCCGGCAGCTAGTACGGCAGAGCCGACGGCAAAGTGAGTGCTCGCCGGCGTGGCGATGGCCACCGCATCGATTTCTGGATCGGTGAGCACGCTATCGAGACGGTCGTATCGCTTCGCATCCGGGTACTTCTCGGCTGACCGCATTAGCGCCTCTGGCCGTTCGTCGCAGAGCCCTGCCAGCGCCCCCTGCAGGGCGAAGTTGCGAGCCAGGTTCGGCCCCCAACGTCCTAAACCGATCACGGCGACTCGGGTCACGGCTGGATGATAGTGCGTTGCACGCGCTGGTGGCTAGCTATGCGCGCTGGTGGCTAGCTATGGGCGCCATCGGGCCGCACCTGGGGGCGTGAGTCCGGCGGGAGCCACGAGTCGCCGTTGTCGATGGGCAAGTCCAGGTGGAAGCGCGCTCCGTTCGGGTGATTGTCGCCAGACAGACTGCCGCCGTGTTCTTCGGCAATGGCAATACTGACCGACAACCCCAAACCGGTGCCTCGCTGGGGCGGCTTGGTCGTGAAGAATGGATCGAAAATACGTTCCAAGTGCTCCGCGGGGATCCCGGGGCCTTCGTCGGCCACGGTGATGCGCAGCCAGCGCACGGGATTGGAATCTGCGTCGAGAGTTTCGAGGACCTTCGTGTGGATGTGTATCTTCTTATTCGGGTGAGCGTGCTCGTAGCGGTCGTTGAGCGCGTCGCGGGCGTTGGTCATCAAGTTCATCAGCACTTGCTGGATCTGATGTCGCCGACAGATGAGTTCCGGCGGGGCGTTCAATTTCGAGGTGACCTCGATGTGGTCGTGGCGCAATACACCGCCAATCAAGCTCACCGTGGAGGCGACGATCTCGTCGATGGAACACTCCATGGGGGAATTGACGTTCTTGTCCTGGCGAGCGAAGCTCAACAGATTGCGCACGATGTCCGCTACTCGGCGTGACTCTTCGATGATTGCATTAGTGAACTCAAGGCCTTTGGTGCTGCCTTTGAGTTGACGACGCAGCAGCGCCGCAAAATTCATGATCGAGTTGATCGGGTTGTTGACCTCGTGGGCGACGCCGCTGGCGAGCAGACCGATGGCTTCTAGCTTTTGCTGCTGTCGAACCTGGGCTTCCAGGCGCTTGCGGTCGGTGGTGTCGGTGGTAACCAACAGGATTCGATGGGGGGTCTCGCTATCGCGGGTCCGGCTCTGCTCGGGCAGGGGAGCCACCCGGGTTAGCCACCATTGATGAGGATCGTCGGGAGACCGAAATTCGAAGGAGGTGGGCTCCTGAGTCCGGAAGACGTACTCGATGGCCTTGCTCGCTGTGTCCCGGTGAGCTGGCGGTACGGTTTCGATGAAAGCTATGCCGACTCGTGGGCCCTGCGGACACTCCGTTTCGCGGTTAACGAAGTCCACTTCGCCGTTCTCGGAAACCAGACAGATCTGATCGGGCAGAGTCTGCAACAGAAAGCGAAATTCCGCGTCCGTCGGTCGGATACGTACTCTCTCGCTCTCACGTCGAGGCTGGCCTTTGTCGGCCTTTTCGTTGTCGTTATGGTGGTTCACGGCAAATCAGTTCGCTAACAACCTGAGACTCAACGCCAATTCGCGCGTTGGGTCAAGCCAAGCAGAGGCGAGGTGTCGGGGGGGACGGACACCCGCGTTGTAGGACAATGTGACCGGATTGGCCACTTCGTAGCAGTCTCGGCTGGGGTCTTTTTTTGCTCTGCCATTGACCTGGCGTCAGCACGGATCTGATGGAGTGCTGGGGCCGAGTAGCGAGGGCGGGGTGGCTACTGGGGGCTGGGACTCGCGCCGAGCCGGTCATGCAGACTGAGGTTCCCGTAGCGATGAATGGTGCTGGAAACGGCCTGTTCGCGCAAATAATGGAGCATTTCGAGCCGGCCTGACTCCGCCACGGGTTGGGCGTTCACGTGGCAGCCGCCGTCTGCCGCCACCCGCAGAATCGTTTCGTCGGCGGTCTCCAGGCACCGTAGCCGCTCAGGGGGCTGGGCCCTCAGCATGTCGAGGAACTCGTCGGCCGTTTCCACGAACGCGTCTCCGTAAGCGCTCCAGTCCATCATCGGTTCAAGCCCAGGCGGAATGCTGAGTCGCAATTTTGTGCCCGCTCGCAGCCCCGCACACCATGTTCGGGCGAGTTGGGGCGGCGCCGGGCGGCTCATCAAGCGTACCCAAGAATCGGTTGCGGGACGATAGGATAGCTCGTTGGATTGGCCGAGCACGGCGGACGGGTCATGAATTCTACCGAATTGGGAGTTGAAGTGCTCTTCGTCTGAAGTGGCACAGAGTCGGAGCCAGCACATGCTCTTCGTGGACAGATCAGCGAGGGTCATGAGGAAGCTCGTTACCGTTGCCGACAGTTTGACGGTGCTGGTAGGCAGGGGGCCTTCGCCACGGCCGATCTGAAGCAGGTAGTTGGGGCCGCCCGCTTTGGCTCCGGGACCCACACTCGATCGTTTATGTCCGCCGAAGGGTTGCCGTTGCACGATGGCGCCGGTGGTGGGCCGGTTCACGTAGAGGTTGCCGGCAGTCATGGTCTTCAAGAACTGCCGCTGCTCTCCCTCATCCAAGGACTGCAAACCCGCGGTGAGCCCGTAGGGCGTGGCGTTGGCTATCTGCAGCGCATGGTCGAGATCGTCTGCGCGTAGGGCGGACAGCACCGGGCCAAATAGCTCCGTTTGGTGACTGAAGCTGCCGGGGGAAACGCCCAGCTTGAGGCCGGGACAGAGTAGGTGGGGGTTGGTGTGGTCCTGTTTGGGCGTCACTAGCCACACTTCGTTATCCTCCACGATGGAGATGGCCCGACGCAGGGCGCCCGATGGCGGATGAATCAGCGGCGTGATGCGATTCTTTTTCTGCCAGGCCGAGCCGACGGGCAAGCTCGTGATGGCGTCTCCCAAGCTCTGCCAAAAGTGCGGGTCGTCGTAGATCTCGGCTTCGCAAATGAGCAGGCTAGCGGCGCTACACTTTTGCCCCGAGTGGGAATACGCCGACGCCAAAATGTCGTGGATCGCCAAGTCACGGTCCGCCATGGCCGATACAATCAGACAGTTTTTGCCACCGGTCTCCGCCATTAGATGCAGATCGGGACGCAGGCGTTGAAATAGCCGAGCGGTGGAGGTGGCGCCGGTGAGGATCACGACATCCCCGCCACCGCGTTCGATGAGGCAGCTGGCAGCAACGTCATCGCAGGGCACAAATTGCAGCACCTCGTCGGGGATCCCGGCGTCCCAACATATCTTGGCTGCCAATGATGCGGTGAGCACTGTCTCGGGCGCCGGCTTCAGCAGTACCGTATGTCCCGTCACCAGGGCGGCGAGAGCGCCACCGAGAGGGATCGCTAGGGGGAAGTTCCACGGAGGGGTGACCACCGCGACACCCCGCGGCGTCAGTTGCAGTCCGCTCTCTACGTGATCCAGATAATTGCGCGAGTAGTACTCCGCAAAGTCGATGGCTTCGGAG
Organism: Polyangiaceae bacterium; assembly: GCA_013214025.1. GTDB lineage: Bacteria > Myxococcota_A > Polyangia > Polyangiales > Polyangiaceae > JABSRN01. Next base: position 6,870 of record JABSRN010000093.1, read on the forward strand.
ACCTCGGCATCGGCCTCGTCCGCGCGTTTGCCGGCGTCCAACACCATCGCTCCGATCAGATCCGCGCGCTGTTTTCGCAGCCCACGGGCGACACGAGTCAGCAACTCTGCGCGATATTCCGGAGAGCGCGCGGACCAATCAGGAAAAACCTTTCGCGAGCACTCAAGGGCGCAGCTAAGTTCCGCGCGATTGAGCAGTCCGTACTGGTAAGGCGTCTCCAGCGGGCGGGACGGGTCGTAGCCATCGGCCATGTCGCTTCCTACACACTCCTGACCGGCGAACCGCGGCAGCACCGTGCGCAGCGGGCCGTCGTGCCAACGGGCGAGGGCGGCGTTTAACCATCGGCGATTGGGCGCCAGACTAAAGTCGGTATCGGCTTCGTTTTCGAAGGGAGCCTCGGGGGGGAGGTGCGAGGCTGGGGCGAAACGGTCTTGGGTGCGGAGGGTATCGGCTCCTACGTCGTGTTGGTCGTGGACGGATTGGGCGAAGAGTTGTTTTTGAGTGAGCCACGCGTCGTCGCCAACGCACATGTCGAAGCTCTGTCGCAAGAAGTTGTCGTCCGATGTGTTTTCGTCCAGACGCCGCACCAAATAAGCAATGGCAGAATGAAACTCCGCCTCGTCGACTGTCGGTCCGTAGAGTAAGATCTCGGGTGCCAAATTGCCTAGGGCTTTGCGCAGGGGATCAGCCATTCCCTCGAGTAGCTCGAAGCCCACCTGGGCACCGGCGCCCGAATGACTGCGACGAACCAGGGCGTGGGCGATCTCGAAGATGTTGTGACTCGCGACTCCGATGCGGACAGCACTGATATGTTCGGGTTCGACGGCATAGGCGAGCATGCGTTTGAAGTTGGCGTCGACTTCCGCTTTGCTGCCGTAGATCGGACAAGGCCAGCCGCGGGTGGCGGACTCCACGCGCTCCATCGCTAGGTTGGCCCCTTTAACGAGACGCAAACGAATGGGCGCGCCGCCTTGAGAGCATCGGTGCAACGCCCAGTTCGTGAGACGCTGTTGCGCGTGCCAGGAGTCGGGCAGGTACGCTTGCAGCACGACACCTCCGCTGTAGCTCAAGAATTCCGGCTCGCTCAGTACGTGGGTACAGACCTCGAGGGTGATCTCCAGATCTCGGAACGCTTCCATGTCCAAGTACACGAGCTTGGGAGCCTCGGGCGTCGCGTGTTTCATGGCGGCCTGGTAAATGACCCGCAGCCGTTTAGCCAGCTGGTCACAGCTGTGGTCGTAGCTCAGGGGATCGATCTGACTGTAGATGGCGGACAGCTTGACGCTGATAGTGTCGATGTCCGGTCGTGCTAGAAGATCGAGATAGTTTTCTCCACGGGCCATCGCTTCGGTTTCGCCGAGCACGGCCTCCCCGAGGTGGTTGACGTTGATGCGCACGCCCTCGCGCCTGCGTACCGCGAGATGTTTCGCCAGGGCAGCAGGATTCGCCGGAAGCACGAAGGGACGCGTTTCGCTTCGAATACGGTGCATCATGGCGGGGGCCAGCCAGCTGGGCAGCACCCCCCCCAACTGGTGTAGCGCCCCCAATTGTAAACGGTCGAGCGGGCCAAAGTAGGCGGGGGTACCGAGCTGATCGAGCAAGGAGCGAGCTTGCCCAACAACCTTGGCCGGATCGTGGCTGCGACAAATACGGTCCGTCAACGCGGTGGTGAAAGCTTGCCCCGCCTTGTCGCCCATCATTCGGGACAGACGCTCGGCTCGCTCCTTGTCGTCAGGGGAAGTTTCCGACGCCGCTGCTTGGAGCAAGTATACGGCCAGTTCTTCGCTAAAAGAGACGTACTGCTCGGCGGACAGTTCGTTTCCGTTCTGTCCCTGGCGCTGGATGTGATCCAAAAGGCCCCGTACTTCCAAAAGGCCCCGTACTGCGGTTAAAGACGATGCAGCGTCTAAGGGCGATGCGGTAGGCGAGAGATCGGGGGCGGGCTCGGAGCGCACCTGACACGGTAGCACGGCGAGCTGTGGGTGGCTTTGATTCGGCGCGTCGTGGTAGAACCAGACCCTAGACTTAACGAGTGAGGCAAACGCACACGGGCGTGCCCACCACTCGGAGTGGGAGAACATCGTGAAAAATCGTCAAAATAATTTTCTAAGCGCGGCGGGTCAAGTGCTGAAAGTTGCCGGCGTCGGCCTCGCAGCGAGTGTGCTCTTGGGCTTGCCGGTTTCCTGCGGCACCACGGAAAAGATTGTCTACGTTGAAGGCGGGACGGGTACTGAAGGTGGTACCGGCAGCGAAGGCGACAGTGGCAGCGGTGGTGGGCTCGATGATTGGCTCCCCTCCTCAGTTGTGGGCAAGGCGTGCGAGGACAGTTACGAGTGTGCTGTCGGCTTGATCTGTCTGATGGGTGCGGAGGGCCCCGCCCACGGTTACTGCACCCGAGAGTGTGAGCCGGAGACGTCCGGAGATTGTCAGGACGTGGACGAGTTGGCGGTCTGTTTGAGTGCTAGCGATGGCAACAACTATTGCCACGACACCTGCACTCCGGATCCCGATATAGGCACCGGTGGCTCCCTGGTTCCCAACTGTAACGATCGCCAGGACATGGCCTGTGCTGCGTTGGGAGTGGAGGGGCCCGGAGGCTACGAACAGCTGGGCTTTGGTTACTGCCGGCCCACTTGCCGCGGACCCATCGATTGTCCAGGGGGTTTCTGCGACTTGGTGACCGGTTGGTGTACCGGCACCGAGCCCACGGGTCTGCCGCTGGGTGCGCGTTGTGATTACGAGCTCGAAGATCCGGGGTGCCAAGGGATTTGTCTGAAGCTCACGGACACGGACGCTGTGTGTTCCGGCTACTGTGCCTTCGGGCGAGTGGGTTGTGGCGATGACCCCATGTCCGCCGGTGCGATGAACGCTGTGTGTTCTGTGCTCATCGCAGACGACCCCCAAGGTTATGGCGATCTGATGGCTTGTTCGCAGACC
>JABSRN010000094.1 GCA_013214025.1 Polyangiaceae bacterium
CAGCAACTAAGTCAGCAGCTAAATCAACAAAACCCACCTCTGCCGTCGCTGCAGGGGTCCGTGGCTCCACGCTCTCTAGAGACTCGCACCCCGATAACGCCTCGGAAGCAACTACCGCCGGTACCGGCACACGGTGGCCCTTGCCCGTCCACACTGCGTGCTGGACGGCCAATCGTAAGCTCTTGTCTGCCGGGGCGACCCTCAATGCGTACTCGTTGGCGTCCATGCCCTTCGGGAACAGCACTCGGGAGGTCTCAATGCCTAGCTCGTTCAGCTCCGCTCCCAGCTTCTCTGCTGCACTGTCTCCAGCGTCATCTCGGTCGTACGCGATGCGTACCCGCTGCACGCCGTGCTCCACAAACGCCTGCCGATGGTCCTCCGTAAAGCCGTTGATCCCGTACGAGGACGTCACATTGCGCATGCCTGCACACCAAAACGTCGCAGCATCGATAAGGCTCTCGCACAGGATCACCTCCCGGCTCGACTTCACGGCCTCCAGGTTCCACACACCTCGATGCGGACCCGGCAAATACATGTGCGGTGCCGGCCCTTTCTGGAGCTTGCGGCCGTACATCCCCAGCACATCCCCACTCTCGCCGAGGATCGGAAACACGATCGCCCCGTTCAGATGCTCGTGTCCGCTCTCCCGCAGCACGCCCAGCTCGGTGAGCTGGCCCCGCAGCTCACGCCCCGCCTTCACTTGCCGCGTCGGCAGCCGATAGCCCAGTGTCCGGTTCGCAAACCCAAGCTTAAAGTGCTCCAACAGCTCCGGAGAGCCAAGCCCACGACTCTGCAGGTACTCCTGAGCCTCTGGGCTCTGCTTCAGCTGCTCGTGATAGTGCTCCACAACTCGCAGCATCAACGCCGCCGCTTCCACTGCGCCGTCCGCAAACGCTGGCAGCTTCGTACGCTTCGAGTTCTTCGGGTGATGCCGAGGACCGTCCTCCGCGGGGCGCCCGCCTCGCTCCGGCTGAGCAACTAAAGAGGAAAAATGCTGCTCACGCAGTAGCTCCACGGCGTGCCGGAAGCTCACTGCCTCCGCTTTCATCACCCAGTCGATCACACTCCCGCCCGTCTGACACGCTCCCAGGCAATGCCACAGGTTCTTCGACGGCGTGATCACCAGGCTCGGGGTCTTGTCGTCGTGGAACGGACAGCGCCCGACGAGGTCTTTTCCGTGAGGTGCGAGCTCGATACCCGACGCCGCTACCACTCGCTCCAACGCGATTTCACGCTTGATTCGTGCCACTTCGTCTTCGGGGATCCTGCCCATCTCGTCCTCCACTCTGTAAAAATGCTGTCAAGCGCTTTGTGAGCCATTTTCTTGACACGCCAAGTGATACATTTAATGTATGAGCATGCAAGGCAATTCAGACACTGTTCAAGATCTCGGGGTTAGCCTGGACTTGATATCGTCCATGCCCCGCAAGAGCCCACCCGTTGATCCGAGTGCACCGTTTGGTAAACGCCTCGCTTCAGTCCGTCAAAAAGCCGGCTTCTCTCAGCGACAACTCGCCGATATCTCGAACGTCTCGCAGCGCATGGTTGCCTACTACGAACGACGAGATCCGCTACCCCCAGGCCATATCCTGACCGCCTTATCCAATGCGCTCGGCATGTCCGTCGATCAACTCATCGGAAGCAAACCAGCTAAAAAGATCTCGGCCAAGCTGCCCAAGACAAGCCAACACCTTTACCGCAGGCTTCAACAGCTCGAGCAGCTCCCGCTCAAAGAACGCCGCGAAGTACTGCGGATCATCGACACCTACCTCGAGAAGAATCGGCTATCGCAACAAGCCCAGTGACATCGCGACAAAACGACTAAACCCAGCTGCTAAGGAATCACTTCGCAGCTAGGCACAGGTGTATCTACTCTTTAAGAAAGAGCCCTCCCCGTCACTGTAACGCCACCGTCTAATGGTCGCTGCAGCTGCCGGGCGCAACGCGGACGTCTCCCGTTGAACGGCTCAGCTCATCGAGTCCAGCTCAAGCAACATCGCCCGCAGCTGAGCTAGCCATTAGGCGGAGGCTCGATAAATACGATGGCGCCCACCCTCGCAATTTTCGAGACATCTGTGTAGGCAGCGCGACTACAGAAATGGTGGGTCGACGAAAATGTTATAGGCGTGAACCAACGCGGCCGATGTACAGGCCGACACGACCAGACCTAGGACGTATTTTCCGCGCCCCTTCGCTCCAGAGTAGATGCGCATTGCGCAAATAATAGCCGAAATAATAGGAATCGGCAGCGTTAGTGCAAGCTCTTCGAGGCTGAGCCCCGGCGCGGGTTTCATAGCCCCACCGAGCCACAGCATCCCCACCCAGAGGTAACCCAGTAAGAAGGAAGTACGTAGGAGGGCAGTTTTTGTCTTTCGATTCATAAACGCTGCCGCAATCTACCGCCCCGCCGTGGTTTGTCACGGGTCACCACCAACATTCACCGAATGAACGGCTTAACCGGCGGCAAGTCACCGTCATGGAAGGTCGTAGTAATGTCGCCAGAATCCGAATTAATCGCAAAACGTATCGAGACACTCGCGACCGGATGGGCACGCTTTAGCTCGCGCAGGTCGATCGAGTTCGTAACCGGCTTACCGTCAAGCGTCTCGTATGAAAAAACCGCCGCGTCCGTCAACGTGACGTCGAAGAACAAAAATTCTTTCTCGGCACCCGGCGAAAGAATACCCGGCCGCAGTTCAGCGTCACCAAATCTAACGTTGACCCGGTTGAGCCGCGCTCCGCCGCCGTTGACCACAGACACGTTATGGACGATTGGCTTTTGTCGACACCCAAAACTTCCGCAAATTCCCAACATGAAGACAAACAGCGACACGAAAAGGCTCGCTCGCTCAACAATCATAGGTTTCCTCGGAACACCTGACGCGTGGTACCGAACGGCAGATAGCGGGAATCATGAGCGGGTGCTGACTTGTAAGCATCCGCGTCGAACCTTCCGTAGTCGAACGGAACGCCCCGACTCACACCTGCGTTGTACACAAACCCGAGCGCATTCAAGTTCGCTCCATCGTGGTACGCACCACCACCGATATCCGAGTGTGCGCCTGCAAAAGGCTTTTCCCAGAACTTATCGCCTCGAATCTCTTTCAAGGCAGCGTAGCTCGACCCCGGCCTATACTCGCTAGATATCGAGGATAGCGGAAAAAACTCTCGATACTCACCGGCGGCAACGGCGTGTGCAACATACTGGACGCTACTAGGAATCGTCAGATCAACACCGATGTTGAAATTGACAGGATCAAACGGCAACCCGAGCGCAGCAACGGTGTCGAATAGCCCCATGAATCGTATCGTAAGACAAGGATACCTCTTCGAGATGATGTTCGCGAACCCACGCGCGGTGGCGGCGCCGCGACTAAAGCCGATAATATCGATCTTCGTATCGCCTTTGCCTTTGCGGTAGTTCCTCTCGAACGCCTCAAGCATGGCCTTCATCCGCGTCGCGGTTCCCTTCCCCGCAAGTGTTCCCAAGGCGTTAAACCAAGTATCGTTCGTGGTCCCCACGCCTGGTATGTAGAAACTTTTTGCTGTGTACATCTCAACCAACGCGGAAACGTGGGTCTTCGGCTTCGCAGTGTTCTGTTCGTTATTGGTCGTTCCGTCGAACGCATAGAGCGCCAACCCAAGCAGGTCAATCTTCCCAATCGGGCTGTTCCCAACGAACCCATGGAGGTTCGCGCCCCCATCCTCACCAACCGGATCGCGATTCAACCAACGCCCAACCTCCGGCTGATACTTCCGATAGTTGTAAGCAAGCTGCCCGCTCTCCCCATCCCCATAAATCGTCGAGAAGCCAAACGAGCCCTCACCGGACGACGCCGCCAGCACAACCCCATACGGGTCATACTCAACAGTGCGCTCAGCCTCTTGAGCACCCACATCCATGACCTGCCCAACGTTCCC
>JABSRN010000095.1 GCA_013214025.1 Polyangiaceae bacterium
CGCTCAGAATTCCGCTGCGGGCCCACTGATCTGCGTTCTGGCTCGCTATCGGCCGCGAGGCAGGTTCTCACGGGCCGACAAATTCGCGTCATCGGGTGCGCTCTCAGCCCTCCACCGCAGAAAAAGCCGGGGAGCCCGCTTGATTCGACGCTCTCGGAGGGGCTACCCTCGCGAGGTAATGCGGTACTGCCTGCTTTTGAGCTTCGTTTTGTCGATGGGTCTCGGTGCCTGTTCCACCTATCGGGATCACCTTACGCGAGGTCAAGGGCTCTACGAGCAGAACCAATACGAGCATGCGCTCGCGATTTGGCGGGTGATCGAAGAGAACGTGCATACGCTCTCCGAGCCCGACCGAAGCCAGTACATGTATTTCCGAGGCATGACGGACTATCGCTTGGGGTACCGCAGTCACGCTCGCTACTGGCTCGGACTCGCCAAGGCAAACGAGCAGACCCATCCCGGCGGTCTGCGTCCGGAATGGAAGAAGCGCGCCGACCAGGCTCTCACCGACCTCAACAAAGAGGTGTTCGGTCAAGCCACCTTCGGCGGGAGCGAATCCGTCACAGAGCATTCGCAGAAACAAACTGATGGCGTGCCCGCAGAGCCCGACCCTGCAGAGCAGCCGTCCGGCGCCACGCAATCGGGCGGTGGTGGTTTTGGCTTAGGTGCATCCGTCGGCGGCTCCGCCAAGAGCTGTCGCTCGGACAGCGAATGTTCTTCCGAGCAGGCCTGTGTCAAGCGCCGCTGTATGACGCCCTGATCGGCGCGCGTCGCTGGCTAGCAATGCTGGCTAGCTAATCCGCGCGATCTCAACAGAGCACGCGACTGCAACGGATCGCGCGAGCTTCATTGACGAAGCGGCGAGCTCAACCCATCACGTCGGGCCGGCGCACGCGCAGATCAGCCAGACGGTCTTTGGTGGAGAGCTTGCGCTTTTTCAGTTTGGTGGCGGTGACTTGTTCGGTGGGGGTGAGGTGGACACGTTTGGCGAGCACCTGCAGTTGGGCGTCCAGGTCCGCGTGTTGATTCTCAAGGTTGGCAACTCGTCGCGGGGTAGATTTGTCCTGAATCATTTTTTCTCCGTGGCAGTAGGCTGGCCGGCGGGGGGATTCAGGCTCACAGCCTCAGCGATCCCCCCGAAACGCTATAATAACGTCCGGGATCCGAACAATCGGGTCAACCCGATTTAGCGAAGCGCTCGGATCGCTGCCCCAACGGGTGGACATCACTGGATTGGAAAATGCCGTGCCTAAACGATAGGTATACTGAACGCCAGCTCCACGGTGTGCGAGCGCGGCCACGGGTGTCCTCTGCTGCTCGGCGATTGCTTCGTCTTTCGGCAAACGGAATGTCCCGTCAGTTTTGCCCCGAGGCACCTTGAGGATTGGGCGCTGTTGACTCGCTAAAGCCATTCCGTCGTTTATCCAATTGAAGGCTTCACCCAAGGCTGTGCCCGTCACAAGGTTTGAATGCCTATGTACTCGCCCACGCGAATCGCGTTTGTCTGGCTGTTGTTCGTTACTCCAGCGTGTACGTCCCCTGGGGGGCCGGGTGCTCGCAACCCGTCGACGGTTGCAACGGCGTCCGCAGCAGAAACATCTCTGCAAGTTCCCCGGACCGTTATCACGCCGACCCGAGGCGCGTCTGTTCGCGAGCTCTTCGATGAAGCCGCCAGCCTGTTGGCTGCGGGACAAGGCGCAGAGGCAGCGGCCGCCTTCGATCGTTTGGTGGAGCTCGATCCCGACGGTGAGTTAGCGGACCAGGCACTGTTTCAAGGGGCTCTCGCGCACGAACAAGCCGGCGACCGATTGATCTCGGCCGCGCGCTTCGAGCAGCTCGCCCGTCGTTTTCCCGAGAGTGTGTTGTCGCGGCAGGCGTTGGTGCGAGCCACCCGGCTTTTTGCGTACATGGAGCAATGGGAGCGCACGGGAGCTGCGGCAGACGTCCTGCTCAAGCGTCACAAGAAGCTGACGCGCATTGAGCGCCTTGTTGCCTATGGAGGCAAAGCGTTAAGTTTGGTTTCCAGCGGCGACGAATCGTCCGCCCAATACTTCATTGAGAAGGGGCGGCACATCATCGAAAACGCGCGGCTGGATTCCGCCGGCAAAATCCCAAGAGATCTAGCTCAGATCTACTTCGCACTCGGCGAGTCACGTCGCCTCCGCGGGGAGGCGATTGACTTCGATCCCATGCCTGAAGATTTTGCCAAGGCCTTGGAGAAAAGGTGTCAGCTCCTGCTCGACTCCCAGAGCGCGTACTCCGACACCATGAGGGCCTACGATTCCCATTGGTCAGCCATGGCCGGCTTCCGTGTGGGTGAGCTCTACACCCGGCTGCATCACGACGTGATGAAGGTGCCGGCCCCGGGGTCGGCAACCACCAACAAGAAGGCTCAACTCTTCGAGGGCGCCATGCGGCTGCGATACTCGATTTTGCTAAACAAAGGTTTAGCTATGATGACGCACACTATCGGAATGGCCGAGCGCACAGGCGAGAACTCCGAATGGGTTGAGCGGAGCCGCCAGGCCAAGTCGGCCATCGAAAGAGCCGTGGAAGCGGAGAAGGCGGCCATCGATCGGCTGCCCTACACAAGGGCCGATCTGCAGCGGGCACTAGACGATATAGGGGAGAAGGCGCGCCGCGCCGCGTCAAAGCCCTAAGCTATTGGAACTAGCTGAAAATCTGTGCAGATGCAGCCGGTACGAATTGTGCTTGACAGCATAAATCCCTAGCGCTAATCGAGCGTGCCCCGGTGTCGGTCCGTTTGTTCTTTGTTTGGCGTGAGGCCTGACAGAGAGGGTGGATTGGTGCCTGCTTCGTCCGTTCCCAAACTTGGTTTTTCACCCCGTCCGAAACGCCTCAATCCGGTTGCTGCTTAATCACTACGTCGTAACCGACAACCTACGAGAATTTCAAAGCAAATCGTAACGAACTCTGACCGCTCCACTGGCGATAACGCTCTCAGCAATCACGAGGAAATCCAGAGTATACCAACTCCTAGTTTTCTCTAATGCTTGCGTAGCTCAATTGGTAGAGCACCTGTTTTGTAAACAGGAGGTTAGGGGTTCGATTCCCCTCGCCAGCTCTGAGCCCTCGCCGCATCTAACTCAAGTTCCGCATCAGATTCTCAACAAGAACAAAGAGCACACCAAGAATACAGAACGAATCTTTCCGGAGGGTTGCCCGAGTGGTCAATGGGAGCAGGCTGTAAACCTGCCGGCTTACGCCTACGTTGGTTCAAATCCAACACCCTCCACTGACAGTCAGAAACATTTCATGAACGACGGAGCAGGAACTTAAGCAGCAATAAATAGTTGCCCCAGGGGGGATCAGGCGGGAGTAGCTCAGTTGGTAGAGCGTCAGCCTTCCAAGCTGAACGTCGCGAGTTCGAATCTCGTCTCCCGCTCCGCAGTGTGTATTTCCGGCATGACCGGCACATAAAAGTCCGGCACCGGCCGGCAGCACGAATCCGAGGACCTAAAAAACGAATCAGTAAAATTGCCCACCTAGCTCAGTTGGTAGAGCGCGTCCTTGGTAAGGACGAGGTCACCAGTTCAATCCTGGTGGTGGGCTCAACCCGGGGCAAAAAATCGCGTTAGTGACCAGCAACCGGATATCGCGACAGCAACCTTCTTAACGATCTCAGAACTTAAGCAGAATTCATCAAGGGATAAATACGATGGCCAAAGAGAAGTTCGTACGCAACAAGCCCCACGTAAACGTTGGGACAATTGGACACATCGACCACGGCAAGACGACGCTGACTGCGGCGCTGCTAAAGGTTCAGGCGAAGGCTGGATTCGCAGACGAGATCAAGTAC
>JABSRN010000096.1 GCA_013214025.1 Polyangiaceae bacterium
AGGCCGCCGCGATGCGTCCCGCATTGCGCACGCCCCATCCCGCTCGTACCGAGCTCGCAGCTTGTAGCCAGCCTGCCGCGAAATACCGAACTCTTTGCAGAGGTCCGTCATCCGCTCGCCATCGCTCAGTCTGGCCATGAACTTCATTCGTTCAGTCACTTTATCGCTCTCTCTCCACGGCATAAGCCGTAGCTTGAGCACCTCTCAAAAGTGTCAACCATGTACCCGGTCCATTTCGTCAACCATGTACCCGGTTTGGTTCTGAGTGCCTCCAACACGCTCGCCTCTTGGACACTCCTCGCGCACTATCGCGCGTTGTTGGGTGTCCACAAAGCGGGGGGAATCTCAGGGCTCGTTCAGCGTGACCAGCGTCAAAGGCGCTAGGGCCGCGACCCCTCTTACCCGACGGCTCGCGCGTTCACCGAGACTGCGCCTACGGCGTAGCGCAGTCTCTGAACCAATCGCCTTGGCGTTCGATTCCTAGCCAGTCGAGGGCGTCTTGCTCTTTGCGGCATACGTGGATGGCGGCGGTACCGCCTCCCCTTACGAGCATTGAATACATGCGACCGAGGCCGAAAGCGAAGACGCTCGAAACGAGAATAGCGCGGCGCGCATCTGTACTGAAGCGACTGCTGGCGGCGTCCGAGCGAATGCAAGCGGCGCTGACGTCCAATTTCGTGATGCCGCTACCGTCGATGAACTGGCGCAGGTCGGGGTGAAAATCCGGGTGAGCGCGCAATTCTTCTGCGTGCTGGAGGAGCTCACGCTCATTGACGACACCCTCGCCCACGGAGACCACTAGTCCCAGCGACCTATCGATGCGAAAGTGTGCGGGCATGCGCCGGCCAGCCTAGCACCTGCACCGTCAAGAGCTGTCGAGGACTGTCGACAACGGTGTTCGCCACGGCCGGCGCTTGTAATCAAAATCGATGTAACCGGGCGGGGCGCGTAGGAAAAGCCAACGGCGATTTCTGAGGGGGGGGGGACAGAAGCCAGGCGAGGCCAGCACCCGGATGTTGGCGCGCTGGACTCGGGGCATTAGCGCTCGTTGCTCCGAAGAGTCAGAAACTCGTGGATCGGAATGCTCTCCCGGGGGCGAAACCAGGCGGCCGGCGCGCAGCTTCGCCCTCACGGTCACGAGGGCGGCAGCGGCGTCGGAGTCCGCTCAGCGGACCGGAAATAGCGAAAGTTGTCCGATGGGCCGGGGCATCTAGCGGCGAATCGGAGGCTGGGTTGCAATTCCACGTTTTGCCATCAACCGCGCCTCGTCTTTCGGAGTCCCTGCCGGCCCAGGACCGTCACGACATCCTCGGACTGCAGCCTGGCTCATCATGGCAAGCGCTATCGACCTGAGCTAGACTGAAAGGTTGGAGGTTCTGACAATGCGAAAGACCCTGTGGGGCCTTTCTGTTCCCTGTTTACTTGCCGTGCTGGCAGCCGCCTGTAGCAGCCTTAGCAGCAACGACGCGGCCACTCGCAACGACGCGGCCACTCGCAACGACGCGGCCACTCGCAACGACGCGGCCACTCGCAACGACGCGGCCACTCGCAACGACGCGGCCACTCACAACGACGCGTC
>JABSRN010000097.1 GCA_013214025.1 Polyangiaceae bacterium
AGCTGGGAATGTGCGCGAAAAAATCCTGCCGTCTCAACCAATATCTGACTACGCTCTGCGTCATGAATCAGCTCGTAGAACCTCACGGCTCAACACAGCTTCACAGACTATCGCGACTCGGCATGCTGACGGATGCCCTGTTCAAGCGATGGCTGCGTGCTCGAGCGGCCCGGGCCACGCGAGATGGTTATGACGACCTCGCAGTTTCCGGCAGAGATATGATCGGTAGCGATGTTCTAACGGATGGCTTGTATGAGCGAGACCTTCTCAAGACTCTATTCGATGATCTGCTGGCACCTCGGGCCAAGGAGTTTTCTGAAGGCGTTGCCGTAGATGTCGGGGCCAACATTGGCAATCACTCTCTTTTCTTCAGTCATAGGTTTTCTAAAGTGTTGGCGTTCGAGCCGAATCCAACAGCAGTTCATTTTCTTCGGGGAAATATCAACCTGAACGATGCCGGAAATGTTGACGTCCACACCTTCGGGCTCTCGGATCAAAGTCGCACCGCGTTCCTTGGTATGCGTGAAGGCAACAATATCGGGTCAGGTTCGATGTTGGCGGACAGGACATCCGAAAGTCTCTCGATCGAGGTGAAGACTCTCGACGAGGTACTTGAGAGTGACTACGAGGATGAGACGATTCGTCTGATCAAAATTGACGTCGAAGGTCATGAGCTAGGTGTTCTCCGGGGCGCCGGGAAGCTGCTCAAGAAGCAAAAGCCGATTCTTCTCTTTGAGGTCGCCGGCAAATATGGCGAAGCTGGGTCTGATGCCGTCCTGCAGTTTCTAAGGGAGGTCGGCTACAGGGGCTTCTTCACCGTCGCGAAGGACCACCCGCTGCCCGAGCTACGTTCCAAGGCTTCTCGAATGATGGTTCGCTTGATCCTTGGTGCTTCCTACGAAATGCGTAGATGGGATACACTGGACGACCGATTCTACAACGCAGTCATCGCGACAGAATCCGAAGACTACTTTTCGTGAGTTAGGAATTTTAGCGAGCTAGGAGCCGGCCGCTGGCGATTGTCGCACTGGTCGCCATCGCATATCTCATCCAGGCGATATGGTTCTAGCTAAATCACTCCGCTCGAAGCTGTGAGCAGTAGCAGTCACGAAAACACGCTACACTCGGACGGTGGGTTCACCCCAGCACCCGCCCTACGCGCTACTGCTCGCCGAATTTTCGGTAGCTTCGCCGGCGGGCTAGCGTTTTTCAACTGACGCGCATATTCTGGGACTGTGCGGGCCTCTCGCTGCACCGCGATTAACGAGCAGCTCCCGATGACTTATCCCCTCGCTGCACCCCGAGCGCTCACCCTCTGCGTGCTCGGCCTCTTCGCGAGCCCGGCCGCAGCACAACCGGCTCCCCCGTCCGCGGAGACGGATGCCGCAACCGCTCCTCCTCCGGCGCTCGCCGCGGAATCGACAGCGACGGAGGCTGCCGACGACTCCCCTGCCGTAGAAGCCGTTTCCAGCAAAACCAGCGAGACCGGCGACGACCCCGTGCTGGAAACGGCTTCGCCAAACGAGCAAGAAACGACCGGTGTCCCGCCCGCCAACTCCAACTCTCCCTCCGGCGACGGCCCGACGGCGGATGCCTCGCCCCATGGGCACGCGCCCGCTGACTCCCCGGATGAGAACCCAGATGCGGAACTTCCACCGCAGGACTACCTATCGCGATCTCAGCATACGCCCCCGAGTCCGGACAAGGCCCGACAATGGGAGATGCGACCGGGGGTGCCCTCCGACGAGTACTTTCTGTACGTCCCTCGCGCTATCCTGTTCGTCCCGAAACTCGTTCTCACCGTCGTCTTCCTCCCCGTCGAAGGTGCCGCGCTCGCCGCCGATCGCTACCAAGTGATCGAACACACGGAGGACTTCCTATACAATGACGCGCGTACCGCGGCGATCTTGCCTGTGGTCGCCGCCCAATCCGGCTACGGACTAAGCGCCGGCGCCAGGGTGTTTCACGATGACCTATTTGGCAACCAGGAACACCTGGAGCTCGGGGGGCGGTACGGCGGAGAATTTTCCCAAAGTTACTGGCTCGCGTTTGCAGCCGACAGGCTGGCGCGATCTCCTCTGTGGCTCGAAGCGGAAGGCCAGTTTGACGCCCGTCCGCGCCTGCTCTTCTACGGGATCGGGAATCGCGATGTCGAAAGTCCCACCGCCGCCGGGCAAGCAGGCCGTGATATCGCGGTCGCCACGCGCTTTCGCGAAGAACGCATATTAGGTGCCATCACAGTCGGTGCCAGCATCAAACGTCCGAACTGGCGAAGCCGGATCGGACTCACCGGGATCTTCAATCATCGCGAGTTCGGCGACGAGGTCCTTGCGGGGGACGAAGTGTCCATTGAACAGATCTACGATACGAGCTCGCTCACCGGTTTCGATGACGGCGCGGATATCCTCGACATCGGCCCTCGCTTCGTTTTTGACTCTCGGGAGCTCAGCGGTCGTCCGACGGAAGGGGTCTACTTAGACCTATTCGCGAGCCGAGCAGTAGGCTTGAACTCACCCTTCGACCGCTACACCGCACTGCTAGAATCCTTTCTCACTCGCCGCAGCACCCGCGCCATGGAGCTCCGACGAAGTGTACCGGCCCACAACACCAATGCGCTCGATGAAGTGCCAGACTCCAGTTGGTTTACCAACCGCATAGGAGTCCGCGACATCAGCCCCGCAGAAGCCGCCCTCGGTGCCTCCCAAGCCGGTCCCCCGGTGCTGCCAATCACGGTTACTGGCGGCAAGCCTGGCGGTCGCAACCCTGGACTAATGGCGAAAGACGCCAGCGGCCGAGTGTTCGTCGTAAAATTTGATACCAAAGAGAACCCAGAGCTCCAGACATCAACCAACACGATACTGAACCGCCTGTTCTGGACCCTCGGTTACAACGTTCCGAACGACACGATTTTCTTCTTCAAGCGAGCCGACGTCTTGCTCGGTCCCGGCGCGAGGGTCAAAGACGCATTGGGCAACAAGCGCTCGATGACCGACCAGGACGTAAGCGACATATTGTTCGCCGCCCCACGGTCCGCGGATCGAAGCTACCGCGCCACCGCCAGCGAGTTTATCGGAGGCGCGCCTAAGGGTGGCTGGCTCCGGGAAGGCACCCGCGACGACGACCCCAACGACGTCATCCCTCACGAGCACCGACGGGAACTGCGCGGGCTTCGAGTATTTGCCTCCTGGGTCAACCATTCGGACATGAAGCAGGACAATTCCCACGACTCCTACGTAGACGAGAACGGGAAGCAATTTCTGAAGCACTACCTGCTCGACTTCGGAGGACCACCGGCTACACCCGGGCGACCGCCCACCGGCTTTGAGCATCTGTTCGACTGGAGTGTGCACACGCGCGCGTTCCTCTCTCTTGGACTTTGGGTGCGCCCCTGGGAAACCATCGAGGAAATGCCCTGGCCCTCCGTCGGCACCTTCAGCGCGAAAAACTTCGATCCCCTCACCTGGCGAGGAATGTTTCCCTATTGGCCCTATAGCGAATTGGACGAGGCCGATGCCTATTGGGCCGCCAAGCTGATCATGCGCTTTGATCGCCCGATGCTCAAGGCCCTGGTGGCAGAAGGACAGCTATCCGAGCCCAACGCCGCCTCCTATGTGGTCGAAACACTCTACGAGCGACGCAGGATCATCGGCAAGGTTTTCCTCGAGGCGGTGACCCCTCTCGATCACTTCCAGATAAGCGAGCGGGAACTCTGCATGGTCGATCTAAGCGTCAAACACGGCTTAGTCAGCTCCGGCTTGGTGGAAGTGCTGGACGAACAAGATCAAGTGGTCTTCGACAATTTGGTCGATCGCCGAGGACGGCTTTGCATTCCGATACCTGCCACTGACGACTACTCTGTGTACCGTCTCCGCGTACGGCGACGTGGGAAGTCCAAACCTATTATGCAGGTCCACTTCAAGGGCGGCCCCCGCGCCCGCCTACTCGGAATCGTTCGGCATGAACGGTAGCCTTCGGAAAAGGCATCAGCGTCCGCACGTCGTCCGGAACGAGCCGGTCAGCCGCCGATGCAGTCCTCCCGAGAGTCGCTGCTCACAACCAGCTCCGCGAAGCACACTGGTTTTTCTATTGGGAGCTGCTGCACTCGGCTTCGGGCTAGCGCCGACTACAGCCTCCGCCACGGAGGCTAGCGACACGGACGCTAGCGACACGAAGCTGCCGCCAGAACGTACTGTGGCGTCCCAGAAGACGACAAAAACAAATCACGCCCTCCCCCAACCCAGCGTCACAGAACCCGTTCGACCACTTACTGGCTACCGTTTCTCCGACGAATCCGCCTGCCCCGCCTGCTCGAGCCATCCGCGTATTGGTCTTCACTGGCACGATCACTGGACTCGCGTCGGCAGCCGTGAAGCTATCGTCACGGGCGTCGCCGCCACATCGTACATCGGCATGCGCCTGTTTGCCGATAGCCCAAGCGCCGCCAACTGGGCCAAGCCTATACTCTTCGATCAGCTAGCTCGAGATCACTTGGCGCTCGATTCAAGAGACGGTCGAGGCCGCGCGAGCACTATCAGCGATGTGCTTTACTTCGGCGCCATCGCCCAGACACTGGTCATCGACACCGCATTCGTCGCGTGGTGGGGGCACGACAACCCTGACGTGGCCTGGCAGATGAGCGTGATCAACGCCCAAGCCTACGCTCTCAGTCTGAGCCTGACCCGAGCGACGAAGCATCTCGTCGCGCGCGAGCGACCCTACGCAGGGCCCTGTACATCCGATTCAAGCTACGACAAGAACTGCAATCAAGGTCCGCAGAACATGTCCTTCTTCAGCGGGCATGCAGCGACAACCGCAACTAGCGCTGGACTGAGCTGTGCCCACCACACTCACCTTCAACTGTACGGCGAGCCGCTACTCGATGCGGCAGCCTGCCTCTTCGCCGTTGGAGTCACCACCACCACCGGAGTGCTCCGAGTGGCATCGGACAATCACCACGCCAGCGATGTTCTAACGGGACAGATCGTCGGTTACCTTGTCGGATACCTCTACCCTACACTGCTCTATTATCAAGACTTCCGAACGACGCCCGAAAACAACAACGCCCATAGCTCCCGCGCGGCAGTGGTCCCGGTTGCCACGCCTTCTTCCCTATCTATCGACTTGATTGGGCTTTTCTAGAGCCTAGCCCGCGCCAGCCCATGGACGCGGGCTAGGCTCGGCGACTCCGGCGGTCCCGGCGATCGCCTTCGAGAGCGCTAGAACAAGAAATGCACTGCTTCTAGTGTGACGCCCATCTCCCCCGGGTCGTCGCCCACATAATCATTGCCGAAGGCGGAGCCAGAGTTTGTACCCTGCCGGAACAGACCGTTACTCCCGACCGTACCCCTTGGCGGCCCGTCACGAGCCCGGGGTAACCAGAGATTCGAACCGCAGGCGTCCCCGAACCGGTCCGTTCAGCATCCCCGGCGCACTGCACCGATGAACGCTATCCAGACTAGGCGCTAGATCGCAGTCCCCGCGCAGCTATCAAAGACCGCGTCACAGCTGTCCGGCACACACGTGGCGCAAGCGTAGCTGTTAGCGTCCTGCAGGCAGGGTGCAATGCAGTCCGTCGTCCCACAAAGACTGCGCGCGGCGTAGCACCACGAACATTGGGCAGAGATTCCTTCCGTCATCAAACAAGAACAGGGCTCGTCGAGTAAACACACCATCTCGCAAGTGTCGAACAGGTTCGCTTCCTCAGCCTCCGCCACGGCGGCGATGTCTGCTTCGCTCGTGCACGCGTCAACGGGGCGAGAACCGCTGTCACCAGAGCTTACGCCCGTTCCACCACTGCCGGAGCCACCACTGCCGGAGCCACCACTGCCCCCGCCATCTGTACCGAGGACGTTGCCGCCAGCGCCACCGCTACCAGCATCGACAGTAGAAGCGCCATCACCGCTGTTGTTCGCTTCAGCTCCCGCACTGCCTCCACTCGAGCCACTGCCGTCCGTACCGCCATCGTCACTGTTTGTGTCGGACTCCGTATTGCCCCCGCAGGCGACGAAGCCAACAGCCCCGACTAGCGCCAGCGTGACCAGACGGAAGCGACGACGTTTCGTAGTGGCTAAGTTTCGTGTAGTCATCAGCGACTAGGCTAACGCGAATTCGCACGGTGTGTCCTGATGCCGCCACAAATCCAAAACAAAGTCGTGGTGAGAAGCGTGTACAGCGTCTGGTCTCATGAGTGGCTGTTGCCACAGCCGCGCTCACACTGGAAAGCCCTCCGGAGCACTCATCGCATCTCCGGAGATGTAATCTAGTCCTACGTCCCGTCACGAGCGCTTGGCCCGCTCCAGACGAATCAACGGGTGACGAATTCGAGGAAAAATGGCGAGCGCTGAGCTGTGGGAAGCGGCTCAGTATCGCCCCAGAGCCGCTTCCCCTGCCTTCGCGCCCATCACGAAAACACGCTATACTTGGGGACGATGGGTTCACCCCCGCACCCGCCCTACGCGCTACTGCTCGCCGCATTAACTGTCCTAGCCAGCTGCACCAAGGGCGCGCCGCCGATCGAAAGGAGCCCGATCGGCGTAGCCGAAGAGGTCGCGCCAGACGCAGCTCTCGAAGCTCTCGAAGCAGACGGCGGCAGCGCTGACGACGGGGAGTTTTTTCTAGATGCCTACACGGGCTGCACCAAGGTAGATTTCCTATTTGTTGTTGATAACTCTGGGTCGATGAGCAGTGTGCAATCTCAGCTCGCCGCTGCCTTCCCGGATTTTATCGAATCCATTCTGCGGGATGTGCCCGGGACTGATCATCACATCATGGTCGTTGACTCGGATGGCTGCGAAGACGAAAGCCTTCACGATTGCGAAACCCTGCCGGGGTCACGCTACTGCCCGGCCTACCGCTGGACGGCGTGCACGCCAACGCAGCTGTCCACCTGCGACAACGTGTTGGGCGCTGGGTTCACAGCCGGGCCACTAGGCTTCAACTGCGACTTCCCGGACGGTCGCCGCTATCTAAAAGCGACGGACGATCGATTGGTCGAGCGGTTTATCTGCGCGGCGACGACCGGAACCGCCGGAAGCTCGGAGGAGCTCCCGATGAGCGCGATGGTGAAGGCGCTCAGCCCAGAGCTTGCGCAACCGGGCGGATGCTCCGACGGCTTTCTGAGAGAAGATGCCCTGCTGGTGGTCACGATCCTCAGCGATGACCCAGAGACGGTAGACATCGACGACGCCTTAGTGGGAGATCCGACCCTGTGGTACGACGCCGTAGTCGGAGCCAAGAACGACCCGAGCGAGGTCGTCGTCATCGGTATCATCCCCAACGGCTCCAGATGCCAGACGACCGATCGCTTTGTTCAGTTTGTCGAGCTGTTCGGTGACCAGGGTCAAATCGGCGAGGTGTGTTCCGGCGACTACACCCCGACATTCACCCGCGCCGTGACCGCGATCTCCCAGGCTTGCGGCGAGTTCAGCCCCATCAACTAGCTCGACGACTGGTTTCAACAACATGGCTCAGGCGTGATTTTCGTGGTCAAAGTCGAACCGACCAAGAACAAAGAGGTCGTCTGATGATTGGGAACCCACGGACGCGACGCAGCGTGGTGGACTGAATGCTCGGGTGGCTGGTGGCGCTGCGACGGATTTGCGACGCTAATCTGTGACGTCAGTCGACTGACTTACTCGCGCTCGGTTGAAGCGTTGCTCAATTGAGTATTCGGCGCGGGTCGCTAGGCATTCGCAGGCCGGATTAACTTCGCGGCGGGTTGTTTCGTTGGAGTTCCCTCATGTTTTTCAGACATCGGGAGTCGCATTTTTTGAGCGGTTCGGCCGGGGGAGTTTGTTCGGATCAAAAAGCGGCCCGGACCATCGGGGGTTCCGTAGTGCCGTGTAGGTCTATGTGTTCACGCGCTGGGGGAGATCGATTCGATCGCCTGCTCGCTGAGCTGGGCCGATTTCACACATCTCGAAGAAGGAATCCCCTTGTCCAATCCAAAAACGCAAGAAAATGCCCGTTATCCGGGCTTGCAGCAGCGCCGCAGCCCTCTGGGGAGCCTCGCTTGTGCTCTCTCCCTCACCCTTTCCGTCGGTTGCCAGTCCACCGACAATAGTGAAGCCAGCCCGCCCGCGCCGCAGAGCGCTTCCCAGGCGCCGTCGCAGCTGAAGACTCAGGACATGATTCGCAACGAAGTCATTGTTCGCTTCGATGACTCGGTTTCCAACTCTCTTCTTGGCGCGCCCAACAACGGACTGCGGGTCGCGATCTCAGCTCAGCTACCGGCCTTTGACGCTGTCAGTCGCCAACACGGCGCGCTCCGCATGCGTCACGTCTTCAAAAAAATGACAGCGATCACTCGGGGTGCTCTCAGCTCCGCCGCGGCACAAAAGCGCGAGCGCATCGAGGCGGGCACAATCCTGGTTCAGGTTGCCGACACGGACGATATCCGCAGTGTAGTGGCGAAGTTTGCCGCGCTACCTGGCGTCGAGTTCGCACAACCGAACTACATCTATCAGCCAGACAAAATGATTGATCTGATTGTGCCGGGATCCGGCCAAGACGGCGACTCGGTTGCCGATCAGAGCGTGGAGAGCGACGCCGACGCGTACGTCGCGAAATTCTACGACGCCGAATCTCAGTGGTCCCATGTGGCAACCGAGATGGAGCAAGCGTGGGCCGTAACCACCGGCGATCCCGACATCGTGGTGGCGGTGCTGGGCGTGGGCGTCCAGATCGATCATGAGGACTTGGACGCCAACATTTGGGTGAACCAAGCTGAACTCGACGGCACAGACGCCAACGCTTACGTCGGCGACGTGAACGGCTGGAACTTCTTTGAGGCCGACGAAAACGGTGGAACATCTGATGTAGGGCCGTACTTTCGCTACGGCGCACCCAGCTCCCCAAGCACTGGCAACGACCACGAGACTGCGGCTGCCGGCATCATTGTCGCGGAAGACAATGGCCTAGGTATTGTTGGAGTGGCCCCGGACTGTAGAGTCATGCCGCTCACCATCAGCTACGACTCGGTTTCAGTCGCCGCCGCCTTGCAGTACGCCACCGACATGGGGGCCCGCGTGGTCAACATGAGCTTTGGCAACTACTCGCTCGGCGCAGACAAGTACGCGGTCGATACCCTCGTCGAAGACGAGGTGGAGGACGCTTACAACGCCGGAATCGTGCTCGTCGCGACAGCTGGCAACTTGTACCGCTCGGATCCGCGTTACCCCGCAGCGCTCGAGCAGGTCATCGCCGTCGGATCGACGGATAGCGAAGACCAGCGAAGCTCCTTTTCGGGCTTCGGAGAGTGGGTCACGGTATCCGCGCCCGGCACGTCCGTGCGGACGACGTCCCAAATCAGCGGAGGTTACGCCCCGGCTAGCGGCACGTCTTTCGCCGCGCCCTACGTAGCGGGTTTGGCTGCACTGATCCTGTCGAAGGATCCGTCTCTCAGCCCCGATAGTGTTCGCCGTCGTATCGAGTACACGGCCGATCCCATCAACATGGACATGTACATCGGTTCGGGTCGGGTCAACGCCCGGCGCGCTCTAGAGATCGACGTCGATCCTAGCCATGTGGCGCAAATCAGTACTCCGTTCAACACCGCCGCCCTCGAAGACATCGTCAAGGTGCGGGGCCGCGCCATGGGCGATAGCTACTCGCTAGAGTACCGAGCGTCTGGGGAGTCCGACTGGATTCTCGCCGGTTCTGGTACCAATTCGGACACCTACAACTTGGCGGAAATTGACGTCTCAGAGTTTGCAGTCGGAACCTACGAGCTTCGTCTCCAGGTCATCGACGGCGGCGTCACCAAGACTTCCGAGTCGACCTTGCACATCGACGAGAAGGAGCCGGCTCACGAGTGGATCGGCAAAAACTTCAACGGATTCGTCGTCACGGATATCGATTTTCAGACGGCGCCTCCCGGGAACTACACGTTCCACATCGAGGATCCGACCGCTGGATACGTCGAACTCCGAAAGGACGGCGTCAAGGTTTCGAGCACTGAGTACGATTGGATGGCCAAGGTATACGCCCCCTACGATCGTTACCACCCGACCGTGCCTCGGACCTTCGACTTTCCGGGCTACATCACCATCATTCTTAAGAACGGTAACACCGGCTCGAAAAGCCTCTACGGCTTGAACACTTCCGTGTTCGATGGCGTGCAAACTTTGGTTCCGCCCGGCAACCCGACCCTACTTCTTGAAGGGCACGAGTACGGCAACTACAACGTGCGTATGATCGAGCCGCTCGGCGCGCCTCGTGGCAACTACGAGCTCGATGTGCCGAGTGCTGGGTTGGTCAGCCTCTGGCTCAACGATGAAATCGTGGCGTCGGCGGAATTTGATCCGACCACCGTAATCGACAAGGACGCGCCCTACAGCTTCGAGTTTCCGGGATACTTCAACCTGCTCTTGGCCACGCCATCGAGCAAGGACCGAACCCTGGAAGGCCTGAGTGAGAACATCCTGAGCCGTCGACAAGCGATTCGCATTGACGGCCCCGAGGACGAGTTCAACTACTGGGGCATGGCCGACGCCAACGGGCTTCGGGCGCGCGAGCTACTCGATCTTGGCGCACAACCGGGTCTCTACACCTTTGAGGTAGACAGCGACAACTACGGTCTGGTCACTCTCTTCCGTGACGGTCTTCGCGTAGGCAGTTCTCGTTACAAACCGTCCACCACGGTGGGCGGAACCAATTCGGAGCTGTTTGGCCCCGTCGATGTCGAGTTTCCGGGATACTTCGTGCTTCGCGTTTCTCGTAGCACCAGCGGTACGAGCAACCTCATCCCCTTGGCAGGTGGACTGTTCAACGGTGAGACCACGCTGAACGTAGACGTGCCGCCGGTTCCCACAGCGGAGCTGCAGTTCTCTTGCACTGGCCTAATCTGCGATTTCGGTCACGTGGACGGCTCTCAGCCTTCGCCTATCGTTTCCCAGTATTGGGACTTTGGCGACGGTCACACCACAGATGAAGTAAATCCCATCAAGGTATACGACGCCAGTGGTAGCTACACCGTTACCGTCACCGTGACGAACCAACTCGGTGGCACCGCTTCTGACACCAAGTTGGTTGAGGTCGAAGTGCCAAACAGCTGCGATCCGGCACAAATCATCGCCGAGGAAGACTTTGAGTCGGACTTGAGTGCTTGGTGAGGATTTCGCCCATCATGATCACTGATTCCGGGTC
>JABSRN010000098.1 GCA_013214025.1 Polyangiaceae bacterium
CCGACGCTCCCGACGCGGATCGCCCAGCTCAGAACCATCAAATTCAGTCGCCACATCGCCCGCCAACCACTCCCCAGAATTCATGAACAAGGGTAGCTCATGCCCGATCGGCGATTGCTACTTCTGTATGATCATGAGCCCCGAGGGGTGAGGGGGGACACTTCGCTCCGTTCGTCACCGCGCTACGCGATTCCTATTTCGTCTAGGTCCTCGGTCCCCGTTGGGGACCTGCGGCTCCTCGCCCCTGTGGGGCTGCGGTTTCTTGCAGCGCGGGGCCCCAACCCCACTTGCCCGGCGTGCCTCGCCTTCGACGAGTCCGGTGTGTGCGGCTGGTGATGACGAATCTTGCGGCGCCAACGCGTATGCGAAACCGCTCGTCCGCTGACGGCCCGCCCTCAATACATCGACGCCGAACAAGCACGGTCGGGAACACCAAAAAATCTCGGTCCCGGCTCGCATGTTTGGACACGACATCTTGCCGCGCGATGCTACTGTTTACTGACCATGCCCCTGCGTCGTGCCGCCATTGGGCAATTGAGAACCCGAGCGGCCTTCGTCTTTCTGATCGTGGCTTGTGCAGCCTGGCTGCTGGCATGTGACAGATTTCCTACGGTCGAAGGCTCCAATAATCAGAACAGTAGCTATGGCGGTGGAGCCGGAGGGGCGGCGTCGGGCGGTAGTGGTGGCGGTGAAGCCGGCACTGTTGGTCTGGCGGAGTCGGGAGCGAACGATGCGGCGGTAGGCGATAGCTCGACGGCTGACGCTTCCCTCTAGGAGCTGTTCACCGGTTGGATGCGTTCACGCAGCCAACTCGTCAGTTCTTCTCGCGTTGCATCGCCAGACGCGACCTGAAGTACAAGGCGCTCTTGTTCGTCGGTTGTTTCGTCGACTTGGAACCCGTTCAGCACGAGGAATACCTCCATGGCGGCGTGCCCGATTCGCTTGTTGCCATCGATGAAGCCATGACCCTGCACGAGGGCGAACCCTAAAGACGCCGCCTTCTGCACGAGTTCGGGATAGAGTTCGGCCCCGTCGAAGGTTGACCGCGGTTGTTGGATGGCCGACTCGATTATCGCCACATCTCGAATGCCGGCAGCACCACCGGAGGACGCCAGTATTCGTCCGTGAAGGCGTATTACCTCACCGAAGGTCAGGTATCGCACCCTAACTGAGTCGCTCGTACAATTCCGCGTTCTTGTTAAGGACAGCCGTGGCTGCTGCCTCAAAGTCGTCTGCGGGCTGACCTAGCAGATCTGCCACTGCGGCGCGCGCGAGAACCTCCGCCGGAACGCCTAGACTCTTAGCCCGTTCGTGCAGTTCCGCCGCCTCAGCATCGCTCAACTCGACTGTGACCGTCATGCCGAGAGTGTAGCGCAATGTGGCGGAAATTGCAGCACCGCGCTGACTGGGGCAGTTCAAGCAGCGATCGTCCTCCGGGCTCGTTAGCGCACTCGCCGAAGGCGTGAGGGGAATGAGCAGCGTCTAACGTGGCTCGTACACTGAACTCGCCGAAGGCGAGCCCCTCCGACAAATTGTCGGAGTTCTGACATTTTGGCACAGTACCGACAGAACGTCGGACGCGCCCAATCGGCGGTCGGTAGGTGCGCGGTCACAGGTTAGCTGTGCCTTTGACAACGTCGCCCGCACCTCCGTCGGCAGCCAGCCGCCGATGTCACGCCAGATCTCGTCCCCTGTGGACGAGATCTGAAATTCGATTACCGTGCGGGTATGGCCAATACGACCGGGGTACTCACTTCAAGGCAGTATAAGAAGCTACTGGGGGATTTGCAAAAGCTAGTGGTTGGCGCTGATGATTCAGCGTCGGCAGACAAGATCGAAGCCTTCTGGTCCGTCGGTGAACGAATCGCAGGGGCGCGGCTCTCCGAGGAGGTCGGCTATCACAATTCTGTTCTCCGGGATTTGGCGCGCGACAGCGGTATTGGCCTGCGCAACTTGCAACGCGCGGTTGTGTTCCAACAATTGTACAAGAAGGCACCCACCACTCTCGGGCTCACCTGGTCCCACTATCGGTCACTCCTCACGATATCGTCCCTGAAGGAACGCAGTCAGTACGAGGTGCTAGCTGTTAAGCAGGGGATGAACGCCCGTGAGTTGGCGGCTGCGATCCGGGCGGGTATCGATGGCGATGAGGGGGACGTTGAGCTTCAACGGCCCGAAGATCCGGAGTACCTATATCGAGCCGAGGTGCTCAACATCGTCGATGGCGATACTCTGGATCTCAACATCTATCTCGGGTTCGAAACCTTCCGCAAACAA
This sequence comes from Polyangiaceae bacterium, assembly GCA_013214025.1. Lineage (GTDB taxonomy): Bacteria > Myxococcota_A > Polyangia > Polyangiales > Polyangiaceae > JABSRN01. Next base: position 2,278 of record JABSRN010000098.1, read on the forward strand.
CGCATCCGACTGGCTCAGATAAATACGGCGGAGGCGGGCAAGGCAAAGGGCAGGGCCGCGAAGCTCTTCGTCACCAAGCAGTTGATGACGGCGCGATTTGTCGTCGTAAAAACCGAACGGGCGGACCTTCACGGCCGCTACGTTGCGCATCTCTTCTACAGCACACGCGAGACGTCCATCGCGGACTGCTTCGCCAACGGCAAGCACCTGAATGAGGTGCTCATTGCATCTGGCGTGGCGCGCTTAGCGGGCTAGGGCTTCTGAGCCTTGGTCGCGTGAGGCGAGCAGGCCGCCTCCGTCTGTGGGGACATGTAGCGTGGCTCGTACACTTGGACTCGCCGAAGGCGAGGGCCCCGACCCCCACTCGCCCGGATCTGCAGCAAACAGTTCCTGCGCTGTCCCATGTGATACGGTGGAGGATGGGATGATTGGTGGCGGGCGCAATGAAGGCTAGGGGCATCTGGCAAGTCGCACTTAGCGTGGGCCTGGTGTGTGGATGTGGTCACCTTGACTACGACCATCAGAGCGACCCACTCGTCCCCGCGTCAACGGCGGACGCGCAGGCTCCAGCCGCCGAGGACGCTTCCTCGGATGCTGAGCCTCGGGACGCTTCCTCGGATGCTGGGCCCCGGGACGCTGGTGGCGATAGTGGGGATGCAGGCAACCCCGTGGCCGGAGACGCCGGAGACGCCGGAGACGCAGCTATCGACGACTGCCCTGGCGATCCAAGCAAAACCGTAGCCGGTCTGTGTGGTTGTGGTGTCAGTGATGACAACTCCCTCACGTGGTATCGCGACCTGGACGGCGACGGATTTGGCGACAGCAACGTGCCCGACGACCAATGCACGCAGCCCTTGGGATATGTCGCAGACTCTACGGACTGCAACGACGACCCGACCAGCTGTGGGGCAGACTGTTCGCCTGTGCAAACAGAAACCATCGTCGGCCTCAATTGTGCGGACGGCTACGACAACGACTGCAACGGCTCGACGGACGATTGCTGGCTGCAGGCACGCTTTTCGGTGAGTCCCCGAGCCGCCGAGGTAGGAGAGTCCTTCAACGTCGACGCGTCAGACTCGGTAGATCTTGAGGACAGCCCAGCGGCTTTAGAAGCACGCTGGGATTGGGAAGGGGACGGCACGTGGGACACGGGGTTTTCCACAACCAAAGCGGCCAGCCATGTTTACTCAACAGCAGGCGTCTACACCATTCGCACCGAAGTCCGCGACACCGACAGCAATCTCGCGCAAGCAACACAGACCGTCGCCGTGGCCGCTGCGGGTGAGTTGCTGACCGTGACCACAGCTGTCGACGAAGACAACGCAAACTCAGAGGTGTCTCTCCGCGAGGCATTGAACCAAACCAACGCCGGAACGAGCAGCGTGATCTTGCTCGAGGGCTCCCTCGATATTTTGCTCAACCCTGACGGCAGCGGATTGAACGAACTGCCCAGAGTCACAGGTGATGTGACTCTCATTGGTGACGGTACAGTGAGCATCAACGGAACCAATCTGCCCAACGAAGACGTTGCGGGCGACTGCTTGTGGATCAGGAGCGGCGTGTTCACGATGGTGGGTGTCGAGCTCTATAACTGTGTGGACGACGGCATCAACGTGTGGACAGATGCTGGCACCGTGACCCTCATCGACAACTACATTCACGACTCGGGCGATCGCGGCATTGCTATTTACGCCCCGAACGCAGTGATAGGCCCTGGTAACAGACTCACCAGAAACGTCGAAGGCATGAGTTTTTCAACCGACGCAAACTCCGTTCGGGTCTTCGGTAATTTCATTTACGCCAACTCGCAAGACGGTATCGCTATCGACACCGATGGGACGAGCGGTGGCGTCATCGAGCTGAATCAAATTTGGTCGAACGGCGCCCGAGGCATCAACGCTTTCGCTACCGCCAGCTCGTATACAATTCGCCACAATACGGTGACTGGAAACGCCGGCTCGGGCTTATTTGTCAGCCCCGTGAGCACGTTGTTCCGGGTCCTAAACAACGTGTTCCACTCCTCTGGTGCAGGATTCGGAATAGATGCAGAGCTCGTCTCCTTCACGACACTCAGCCACAACCTCTATTTCGGGAACGCTGCGGGAACCTGTCGGGCTTGTGGTGGACAAACCGGGGACGTCCTGCTCAATCCCCTGTTTATCGATGCCGTGCCGGCGGATTTCCGACTCCAGTCGGCGAGTCCGGCTATCAACACCGCCACCGATGACTCCCTCGACGTCAATGGGGCCTTGCCGGGCAACTTCAACGGTGCAGCCCCAGACATGGGCGCCCTCGAAGCTCCGTAGTAACGCCACGCCACGCGGTACGGGGATTGAAAATCC
>JABSRN010000099.1 GCA_013214025.1 Polyangiaceae bacterium
GCCAGTTTCGCCGCCGCCCAACAAGCCGCCGCCTTCGCCGAACTCGTCAAACTCGTCGAGACCGGTACCGCCGTCATCGCCGCCGTCAGTCGCGTCAGCACCGCCATCGAGCTCGTACTCTTCGTCATAACCCTCGTCGTATTCTCCGGCACTTTCGAAATCGCTATGGGCTGCACAGCCGGGCATCGACGCCGCGAGACCCAACGCCCCCAAAACCGCTAAGCGCGGGATCCACACCGAACGGCTTCCGCCACGGACTGGGGTCGACATGCCGGGGGTGATCGCCGAATGGGGGGTATTTGTCGGTCGTGATGTCATCCAGTGCTCCTCGGCCCTTCTCGGGCCTCTGCGCCTACGGGTCCTTAGTCACCGCCTCTCACCTACATCAGGCAACCGAGTGAGCGATTCCGGTATTCGGGAACATTCCGCTGAGCAGACAAATTGAGGCGGACACACAAACGCGAAAAACCGCGCCCCCGTATGGGACGCGGAATGAATCCGCGAGAACTGACCGCTAAAAAAACTAGCTGCGGACACAGACCGCGGAGCGAGATCTAGCGGAGGAATTAAAACTAGCCGCCAAAGGGATTGTCGGTACCGCCAGTGCCACCGGTGCCACCACCGATAAACCCGCCGCCACCAGTCGTATCGCCGCCGATGAATCCGCCGCCGGTATCATCGCCCGTGGTGTCTCCGCCGATGAATCCGCCGCTGGTACTAGTCGCGGGGGGCGGGCCGCCGTCGGCCAGGGGCTGAACGCAGCCGAGACCGAAATCGATGCCACACTCGCCGGAAGGCAGGCAACACGCGGATCCAGTGCCAGCGACACAGAAGTTCGGGTTGCACGAACCACCATCGGGATACACTGCCGCCTGAGCTGACTTTACCTCAGCCTCGGCTGGAGCGTGAAAGGGAACCTCTTGAAGGTCTCCATCACCGCTAGCGCAAGCACTGACGTACACGCCAGTGGCTGCTAACAACAGGAACTGCAAACAGGTAACTTTTGTAACTCTCATGAATCGTCTCTTCCCAATGCGCCTGGGGAGTTCAATCGGCATGTTTAAACCACCGATAGATTAGGTTGTTGCTTACGGTAATCGCGACAAATCCTGACGCGCGAGTTTCGTCCCGGGTCACGGGCTCCTGGGCGGTGCCGTCACGGTTGAGCAAAGCACTATCGCCCACCTGTGGGCCAATTAGGCGCTCAGTTGTGCCGATGCGCACCCCTCCGGAAATATTGAGGAACTGCAGCGGATCCACACTGAGTCCGAGGTACAGCCGCTCGCTGGGAGCCAACAGGCTGACGCCAATCAGCGGGCGAGGAATGAGCCACTTCTGGTCGAAGGGCTTGTTCTTGTAGCTCCGCGGCTCCCAGTAGGGGCTCACCGTGGCGATCAAGTCGATATTCGCCGCGCGCTCTTCGCGAACCACCCGAGCCATGGCATCTGGGTTATCCGTCTTGTCATTGGGGGCGTAGGCGAGACCGTAGGACTCAGAAGTACGCCCGACTCCCAGAGCTGGGCCGATCGCGATATCGAAAAAGATCGAGCCGGTTTCGGCCGGGACAACGGCGGCGGTTGGCGCAGCGGCAGCCCCAGTTGGCGCTGCGCCAGCTGGAACGGCGGTGCCATCAGCAGCGACGGTGGGGGCCGGTACCGCTGCGACCGCGGGAGCAACGGCTGCAGGAGCAGGAGCACCGGGCATCGCCATGGGAGCAGGCACGGCGGTGGGCGGCACGGCTGCGACAGGCGCGGCTGCCGGTGGAGGAGCTGCGGCTGCTGGAGGAGCTGCGGCTGCTGGAGGAGGCGGCCCGGGATTGGTGGGGAGCGGCGGTGGCGGCGGCGCTTGCGCTATGCCGGGCGCGGCCCAAGCGATAATCGCCAAACTGGCGCAGGTGGTGAATCGGATCTTCATGATGTTGAATCGCTAGCGGCTACTCAGAGCCGGAGTCACGGACGTCACAAGCTTCTGCGCAGGAATCGGCCGCGCCTTGGGTCTCGCAGAGACACAGTTCCATACAATCGCTCGGGTCACAGCCGCGGCAGTCCGGATAACCCAGGCAGCCACCACAGTCGCAAGGCGAGTAGTAACCTTCGCCGTCGCCGGCTTCGGCGAATCCGACCAAGCACAGTCGGTTCGAAACGTGTCCATCCTCACACTCGCAGGCAACCTTGTCGCCGGGGGAACACTCAGCGGTGGTCGTGAAGCGCTCGGGGTCCGACTTGTCGCCGCACGAAACCGGGGCGCACAACATGCAGAAGACCAAGAGGACCAATGCTCGGGGTAAGCGACGCGCTCCCTCGAATGAGTGTCCTCGGCTTGATTCTGATTTCATCGGTGTCCTGCAGCTTCCGTCGATCGAGTCCGTCGCCGACGGGCTCGTAGTCACCGCGCGCGGTCCATATCAGGCAAGAAACTGCCCCGACCCCGTCGATATTTCTGTTCTAAAAAAGCTGCAGTACGCCGTACCAACCGACGCCGCTTCTTCCAAGGGAAATCCGCGAAAATTAAGGGGAAACATCCGTGGTGGGGCTCGCCTTATCGTCCGGAAGATCCAACAGGGACTGCGCCTCAGCCCGGGCCGGGCCGGAAGGATAAGCCTTGAGGTAGCGCCGGGCCTCAAGCTGGGCTTGAAACTTCTGTCCACTCCGCACCAGAGCCCGCATCAGCTCCGCTCGAACCTCTCGTGCTAACGCCGAACCGACATAACGGCCGAGTAGCCGTCTCAGCAATCTGATCTGATCTGCTGCGCGCCCGCTGTGCTTGGCGTCGGCCGCAGCCTGAAATAGCCGATTTTCGTCGGCCAGGGTGCCTACCGCGGAGGACTCGGAGGACACTGTTTCGGACGACACGGCCGACCCTGAGGCTGCTGCCCGAGGAACGGCGGACGACCCAGGATCCGGTACCCAATCGGGACCGGCGACTTCGCTGGAGGCGCTGTCGGCAACCCCCGAGGATATTGCACCCGAGGACCAGGATTCGCCCGCGGACAATTTGGCTTTTTGCGCCCCACCCTGCTGCACGACGACTTGCCCACGAACCACCGCAACCGCGGTCGCAACGCGACCATCCGCGAAGTGCTTGACGTCGACCGTGAAAATAGTGCCCGTCACCACGACATCCACGTCGGGCGTATGAACCGTGAGCTTGGGGAATTTTGTCGGCGTCGGATCCACACTGGCGTGCAGGCGACCGCGGGAGAGACTGACGTGTCGTGTAGCGATCGCCACGTTCGCCCGGGATGGGCTAGCCGGGGCTGAGCCAGTCGCGTTGGGCGGTGCGGTGAGTCCCAACTCGGTGGAGCCGTTCAACGCGAGATCGATACCGCCTGGAAGGGATAACTTCGCAGTTGCACCGTCAGCGGTGCTGACAGTGTCGCCAGCATTGAGCGCGGCACCGACGGCCATTTTGACAGGCAGTCCGCCCTCGCGTCGAAGCTGGACCAGTCCGTGAGCGTCCGACAGGTGGCTTTCAAAGGAGAGAGCTGAAACCGGAGCGCTAACGCCGCCGGATGTCGTCAGGCCGTCGATACGCCACCGAAATCCCAGAGCCAGCAATATGCCCGCCGCGATCAAAGCTACCGCAGCCAGCTTGGGGCGATGCTGCGCCCACGACTGCGGATGCCAACGCGATGCGTGCTCACGCGTGATGGCTCGGCCAATCATGTCCACGGTCTGGGGTCGCCTGGCGGATACCTTGCCGGCATCTTCCGCTGGGGAAAAAAGATGCGCTGGGGACAATGAGCTTCCGAGTAGGTTCATGACCTCCTCGGGCTCGACCTCTTGTGTATTGCCTGTCGCCTCTGCTTTAGTCATCGCTATGACTCCCGCGTTTGCTTACCAGTCGTGCTGACAGATAAACATCGTTCTTGACTCTTTTATGCAACTCTCGTCGCCCTCGCACCAACCTCGACTGCGCCGCCGAGACCGAAACACCTGTAATAACTGCTATCTCTGCAAGATCGTGACCGAGGGCTTCGTGTAGGAAC